>JAUXOK010000004.1 GCA_030682255.1 Bacteroidota bacterium | reverse complement strand
GAAGAAAGCATCAATGTATATCCAAATCCAAGTACAGGAATCGTTAACATCGATTTAAAAGGAGCAATGACCCAAAATGCAACTTTAGAAGTATTCAACGCCATGGGACAAAAAGTATTGAGTCAAATCTATACAGATGCAATTGGTAAGTTTGAAATCGACTTAAGCGGCAATGCAAAAGGTGTTTATAATATCAAATTGATTGTAGATGGACAAGTGGTAAGCAAGCTTATCGTATTACAATAATCAATTTTATCACATATCAAAAAGGGCAGCTAATAGCTGCCCTTTTTTTGTTTATAAATATTATGAATTAATATTATTAATGCTACCTTTGCATTTCTTATAAAATGAAGTATTTAATAGTAATCCTAAGCGCTTTTTTCCTAACACTTTCAGCACAAACACAAACAGATAGTATAGAAAATAAGCATTTAAAAAATATTAAACAATTAACATTTGGAGGTGATAATGCTGAAGCTTATTTTAGTCCTAATGGTAAGTTTTTGGCTTTTCAAAGCAATAACCCTAAATGGGGTTTACAATGCGATCAAATATTTTCATTAGACATTGCTAAGGCAATCAAAAAGCAGCATAATTATATGCCTAAAAAAATTAGTAATGGTTTAGGTAGAACCACATGTAGCTATTACATGCCCAATAGTAAGGATATTTTGTATGCCTCTACTTTTAAAGGTTCACATACTTGTCCTACGCCTGTAACGATGCAAGGTAAGTATTTGTGGAATATATTCTCGGATTTTGATATTTTCATAGCCAATCAGAAAGGAAAAATAATCAAACAATTGACAAACGATTCAGTTTATGATGCTGAGGCAACTGTTAGTCCCAAAGGTGATAAAATTGTTTTCACAAGCACAAGAAGTGGAGATTTAGAATTATGGATTATGAATATTGATGGAAGTGGTTTAAAACAGCTAACTTTTGATTTGGGTTATGATGGAGGTGCATTTTTTTCACCAGATGGCAGTCAACTTGTTTTTAGATCCTCAAGGCCAAAGTCAGAAGATGAAATTAAGGAATACAAAGATTTATTAAGTCAAGGATTGGTTGCACCAACCAATATGGAGATTTATGTGATTGATACCAATGGACAAAATTTAAAGCAGATTACTAATTTAGGCAAAGCAAATTGGGCACCTTTTTATCATCCTTCAGGAAAAAAAATACTGTTTTCAAGTAATCACGCTTCTAAAAGAGGGTATGAATTTCAATTGTATATGATAAATACAGATGGTACACAATTGACACAGATTACCAGCCAAAGTATTTTTAATGCATTCCCGATGTTCAGTCCCGATGGTAAGAAATTAGTGTTTTCATCCAATAGAAACAACGGTGGTACAAAAGATACCAATTTGTTTATTGCAGATTGGATTGATTAATTTCCTTTAGGAGATTTTATTTCATTCTATGTTGTCATCTATAATATCAGGTAGATAATCTTTATTTTGTTCTACAACAAAGCACAAAGCGGAGTAGTATAATGCCATACAACCTATACCAAAAACTAGAGGTATATCAGAATATGGCCATCTCATTAGTTTTGCAGCAGCACCCAAAATAATAAGTAAACTTGCAAAAGGGCGAACAAATTTTAATATCCAAGCATTTTTGAAGGTTACTTTAGAGGAATTAATTTTAAAATTACTTTTGTAAAAAAGGGAAATAACAAACCAGATAATCATTGCCATAATAGGCACCATTCTGAAAATTAGATAAGTGGTTGATGTAAATTGGAATAGATGTTCAATAGCCAAAAATATAAATGCAATCCACAATAATATAGTTTTGAACTTTAACATTTAAACTAAGAATAAAGTGGAAAATCTTTCATCCAAAGATTAACATTTTGTTTTACTTCATTTAGTATACTTTCATTGTCGTGATTCATCAATGCTGTGTCAATCAAATTGGCAATTTTTTGCATATCATTTTCTTTCATGCCACGGGTTGTAATTGCTGGAGTTCCTAATCTCATTCCTGAAGTTACAAATGGTGAACGAGTTTCGAAAGGCACTGTATTTTTATTGATGGTAATGTCACATTTTACTAAGGTATTTTCAGCTAGTTTTCCAGTTAAAAAATCGCCCTTTGGTCTCAAATCAATTAGCATTAAATGATTGTCTGTTCCTCCAGAAATAACTTTGTAACCTAGGTCAACCATTACTTTTGCAAGTGCTTGAGCGTTTTGTTTCACTTGATTCATATAGGTTTTGTAGGCTGGACTTAAAGCTTCTTTAAATGCTACTGCCTTAGCTGCAATTACATGTTCCAAAGGACCACCTTGTGTTCCAGGAAAAACTGCGCCATCTAATACAGCACTCATCATTTTAAGTTCTCCTTTTGGTGTTTTATGACCCCATGGATTTTCAAAATCTTTGCCCATCATAATGATACCACCTCTTGGGCCTCTGAGGGTTTTATGAGTAGTTGAGGTAACAATATGGCAATGTGGCAACGGATTGTTTAATAAGCCTGCGGCTATCATACCAGCTGGATGAGAAATATCCGCTAATAATAGAGCGCCAACACTGTCTGCTATTTTTCTTAAAGTTACATAATCCCAATCTCTGCTATATGAAGAAGCACCACAAATAATTAATTTTGGTTTTTCTCTTTCTGCAATTTCTGCAATTTTACTGAAATCTATAGTACCTGTAGCTTCTTCGACACCATAAAAACTTGGTTGATACAATTTACCAGAAAAATTAACAGGAGAACCATGTGTTAAATGTCCACCATGACTTAAGTCGAATCCTAATATTTTATCGCCTGCATTTAAACAACCTAACATAACTGCTGCATTGGCTTGCGCTCCACTATGTGGTTGAACATTGGCCCATTCGGCACCAAAAAGCTCTTTTAATCTATCAATTGCCAATTGTTCAACTTGGTCAACAATCTCGCAACCGCCATAGTATCTTTTGTTTGGTAATCCTTCTGCATACTTGTTAGTTAACACACTTCCCATAGCTTCCATTACTTGTTTTGAAACAAAGTTTTCAGAGGCTATAAGTTCTATGCCATGCTCTTGTCTGTTATTTTCCAGTTGAATTAAATCGAATATTTCTTGATCTCTTTGCATTTTGTAATTGTAACAGCAAATATATTTATTTTATTGAATAGTCTATAACTTGTTTATGTCAATAAATTTAGCTTTATTTGCTAGTCTAATGTTAAAACAACTAGCAAAATATTTTTTAATAACTACTGTTTTAGTTTTTAGTTTTAAGTCTTTTTCTCAAGGAAATCGCTTATCAATTCAATGTTCTCCACCTAAAAAGCTATCAATTTGTGGAATAAATGATACAACCAATGTTCAAGTATTTAACATAACTGGTAGTTCTGTAAACTCTGTTAATGTCGTATTAAACCTTCCCCCTGGAGTGTTATATGTAGCAGGAACTGTTTTAGGTTCAGGAATATCTGAAAGTAATATTACCAATCTCAACCAACCTGTCTTTAATGCTCCTAATATTGGTGTTGCCCAAAACATAAAACTAAGAGTAACATTAACATCTAATTGTGATTTACTTCAATATTTAAACTCGAGTAATGTGCCAAATATTGGAGTTAGGGTAAATTATTTTGGTAATTTTGATTTGGGAAGTTCAATTCCATTTTCAGTAAATGTGCCATCTGCACAATTTTCAAGTATAAGTAATTCAAGTTTTGTGGGTGATATTAACTCTAAATTTGAGAGAAAAATTACAATAGGTAACTATGGAAAAGGACCACTCAAAGAGCTTGTTTTAAAAAGAATAAATGGCAAGGATATTCAGATTTATAAAGTAAACGGAGGTCAAAATGTTTTTACTGTAGATACAATTTATACATTTTTAAATAGTTCACATTTTGTAAAAATCGGCAATAAGGATTCCTTATTAGATCAGAATGAAACTATAGAAATAATAGATTCTTTATTAATAAAGGGTTGTAAAAGTTTAAATACAAATTATGAATTGTATTGGGGATGTAATAAAAAAATTTGTATTGTATCAAAAGCATCAAATTCTGCAAGCATTAGTAATAAGATTCCTAATTTAAAAGCAATCACTTTTCCTAGTTTCCCTACTTGCTACAACAATAATCGCCATCAATCTGAGTTGAGATTAACCAATATTGGTGCTATGACAGCTTTTGCTAATAAAGTAAGTATCAATCAATATTATACCCTCATGAGTAGGTTAGATACCACAACTTTAAGAATAAAAATGGGTTACAAGGGGAGTTGGTTTTTACCACAAATTGACAGCATTGTATATGGTTATTCTGTAGGAGAATATGCATGTTTAGGAGTAAATCCAATAACATTTTTTAGAATAAAAACACCAGATTTAAAACCAGGAGATACATTATTTATTAAATGGGAAACCTTTTCGTGTATGCCAAGCAGATGCACCAATCAATCTTATAATTATAACTCTTGGTTATACAATGCTTCGTATCAAGATCAATGTAAAAACATATTACAGCTTCCATTAGCATGGGGTAGAACATACGACCAACATTATTTAGCCTTGTCAACTTTTGCACCTTCAGACATGGTTAATAATCAAGTAGCAGAATTTAGATCACTCATTTCATCAGCAAGTGTTCTTAGAAAAACTACATCAGCAGAATTTATTGTTGATTTAATTTTACCTAGTGGATTAATACATTCAAAGCTAAAAAAAGATTTTTATTTTATAAATGCAGATTTAACAACTCAATGGAATCCAGATAGTATTATTCAAAAAGGAGATACTTTTAGAGCTTATTTTCCTCAAAATATTCCAATTAGTTTAGTCAATGCAGAGTTAGTATATTATTTAAAAGCAGATTGTTCTAAATCTGGAGCAAATGGCATGAAAAACATTCAACTACAGTTTAAGTATAGTCCTGATAAATCTTGTAGTAAAAGGGAATGGTTTTATTTAACTTGTCAAACATTTCAACTTAAATTACATTGTTACTCTAATTGCAATGGAGGCATGGTTTTTAATAACTTTTCTGTTCAACGCATTAATTACGGATTACCAGATAGCAATAATGATGGTTTGCCAGATAATAATGGCATATTGGATACTTCAAAAATAAGAGAGGAAAGAACCTTATTTGGAGACACAATAATGTCAACTTTTACAGGTATTGTAAAACGTACATCTTCTATCACATCATGGCGTCACTTGTTTGTTGAGTCAAACATTACATATGGCAGTTATTTAACTTTGTTGAATGCTGAAATTACTGTTTTTCGAGGTGGCATCAATCGATTAAATTGTATCCGAACTACTAATAGCAAAGTGGTTTCTGGTCAAAATGCAAGATTCAAAGTAGATTTAAGTTTAGATTCATTGGGCTCATGTTTGCCATTTAATTTTAGATTAATAAATGGAGATAGTGTTGTTGTTGATATCAAGTATAAAGTATCAGGAAATATTGGAGGAACAGCCGTTATTCAAAACTTTAATAATTTATTTTATTTAAGCAATGTTAGTAATCCCACTTCAAATGCTAACAAATTTCAGTGCGACACGTTTTCAGGAAAAACAATACTAACAGGTTATTATTATGCTAATTATGGCAGAAATGATTATAATGTGAATACTTGTAATGTGATTGGCGTATCTAATAATTATTATTTAGGAATTGGCCCTTGTTGCTCAAACTATGGTGGGAATAATTATTTTCCATATGAATATAGAAGTTTTTCTAGACTAAAAGCAATTAGGTTACACCTTCCTCAAGGATATAAATACAAATATTCATATCTGAATCAATACAGAACTGCTGGCTCTAATAAAACAGCAACAGAAATAAAGGACACTATTAAACCACTTAATATGAATTCGAATCCATTGGTTTTTGAACTTTCAAAACATTACAAGGATTCTGTTGGTGGTGTTTTTAACTACAGTGATGATGGTTATCATGGTGTTTATATTGCATACATAGAGCCTACTTGTGAAATTCCTACAACAGGACAACAAAACATAAAATATGATTTTATTTTTGAGAAACGAAATTCTTTTGGTGTTGGTTTTGATACCCTGAAAAGTGGTGCTCAAGACGATTATATTAAATACAATAAACCAGTTGTTTCCATCAAACCATTATCTCAAACTATTTATGCTGCTCAAGACACAGCAGAATGGGAAATCAACTACACTAATCTATCAACATCTTTTAGTAACTTAAACACATGGTTCGCTCCCGATAATTCAGGAGCTGTTAAAGTAGTATCTATTAAAGATGCCAATAAAGATACTTTGATGCCTGTAATTAATGGCATTTATAAACTTGGAACAATAGGTTTTAATAATACTAGAAAATTTAAAATTAGATCAATTTATAATACTTGTAATAAAGACAGTGTGATTATTTATTCAGGATGGAATTGTGGAGGCTATCCAACAGATATTAATAATTTTAATTGTCAAAAGGAGAGAATAGCCTTATATATTGAACCACAAAACACCCAATTTCAAGTTGGTATTATCGACTCTACAACCACTGCTGATTTATGTGCTCAAACCCCTTATAAATACATACTAGAAAATATTGGTTCTACTACTGCATACAACACAAAGGCAATATTAACCTTGCCGATTGGAATGAATATTGTTTCAGGTTCATGCTATATACAATATCCACACAAAAATTCTAGACTTTCCATCAGTAATCCAACTTTAGTTAGCGGAACTACTTATGAATGGAACTTAGCTGCAATTAATAATACAATCAACAGTAATGGCTTTAAAGGAGTTTCTGATACCAATAGAAATAAAATCATCATTCATTTTAAAGTACAAACAGATTGTGATTATTCTTCTGGCAATTACATTAGGGCAGGAGCAAAGGGAAATATTAAATGTGGTAATTCAATTATTGCTTACCCAGGAATAAGTAATCCATTAAATATTAAAGGTGTTACTAGGCCATATTTTACATTGGTTAAAGTAGATATTGATTCTATTTTGCCATGCGAAAAATCTACACAAGTAAAAGTAAGAATTATTAATCTTGGTCCAGATAAATCTGGAATAGAAGATAAATATCAGGCCATTTTGTTGAAAGGTATGTATTACGATACTTCTTCATACAATGGTATTTATAATGCTCCAAATGGCTCACTTAATAAATATAGAAACATTAATGGTGCTACAGAGGTGGAATTCAGCTTAAAATCAGGGGTTGTACCAGGTGATAGCATGGAGTTTACATTTAATTTTGGTTCAGATGGGAGTTATTTAAATTGTGGTTCGCAAGACTTCTATAGTCAAGCTGCTGTTAAACAAGAAGTTGTTTGTGTTGCAGACAATTCATTGTGTAACATCAATGTTATTACTGGAAATAGTTTACAAAAACCAAATGTATATAAAGGGTCTTTAAGTTTAGAAAACTTAAAAACAAGTTTACAAAGTGTGAGTTCTGATTCAGAGGTTTTAAATTTAAAATTTGACATTAAAAATAAAGGCAATAATATTTCATATAGTCAAGCCATTGTATACAAAATCATCAATGATGTTAATCAATCTGGAACAGCAGATATTAACGATTTAGTTGTATTTACTGATACTATAAACAAAAGTTTGTTAAAAAATGATGTTTGGGCCATAAATCAAAGTATTGTTGTTAAAGCTGGTGTTTCTTGTGATTTATTTGTTGTTATAGACTCATCATCATGTTCATGTGATTTTAATTATGCCAAATTTCCAGTGCCAATATTAAGAAATGCGGGCCAAGATTTTCAAATTTGTAGTGAGCAAAAAACTAAGCTAGGAATAAATTCAACCAAGGGATTTAGTTATTCATGGTTGCCCATTTTAAACATAGATAACGACAAAATATCTAATCCTTCATTTATTGCTAATCATGATGACACTGGCATCTTAAAAATGAGTTATGTTTTAAGTACAAATAGAGGCACATGTAGCAGTAAAGATACTGTGAATGTTTTAGTCTATAATCTTCCTAAAATTAGAATGAACCAAAAAGACACCACAGTTTGTGAAAACAAAAAAGTAAGGCTTTTTGCATCTACTTTTCAGGGTAACGGAAAACATGCTTTGTTATGGAAACCTTATCAGTTTTTAAGCGACAGTAACAAAAATCAAGTAATTGCTTTTAATGCCATAAGTAATACCTACAAGTTGTTTGTGGAGGATGATAAAGGCTGTAAAGCCATAGATTCTATTAAAATTACAGTAAAAAACAATCCCAAAGCAAATTTTTATTATAATAAAAATTGTCAAGGCAATGATTTGTTATTGATGGATTCCTCAATAGTTTTAAATGATAATATAACATACAATAGATGGACTTCCAGTGTTAGCGACACCATCAATGCCAGTCAATGGCTTTTTGATATGCAAGGTCAATTGAATCAAACCATTCAATTAGTTGCAAGAACAACTTTTGGTTGTTTAGACACTTTCATAAAAACTGTTTCGGCCCATCCAAAACCAATTGCTCAATTTTCAGTAGACAATATTTGTTTTTCTGATACGGTTCATGCTGTGAATTTAAGTTCAATTTTTAGTGGTCAAATTGTAGAAAATATATGGGAGGCAGGAGATGGCAATTCATCAACGAATAAGAATTTTAATCATCTTTACACTAAATCCGATACATTTAATATCGGTTTGATTGTAAAAAGCGATCAAAACTGTTCGGATACTTTTTTTAAATCAGTAGTAGTTTTTCCAAAACCTAATGTAGATTTTTCTGTAAATGCCGTTTGTTTAGGTGATAGTTCATTGTTTGATAACCAATCAACTATCCTTTTAGATAGCATCAATGCTTATATTTGGTCATTAGAAAACAATTTTTTTACATCTAAAAACCATCAATATCTTTTTGCAAAAGATACCCAATATTCCATCAAACTCGTAGTTTCAAGCAGTCATTATTGTAAGGATTCAGTCACCAAAACAACTGATGTTTATCCAAATCCTATAGCAAATTTCAAAGCTGATCCTGTTTGTGAAAAAACCAACTCAGAAATTACCAATTTATCTTCTATCACCAAAGATTCTATTTCAAATTGGCATTACCAAATTTCTGATGGTTCAAATTATACGAATCGATCTTTTACTCATTTATTTAATTCAGGTGACACTTTTCAGATTAGATTAATTACAGAATCTATCAGAGGATGCCGAGATACTATACAAAAAAACCACATTGTTTACCCACGAATTGATGTAGATTTCGCTTTTAAAGACCATTGTTTCGATGATTCACTTAGGTTAAATGATTTAAGCAGCTTTTATCAAACCAATATAGCCGAATGGAAATGGATTTTTAATCAGGAGGATTCTTCAACACTTCAAAATCCAAACTATCGTTTTAAAAAATGGGGCCTAAATTATCCGATTTCATTAAAGGTTAATTCTATCGAAAATTGCAAATACGCTATCCAAAAAACGGTGAATGTTTATCCACTTCCAAAAGTAGATTTTAAAGACACCAATCAATGTGTGGATAATCAATTTAATTTCACTAATCTTAGTACTATAGAATTAGGGTCGATAATAAATTTTAATTGGGATTTTGATGATCAAAGTATTTCTAATCAAATCAATCCTTACCATCGTTTTCCTAGAGCCGGAGATTTTTATGTTAAATTAATTGCCCAGAGCAATCAGTCTTGTAAAGATTCAATCATAAAATTGATAAAAAGTTACCCACCTGTTGTTGTAGATTTTAATTTTGCGAATGTGTGTATTGAAAATCCTGTGCAGTTTTTAGACAATAGTTCAACGCCATATGCTCAAATTAGTCAACACAATTGGCAATTGGGAGACATGGCAACTAGTGCTTTAAAAAATCCCATTCATCTCTATAAAATCCCAGGTATATATAAAGTTAAATACCAAATTACAACAGATTATAACTGCATTTACGACACTACCAAAAATGTGGAAGTTTACCCAAAACCAAGTGCAGTTTTACAAGTTAACCCAGAGGTTAGTACAATACTTAATCCTGAAATTACCATTACAGATTTAAGCATTGGAGCAGATAGTTTGTGGTATAACTTGGGTGATGGAACTTTTACTAATCAGAGAAACTTAATTCATTTATATCCAGACAGTGGTTATTATGAAATAAAACAATATGCAAGAAATAACTATGGTTGTAATGATTCAGTTACCAAAACCATTCAAATCAAATATTTATTTGTTTTTAATGCACCAACAGCATTTAGCCCCAATAATGACGGTGTAAATGATTTATATCAACCTGAAGGAATTGGCACCAAACATTATGAAATGCGAATATTCAACAGATGGGGTGAATTGATTTACGTGACACAAGATAGCAAAGGATGGGATGGTACTTATCAGGGAAAAATGGTTCAAGATGGGGTATACTCAGCCGTTTTTAAAGTCAAGGATTTTAAAAATAGATACCATTATTTAAAAACAAGTTTTGTATTATTGAATTAATTCAAATCATAACAAAAGTCTAATGAAATATTTGGGTTAATCTAATTTAAATTTTTTTAAATTAGCTATTCAATCGCCAAATAGCAAAATTAAGAACCGAAGCAAAAGTTACCCAAAGCAAGTATGGAATTTGAATCAAAGCAGCCGTTTTATTAATGCCATAAAAAACCCAAATCATAGCAATAATCATGATCCAAAGTATAGCAATTTCTATGAAAGCAAAACCAATTTGATGGAAATAGAAAAAGATAAAACTCCACAAAGCATTGAGCAGAAGTTGTATGCCAAAAATCCAATAAGCTGTTTTTTTTGCATCATTTGAAGGCGCTTGAATAATCAAATACAAGGACACGCCCATCAAAATATACAGCACTGTCCATACGGGACCAAATAAGTAATTAGGCGGATTGAAAGATGGTTTTTGAATTTGCGTATACCAACTGTTTATAGCATTGACATTTGCCATTCCTGAAGCAAAGCCAACCAAAGTGGTGAAGGCTATGCAAAGTATTAATTTCATCTATTTAGCTTTTTTAGAAGCTGTTGGAATTAATGTAGCAAGGTCTCTGTCAAATAAATACATACCACCTTTGTCATCGCCAATTAAACGCAATCTATCAACATTTAGCTTGGCTAAAGATTCCTCTTCCAATTGTTCAGAAACATACCATTGCATAAAGTTATGTGTTGTATAATCTTTATCAGACAAACAGGCATCAACTACTTTGTTAATTTCTGAAGTAACCAAAATTTCATGCTTTAAAATGATGTCAAAGATTTCTGATAATGATTTGAATTTAGTTGCAGGTGCTTTCAATGCAGGTATAATGGCTTTTCCACCTCTTTCATTGATAAAACGAACGAGTTTAATCATGTGTGTACGTTCTTCGTCACTGTGGGTGTATAAAAACTCAGCAGCACCATTAAATCCTTCAGATTCTGCCCATGAAGCCATAGCTAAATAATAGTTTGAAGATTCTGCTTCTAATTCGATTTGAGTATTTAATGCTTTTTCAATTTTTTTGGATAACATAATGATATTTTATTTTTAATTATTTAATTTCTTTTCTTAGTCTAGCAACAGGAATATTCAGTTGTTCTCTGTATTTGGCAACTGTTCTGCGAGCAATGTTGTAGCCCTTTTGTTTTAAAATTGCCATCAATGCTTCATCTGTTAATGGCTTTTGTTTGTCTTCGCCTCCAACAGCATTGCTTAATATTTTTTTAACTTCTTTGTTACTCACTTCTTCACCAGAATCGCTTAAAATCCCTTCGCTGAAAAAGTATTTTAATGGGTAAATACCAAAATCTGTTTGAACATATTTGCTATTTGCCACCCTCGAAACCGTTGAGATATCCATGCCTATTTTATCTGCTATATCTTTCAATATCATGGGTTTTAAAGATACTTCATCACCATACAAAAAGAAGTCGTATTGTGCATCAACTATGGCGTTCATAGTCAATTGAAGGGTTTGTTGTCTTTGTTTAACACTGTCAATAAACCATTTGGCACCATCCAATTTTTGTTTGATGTATTGAACGGCATCTTTCAGTGTTTTATCATTTTTAGTGTCTTTGTCATAAGCCTGAAGTGTTTCTGAATAGGAATGACTTAATTTTAATTCAGGTGCATTTCTTGAATTAAGGGTTACTGATAAATGACCATCGTGGTTGTTGACTGTGAAATCAGGGATGATATACTGTGAAGTGGAAATGGATTGCGACTGACCTGGCTTTGGATTCAGTTTAGTTATTTCTTTAATAGCTCCTTTTAATTCTTCATCATCTATTTTCAGACTTTTTTTAATCTTATCGTAATGTTTTTTAACAAAAGCCTCCATGTGCAAATTTAGAATTTTTTCAGCTAAATCGATGTCTTTGTTATCGCCATAATCCTTTTTATAGAGTTGAAGCAACAAACATTCTTGTAAATCTCTTGCACCAACGCCTGGTGGGTCAAAGTTTTGAATTTTTGTTAAAATTCTTTCTAATTGCTCCTCAGTAGCACTGATGTTTTCAGTAAATGCCAAATCATTAACAATTGCACTTAAATCTCTTCTTAAATAGCCATCTTCTTCGATATTACCAACTAAGTGCAATGCCAATTGCAAATCATTTTCGTTATCAAAATTGGCATGGGTTTGTTCCACTAAAAAGTCGTAAAAACTTTGTTGATAGGCAATGGGTATTTCTTTTTGTTCTTCGTCACCACTGTTATAATCGTCTGCCATTTTATAACTCGCTGTGGCATCATCTCCGCTTAAAAATTCACTGACATTAAAATCATCGTTATCATAATGGTCGGCACTGTTAAAATCATCGTTTAAGCTATCTTCATTGCTAAATTCGTCTTTAGTTTTTTCGATGGCGCTTGTAACAGCCACCACTTCTTCTTCTCCTTTTTCGATAGCGGGGTTGTCTAATAATTCTTGTTCAACCCTTTCTTCAAAATCTGCAGTGGTCATTTGTAGCAACTTTATAAACTGAATCTGTTGTGGAGACAGCTTTTGAAGGAGTTTTTGACTTAAAGATTGTTTCAACATAAGGAAAAATGATTTAAATGATAAATATCTCTGCAAAGTAAATTAATTTTGCGGTTTATTTAAAAGAATATTTTAAAAATGTATATAAAAGATATTGCCCAATTTGAAGGCAAAGAAATTGAGTTAAAAGGTTGGGTAGCCAACAGAAGAGACAGCAAGGGTTTGGTTTTTATCAATTTGCGTGATGGTAGTGGTTTAGTTCAGTGCATTGCAGATCAAAGTAAGCTGACAGAGGATGAATTTAATTGTGCTGGTAAACTGGGATTGGAAAGTTCTATTGAAATCAATGGTTTGGTGGTTAAAGACGAACGCCAAATTGGTGGTTTTGAAGTGCAAGTTAGCGCTTTGAAGGTTTTGCAATTTACAGAAGATTATCCCATAGCAAAAAAAGAACATGGCATAGATTTTTTAATGGACAAAAGACATTTGTGGCTGAGAAGTCAGCGTCAATGGGCTATTATGAAAATAAGAAATACCATTACTTTTGCCATTCATGAGTTTTTTCAAAAAGAAGGTTTTATCCAAATGGATGCGCCAATCTTTACTGGAAATGCTTGTGAGGGAACTAGCAATTTGTTTGAAACAGATTTTTATGGCGACCCTGCTTATTTAAGTCAAAGCGGACAACTTTATGGCGAGGCAATGGCAATGGCATTTGGTAAAATTTATACTTTCGGACCAACTTTCAGAGCTGAAAAAAGTAAAACCAGAAGACATTTATCCGAGTTTTGGATGATAGAACCAGAAATCGCTTTTTGCGATATTCATCAAAACATGGACATCATCGAATCGTTTCTTCAATACGTCATTAAGAAAGTATTAGCAGATTGTCAACATGAATTGAATTTGATAGACAGAGACCAATCTGTGTTAAAAACAAGTTTAGAGCCTTTTCCTAGATTAACCTATGACGAAGCTGTGGCAATTATCAAAGGCGAAAAAGATGTCAACGGACAAAATAGCATCAAATCTCTGGAAGATGAATTGGAACAAGTGAACCAACAATATCAGAAAATGGAAGCAGAAATTGCCGAAAGAGAAGCTAAATTAGCTATTCCAGGGATGAAAAAAGGGGAAATCAATTTCAATCAAAATAAAGTGGCAACCTTAAAACAAGAACTTAAAGACTTGGAAGAAGCACAGAGAAATATTCCACAATGGATTGCAAGTGCAAAGAATTTTGAATATGGCAACGACCTTGGTGGCAGTGATGAAACAGTGATTACCCGTTTGTTCGACAAACCAATTATGGTGTATGATTGGCCACACGAAGTGAAAGCATTTTATTTAAAACGCAATCCTGAAAGTCCACGTTTTGCAAGAGGTGTAGACTTATTAGCACCAGAAGGTTATGGCGAAATTGTTGGTGGTGGCGAACGTGAAACAGATGAACAAAAATTGCGTGAAAAAATTATTGAACATGATTTACCAATGGAAGCTTTTGAGTGGTATTTGGATTTAAGAAAATATGGCACTGTGCCACATGCTGGTTTTGGTTTGGGTTTAGAGAGATTGGTTACTTGGCTTTGCAAACTCAAACATGTTAGAGAGAGTATTCCTTTTCCAAGAATGTACGGCCGTTTATTGCCTTAATACTATATGATAGACATAATAATAGCACTTATAACCCTGATTTTATTAGAGGTTATTTTAGGAATCGATAATATCATTTTTATATCGATTTTATCAGACAAACTGCCCGAAGAACAAAGACCTAAAATTAGAAAATTAGGCATATTTCTAGCCATGATAATCCGTTTGGGATTATTGGCTGTGGTTGCATGGATAATGAAGCTCGACCAAGGATTGTTTACAGTTTTGGAAAACGAAATTTCTGGCAAAGATTTGATATTGATTATTGGCGGTTTGTTTTTGATGTACAAAAGCACGGTTGAAATTTATCACAAAACCGAAGCTGATATTGACAAAGAAAACGAAACAAAATCATCTAAACCAGTTAAATTCAATGATTTGTTGATTCAGATATTGTTGTTAGATATTGTTTTTTCAATAGATTCTATCATTACTGCGGTTGGTTTGGTTAAAGAACTGTGGATGATGTATACTGCGGTAATAGTTTCGGTTGCTATCATGTATTTTGCAGCCAAACCCATCAGTAATTTTATATCCAAACACCCTTCATTCAAAATACTGGCATTGTGCTTTTTGATGATGATTGGTTTGGCATTGATGGCAGAAGGTTTGGATTTTGAAATACCTAAAGGTTACATTTATTTTTCAATGTTTTTCTCTTTCATAGTTCAGGTCATTCAAATGAAAACTGTCGATAAAAAGATAGTAAAGCATTGATGATTCAAATGATTGAAGCCGAAGAAAGCGATTATCTTTATACAGATGTATCGCAAATTGCAAATGCGGGTTTGGGATTGTACACAGCCATTAAAATCTTTAAAGACGAGCAAATTGCTATTTTTGAAGGTGAATTATTGACTCGCCAAGAGGCTGAAAAACGAGCTAAACAAAACGAAGACCAATATTTTATCAGTTTATTAAACGGTAAAACACTTGATTCCAAACACATAACTTGCTTTGCGAAATTTGCTAATGACGCCAAAGGCTCAGAAACGGCATTTAAAAACAATTGTAAAATAACACTCAACGAGCTAGATCAAGTATGTTTAGTTGCCAACAAAACTATAAAAGCAGGCGAAGAAATTTTTACGGGTTATGGCAAAGTTTATTGGAAAAAACATGGTTAAGCGAATTCATAAAGTAGTTTAAAAAAAACAGATTTATATACAAAATTCGCTTTTGTAAAATTACTTTTACAAAACGAAACAAATTCTATTAATTTTGGTTTATTAATTATATTTATTAATTTTGTTAATCATAGTTTTTTATGAAATATTTTTTTACTTCAATAATTGTTTTAATGTTCTTTTCAGCTTGTAGAAAAGAAAATGCTGAAACCTTATATCCTGATAATAGCAATTGTGACACTTCTAATATGACTTATTCCACACACATATCGCCTATTTTAAAATCCAATTGTGCACTAAGTGGTTGTCATAATTCTGCTTCAAAATCCGCAGGATACGCTTACGAAACATACAACGAAATTAAAGCTAGTGTGAATAATGGCAGATTAATGGGCTCTATTAGACATTTGTCTGGATTCTCAAACATGCCAAAAGGAGGTAGTAAATTAAGCGATTGTAACATCAACAAAATTCAAGCTTGGATTAATAAAGGAGCTTTAGATAATTAAATTATGAAAAAAATTAAATGGATATTGTTGGTTATTTTGATTGCAGCAATTGCAGGGTACTTATACATCAATGAAGCATCAAAAGAAAACGACCCTACAAAATCGAAAGAATCGATAGCAATATCGGTGAATGAACTTTGTGATTTATTTGTAAACAATGAAGACAGTGCCAATGCCTTATATTTAAGTAAGGTTATTGATATAAAAGGTGCAGTTTCGAAAATTGAAAATAACGATAATAGATATTCCTTATATTTAAACAACAGCGATGGTACTACTAGTATAAGCTGTGAAATGGACACTACACAAAACGAAAAAATAAAATTACTGAAACAAAATCAAGAAGTTAATATCAAAGGTTATTGTATTGGTATGCTTATTGATTTAGAACTTAATAAATGTCGAATAATAGATTAAATATGAAAAAAATATTTTTTGCTTTACTACTTACAATTTGTGTTTTAAACTTAAATGCACAAAAATACTTTACCAAAACAGGTAATATTCAGTTTTTATCAAAAACCCCTCTTGAAGACATCACTGCCGAAAATCGTAAAGTAGTAAGTGTTTTAGATGTTGCTACTGGTGCATTGGAGTTTTCTTTGTTGATGAAAGGATTTGATTTTCCAAATCAATTGATGGAAGACCATTTTAACGAAAGTTATGCAGAAAGTAGTTTGTTTCCCAAAGCCACTTTTAAAGGTAAAATTGTTGATTTATCAAAAATAGATTTCAAAAAAGACGGCACCTACACGGCTGATGTGTTAGGCAATTTAACTATCAAAGACGTTACCAAAGAAATTAAAACTTCCGTTACTTTCGTTATTAAAAATGGTACTATCGTTGCTACATCAAAAATTGATATAAAACCAAGAGAATTTAATTTTAAAATACCTGCAACAGCAGAAAATAAAATTGCTCAATCTGTTGCGGTAAATATCAAAATGGATTATGCATTGAAATAATTTATAATAATGATGAATCTGCAATGGTTTTCTGAATTTTGATAGAAACCTTTTTTAAAATGAGTTAAAATTTCCTTACTATTTACCTTATTTATAAATTCCAATTTTTTCTTTACAACCCACCCACAACTTTATCTTTTGGATACTTTACTTCAAATGAAAAGCGAAGTTTTTTAGTGTCTTTAGGTTTTATGTTCATCATCCAAGTTAATTTTCCTGTTACTTCGTTATAAATGGCTTTGTCGTAGTCTAATAAAGTCACTTTAATATTTGGGTCTTTGGATAATGGAATTTGATCATCTATTTCAAAATCTAAGGCTATGCTTTTGGTATTTCTAATAGTAATTTCTATGGTTTTGGTCACAACTTTTAAATCGCCTAAAATGGTTTCTTTGCATTTATCTTTAACATTTTGACGTTTGATAACGATGGATTTATCTCTGCCCAAATTTACATATAAGGTGTCTTTTAAACTCTCAGGGTAAACCGAAGTAGTGCCAATATAAGATTCATCAAAATAAATTCTTGCCATAGCTGGAATTAGATTTAAATCTTCCCAATTAGCAATTTTACCCATCAAAAAAGCGTCTTTATCTAATTTTGGAACTGCCAAATAGGCAAGGTTTACAGGCACTTCAATATTATTGATAATCACATGATGCGATTTATTGTCCGATTGAATGTTGTATTTTGTTTTTATTTCATATTCTGTTCTTAATAAATTGCCATTTACAGTAAATAATTGTTCTACTTCGTTAGCATCTATGCCATCGCTATCGGCACCTGCAGAAACATTTTCTTCTTGCACTCGCATACTCTTTTCTAATTGGTTTTTGCCTGGCAAGGTATTATAATTCAAAGCATTGGGTGATTTAGATTTTTTGTATAAATTATTGGTATAACTGTTGGGGTAACCAAACACCAAATTCCATTCGCTTAAAACGGGTTTGGTATTGCCAACACTTGGATTGCTTGTAGACAATACCAATGAAATATCTTTCCAATTTAACCCTGAATTTTGATACACTTGAGCACGGTATATCAATTGTATTTTTGAACTGCCAGAAGTGGATTGAATGTCGTACAAAGGCATCCATCCAGCATTATTTATAAAATACTTCAAAGATAAGTTACCAGTAATTGGCAAAGTGGCTTCGATGGTTACTATGATTTGATGAATAGGTGTGTTTAAATTGGGGTCTATCCATTGGTGATTGGATTGCAAATTGATATAGTGATTGTATCTGTCTTGTAAGGTGTTTTTTTTCTTATTCAATTTACTTAATTTCTTATCAATATTTAACTCTTCTTCGTCAATATTGGTCAAACGGCTTCTTAATAAATCCAAACTTGATTTTAACAAACCCAAAGAATCCTTTGCGAATTCTCCTTTAATCAATCTGTTATTCAACAATAATTGCCTTTCCTTCTGATAACCATTTATTTTATTGTTACAATCTTTGATTAGATAGGAAATGTCTTCTAAAGAATCCGTAATTCTATCTATCATGGTTTGATAGTTGTGTTCTGTTTTGGTGGTTTTAATTTGTTCGGGATAGCGCAAGGATTTTCTAGAGTCGATGATTAAAGCACCTTTAAAATAAGCTGAAATAGACTGTTCATCCACATAAGGCGAAACGCCCTCTATGATGATTTGATTGGTTCCGGCTATTAAATAAATAGATTCGATGTAAGAAATTTCTGCACCGCTTAAATAAACGGTAGCTTTTTTGGGTTGAGCTTGAATAGTTTTGATATTTTCTGCATGAATGGATACAAAAAAAGCCATTGCGAAGATTAAAAAAAGATTTTTCATGTTCCTTTATCCATAGAACAATGAAAAGGTAAATGAAGCGATAGTTTTTAAATTATTTGGTGTTTGATTTTTAAAACTTTTTTTTGATTAATTTATTTATCTTTGTGTTTATGAAACATGTTTTAATGATAGTCATTGTCTTTCATCTATTGATTTCTTATAGATGTACAGATTGTTGTGATGATTTCAGACCATGTACACCTGTTATTTTGGGTCCAAAAAACCTCAGCACAAAACTCAACATAGGTCAGTTTGATAAAGGTTATAACATGATGTTTAAAAATGCAATTGATACGTCTCTTAATTATTCATCAGATTCAGCATCTATTAATTATAATAAAGGCAATGAATGTGATACAACTTATTTGTATGAAAGAAGAAATGTTGTTTTTAAAACAAATAGAATTTCTCCTAAAATGGAAATGAATTTAGTTTATGCTACTGATAGTTATACCTCCCAATCAGAAATTCTAAGTTTTAATATAGGTAACAGCACATTCAGATTAGGAAATCAAAAAGACAGTGTTGTAAATCTTGCATGGATTAATAATATGGAGTATTATAGTACAATAGATATTTTTAATACAAATCTTGAAAAGGTATATCATCTGCACTTCACTAAGAAAAAAGAGAATGAAATAAATGGTTTGTATTACAGTTTAGAAAAAGGACTAATGGCTTTTTATATCGATAATGACAATTATTGGGTGAGAAAATAAATGAAAAACTCACTAGTGATATTGTTGCTTTTGTGTTTACCAAATTGTGTTAAAGAATGTAAAGATCCAATTTTTCACGACTTTAAAGACATTTATTTAAATTTACAAAAAGACAATATCACTGCATCAATTGAACTCACGTCTAGCAATGGATTAAAAGAGTTTATAAAGGTTAATGTTGTAAAATCTGTCAGAAATATCACAAAATCAAATTGTATAAGGCAATCAATAGAATGTAAACATGTAAAATTCAGTAGTACTTTGTATGGATTTTATTTTAATATGGATTTTAATCCTAGTTTTGAATCAAATATTTTAAATTTCACCCAAAGGTTTAATCTAAATGACTCTATCAATCTATTGATTTTCGATTACGCCATTAATACTCACAGAACAATTGTTCCTAATGATAATGACTCAGGAAAAATATACAACAACAGTTATCTATCTAGAAATATTACACACAAAATGATAGATTCATTAACAACAAAATATGGCACTACTCATGATGTTTATCATTTAAAAAACAATGATTTAGGTGGAATAAAAAATCCACATTGCATAGCCGAGTTATTCTTTCATCAAAAAGATGGTCTCATAAGATTTATTACCGTAGATAAAACTATTTGGGATTTAAAAAAATGAAGTAGTGGAAAAAGTTCCAATATTGACTAACAAATTTCTAAATAATAATTCAATTACGACATAATAGTATAACCTAATAGAAATTCTCAATCTAAAATACTTACACCATCATTAACATTGCAAAATTGAATAATATTTTATAAGGCACATTAAAATTTCTTTTGTCATAATATTAAAGATACTATTAATTACAATCCACTTTATTTTAAAAAAAACATTTACTTTGTATCTTATTTTTTAATTACATGAAAAAACACATTTGTTTACTGATTGTTTTAATGGGTTATTCATTGAGCCATGCTCAAATAGATACCACCAAAAAGTTTGAAGCTGTTTCTGATACCCCCGGTTATCAAGCTGACGAAAGCAGTTTATTAGATGGACTAGAAGACGAAGAACCAGATTTTGTCACCAATACATTTAAAGGCACGCGATTAATTAATTCTCAGTGTATAGAAATGCTGGGCAAAGCCAATATGGACTATCGCATCAGCCATCGTTTTGGAACTTTAGATCAAGGAGCATATAATCTTTATGGTTTAGACCAAGCTTTTCAAAGAATGAGTTTCACGTTTGGATTAACAGATTTAATCAACATCGAAGTTGGAAGAAGCTCGGTGAATAAAGTGTATGACGGAAGCATTAAATGGAAAATGATGCGCCAAGCAAAAGGGGATAAAAAAAGACCTTTGAGTATTGTTTATGTTGCCAACATGGCTGTACAAACTTTAAGAAATACCAACCCTAATTTTAATCCTTATTATTTTTCAAACCGTTTGTATTACACCCATCAATTGCTTTTGGCTAAAAAATTCAATGAAAACTTATCCGTGCAAATAATGCCAACTGTTGTTCATAGAAACTTGATTGATTCTGCCAAATATAAGAACACAGTGTTAAGTATGGGTTTGGGGGGACGATACAAAGTTTCTAGAAAAATTGCCATTACTGGCGAATATTTTTATGTTTTACCCAACCAGATTTCGAGTTTTCAATACCACAATTCATTCTCAATAGGTTGCGATATCGAAACTGGCGGACACGTGTTTCAATTGCATTTTACCAACAGCACAGGCATGAACGAAAAAGGGTTTATTGCAGAAACGGAAAACAGTTGGCTCAAAAATCAAATACACTTTGGGTTTAACATCTCGAGGGTGTTTTATATTGGCAGGAATTAAGTGAATTGGGATTTTCCATAAAAAACTATTAGGTTTGTCTGCATTAAATAATGTTCGAAAAACTAAAGCTACATCAACTGAACCGTGTCGATATTTTAACCTTTAAACAAAAGGACAAAAGACCCGTTTCGGTAATTCTAGATAATGTTAGAAGCATGAACAATGTAGGCAGTATTTTCAGAACTTCGGATGGTTTTGGTATCGAAAAAATTTACCTCTGTGGCATCTCCCCTCAACCCCCTCATCGGGATATTCACAAAACAGCTTTGGGTGCAGAAGATAGCATGGATTGGACCTATAGCAAAGAAACTGTTGAGGTTTGTAAAGCGCTCAAAAATCAAGGCTACACTTTAATAGCCATTGAACAAGTGATGAACAGCACACCTCTTGGTCAATTAAAACTAGACCCTCAAAAAAAATACGGCATTATTTTTGGAAATGAAGTAGATGGTGTGCAAGAGGAGGTTTTAAAATGGTGTGACGAGTGTATAGAAATTCCACAATTTGGAACCAAACATTCGTTTAACGTATCGGTTTGCACTGGCATTGTATTATGGGAATTGTTAAAATAAAAAAATATCTAATCGGTGGTTTGTTCTTAACAATCAGCCAACTCGCTTTTGCTCAAAAACTGGATTGGCAAAAACAAATAGACTACGAACAAAATCGCATAGACATGTCTGATGGAGATTTGGACAGTGCCGTTATCATTGGCAGCGCCACTCAAAATGCTTTTGCTTTTAAGGTGTATTTCACATTGATAGACCAAACCCAAGAAATGATTAAAACTTTAGATGTTAAAGCACAAGAAACACACGCAAGAGCTTTGTTTGAAATCATTAAACGCATCGAAAAACAAAATGTACCGCATGTTTCTGCCAATCAAAAAGTAGTTTTATTGAGCCAAAAATTAACCACGCTCAACAATCCCCAAAAAGAACTAGAACTTCTTAAAAATGATGTTAAAACGGGTATTCAAATTTCGGATTTAATCAATTTAAAACCTTATGCCAAAGACTACTGGACTTATGCAGCCAAGTTTTATCCTTTTGATGTGTTAAATAAATTTAAGGTTTTGGCATACACCCCGCTTGGCACAGACGTTATTACAACTGTGGCTAAAATAGACCCTTCTACCATCAAACAATACATGGGTTCTAACCACATGATAGACCGCACTATCAAAAACAGTCAGGATTCTGTTGTTTTAGTCATTAAAAACATACAAAACACTTATGGCACCCAATCCAAGTCTTATGCTTTGTTAGAGCAAATTTTTCGCAAAAACATCACTTATCAAAAAGCAGAAAGTATCTCTAAAGACGATCAACTATTTTTTAAACAACTGATAGAACTTCGCAAGCAAAAAAACATACTAGCCGAATATACCGTTGACAATGAATTGGAGCATTTGGCAATGCAACGTGTTTTGGAAATTAATTTGAGACATGACGACAATGAACAACACCGTTTTGCACCTATTAACAACGACAACGCCTACGAAATTTATACCACCATTGTTTATTCTGAAGAAGAAATCTTTACCTCATCTTTTTTGGGTATGTATAAAAGGATGAATGAGAAAAGGAAAGAGAAATCGGGGTATGAATTCTTGCAACAATTGAATTTTAATAAGTTCAGAGTGTTTTTAAAGCAATGTGCAGGCTACAATAAGATTGATGATTTTTTGGGTACCATGAACGATAGCCAACAAAATGCGTTGATAGCCATGTTTGCCTCTGGTTTGTATAATTATGGTGGCGATTTAGGTCCGGCTGTGGATGTGGCAGACACTTATGGCAGTTTGGAAAACGAAACCATCAAAGCTATTTTCATCAAAACCATTAAAAAAGAATTGCGCAAGTGCATCACAGAAAACAACGAACATGGCATCAAAATCTATGGTTTGCTATTAAAATTAACAGGCGGTAATCCGTTAGAATTTACAGATTTATTTGGTTTTAACATTCCTGCTTTAGACAAGGTGAGCTCTGCAGATTTATTCATAGACAACAAACACATTCAACAACATTTTTTCTTTGATGACGAAGATGGGTTAACTGCCTATAACCATTGGTTGGGCTTGTATCCATCTAGTTTATATAAAAAAGAAGACAAAGGCAATTATGTGGTTTTAAAGTCCATTGCTGGCAAAAACATGGAAATATATGCCAACAAACCACAAACAGAAATAAGCGGACGAGAAGACTTGAAGAAATATTTTGAAAGCACTGGCAGATTCCCTGATTTGGTGGTACACAGAGGACATAGTTATTACATCGAAAACACGCTTGAAAATATGAGCAACAGCAACAAAGTAGCTATTTTAGGAAGTTGTGGTGGTTATCAAAACATCAGCAAAGCCATGGAAAATGCGATGGACGTGCAAATCGTAAGCACCAAACAAGTGGGCACCTTGGTAGTAAACAGTGTTTTGATACAGGAAATAACGGAAGTCATAAGAAGTGGCAAAGACCTTATTTGGATTGACCTTTGGAAACAAGTAAGCAACAAGCTGCAAAACAACCCACAGTTTAAAGAATATATTCCACCCTATAAAAACCTAGGTGCTAAGTTTATTAAAGCGTATACGGATTTGTAAATTTTT
Source organism: Bacteroidota bacterium (assembly GCA_030682255.1). Taxonomy (GTDB): domain Bacteria; phylum Bacteroidota; class Bacteroidia; order NS11-12g; family UBA955; genus JABMMZ01. Next base: position 130,403 of record JAUXOK010000004.1, on the reverse strand, counting down.
TTCAACCCTTGTGACATTTGAATATTTAATAAAAAATGGCAAAACTTTTTATTATTTTATGTAAGTTAAAGAGAAATTAAACGCTTAAACTACTTGATTTTAAAAACATCTCTAACCTATATTTTCTGTTTTTATTCCATCACAAAAACATTCTTTTTTCTTACCTTTGCATCCTTAATAAAAAATGTATCGTACTCTCAAACAAGTCAATTGGCCCGAAATAGAAACTGAAGTGCTTAAGCAATGGCAGGATGAACAGACTTTTGAACAAAGTGTTTCTAGCAGAGATGGTAAAACACCTTTTGTGTTTTATGAAGGTCCTCCAAGTGCTAATGGTATGCCAGGTATTCACCATGTTATGGCGCGTGCTATCAAAGATATTTTTTGTAGATACAAAACGCTACAAGGTTTTCAGGTTAATAGAAAAGGCGGTTGGGATACCCACGGTTTGCCTATCGAATTGCAGGTGGAAAAACGTTTGGGAATTACCAAAGAAGATATTGGCAAAAAAATCTCTGTTGAGGAATACAATGCCGAATGTAGAAAAGATGTCATGCTTTTTAAAGATAAATGGGATGAACTCACCATTAAAATGGGCTATTGGGTAGATTTAGACAATCCCTATATCACTTATGAAAACGAATACATCGAAACGCTTTGGTATTTGCTCAAGGAACTTTATAAAAAAGATTATTTATACAAAGGATACACCATTCAACCCTTCAGTCCTGCTGCTGGAACAGGCTTGTCTTCGCATGAATTAAATCAACCAGGCACTTATAAGGATGTAACCGATACCACTATTGTTGCTCAGTTTTTGGCTCTCAAAGATTCGAATACTTTGCTCAATCAAATTGAGGGTGATGTTTATTTATTGGCTTGGACTACCACCCCATGGACTTTGCCTTCAAATACCGCTTTAACAGTTGGACCCAAAATCGATTATGTTTTAGTTAAAACTTTTAATCAATATACATTTGAACCCATTCAGGTGATATTAGCAAAAAAGTTAGTCCAAAAACAGTTTGGCAAAAAATACATAGAAACTTCTGATGTTTCTCTTTATGAAACTTATAATAAAGACGCCAAAGAAATACCTTTTCAAATTATAGCTGAATATAAAGGCAAGGAGCTTGTTGGCACCCGATACGAACAATTGTTTAAATGGACAATACCACACGAAAATCCTGAAAAAGCGTTTGTAGTGATTGATGGTGATTTTGTTACAACCGAAGATGGAACAGGTATCGTGCACACTGCCCCAACTTTTGGCGCAGACGATGCCAGAGTTGCCAAACAACATGGAGTGCCTGCTATGTTAATTTTAGACAGTAATAACAAAGCCATACCTTTGGTGAATCATCAAGGAAAATTCATTATGCAAGTGAACAATGAATTTGCTGGTAAATTTGTTAAAAACGAATACTATTCTGAAGGGCAAGCACCCGAAAAGTCTGTAGATGTGGAATTAGCAATTTGGTTAAAGGAACAAAACAGAGCTTTTAAGGTAGAAAAATACGTTCATACCTACCCGCATTGCTGGCGAACAGATAAACCGATTTTATATTATCCAATGGAAAGTTGGTTTATTAAAACAACTGCAATCAAAAGTAGAATGGTGGAATTAAACAAAACCATCAATTGGAAACCACAGTCTACAGGTGAAGGTCGTTTTGGGAATTGGCTCGAAAATTTAGTAGATTGGAATTTAAGCAGAAGCCGTTATTGGGGAACGCCTTTACCTATTTGGAGGACTGAAGATGGAGCCGATGGAAAGGTAGAAGAGATATGCATTGGATCTGTTGAAGAATTAAAAGCAGAAGTTCTGAAAGCCAATCAAATACTTGGCTTAAATCAAATTATCAATGATGAAAATATTGATTTACACAAACCGTTTGTAGATGCTTTAGTTTTAGTTTCGCCTTCTGGCAAACCGATGAAAAGAGAAAGCGATTTGATAGATGTTTGGTTTGATAGTGGTGCGATGCCTTATGCCCAATGGGGATTGAAAAACAAAGCCGATTGGAGCCAATCTTTTCCAGCAGATTTTATTGCCGAAGGTGTTGACCAAACCCGAGGTTGGTTTTTTACTTTACATGCTTTAGCTGCCATGTTATTCGACAGCGTTGCATATAAAAATGTTATTGCCAATGGTTTGGTTTTAGACAAAAATGGCAACAAAATGAGTAAACGTTTGGGCAATGCCATCGATCCATTTACAACCATCGATAAATATGGAGCAGATGCCACACGTTGGTATATGATTACCAATAGTGCACCTTGGGATAACCTAAAATTTGATTTAGAAGGCATTGCAGAAACTCAAAGAAAGTTCTTTGGTACTTTGTATAACACCTATTCGTTTTTTGCTATCTATGCCAATATTGACAATTATGCAATAGAGCCAAACAATGAACTGAATATTGAAAACCTAAGCGAACTTGACCGTTGGATTTTGTCTAAACTGAACACTTTAATCAAAGAAGTTTCTGCGTTTATGAATGATTATGACCCAACACCTGCTGCAAGAGCCATCGAGACATTTGTTTGTGATGATTTGAGCAATTGGTATGTTCGTTTATCAAGAAGAAGATTTTGGAAAGGCGAAATGAATGATGATAAAAAAGCAGCTTATGATGTATTATATTCTTGCTTAAACAACGTTACTCAGTTAATGAGTCCGTTTGCGCCTTTTTTCTCTGAATGGTTATACAAAAGCCTCAATTTAAATAGTCAGTCGGTTCATTTATCAGATTTTCCAAAACACAATAATCATATTATTAATGCACAATTGGAAGATTCTATGCAAATTGCCCAAGATTTGAGCAGCATGGTATTGAGTTTAAGAAAAAAACAAAACCTGAAAGTGCGTCAACCCCTTCAAAAAATCATGATTCCTGTTTTAGACCCTGCTTTTAAGGCACAAATAGAACACATCAAAGATTTGGTGATGTCTGAGGTAAATGTAAAAAGTGTTGAGTTTTTAGAAGCAGATAACGACATCTTGGTAAAAACTATCAAACCAAACTTTAAAACCTTAGGTCCAAAAATTGGGGCGCAGATGAAAGATTTGGCCAATGCTATCCAAAATTTTAGTCCACAAGACATTACACTACTGGAAAACAATGGCAAAATCAATCTGAATTTAGGTGCTAGAGAGTTTGAATTATTAATTGCCGATGTGGAGGTTTTATCCAAAGATATTCCAGGTTGGTTGGTAAGCAGTTACGGTCGTCTTACAGTAGCATTAGATATCACAATTACAGAAGAATTAAAGCAAGAAGGATTGGCTAGAGAGTTTATCAACAGGTTGCAAAATCTCAGAAAAGACAGTGGTTTTGATGTGGTAGACAGAATAAAAATTGGGGTTAAATGTAATGACGAAATTAAGTATGCGATACTTCATTTTAAAGATTATATTTGCACCGAAATTTTGGCGGATGAGATTTCCTTCTTTGAAAATCTTCCAAAACAACAAGAAATAGAAATAGAAGGACAAATTTGTTTAATTAATTTAGAAAAAAATGGTTAAAAAGAAAGAAGAAAACATTGAGAGTACACGCTATAGTGACGCTGACCTACAAGAGTTCAAACAATTGATTATGGGTAAATTAGAATCTGCTAAAGATGAATTTACAAAAATGCAAAAAACCATCCAAAATCCAAATGAAAATGGGGATGGCAACACCTCTAATCAATATTTAACATTGGACGATGGGGCTAGCACTTTTGAAAAAGAAAACTTGAATCAATTGGCTGCAAGACAAAAGAAGTTTATTGATAATTTAATTGCCGCATTAACTCGTATTGAAAATAAAACTTACGGAATATGTAGAGTAACTGGCAAATTGATTCAGAAAGAAAGATTAATGGCTGTGCCACATGCTACACTTAGCATGGAAGCAAAACTCAATCAGTACAAAAACAAATAAAGTGTCTGAATTTCCTGTTTCTGAAGTGTCTGATGTAGAAACCAAGGTTTCTAAAATGAAGTGGTATCTCCCTTTGATAGCTTTGGTATTTGTAATCATTGTTGACCAAATATTGAAATATTGGGTAAAAAACAACATGATACTTCACACTGAAAAATCAATCATTGGCAATTGGTTTATTTTTCATTTTACAGAAAATAATGGCATGGCATTTGGCATGGAATTTTTTGGAACACCTGGTAAATATGCTCTCACAATCCTTAGAATTCTAGTATCGGGATTTGGGTTTTGGTACTTAATCAAACATATCCAAAAAAATGCTAACTTATGGTTTTTAATTTGTGTAGGACTGATTTTAGGTGGCGCTATTGGCAATATCATCGACTCCGTTTTTTATGGTGTTATCTATCAACACATGAATGAATATTCAGGGCTTTGGCTGCAAGGCAGAGTGGTTGATATGCTTTATTTCCCAGTGATTCATACACATTATCCAGAATGGTCTCCTATCAAAGCAGGTCAAGAATTTATATTTTTTAGTCCAGTTTTTAATTTGGCTGATACTGCCATTAGCATTGGTATTATTTCCATCATTGTGTTCCAAAAACGTTTTTTCAAAAACCCAGTTCCTGAAACTAAGAAAGAAACACTAACTGATGAAAACCACGCTGCAAACATCGAAGATTCAGGTGTAGCTGAAGATTCAAAACCTATAGAATAAATGAAATCATTAGGCTTATTTAGTTTACTAATAATCAACCTATTTGCTCAAGAAGCTATTGCTCAAAAAAACACGCAGGATGCTATTCTTTGGAGAATTAGTGGCAATGGCTTAAAACAACCCAGTTATTTATTTGGTACCATACATTTGTATTGCGATGCTGAAAAAATAAACAATTCAACAATCCAAAAATGTATTGACTCTTCTGAAGTCATAGCTTTAGAACTTAATCTAAATGATTTTGGAACTTTGATAGACATCTTCAAATTGGCGATGAAATCTTCAAATAAAACTTTGAGTGAGCAGTTAAATCAAGCGCAATATCGCATTGTTGACCAAGCTTGCCGTATGTGGTTGAACGACTCTTTGGTTAATTTGGATAACAAAACCCCTATGACACTTTTAAGCAATTTCTACACTTCAAAATTGATGTTGGATTGCCGAGCAGCTCCTGTAGATTTTTTAATTGCAGACATGGCAAAACAAGCCAAAAAACAAACAATAGGATTAGAAACTGTAGAATTTCAAGAAAGCATTTTAAGCAGCATTCCCGATAGTTTGCAATTGCAATGGTTGATAGCGTTTTGTTTAAACCCTGAACAATCTCAAAAAGACCTGAAAACATTGATAAGCACCTACGATGAGCAATCATCAGACAAGCTATATGACTTAATTTTTAAAACCTCTCCAGAACTAACCTTTTTAAAAGAAGAAATGTTAGACGCTAGAAACGAAAAATGGGTAGCTTTTTTAAACAACGAAATAAAAACCAAATCACATTTTATAGCAGTGGGTGCAGGTCATTTAGCTGGCCCAAAAGGTATGTTGCAGCTTTTTAGAAGTTTGGGCTATACTTTGACGGCTGTTCGGTATTAGGTAATGGTGTCGCTTTGGTGCTTCTAAATTGTTTGCTTCTGATTTCTCTGTTATGTTTTCGCTCCTCTGTTTAGAGTTTGTTTTTTAAAACTTATAAACATGATATTATTCAAATCATTTTTTAAGAAGTATTTGTTTTCTGTTTTTTTAGAATAAGATATTAAATTCTAGATTTCATTCCTCCATCTGTATTAAACCGTAGGAATTTAATAAAAAATTTATGTACGAAAGTAAGAACTAGATGCTTAGATTTTCTTTATTCAAAAAGAAATCAAAACTATCGCCCCTTAAACCTAAACGGAGTGTTTCGAGGGGAATAATTTCGCTAGGAGCAATGTTGCCAAGATTTACATTAGCGCCATATAATTTGATAAACCATACCTGTTGAGATTTTTGAGGCGCTTCCCAAATCACATTTTCTAAGGGTATTTTTCTAACAATTTCAGCAACCAAACCAGATCTTACTTCACCATCTCCTCTAAACAAACCAACAGTACCACTTTCTCTGGCTTCAGCAATTACTTTCCAAGAGCCTGCTTCTAATTCTTTTTCCATCATGTCTATCCATTCGTATGGAGGAATAATTTTTTCAGCATCTTTACTTCCTACTTCTGAAATAACATTGTAGCTTTTTGCTAAAGTTCTTATATATTCACATTTTTCATCATGAGGAATATCCATTGAGCCATCGCTAACCTCAACATGATCGATGCCATAATAATCCATTACTCTTCTATAATCATCAAATTGATTTCTGATAACATAAGCTTCAAACAAGGTGCCTCCAAAATATACTTTAAAACCAGCTCGTTTGTAATATTCAATCTTTTCTTTAAGTTTGGGCGTAACATAAGAAGTCCCAAAACCTAGTTTTAATAAATCTGTTAAATGGCTTCCATGCTCAATAAAATCTAAAGCCTCTCTTATGCTTAAACCTTTGTCCATAACCATTGTCAAGCCTTTGTCTCTAGGTTTTGCTGGTCTATGTGGAAGTTGTGTTAAATTAAAAATTTCACTGTTCATTTTGATTGTTTTTATAATATATTAATGCTTCTTTAAACTCTTTATCTTCTTCTAATAAGTCGGGGCAAAATAACTTCACATTTTCGATAGTTTCACTAAAATCTAAAAATAAATTTTCTATCACTTGTTTTTTGTTTTCTGAATTTGGGAATTTATCATATTTAACGATAGATAAAACATTAAGAAATTGCCCTTGATGTTCTTTTATACCTTCTACTTCATTCACGATTTTGTCGTATAGGTCTATCAAGCCAGAAAGATAAAAAACACTTGCAAAATCTTTCCAATTTTCAATTATAAAATCGTCATTTAAATCTTTTTGTTGAGTATAAAAATCATAAATTTTATCTAATTGATTTAATTCAAAATAAGAAACTAATAAACCTTTGATTACAGAAATATCTTCTCTGTCTTCTAACAAAGCTTTTTCAAAATAAGGAATAGCTTTTTTGGGTTGTTTTTCTACTAAAAAGGAATAGCCTGTTAAATATTCATATTCAGGTATTAAATCTTGAAAGTCTTTACATTTTAATAGATGTTTTCTTGCAGAAATACCGTTATCTATTGCCAAATAACATCTTGCAATACAAACTTCAGGGTAAAAATCTTCGTCATCTTTTTTACTTATTGTATAGTGCTCTATTGCTTTTTCATATTCTTTTGCATCTTCATATATGCATCCTAAATGAAAACTTGCATCAAAAGATTTTGAGTTTATGATTAAAGAATATTCATAAGCCTCTTTTGCATTTTCTTTGTCTCGAATAAGTTCATAAACTCTTCCTAAAAACAACCAATCTATATCAGAATAAGGATTTTTATCAATTCTTGCTTTTAAAATTGGAATGGCGTTATCTAAACTGCCAAATGACATGTGGTTTTGAACCAATTGATGGTATAATGCATCGCTTTTTGGAAATCTTGTAAGCGCATCGGTAATTACATTGTTTGCTTTATTTAAATCATCGTTAGAGCAATACATATCTGCAAAAGAACGGTATAAATCAATGGTTTGAAATTCATCATCAAATGCAGATAACTCAATAGCTTTTTGATAAACTAGTTCAGCATTTATAAAATCATTTAAGTCTGATAATATTTCAGCTTTTAATTTGTAGGCTTCGGAATTAAGCGGATTTAAAATAATTGCTTTTTCAATAAAATCTAATGCTAAGTGTAGTTGTTTTTTATCAACATAAATACTTGCTTTATCTATTAAAAAATCAACTTTATTGGGATATAAATACAAGCCATGATCGATGATAGTGATTTGATTTTCGAGCTCACCTTTCATTAAAAAATGAAGGTTTAGTGCATCTATCTCATCCTCACTGAAAAAAACATTATCGTTTAAATTTAATGATTCAAATTTTACTAAGGCTTCACTTATATCAAAGTCTTCATCATCAAAATGGTCGTCAGATTCATCTTCAAAGTCATCATACATAGGCAAAATATTTAGTTTGTATACTGTAAAAAAAATCCTTTTTCTAGTAAGTACAAATATAAGGTAAGTATCGTTTATTTTTGCCATGTGAAACATTTTTTAATAAATATTTTTTCATTGACACTGTTTTTTAATTTAAACTCCCAAAATTTAATTGAACAGTCTATATGGCAACAAAGGGTTAATCATCAAATTGATGTTGAATTATTTCCTCAACATCGTTGTATTATTGGTTTTAGTCAAATAACTTACTTTAACCATTCGCCAGACACCTTGTTGGAATTGCATTTTCATGTTTGGCCGAATGCATACAGCAACCCAAAAACTGCTTTTGCTAAACAACAACTTAGAAATGGCAATAGAGATTTTCACTACAGCAAAGATTCTTCGCGAGGAAATATTCAACAATTGGATTTTAAAATAAACAATCAATCTGCTGTATGGCATTTAGATGAGATTAATCAAGACATTGCACATATTAAACTAAATCAAACTTTATTGCCTGGTGATTCAATTGTAATTTCAACACCTTTTAAAGTAAGGTTTCCTGAGGTTTTTTCTAGAATGGGCATGGCAGGCAGTTTTTTTTCAGTTACACAATGGTATCCCAAACCAGCTGTTTATGACGTAAATGGATGGAATACTATGACTTATTTGGATCAGGGTGAATTTTACAGTGAATTTGGCGATTACAATGTCAATATCACAATACCAAACAATTATTTTGTAGCATCTTCTGGTAATTTGCAAAACAAAGAAGAACTAAGCCGTTTATTATCTTTAAAAGGAAAAAAATTAAGTGGCGTAAATGATGGTAAACGAACCCTCAATTACACCGAAAAGAATATTCATGATTTTGCATGGTTTGCCGATTCTGTTTTTTATGTTGATCATTCAAAAGTTGGGCTAAGTTCTGGAGATTCTATCATTACTTGGCTGTTTTCTAATTTAGATTATAATAAAATGAATGGCATAAATTCTACTCATCCTATATTTTTTGTCAATAAAGGGGTGAAAAAATACAGTGAATTAATTGGGAATTACCCTTACAAGCAATGCACTGTTGTAATTGGTCCCCTGAGCGCAGGAGCTGGCATGGAATACCCAACTATCACCATTTGTAGCAGTGCAGATGAAGAAACCATAGTGCACGAAATAGGTCATAATTGGTTTTATGGTATTTTAGCAAATAACGAAAGAAAATATCCATGGATGGACGAAAGTATCAATACATTTTTTCAGAATCAAATTATGGATAAGTATAAGACGAGAAATGATTTTTTGAACCATTTAGGTTTTAGACAATGGTTGAGTTTATTCAATGATCAATTTGTGGCTCAATACAATGCAAGAAATGGTAATGCGCAATCTTTAAGTTTAAGTTCAGAAGAATTTACAAATTCAAATTATGGCAATGTAATTTATGTTAAAGGGCCCTTATTGTTTGCTTTTTTAAAAGAAACCCTAGGAGATGAAGTGTATGATTCATGTATAAGAAATTATTTTGAAACCTGGAAATTTAGGCACCCTCTTCCTAAAGACATACAAAATAGTTTTGAAAAAACATCAAAACAAGATTTAAGTTGGTTTTTTGTTGAATTATTAAATGAGAATTTTGAAGTTGATATTGTTGTTAAAAAAGGCGAACTTATTAAAGTGAAAGGTGCTCCAAAACTAGAAGCTTATTATCGCAATCATCCACAACTAATTTACAATCAAAATGGTTTTTTACAAGAGCAAAAATATTATAATAATGGTCAAAAAAAGACCTTTTTAAAACTATCCTTTCCATATAAGACACCCTCAAATAAGGCAGTTTTACATTTTAATGTTCTTCCTGCATTGGGTTTTAATTATTATGATAAAATATATTTGGGTGCGCTTGTGTCTAATCAAAATATTTTTAAACGAAATGTTCAATTAACAGGTTTAACTGCTTATAGTGTTTACGCCAAACGTTGGGTAGGTTATGGTCAACTTAATTTACTATTATTAAAAAACAAACGTATTTTTAGAAGTATAGAGTCTGGTATTCAGGGACAATCATTTGGTATCAGCGCATTTGGAGAGGATAATCAATATTCTAGAATCAATCCCTATCTTAAATTTAATTTTAAACACTCAAAATTCGACATGATAAAAAGTGGATTAGATCTTAATTATTATCATACCGATTTATTAGATAAAGGTACACCAAATTCAAGATTTACAAATCCATATCTCTTTAATTATTTAAAAATCAAATATCATTATGAAATGTTGCACGCCATTTTGCCATTTAATTTAAGTGTTTATGCAGAAAATGGATATAGTCATTTAAGCCAATTTGCACAAGCTTGTTACAACAAAGTAGGCTTTATTGGCGAAGCTAAATACAATTTAAATAAACGAAAAAAATACTACAAGGTGCGTGTTTTTGCTGGAGCGTTTTTAAGTTCATTTGGCAACGTTTCTCGACAAAGTTTTTATTTATCTGCTAACACAGGAAGACAAGATTATTTATATGAAGATGTTTTGCTAGGAAGATCTGAAGGCTATTTTGATCATAATATTTTTGGGCAAAATCTTATAAATAGAAATGGCAATGTTAGAACTAATTTGCCGCTTTCTGGAACCGACCGATGGATGGTATCAATGAATCAGGAAATTACACTTCCTGGTAAAATACCATTTAATTTATACTACGATTTTGGTATATTTACAATTCCTACAACTACAACAAATGGCATTATATACAGTAGCCCAACTCAATTTGGCGTTGCAGGAATTAGTATACCAATTTTAGAAGATATTTTTGAAATTTATTATCCTTTTATCTATTCAAAATCTATCAAAGACCAATACAAAGATTTAAACGTTCTTGATGCTCGAAATATTGTTATAAAATTAAATTTGAATATCAAACAACCCCTTAAAAAGGTAATTGGCTTTTAAATAAATAAAAAAACCTGTTGCTTTGGCAACAGGTTTTTAATAAATCGAGAGTAGAATTTACTTTTTCTTAGCTTTAGCTTTTGCTTTAGGAGCTGCTTTCGCTTTTGGGGCTGCTTTCGCTTTCGCTTTAGGAGCTACTTTAGCTTTTGCTTTAGGAGCCGCTTTAGCTTTTGCTTTTGGAGCTGCTTTAGCTTTCGCTTTAGGAGCTGCTGCTTTTGTAGCTACTTTAGCTTTTGCTTTAGGAGCTGCTTTTGGTGCTGCTTTTGTTGCTTTTGCTTTAGCAGCTGGTTTTTTTGTTGTTGCCATACTTATTAATAATTATAATTGGGTTTTTATTTTTTTATCTTGTTATGTTAAATCAGCGTGCATTTCTCCATAATCTATTGTTATCTCTTCGCCTACTTTTATATCTTTAATAGCTTTGAATACCATCACACCTTGTTTTATTTTTTTTATATAATCTGCATTGGGTTTTTTGGTATGATTATACAATGAACCAAAACCCAAAACAATGGCCGCAGTTTTTTTTTGAGTATTCCAAACAAACGTATAGTTCTCTATTATATTGCCTACTAGCATTTGATGATCTTTTCTACTGATTTCAATGACATGACAAATTTCTATTATTTCCCCTTTTTTTAAAACTTTAGATGTAAACACCCCCCTTCCTTTATGTCCAGCATTATCGACAAATAAATTGCTGTTTACGACTTTCAAGTTTTTAATCACAATATTTTTATGATTTCAAAAGTAAGTATAGTTTTAAAATTGTTGCGTTACAACACACAAAGGTATCAACATTTTATCAAGTTTGATAAATTCAAAATAGTAAACTAAGTTTACTATTTTTTTAAATATTGTAAGAGAAATATTTTTTGTTGATTGAAATTTAATGTACTATCTATTACACTGTATTCATTGTCATAAAAACCATTGTGAGGTAAATTCCAATAGTAATAAGAGGTGTATTGATACCTGATAATATATTCAGGAGGATTAGATGATAACTCATTCCAGAGTTTTTTTCTGTTTTCAATTCCACTTCTTTCATCGCTAAAATGAACAGGCAATGCAACAGGTAAAAACGTGTTAAACATCACATTGCCTTTGACATAATATCCACCCTCTTCAACACAATCCACAAATAAAGATTTACCTTTATCTCTCATTAATCTACTTGAAATGGCATCTGCTTGGTATGGTTTTAATTTAAAAGTTAAGTTCAAGGCATTTGTTTTGTTCAACTGAAAAATTGACCACAATAAAATTGGAATGAATAATAATTTTACTATAGGTAAATTATGAATGCTTGCATGATATGTTTTTATAAACACAACAAAAAATAGAGTGAAAAAGACATAATAATAATGTCCAAAATTGTAAGGTGTTAATAAGAAAAACAAAGAGCTACTCATTAATATTGTCAGCCAAAATATTTTATTCCTTCTGATAATTTGTGTATCTGATTTTGATATCAAAAGCAACGTATAAACTATAACTAAAACCAGCAATTTATCAATAAAGTTATCATACAAATCGCTTAATTTTTCTTTTATAGGTACGCCTACGTCTGAATTTAAATATGTAAAATTATAAATAATCATATCTATAAAACCCTTTAACGAGCCAGTAACTAAAAGTATTATAATGAAAAATAAAGATGGTGCAATAAATGAAACTATAAAAATTTTCATATGTTTTTTATGTTTTAAATTCCACAAATAATAAATACCTAATGGAATACATACAAATATAAATGGCTCTTTGAACCAAAAACTTAAACCCAATGTAAACATTGATAAAAATCCGTTTTTATTACTCTCATTTGATTGATATAAATCCCAAAAAAAGATGCTTAAAAGGATAAAAAATGTTCCATAAATTTCTGTGTATAAACCGTCACCAATATTATTAGGATAAATGATAAACATTAATGAAATGGCAGTAAATAAAATTGATTTAAATAATGATTGTAAAACTCTAAAATAAATATCATAAACTAGTAAAGAAGTTAATACAAAAACAATGCTACTCATTATAAAAAGCGCATAGACTTTAGATGGAATTATGAAATAGAATATTGCTATTAAATAAAAAATGCCTGGTGGTTTATTCTCCCAAGCATCAATATATAAAGTGCCATGATTTTGAATCTTAAAAGCAATAGATGAAAAAATGCCACCATCTGTTAATATTAAACCCGGTTGAATAGCATTTAAAAACAAGCCAAAAGCTATTATAGCACTAGCAAAAATGCCAAAATAGTAATTTTGATTGTTGTTAGTCGTTAAATTTATTTTAGTTGTAAAAAATGATTTCAAAACACCATAATTTTTGGATAAAAAACATCACCATCGTTTATAAACATGGCTATAAAATTCAACAAAATAATCTCAGATTACATTGTGCCCATTTCAACTCTTGTACCCTTAGAACCATTGCATTTTTTTGTTCCACCACAACTTACCAAAAACATACATGCTAATAATACGCACAAACCAAATATTAAATTTTTCATATTGCAATAATAATTATTTTAATTCAAAACGTTTAAACTCTATTTATATTTTATAAAAACTAAATTAAATGGTAATAACTTAATGTTTTTTTCAAAATTGTTTTACTTCATTTAAGCACTAGAATAATCCAAATAATTATAGAGAATTTTTTCAGGTATGATTAATTAAATTATTCATACTATCATTCCATTCATATTGGCGTTTATTTTCTATGGCATAATGCTAATAGGCGTATTGAGTTCGGTGTGATTAAATATTTCCTCAATTTCTTGGTTGTTAAGAGCAATGCAACCTAGTGTCCAATTGGTTTTCCAATGTTCTTTTGGGTCTTGATTCTCCCACCATAAACCATGAATAAAAATATCCCCACCAGGGTCTTTACCAATTCTTTTGGCATTTTGTTTGTCTAGTTCATTGGGATAAGATATTTTCAAAGATTTATAGCCTCTGCTATTTGGATTTTTGTAAGAAATATAATAACTGCCTTCAGGAGTTTTTAAATCTCCTCGTTGAGTTTTGTGTCCTATAGGATTGCCGCCTAATGCAATGCGAAAAACTTTAAAGGTGTCGCCAAAATATACAATCATTTTTTGATGACGCTTACTTACTTTAAAAGATTTAATAGTTGAGTTTATTTTTAATAGGCTCAGTTTATTTTTTGTAGACTGTTTTTCAGCTAACATAGGTTTTGCGCGATAGCTTATAATTGTATCTGTATAAACCTTTTTAGGTGGCTGAATAGGTTTTTGAGCCGGCTTGGGTTGTTGAATAAATGTAAAAGACAATAACACAATAATCAATATACTAATTACAATCTTCATTAATTGATTAACGAAGGAATTAAATGTTTATTGTGCTATTTTTTCAATAACTATTTCTTGGTCGTATAAGAAGGATGCTTGTTGAAGAAACTCTACCATTTGCATCCATTTTTCTTTTGGTAAATAGTGAGAATTGTAAATTTTATTCACATTTAAATATAAATAACCATCTTTTTCTGTCAAAGTACTTTCAAATGTTCCGGCTTCATTTTCAACTTTATGATTAAAATGTTGTTTATTCAAGCATTCATAACCATTGGGTATTTGGACCTTTATTCGCCATTGATAGTTTCTTTGATGACTGATATTGATATCTGTTATTCTTTTCTCTACTTTATATGGGCTAACCTCGTATTGCGAGGTAATCAACCTTCCTAAAGCTAATACCATTTGATTGGGGATATTTGTTGTTTGATAAAAGGAATAAGTAGTAAACTCATTTCTATAACCCAAAGAATCTGACTCATTGTCTGCAAAATAACCATCATTAATTAAATTAAAACTATCTAGATTAAGGTCATAAAACCCATATTCTTTGTAAAGGTATTTATATACATCATTTCTTTTATAATTTAATTTTAAATCAGAAAAGCTCTGCGATAATCTTCTATATTCTGGATAAAAAGTACTTGTATCATTAAATTCTTTAAAGTTATAAATATCATTATAATCTACTAATCCATAAAATGGAGTATTAACATATAATCCTTCACTGTTGAAATAATTTTCTAAATAATCATCTACTAAAAATTTGTTATATCCTTTGAAAATAGATTTATTTTTAACAGTTGCTTTAAAGTTACTATCAAGCAAAACTTCCGAATGATTTAAAGTGGTATTTTCTAAATAATTTACCATCGGATAAATTTTAACTTCATATGCTTTAGTTTCTTTGTTAAATAGAATTATTTCTGTATTTGAAAGATAGCCGAATTTTTGATAAATATTGCCACTTTTAGAATATTCTGAAATATATATAGGATTACCATTGTTTGGTAAATAAATACCCCATCTCATATCAAATGGCGTTAAAGCATCAGCCCATTTTCCATTGAATTTAGGCATACAAGCCATCATCTGATAAGGCAATTTGATATAGTCGCAATAACGAGCTAAAATCACCATATTTGCCATGTCGCCAAATTGATGTTGATTCAATTTATCCTCGTTTGTTATGTATTCATGTAACAAATTTAACATCGCTACTTTGTCTTTTTCTCCTGATGCAAATGTTTTGTTAAATCGCTTGAAAAAACTAGATAAAGACACTTGTTCATAGGGTTCAGGTTGTTTTCTGGTATTCAGATAGTGAAGGTATTTGGGTATGAAGTTTTTGTTTTCATAAAAAGACAAACCAAGATTGGTTATATCTTGAAAAGAGATTTGCTCATTGATAAATTGATGTGGATACATCGGAATCAATTTTGGGTCGGTTTGAACTACAGCAAATTTTATATTTGGTAAAGTTAAATAAGCGTAACTAAAATCCTCAGCCTCTGTTCTTTCAATTGAAGATTTTTTAAATTCATAATAGGTGCTGTCGTTTAGAGATTTAATTTCAAATTTTTCTTTGCAGTTTAATGTTTTTGAAATGAATTTTAAATCATTGGAAACCTTAACAATTATACAATAGCTTAAAATAGGATTTTTAGGGTTCAATAATTTATCTCGGTTTACTAAAGACTTATAAATGTTGGTATTGGGATGGGTTTGATACCGATTAAAAAACATGCCATTATTGATTAGTACAGCCTCGTAATCTGGAACTGTGGTTTTTCTGACATACACATACCGATAATCTATAATATCTCCAATTTCAATGTTTTCTAAGGGCATTTGATCGTCTTCTTTTGGACTGTCCTCATCGTCATTAAATTTTGATTCAGGGTCGTAATTTTTGTTTTCAAACTCATAAATAATTTTTTCTGTGCCATTTTGTTTGATTTGTAATACTCTATAACTTTTGGCATCGGCAAATTTGTCTAAAGTTTTAAAATTATCTAAAGCTGCCATATCTTTAATATGGTATTGTAATCTTAATATGGTTTCTATTTGGTAATCTCCCTTTTTAAATGGTGTTACAGAAATTTCTTCGAAATGTCTTACCACTAATAACGATACTTTTTTAAATGTATCGTTGAGTGTTTCTCTAAAAAAACTTTTTTCTAAATGAGATTGTGCTCTAAGTTGTGAAATCAAACAAAAAAGTGCAATTAATAGGAATCTTTTCATAATATATTAGTTTTTGATTAAAATATAAGTATTGTAATATTGATGAATTAGTTGACAATCGCTTGCAAACTGTCGACAGAGTTCTTTAGGTAAATAATCTTTTTTGGTGATTAGTTTTTTAGTATAAATTAGTTGTTGGCCTACTATTTCCATCTTTAATTCAAATTGATAAAAATCGTTATTGATATAGATGGATTCTGGTTTTTTTAATACAGATTGTCCAGATTTCAAATTCAATATTACTTTTTGATGAATAAACACTTTGTGTCCAAAATCTATATCTAAAGTTCGGGCTGTATCTTCTCTATAACTTTCAAACTCTTGCTCCCAATCTAACTTAATCATCCATTGGTTTTTATCGTTTTTGATTACGTTGTTTTTGATTGATAATTGATAATTTAATTCAGTTTGAATTTCTCTGTTATTTAGATCTGAAGTAGAGAGGTTTTTAACATTGTAATTAACATTTTCGCTTGTTAAATAATTAAACAATGATTTTTCTCTGTTATTGCTATTGATTAGGTTATAACTTCTTATAAAATCTAATTTGCTTTCACCTTTAAAAATATTTTTAGATTTAGTTTCCATTTTCGAATCTATAATATTAATTTCATGAAATGTATAATTTTCGTTATGCATGTAATCCATTTCGGGAATTGTTTCGATAGAATAATCTTTGCCATTTTCTACAATACATTGTCTGCCTTGAATTCTGTTGGCATATTCATTCAATGCACAATAGGTTTCTGTGCCATCTAAAAATAAAAATTTACCATTTAATTTCACAGCACAAATAGCATGGTTATCTACAGGTAAACCTGGTTTTTGATAAGAGAAATTTTGATGTTTTGTGCCGATATAAACCATTCTGGCATCGTATCCAATTACTTTGAGCATGTTTTTAGTCAAATTTGCCATGCCTTTACAGTCGCCATATCTTTTTTTGAATACATCTGCACATTCATCTGGTCTGAACCCTGCTATGCCATCTTCAAATGCGATGTATCTGATATTATCTTGAATCCAATAATAAATGGTTTTAATTTTCTCTTCATCGCTTTTAATATCTTTTACCAAGTTCTTTGTAAAAGTAGCAAATACAGATGTATCATTTGCTAAATTAACAGAAACCAACTGATACCATTGATACAAATCATCTGTAGATTTAAATAAAGAATGATACTTTGTGATTGGGGTAGGGGTTTCGTCTTTTTTGACTTGTGGCGTTATGGTTTTTTGTGCACTTTTTAAATAGAAATAAAGCATGGGATAACTGTGTGATGGTCCTCTGCCTGATTTATAATCTTTGAAAGCTTTTAATTTATAAAAAGTATATTGTAGATATTTTATTTTGCTGCCTTTTGCGCCCGATTTAGGAAAATCCATAACGGTGTCTTTCTGATATCTTATATCACCAAAGTTTTGTTCAATAATTTCATAATCTAAAAAATCTGGTAGAGCAATTTTGATTGTTTTTTTAAGTGTTAAATATCTTTCAGGCAAATACATTACACTGTTAAATTTAGCATCTCTACAATCTTCGTTATATTCATATTTTACAACAGAACCTCTCACTGGTAAATTAATATCGTAGTATTCATATCTGCTATCAGTTTTAAAATATTCATCGCCATCGTTGGTTTCATCTGTTTTGGTTAAAATGGCTTGGTTATCATCAATCGTTACATTAAAGTTCTTAATCGAATTCATAGAATTATAATGCAAAACAATAGGAGTGTTAATAAAATCTTTGATACCTAATAAATCGAAATTATATTTTGAATTCATATAAACTTGACCATCCGGAATCGGTCTTTCTGTTAGTTTTTTGAATTTACTATTTTTATCTAGCTCATAATATTTTAGCGAATCGTATTGCTCATTAAACTGAAAATCTACATGAATTTTTACGTGTTGATAAACTGCATTTTCTTTTGGATAATCCTTGGCTAAATAGTCTGCTTGTTGGCTGTTTTCGAGTGTAATATCCATTTCTTTTGGATTGAAAAAAATGGGGCGATTTTCATAGTTGCCTGGCAGATAGACTTGTGGGGTAGAGCAGGAGAATAAAAATATGGATATTCCCCAAAACTTGAAATATTTGAATAGCATCTTGATTAAAGTTTTTTTCAGATTACAAGGATAATGATTTATTTGGATTTAGAAAACAACCTTAATAAAATCATTGTAAATATTGCATTGATACCCAATAATTCAAACCCAAAACGATAGCCTTTGGGGTTGCCAAATACTTGAGTATCTAAAAAATAAATAAATACCATCATAAACAAAGTAATCCAAACTGGAATGACATCGTTAATTGTTCGCTTACTCATGATACCAAAAAAGAACAATCCCAACAAAGGTCCATAGGTGTAGCCCGCTATTTTAAACAATGAACCAACCACAGTGTCGCTATCTATTTCATTAAAGATTAATACCGCTACAAACGTTAAAATAGACATACCGATATGTGTGACTTTGCGCAACCATATTTGTTTGGATATTTGATATTTTTCTATATTTAAAAAATCTACGCAAAATGAAGTAGTTAAAGCTGCCAAAGCTGAATCTGCACTTGAATATGCTGCTGCAATTAATCCTAACAAGAAAATAATTCCTAAAGTTAATCCCAAACCACTTTGCATGGCTATAGTAGCAAACAAGGCATCTGATTTTCCGCCTTTACTTTCCCAAATGGCTTTGATTTCTGGGAAGGTATCTATGTAGGTAAACAATGCTACGCCCAAAATCAAAAAGAACACATTTACAATGACCAAAACCAATGAAAATGAAACCATGTTTTTTTGTGCGTCTTTGATATTTTTACACGACAAGTTTTTCTGCATCATGTCTTGGTCTACACCTGTCATGGCTAAGGTAATAAACATGCCTCCTAAAATACTTTTTAACCAATAGTTACTTGCCAAAATATCAGCAGTTTGAAACCATCTACTATACCCTTTGGCTTGCCCTTTTTGAAGCATTTCGAGCATCGATAAATCCATCGCATTTAAAATTAAATATATAGCCAAACCCAATGATACCAACATAAATAAGGTTTGTAAGGTGTCTGTCCAAATAATGGTTTTAATACCGCCCTTGAAAGTGTAAAGCCAAATTAATGTTATTGATACCAAAACGCTGACCCAAAATGGATAACCATAAACACCAAATAAAAAGATCTGAAGAATATGCGCCACCAAATATAAACGCAACGAAGACCCAATTAAGCGCGACACTAAAAAGTAAAAAGCGCCTGTGCGATAAGTGGTCATGCCAAACCGTATTTTTAAGTATTCATAAATACTCGTCAGTTGGTATTTGTAATAAATGGGCAACAAAACAAACGCAATAATGAGGTAACCCAACACATAACCCAAAGCCACTTGCATATAAAACATCCCTTCTTTTCCTACTGTGCCAGGAATGGAAAGAAAAGTAACGCCAGAAAGCGAAGAACCTATCATACCAAATGCTATTAGCATCCAATGGTTATTGCGATTGCCAGTAAAAAAAGTATCATTGTCGTTTTTTTTACCGGTCCAAAAGGAAATCAATATCAGCATTGCAAAATATGCCAACATGATAAATATTATGGTTTGAGGTGTCATTTGATTGTAGATGCAATTATAATGAATATGGAAGTAGATTTCTAAAAAAGTAACAATTATATCAAATTCTTTTTATATAATTTAAAAACTAGAATTCTTAGCAAATTTTAAATGGATTAATCATGGTGATAAAAAGATAGTTTTTGCAAAGACATTGACTAAAATGATTAAATTAAAAAATTATTTTATTTTTAATTATCTTTGCAAGAATGAAGTATATTTTTGTGTTGATAATGTTGGTTTTCTTCTTTTCCGCTTGTAATGATACTCCCAAATCTTCCGAGGTTGAAACTGAAGATACAACATCTCTAAAACCAGTTTTTAAATCAACTATTTTCAACGAAGACAATGCATTTGAATACGTGAAAGCACAAGTAGATTTTGGTCCAAGAGTGCCTGGAACACCCGCACATACTACCTGTCATGCCTATTACACCAAGCATTTTAAAGCACTTGCAGATACAGTTTATTTTCAAAATTCAACAGCCAGAACTTTTGACAATACACTTATTCCTATAAAAAATATCATTGCTTCTTTTAATCCTACTGCAAGCAAACGTATAATATTAGCAGCACATTGGGATACTCGTCCATTTGCAGATCAAGATACTAAAGACCAAAACAAACCAATTCTTGGTGCGAATGATGGCGCAAGCGGTGTTGGAGTTTTAATGGAAATAGCCAATGTATTGAAAGAAAATAAAATAGACATTGGAATTGATATTATTTTGTTCGACTCCGAAGATTGGGGAGATAATTCTGGAAAAGTGGAGGATAGCTATTGCTTAGGTTCACAATATTGGGCAAAAAATCCGCATGTGCCAAACTACAAAGCAGATTTTGGAATATTATTGGATATGGTTGGCGCACCGAATGCAATGTTTGGTTATGAATCCTATAGTTTAAATGATGCAAGAGAATATTTAACTATTATTTGGGATGCAGCAGCAAATGCTGGTTATGGATCTTATTTTAGAAATTCTCCTAGAGGTTATGTGCTTGATGACCATTATTATGTTATGAAATACACAGGTATTCCAATGGTGGATATCATTGATTTTGACCCAACAACAAGTTCGCAGTTTGGAAAATATTGGCATACCCACAATGACAACATGGATATGATTGATAAAAAAACCCTGAAAGCAGTTGGACAAACGGTTCTGAATGTTATATATAATTATTAAAGTTGATCAAAAATCTATACATATTATTTATCATTTTATTGCCATTTAAATCAATGGCACAATCACCAATATTGGACAAGTTTGATGTTTTGGCCAATCATCAACATGTATTTATTAGTTGCACAATAGGTTCTGGAAATGTATGTCAAGGAATTGAGATTTGGCGATCTATAGATAGTATTAATTTTGTTTCAGTTGGTGATATTCCAGGAATATGTGGCAGTTTGAGCGAACCTGTCACTTACAATTTTACAGATGAAAATCCACCTAAAAATCAATTTATTTTTTATCAATTAAAATTTGGAGGATTTGGTGAAAGCGAAATATTAAAAACCAGAGTTAATCATTATGGCATTAACAATTCACTTGTTTTTCCACAACCAGCTAATCAATTTGCTACTATATTATTTAATTATGAGTTCGGATATAATTATAAATTAAAATTATTTAATAACATCGGACAACAGGTTTTGGAGTTTAATCCTAAGGAAAATCCCTTTATAATATCTACCGAAGCAATACCTAGTGGCATATATTCATATGTTATTAGTCAGGATTATAATACAAATTTAATATTAGGAAGGCTAGTAATTCAACATTAATCCTCTTTAAATGAATAAATCCCTCCTGTGTGAATTAAAAGCACTTTGTCAGTTGAATTTATATATTTTTGTTGGTATAGTTCTCTTACAGCCATTAACATTTTTCCGGTATAGATGGGATCAGTTTTTACACCAGTTTCTTCATATATATCTTTGATAAAAGTCAACAAATCACTATCCATTTTAGCGTATTTTCCTCTGTGAAAATTGTGGAATATTTGCCAATTTTTTTGCGAATATTTTTGCATACGCTCATCTAAAGAAAAATTGTTTTTTAGAGAACTAATACCCAAAATTTTTGTATTTATTTGTTTTTTTTCTATTGCACTCACAATACCAGCTAGGGTAGTTCCAGTGCCTAATGATAAAACTACATAATTATAATGTTTTTTGAATGTGTCAACTATCTCTTCACAACCTTTTATAGCTAATGGATGATTACCTCCTTCATCCACAAAATAAGCTTTTTTACTATCAAAAAACTTTTCGAATAATTGTTGTTTATTTATGTAATCACTTCTACTTACATGCATAAGTTCCATATCATTTTCAATGCATAAAAGTTCATAATGATTGGAAGGTCTTGCTTCATCCCCTCTAACAAAACCAAATGTTTTGATCCCAAAAAACTTACCTGCAAATGCGGTTGCAATTAAATGATTGCTGTATGCTCCTCCAAATGTTACAAGTACTTCTTTACCGCTTTTCTTGAAGTCATCAATTATGTATTTTAATTTACGCCACTTATTGCCTGAAACAATGGGATGAATAGTATCATCTCTTAAAATATCTATATTGGCATTAAATCCAAATTGTATTGAATTAAATGGCTCTATATAGGAAGTTTTAAAAGACAAACTAAATTAGTATTATTTTGAAATTTTCTTTGGTTTTAACTTCTTTTTGGAATTAATAGGAGATTCTTTGCTTTTTGATGGTAAAGCAAAACTCTTTTTAATTTCTTTTTTGCGTTCTAAAAAAGTATCAATAACAGGTTTTTGATCCACTTTCCAAGACAAGTTTTCGAGGTGCTTTTCGCTTTCTGGAAATTCTTTGATTGGATAAATTTTTCCTACTGGTTTGCCATAAAAACGGATGTTTGAAACCCTGCTAGAATCAAAAAATATCAACATTTTATGACATTTTTCTTTGTTTACTCCCGTGTATTCAGCCGAATCTGTTTCGTTATCTCTTATGTAATATATAATTTCTGAATTGCCTTCAACCAAAACTTGGTCTAATTTGTTGTCTGTAAATAAATTATTCATGTAATCTCCTGCAATTTGATTGTAGTAACCTGACTTTACTTCTGAAGCCAAAAAAGCGTTATTCATCACTTTTAATCGATGCATCTTTTTGTTTTTTAATAAAATAAACATGGTATCTCCAACAATTTGATTTTCCTTACTCCATAAAATTGGGGAGTGGAATAAACTAATTAAACTATCATTGAATTGATAAACTAAGGAGTCGCATTTACCTTGAAATTCCTTTTGAATAATAGCAGTGTTGTAATAAGCTTTTAGTGTTTTATTAAGTGTATCGTTAATGTAGTAAAAAGTATCTGCCAAAATATACATGGTGTCTGTTTCATCTTTTTTAATCGCCAATGGATTTTGAGTTACCCATGTTTCTTTGCTTTTTTGATAATACAAACCATGTTGTCCATATACTTCAAAATTTTCGATGGTGTCTATGAGTTTAATATTGCCAATGCCTCTTCCTTCTCCTTTTTTCTTGTCGTATAATAAGCTATCTGCAAAAATGGTATTGGCACCACTGATAATCGAAGCTTTCTTACTAAACTGCGCTTTTTCAGTTTTTGTATTATACCAACCGTAGTTGCAATGAATGATGTTTTCTTCACTAACAATCTTTGTGGGTCCGAAAAAATAGGCAATTTTGCTTCCTGAAAAATACTCCAAAGTATCGCTATACATCACATAATCAGGACTAGTTAAAACTACATTGTCTTTGAAATTAAAAACATTACTTCGTCTGAAATAATAGCCTTTTTTGCTTTTAAGATTGTTTGATCCATTTTGTATATCTGCGCCATTGGTATAAAATCCCGTTTGATTTAAAGTATTATATAAAATTGATGTAGTTTGAAGAGTCATTTGAGCATCTCTCAAAACCACATTTTTACCTGTAACAATTGCAGTTTTGCTACTTTCATCATATTTTAAATAATCGCCACCACTCAAGGTGAAAGTATCTGGTTGAAAAATATAAACATTGCCAAATCCTTCAATAATGCCAAGATCAGTTTTTCTAATAGCACTATCACATTGTATAGTAACACCATTGTGTTTGATTACAACATTTTCTGCAATAACAGTTAGTCTTTTTGCTTGATTAATGGTTAGTCTCTCGCCACCAATAATTTGAACTTCAGATTGTCCATTTATGTTTTGAAAAATAAACAAAATAAAAACAGTGGCGATATATTTTTTAAGTATTTTCAAACTAAAGACTATAACCCTTGTAACAATAGACATGCCAAATAACAAACCATAACAAAAAATAAGCTTTGTAATGGCTTTTGATTAATTTTGCTGAAATATTTGTCATGCTAACCGAATTTAATAAGTTTGTTAAACACCATGCAATGTTTGAAAAACATCATTCATTACTATTGGCACTTAGTGGTGGCAAAGATAGTATTTGTTTATTCTATTTATTACTTCAATCCGGCTATTCTTTTTCGGTTGCTCATTGCAATTTTCAGTTAAGAGGAAAAGAAAGTGATGAAGACCAAGCTTTTGTTGAAGCACTTGCTAAAACTCACGGAATAAAATGTTATGTCCAAAAGTTTAACACAAGTGAACAGATGGTTCTTTTAAAACTAAGTTTGCAAGAAACTGCCAGAAAATTAAGGTATGATTGGTTTCGTGATTTGATAAATCAACATGGTTATGCAAAATTGATAACGGCTCATCATTTAACAGATAATACAGAAACGTTTTTTATAAACTTGCTTCGCAATACTGGCATAAGCGGTTTACATGGCATTCCTTTTAATTCAGAATTATTGGTTAGACCATTAATGTTTGCAGATCAACATCAAATAGAAGCATATATAAAATTGCAAGAAATTCAATTTCGAGAGGATAAAAGCAACCAAGAAGACAATTATCTGAGAAATAAAATCCGTCATCATTTAAATCCAGTTTTAGAAACTATTCAACCTAATATTCATCAAACAGTTTTCCAGGTTTCTCAAAATCTTAGTTCTTTTGAAAAACTATCCCAAGAATTGATGTTAAAA
This sequence comes from Bacteroidota bacterium, assembly GCA_030682255.1. GTDB lineage: Bacteria > Bacteroidota > Bacteroidia > NS11-12g > UBA955 > JABMMZ01. Next base: position 105,224 of record JAUXOK010000004.1, on the reverse strand, counting down.
GAATGGCAAAAAATTTCAAATCTAAAAAATGATGTTATTGAAATTAACAAAGTAGAATTGATGAAATTGAATAATGCTACTACTTTTTTGTTTTATATGTGTCGAAACTATGGCTTTAATCATGAGCAAATCGAACAGTTTTTAAACAATGAACTTCAATATGGAAAAACTATTTTATCAAATACCCATCAGATGGAAGTTCAGCGAGAAAATATTCATTTGTTTGCCATAAAATCTACTGTAAAAGTTGATTTGATATTAGAAGAACTAATTTCTGAACTTAATATTCAAGACAAAACCATATTATTTGAACTTTTAAAACAAAAACCTGAAGATTTAAAAACCAAAAATTGTTTATTGTTGGACTATGAAAAAATTAAATATCCCATTTGTATTAGAAATTGGCAACCGGGAGATAAGATTAAACCATTTGGAATGAAAGGTCACAAGAAAATCAGTGATATTTTGATAGATAAAAAGTTAAATAGTACCGAAAAGCATGATGTTTTAGTTATGATCAATCAAGATGGAAAACTATTTGCAATGCAACCCATGCTTATTTCAGATGATTTTAAGATAACGGATAAAACCACACAAATTTTGAGTATTCAAGTAAAATGAGTTAATTTGTGGTTTATTAAATTTAAATGATTAAAATAGTTACAATTTTTTGCTCATTAACTATATTTTCTTTTGTAGTTAAATCACAATGCACCATGGTTCCTATCAGTTTGGCTGAAAGGATAGACAATTCAACAGTTATTGTTGAAGCTCAAGTTGTTGAAAAAACATGTTTTTGGAATGAAAATCAAACTATGATTTACACTGCCAATCAATTGTCAGTTAGCCAGATTTTTAAAGGTCCAGAACATATTGAATTCAATGATTTAAAACTCATAACTTTAGGCGGAACAATCAATCTAAATTCTTTAAAAGTTCATCCAGAATTAGAATTAGAGAAAGGCGATATAGGTATTTTTTTGTTGGTAAAGAAAGATGGCTATTGGATGACGGAAGGCGGTCAACAAGGTTTTATTAAAATTGATAAACATACTGGTATAGCATCTGACGTTTATCATATTTATCCAAAATTTAGCATTCAAAAAAGCATTAGTAAAATTGTTGGAGTTGAACCAACAATTATTAATTTCAATACTAAAATTAATATTTCTAGTAAAAGAGCCTCACCAACTTTATCTTCATTTTCTCCTACTACAATCACCTCTGGCACTTCTTCTATTTTAACCATTAAAGGCAGTAATTTTAAAACCACTCGTGATACTAGCAGTGTTCAATTTAAAGATGCAGATGATGGTGGAAAAAGTTATATCAAAGCCCTTAAAAAAGATTACATTTCTTGGTCTGATACCATGATAAGTTTAGTGGTAAGAACCAGTGCTGGAACAGGTAAAATCAGGATTGTTGTTGGTGGTAATGGTGTTATTGAATCTACAAATAATTTAACCGTTAGTTATGCGCATTCTAATGTTGTTCAAGGCGATACAATTGCTTATGAAAATCAACTAATAGGTATCAATGTTGCTAAAGGATATACATGGAGAATTAACAAAAAATTTTATGATTCAACTGGAGCCAAAGGTGCATTTATTAGAAGTTTGGAGAGATGGCGATGTGGCACATTGATGAATTGGGACACTTTGGGCACTTTAAATCACAGCGCCATCAGTAGAGATAAAGTCAATATGTGTGGTTGGGATACGAGCAATGCCATGCCAAACGGCACTTTAGCTCAATGTTTCAGTTGGTATGCAGGTTGTTTCAGTAGTGGAACAATTAAATGGTTTACCGAAGAAATGGATATTAGATTTAGGGTTAAACCTACAAATATAACAAATTGGAATTATTCAACTGGAAATGCCACTAGCGCTCAATTTCATTTTGAATCAGTAGCTACTCATGAGTTAGGCCACGGTCATCAATTAACACATGTTATTAATTCACCAGTTGTTATGCATTTTAACATTGGGAATGGACAAACTAAACCCAATTTAGTTGCCAATGATATAGATTGTGGTACTTATGTTCTTAATAAAAGTGCAACAGTAATTTGTGCAAAACCTAAACACGAAAAATTGACAATTAATACTTGCTCATTTGTTCAACCAGTGGCATTTTATAAAATTAATAACAACAACCCTTGTAATGGAGAAACCATCACGTTCACAGATTCATCAACTGGTAATATTTCTGGATATAATTGGAATTTTGGTTCGGGCGCTGTTCCTGCATCTGCAAACACAAAAGGCCCACACTTGGTAAAATATAACATCAGTGGGACTAAAAATCCATCATTAACGATTATAACCGCCTCAGGAAATACCAACTACAATCAACCTGTAATTGTTAAGAATGATAGTATTTCAAAAGCAGATTTTACTTATTTTTATCATGGCACCAACGAAGTTGGATTTACTAATCAATCACAGGGAACGGGTAATGTTTATAAATGGTATTTTGGTGATGGTGATAGTAGTGATTTAATAAATCCTAAGCATCAATATGTGAGTGCAAATAATAAAATGGTTACATTAAAGGCCAATGGCGTATGTTCGTCAGATGAAAAAAATATAGAGTTGAGAAATTTTACTAATTTAGAGCTAATTGATATAATGGAATTAATTCAACTTTCTCCAAATCCAAGTAATGGCGAATTCAATTTATTAACGCCAAATGACGTATATATAAAGTTTGAAATTAGTGATATAAATGGTAGAATATTACTTCAAAATGAATCTACAAGCAATCAAATTTCACATAAATATAATTTTGCACCAGGCGTATACAATGTGAAAATTATGGTTCAAAATCAAATTAAGGTTTTTAAATGGGTGATTGAATAATCTTTTGGAATTTAGATTTCACTCAAAGTAGGCAACTTAAAGGGTTAAGCCAAATGTTAATTATTTGATAATCAATGATTTAAAATTTTACAAAAATAATATTTTTTTGTTGTTCAAAAATCATACTTTTGCAAAAAATTGTTTTATAAATTATGTATTGGACATTAGAATTGGTATCTTATTTAGATGATGCTCCGTGGCCAGCCACTAAAGACGAGCTTATTGACTATGCCATCCGTTCAGGTGCGCCTATGGAAGTTGTTGAAAATCTGCAAGAATTAGAGGATGATGGCGATCCATATGAAAGCATTGAAGAAATTTGGAGTGATTATCCCACGGATGATGACTATTTCTTCCATGAGGATGAACATTAATTAAGTTTAACCAAAAAACACTTTTCTTTTTTCACTTGATTCAGCAATTTGAATTGGCTGAATAGGCAATAATTTTACCTCTTTTGGTTCTTCAATTCGTATAACTTGAAGAACAAAATCCGTTAACTTCAAATGAGATTTTGGCAATTCTATATTTGTATATTGATTCAATTTACCTTGAGTATTTTTTACAGGCAATAAACAAAGTGTTATTTCGTTAACTTCTTGATACAAGTAAACAAGGTTAAGTTCCCAAAGTTTTTCTATAAGTGGCATCAATTTTTCAGAATCTGCATTATTTTTCAAATCATCATGAGCAACAAACCCTTTTTTCAATAATGTTTTATTGAGAGTTACTTGTTGAGTAAAAGAATTAGATATACCAGTTTCAAATGCACGCTCGAATAAATAATTAGAAGCTAATTTTTGAGATGGCTTTAACTTCTCAAATTGTATGTGTTGACGATACAAATCTCTCAATTCAATTTTAGAATCTTCGATAGCTTGATACAAAAATGCAATAAAATCTTTAATGGATTGTTTTGTATCTCTGCTTTCTCTATTCCAATGATGATAAAAATATTTTTCGAAATTAATTTTAAAAACTACAGAACCAAACAAACGCCATAATTTAAAATTAAACCACAATATCAATTGTCTATGATTTGAAAAGCTATACTGATAGGTCTCATGCCATTCAACAAATTGATAAATTAAATTTTCTAATTCTGAATAAACACTATTATTTTGCCATTCTGAAAATAAATCAATTAAGTTTTTTGGACACGATTCTGTTTTAACTACTTGTGAAGAAAACAAATCAAAGCTTACTAGAGTTTGAGCATCTTCTGCAAACAATATACTTTCATACACCTCCTGATAGTTTTTTGAACTTAGGGAACTAAATAATTCGAAAGATTTCAGATATTGTTCTGTCTCTTTTTTTAACAAAATATTTCTCGCTTGCTTGCTTTCAAAAAATTCCGGTAAAAGCAAAATATCAATGTTTGTATTAACTAAACAAGCATACCAAGCCGATTTTTCTTTTAAATGTTTATCTAAATATGGTTTTTTAAAACTATCACCTATCGGCAATTTGTTTAGTATTTTAGAGAGTTCTAAAAATGATTTTTCGAGTTTTAAAACATCGGATGTAAATGTTGGTGTATAATGTTTTAACATGTTGGTTTTAAATCTGTTTGATGCTCACAAAGTTAAGTGTGCTATAGCATTTTAATACAGTATCTACTTTTTATCTTCATATGCTTATAAACAAAATTTAAGTTTTTTGTGTCTGATTTTATGAGAATGCTAGTGTTTTCAAGCCTTTGTTTGATGTACAAAATAATAAGCACCTAATAATTTAAGCGGAAAAGATGTAAGTTTTAGTACAATTCACTCATTGATTGAGCTTATATTTAACAGAATTTATTGGGTTTAATTCACAATATCTAATTAGCTAAATAATAAATTGATTATCTTTGCCATGCTTTGACAGATTTTGAAATTTCATCACCATTTAAACCTACTGGCGATCAACCTACAGCTATAAAACAGCTAACAGATGGTTTGAATTCTGGATCAAGAGCACAAACACTTTTGGGCGTTACAGGTAGTGGTAAAACATTTACGGTTGCCAATGTTATACAAAATGTTCAAAGACCAACTTTAGTTTTAAGTCATAATAAAACTTTGGTGGCTCAGTTATATGGAGAATTTAAACAATTTTTTCCTAATAATGAGGTAGAGTATTTTGTAAGTTACTATGATTATTATCAGCCAGAAGCTTTTATTCCATCTACAGGTACATACATTGAGAAAGATTTAGCTATAAATCAAGAGATTGAAAAAATGCGTTTAAAAACCATTACAACACTTTTGAGTGGAAGAAGAGATATTATTGTAGTAGCTTCTGTTAGTTGTATTTATGGTGCAGGAAATCCTACAGATTATGAAGAAAGCATTATCAGAATAAAAAAAGGTGATATCATTGCAAGAAATACATTTTTGCATCGATTGGTAGATTGTTTATACAGTCGGACAACAGCAGATTTTAATAGAGGAAACTTTAGAGTAAAAGGCGATACCGTAGATGTTTTTTTAGCTTACAATGATTATGCTTATAGAATATCATTTTTTGGAAATGAAATAGAGAATATTTATATGATTGACCCAGTTTCTGGAATCATTCAAAAAGAATTAGAATATGCAGCAATTTATCCAGCTAATATTTATGTTTCGCCTAAAGAAAGATTGAATCAAGCCATGAGAGAAATACAAGATGATTTGGTACTTCAACTTGATTATTTTAGAGAAAATGGCAAACATTTGGAAGCTAAAAGACTTGAAGAAAGGGTAAATTTTGATTTGGAAATGATGAGAGAACTAGGTTATTGCAGTGGAATTGAAAATTATAGCCGCTACATGGACAGAAGACAAACTGGCGAAAGACCTTTTTGTTTATTAGATTATTTTCCAAAAGATTTTTTATTAATTGTAGATGAAAGTCATGTTAGTATGCCTCAAATTAGAGCTATGTATGGTGGTGACAGGTCACGGAAAACAAATCTAGTTGAGTATGGTTTTAGATTGCCTTCAGCCTTAGATAACAGACCATTACAATTTGAAGAATTTCAAACCATTCTAAATCAGGTCATTTATGTTTCTGCTACGCCAACAGATTTTGAAATCAGAGAATCGGAAGGCGTTATTGTAGAACAGTTGATTAGACCAACAGGGTTATTGGATCCCGTTATTGAAGTTAGACCTTGTATTAATCAAGTTGATGATTTGTTGGATGAAATTGATGAGCGTGTTAAAATGGGAGATCGGGTTTTAGTAACTACTTTAACCAAGCGGATGAGTGAAGAGCTAGCCAAATATTTAACCAAATTAGGTATTAAGTGTCAATACATACACAGTGAAGTAAAAACGCTAGATAGGGTAGAGATTTTAAGAAATTTGAGATTAGGCAAAATTGATGTTTTGATTGGTATTAATTTATTGCGAGAAGGATTAGATTTGCCAGAAGTTAGTTTTGTTGCAATTTTAGATGCAGATAAAGAAGGTTTTTTAAGAAGTGTTACTAGTATGATACAAACCATTGGTAGGGCAGCTAGAAACGAGAGGGGAAAAGTTATTATGTATGCAGATAAAATGACTGAAAGTATGCGTAAAACAATTGAAATAACGGAGCTTAGAAGAGAAAAACAAATAGCCTATAATTTGGAACACAATATTACGCCTACCACTGTTGTAAAATCCATTAAAGAAATTATTGACCAAACTAGTGTTGCAGATGCAAAAATGGGTGATGATTTCTCATATTCATACAATCAAGAAAAAGAAGTTAAATTTGCTGCAGATCCAGTATTTGATTATATGAGTAAAGAATCTATACAAAAGGCCATAAAAGAAACTGAAAAATCAATGCAAAGAGCAGCTAAAGAAATGGATTTTTTACAAGCAGCACACTACAGAGATCAAATTGAGGAATTGAAAAAAAGATTATAGAATTAAAATTTTAATAAATGATTTGGCATAGTTTGTGATAGTATATATTCATAATGATTAAAAGTATACTCATATTGATATTTTCTTTAGTTACTCATATAGCATTTGCAGGTGATGGAAAAAATATTGCTTCTGCTATTCAAAATGCTAATACCAACGAGTTGTCAACTTATTTTAATTCAAGTGTGGAGTTAACAACTCCAGCCTCTTCTGGTATTAAAACAAGAGATCAAGCTAAAATAATTTTAGATAACTTCTTTAAAAATAATATTCCAGTAAAAGCAACCATAGCTCATGAAACTTCCGGTTCATCAAATATAATGATTGTCATCAGTTTGGTAACCAAAAATGGCACTTATAGAATTACAATTATTGGCACTCAAAAAGTTGGTTCTGCATTAGTTATCAACGAAATAAAGATTCAATAATTTTATTTCAAAAGGTTTATTTGACAAATTAATGATTAAAAATTAACTTGCCGATTTAAAATGATAATTGATATAAGCGAAAACAAAGACGTATTAAATATAATTCAAAATGCATTAATCGAAGATATTGGCAGTGGTGACCATTCTTCTTTATCTAGTATTGATGAGCATAGAAAAGCAAAAGCTGTTTTGATTTTTAAAGAGAGTGGTGTAGTTGCTGGTTTAAATATTGCCATTAAAATACTTAAAATTAACGACCCTGATTGCATAATTAATGTTTTTAAATCAGATGGTGACTCAGTTAATCTAATGGATATTGGATTTGAAGTGGAAGGAAATGCTAGAGCTTTGTTAAGAAGTGAACGCTTATTGTTAAATATAATGCAGCGCCTTAGTGGCATAGCTACCATTACAAAACGGGTTTCTAATAAAATCAATCATTATCATACTAAAGTTTTGGATACACGCAAAACAACTCCAAACCTTAGAATTTTAGAAAAATGGGCAGTTACCGTTGGTGGTGGCTATAATCACAGAATTGGATTATATGATATGATTATGCTAAAAGATAACCATGTGGATGTTGCAGGAGGTATTATTAAAGCTATTCAATTGGCTAAAGATTATTTAACAAAAAATAATTTGAACCTTGGCATTGAAATAGAAACACGTAATCTAGAAGAAGTAAAACAAGCTTTAACCATGCTGCCAATCCAAAGAATCATGTTTGATAATTTTAGTCCTGAATTAACCCAAAAAGCAGTTGAATTAGTGGATGGAAAATGTGAAACCGAATCATCAGGAGGTATTACTATCGAAAACATCGAAGACTATGCTAAAACCGGTGTTGACTTCATTTCATTGGGAATGCTTACTCATTCGGTTAAAAGTTTAGATATTAGTTTTAAGATAAAACTAACATAATATAAAAATTATTTCATAAATTTGCTGTTATGAATATTAAAAATATAATCCTTGTTTTATTTCTTCATGTAGTATTTCTTCAGTTAAATGCTCAAATTTCGTTCAAAGACACCTTGTTAAACAAAGCTGATATGTCAACAAACAGTGATGTTTATTCTTTTACTTATATTTATAATTTATCAAATAAATTGGATACAATAGTGTGGGCACGTACAGTTAATACATTGGGCGATCCTGCATGGACATCAGCAGTTTGTGATATCATTCAATGTCATGGTGCAACTGTCTCTAATGGAGAGTTTGAGTTAGCGCCAAATGATACTAATTCAACTAATGGATATTTAGCTTTTCATTTTTATCCTGATGGTAAAAGAGGGAATGGTCAAATGGTAGTACAATTTTATCGCAAAAGTACGCCTAATATTAAAACTGAGATAACAACTAATGTAACTATATGGGGAGCTGTTAATATTGAAAGCAGAACATACAGAACCGATTATGTGTATCCTAATCCTGCTAAAAATACCTTTCAATTGAGCCAAAATATATCAACAATTTCTAAAATTGAGATAGTAAATTCATTGGGTCAAGTTGTTTTAACTACTACAGCTGATGCCAATCATTCTGTTGATATTTCAAATATAGAAACTGGCGTTTATCAAGTAAGAGTATATGATGGCGTTAGCATCAACCATTTTAAATTATTGAAGGACTAAATAAGTTTATTTAAGTTTAGATTCACTCATTTGATGAATCTTATCCCAAAGTTCGTCTTTCAGTTTTTGGATGTTTAATCCACTTACAGATGAAATAAACAAAGGGCTCATTTTCTTTTTCTTTAAATCTTTCTTAATTAATTCAACCATTTCAGTATCCAACATATCGCATTTTGTAATGGCGATTAGTCTGTCTTTCTTAATCAATTCAGGATTGAATTTCTTCAGTTCATTTAACAAAATTTCATATTCTTTTACAATGTCATCACTGTCTGCTGGAATTAAGAATAATAAAACTGCATTTCGTTCAATATGTTTTAGAAAACGGTGTCCTAAACCTTTTCCTTCGTGAGCGCCTTCAATGATACCAGGAATGTCTGCCATTATAAATGAGCGGTAATCCCTGTATTGAACAATACCTAAATTAGGCACTAGTGTTGTAAAAGGATAATTGGCTATTTCTGGTTTTGCAGCAGAAACCACCGATAATAAAGTAGATTTTCCAGCATTAGGAAAGCCCACTAAACCAACATCGGCTAACACTTTGAGTTCCAAAATTATCCAACCTTCTTTGCAATCTTCACCCGGTTGGGCATAAGTAGGAGCTTGATTAGTAGACGTTTTAAAGTGATTATTACCCAAACCACCTCTACCGCCTTTCATTAATATTTTTTGTTCACCCTCTTTGGTAATTTCAAATAAAATTTCGCCTGTTTCAGCGTCTTTTGCTACCGTACCAAGTGGAACGTCTATTATTTCATCTTTACCTGAAGAACCTGTACACAAAGCATCTGCACCAGGCTGTCCATCTTCGCCATGAACATGCTTTCTGAATTTTAAATGAATTAATGTCCAAAGTTGGGCATTACCTCTTAGTTTAATGTCAGCTCCTTTTCCACCATCACCACCATCTGGTCCACCTTTTGGTAAACCTTTAGCCCTATGAAAGTGTGCACTGCCTTTTCCGCCTTTTCCGCTTCTTATAAATATTTTGACATAGTCAATGAAATTTGAATCCTGCATTTTTCTGAATGGTTATTGTTGTTTTTCAACAATGATGGATGATAGCCTTTCAAATATTTCATCAACAGAACCTACACCATTTATTGCATGATATTTTCCTTGGGCTTCATAAAATTTTGCAGCTACTGCGGTTTGTTCGTTGTAAACTTGAATTCTATTTCTAATAATAGATTCATCTGTGTCATCCGCTCTGCCACTGTCTTTTCCTCTCAATAATAATCTTTTTATTAATTCTTCTTCTTCAACAACCAATGCCAACATCAATTGAATGGATGTGTTTTTTGATTTTAAAAACATATCTAATGCCTCTGCTTGAGGAACTGTTCTTGGAAATCCGTCAAATATAAAACCTTTGGCATCCGAATATTGTGTCACCTCTTTCTCAAGCATATTAATGGTAACTTCATCTGGCACTAAGTTTCCAGCATCAATGTATGATTTTGCTAATCGACCTAATTCAGTTTCATTTTTTATATTAAATCTAAATATATCACCTGTTGACAAGTGAACGAGATTGAATTTTTCTACTAATTTTGAAGATTGAGTGCCTTTTCCTGCACCTGGAGGACCGAATAAAACGATATTTAACATTTTGATTTTTATTAAGTATGGCAAAGGTAAGCTCTATTTTCTATATATTATCATTTCATAAGGTTTTTGACTAAATTTGCTGAATTATAATTTAGAATATTGTTTTGAAGAAAATTATTATCGTTATTGGTACTCGCCCCAATTTTATAAAAGTAACTAGATTCAAAAAAGTTGCTCAAAAAAATTACCCAAATCTAGACATAAAATTTGTACACACAGGTCAGCATTTTGATGAAAAAATGAGTAAAATTTTCTTCGAACAATTGGATCTAAAACCAGATTATTTACTCAATATAGGTCAGGATACTGCTAATTCACAAATGGCTCAAGTGATGCTTGGACTCGAAAAAGTTTGTAATGAATACCAACCCGATTTGATAATGGTAGTGGGAGATGTAAATAGCACATTTGCAGCTGCGCTTACTGCTAATAAATTGGGTATCAAAATTGCGCATTTAGAAAGTGGCTTAAGAAGTTTTGACAACGAAATGCCAGAAGAAATTAACAGGATTTTGACAGATAAAATTACTGATTTTTATTTTGTAACTGAAAAAAGTGGCTTAGAAAACTTAGAAAATGAGGGAGTTTCTAAAAATAAAGTGTTTTTAGTAGGTAATACCATGATTGATAGCCTTGTGGAATTTGATGAAGAGGTTAATAAAAGTGATGTTTTGGAAGAATATCAGTTAAAAAGCAAGCATTTTGTTTTGATGACCATGCATCGACCTTCAAATGTTGATTCTTTAGAAGGACTTGTAACATTGATAGACATTATTGATTCAATTTCTCATAATTATAAAATAGTATTTCCAATACATCCAAGAACCATTGCAAAGCTCAAATCTTTTGGTTTGTATGAAAAATTATCTAGCAATAAAAACTTGATTCTTTGCGAGCCATTGAATTATTTTTCTTTTCAGAAATTGACCGCAGAATGTGCTTTTGTTGTTACTGACAGTGGTGGTATTCAAGAAGAAACGACATACAGACAAATTCCTTGCCTAACCCTTAGAAATAATACTGAAAGACCTGTTACAATTGAATTAGGAACCAATCAATTAGTTGAATATAATGTTGATTCTGTGAATCATGAAATTAATAAAATCAGAAATGGAACTTATAAAAAGGGAACTATTCCTTTTCTTTGGGATGGTAAAAGCACTGAGCGTGTTTTGGAAGTTCTTAATCAGGTTTTACATCAGTCTTAACAACACGATAAACCAATATAGTGTCAATAGGTTGATGACTAAAATTCCACGAGGTTTTTTTTGAACTAGCATTGTACATACTACCGTGTTTTTTGCCAGATATAAACGTCAAAATAGGAGCGGGTTCAACAAATTGTTCGATGGTATCAAATACTAATGAAGGATGAATGGCTTGTTTGGCAACATCAACTGGTCCAATTAAAATATCGCCCAATTTTAATCTGCTAGAATCCCTGCCATAAACTTGCATACCAGCACTTTTTGAATAATGTTGCCAACCCCAATGTCCAATACTATATGAATTTGGGTATTTGTTAGCAAAAACAGCCGCCTTATTTCTATAAAAATCTGCAAATATCCAATCTGAAATACTTGTAGTTATTCCAAAAATAACACTAATTGTAAGAATGAAATTTTTAGTTAAAGGAGAAGATTTTTCTAAAATAGGAATAGCAAGTAGAATTAAAAATGGCAATAAAAGCAAAAAATGACGACTAGCCATAAATGGAGCCAATATAATCATAAATACAGACAAGCTAATTAAGGCAATAAAAAGCAACTGAAATAGATAATCTTTAATCAAATACCTCATTAATTTAATTATTGCAATTACACTCAATATACCATTAACAGCAAACAATCCATATAGGGTATAATCAGATTGAATTTGATTAATAAGATTGAAATATGTCAAAAATCCTATTGATATAATCGAAATGATAAAAATCCAAGCATAAAATTTGATTTTTAATCCTTTATCGACAAAAGTTAATAAAAAAGGAAATAATGAACCCAAACAACAAATAAAGATAAAACTAAGTCCAAAAATTCTAATCAGAGAAAATTCGTTTTTGGGTCTGTCAAAAAAATGAATGCTTTGATACTCAAACCAATTAAAGAGAGACCATAAAACCAAGAATCCTATAGGAATTAAAATGATGGAAAGATTTTTCCATGAATATTTTTTTAAAATCGCATAAATTAGAACTAAAAATAGTGGTAATGTGGTGTATTTAATAAGCAAAGTTATTCCCAAAAAGATGGATGCATATATCAAATTAGAAACTTTAGTTGGGTTTGAAATTATAAAATAAAAAAACACAAGCATCATAGACAGAAGTGGAATATCTGTCATAATATTTTGGTTAATTATTAGAGTGGGAGATAAAGCAAATAATGAAAGGTATAAAAGACTATTTTTACTTGTATAATGTCCTATTATTTTATAAAAATAAATCATTGAGATTAGTGTAAAAATAGACAATAGTAAATGTAAAGAAACTTCGGAATATCCACAAAAATGGCCCCAAAAAGCCATGATATAAAAGAATAATGGAGGTTGATTGAAGCTAGATATGTAATTTGGATTATTACCCCAATTAACTTTGCCACTCATAGGTTCTAGAGGGTTATTTTCAATCCATTTAGCTACTTCTATATGAAAAGTGTCATCAATATGAAAAGCTTTATTTAGATTGATTGAAGTTATTAATAACCACAACAAAAATATAATGAGATGGTGATATTTAATTTGATTAAACAATTTTGGTTTGTTTTTTAATAAAAAACCCCGAAAAAATCGGGGTTTTAATAACTAATTAGTTGTTGCTTATGAGTTTTTATAACAAAACATTAAATGTTTTAAAACAGTATCTTTCTTTTCGCTATATACTTCAAGCATTTTGTTATCGTTGGTAATACTTTGTAACATAATTGAACTGAAAGACATAGAATTGACAATTTCAAAACAAAGATCAATAAATTCTGCAACACTTTGTTTATCTTTTTTAACACTAAAGTTAGAAGCAATAGAAATTAAAAATTCAACTTCAGATTTTTTGTAAGGAGCATAGATAGTTTGGAAGGTGTTGTATAAATTTAATATATTTTCGTTAGAGAGATTTGTTAGTTTTATGATTTTAGTAAAAACCTTAGTTCTATTCCAAAAGTATTGAAGTAATTGTTCTTCAGGCGATTCTATTTTGTAAATTTTATTTTTTAAATCTGTTAAACCATTGAGTAATTGTGCATTTACAACTTGTATAAACAGTTCTTCTTTGTTTTTGAAATAATAATACAGAGCTGCTTTATTAAAGCCAATTGCTTCACCTATTTCATCTAATGTGGTTTTGTTATAACCATATTTTATAAAGCATTCAGTTGATTTTTCTAAAATTTCTTTTCTTCTGCTATCATTTGTGGAAGGTCTTCCTGGTTTTCTTTTGATTATTTTATTTTCTTGTACAATATCCATTATAAAAAATTTAGTCTGCAAATTTAATACCAAAAAGTCAATATTTCATCTAAAGAGTAAAAAAAAAATAAAAAAATTATCTCAAAAAGTCTGATTTTTTTGCTTTATTTTGCGTGACTATATAGGTATTACAAATGGCATGGTTTAATTTTTTCACTCAAGAGCTGGCAATAGATTTAGGAACAGCAAATACACTCATAATTTATAAGGATCAAGTGGTGGTTGATGAACCTTCTATCATAGCAATAGAGCGAAGCACAGGTAAGGTAATTGCCATTGGCCATGATGCTATGCAAATGTATGGCAAAGAAAATGACAATATTAAAACTATTAGACCTCTAAAAGACGGTGTTATTGCAGATTTTCAAGCAGCAGAACACATGATTAGAGGCATGATAAAAAAAATTAGTAAATCAGGAAGTGCATTTTCACCACAGTTAAGAATGGTAATTTGCATTCCATCTGGCATTACGGAAGTTGAAAAGAGAGCCGTAAAAGATAGTGCAGATAGAGCAGGAGGAAAAGAAGTATACATGATTCATGAGCCTATGGCAGCAGCTGTAGGTATTGGTATAGATGTAACAGAGCCAATGGGAAATATGGTGATTGATATTGGAGGCGGCACAACAGAGATAGCAGTTATTGCTTTGGGGGGTATTGTTTGCGATCAATCTATCAGAGTGGCAGGAGACGAATTTAATACAGACATTGCTGAATATATGAAAAGACAGCACAATTTGTTAACTGGAGAAAGAACTGCAGAAAGAATTAAAATTAATGTAGGATCAGCTTTAACAGAATTAGAGAATCCGCCAGAAGATTATGCCGTATATGGCAGAGATTTAATGACTGGTATTCCAAAACAAGTCTTTGTTTCATATTCTGAAATTGCATTAGCGCTAGATAAATCAATTGTAAAATTAGAAGAAGCCGTTCTTAAAGCACTAGAAAATACGCCACCAGAATTAGCCGCAGATATTTATCAAACTGGTATTTATTTGACTGGTGGAGGTGCATTGTTAAGAGGGTTAGATAAAAGAATTTCTGCCAAAACAAAATTGCCTGTTCATATTCCAGAAGATCCTCTAAAAGCTGTGGTTAGAGGTACAGGCATAGCTTTGAAAAATATTGGTAAATTTAAATTTTTAATGAACTCCTAGTATAAATGAATTCTATTCTCAAGTATCTTCAGCTAAAACTTCATGTTTTGTTGTTTGTATTTCTTGAGATACTTTCAATTATTATCATTGTTAGGAACAATGTATATCAGTCTTCGTATTATTTTAATAACACTAGGCAAATATCTGCTCATTTACATGAATTAAACAGTCGTATTTTTGATTACTTTAGTTTGTATAAAAAAAACGAAGATTTAGTTTCAGAAAACCTATCACTTAGAAAACATTTAAAATCAAACTATGTCATAGAGTCAAAAACTATTTTTGAAATCAATGATACAGTATACAAACAAAGATATAAATACATTCCAGCACAAATTATTACAAATTCAACGAATAGGAATAATAATTATATCACCCTTAATAAAGGTCGTGCTTCTGGAATAGAACCTGGATTAGGTGTATTTTGTCCGGAAGGTGTGGTTGGTATTGTTGAAAGAGTTTCTGAAAACTATAGCATAGTTGTTTCGCTTTTGAGTACTTCAAAATTTAAATTAGTGCCTAAAATCAGTGAATTAAGTTACACAAAAGGTAGTTTAGAATGGAATGGAAAAGACCCCAATTATTTAGATTTTAAAGGTATTAATAAATATGAATTGATTAAAGAAGGTCATCATATTGTAACAAGTCCTTACACCAAAATTTTTCCTGAAAATATTCCTATTGGTGTTGTTTCCTCATTATCAAAAAATGACGCAGACCCTTTTTATAAAATCAAAGTAAAATCGGATGTTAATTTTGGAGAAATTCAAGTTGTATATGTTGTATTTGATTTATTTAAAAAAGAAATAGAACAGCTTGAAAATGAAATAATAATTAAAAAGTAAAGATGTTTTTAAATATTATTAAACAAATAGGTATTTTTATAATGATTGTAATTATTCAATTATTTTTACTCAATAATATTGTAATTGGGTCAAGATTTGCTTATTTATTTCAACCACAATTAATTGTCATGTATTTATTGTTTATGCCAATAGGAATCAGTCAAATTAAAATGACTATCTCTGCATTCATTGCTGGCATTATGTTTGATTTATTTTTTAATTCTTGGGGAATACATGCCTTTGTTGCAACTTTTATTGGTTTTACTAGATATTATGTAACTGCGGGAATAGAAAACACGATATCGGCAAGGGATGAAGACAGACAAGTTTGGACTTCTAAAAAAAGTCAGTCTTGGAAATGGACTTATTTTCTTAGTTTTATTTTTATCTATCATTTTTTATTTATCATGATTGAAACCTTGGGTAGAAATTTTTTCACAGCTGTTTTGCCAAGTGTTTTGATTAGTTCATTATCGGTTTTTGTAATCATTTTGATATTGGAAAATTTACTATTTAGACCATCAAAAAACTAATCAAGAATGGATAAAAGTCGCAAGTTTTTTATTATATTATTGTGTTTGATTTTACTTGGAATTATATTCATAACTAGGTTATATTTTCTTCAGATAGTAGATACATCTAATTATTATAAAGCACAAGCTTATGGATCAAACGAAATTATCATTCATCCACCTAGGGGTACTATTTTAGATAGAAAAGGTCAATTGCTCGTATTTAATGATGCATTGTATGATTTAATGGTGGTGCCAGATAAAACAATCGATAGCGACAAAGACGCTATTTGTAAAGAGTTAAATATTGATACTTTAGATTATTTTAAACGGATCAAAAAAGCTTCCAGATATAATTCAAGACAGGCATCTGTGTTTTATAAAAATTTACCTTACAAAGTTTTTACAAGACTACAAGAAGTTATTCATCTATATCCAGCATTTTATATTGAAGAAAAAATTGATAGAAGATATAATATTAATGGTGCAGCTCATTTATTAGGTTATTTAGGTGAAGTATCTGAAAAGGTTGTTAAAGATCAACCTTATTATAAACCAGGGGATATTATTGGAATTGCAGGCATGGAAAAATCCTATGAAGTTTATTTAAGAGGAATTAAGGGTAGGCGAGTGGTTCTTGTAGATAAATTCAGCAGACAACAAGGCAGCTTTGCAAAAGGCAAGTTTGATAGTTTGCCAATATCTGGACAAAATATCATTTCATCTATCGATATTGATTTGCAAAAATTTGGCGAACAACTATTAACCAATAAGATTGGTTCTATTGTAGCAATAGAACCACAAACGGGTGAGATATTATCTATTGTAAATAGTCCAAATTATGATCCAAATTTGTTGGTAGGACAAGAGCGAAACAAGAATTTTTCTAGATTGCTTTTAGATCCTAGAAAACCATTGTTTAACAGAGCTTTAAAAGCGCCATATCCGCCAGGTTCAACATTTAAATTGGTTCAAGCTTTAATTGGTTTACAAGAGGGGGTAATTGAGCCTTCAACAACATTTCCATGTTTTGGTGGATATCGCATGGGAAGTTTAAAAGTAGGTTGCCATGCACATCCCTCACCTTTAGATTTAGAAAATAGTATTAAAAATAGTTGTAATGCCTATTATTGTCATTTATATAGAGGTATCTTAGATAATCCAAAATACAACTCGGTTCAGGATGCTTATGATAAATGGACAGAGTATTTAAGAAGTTTTGGTATCGGTATTAAAATTGGCATTGATTTACCCGAAGAATCATCTGGAATAATTAAAAAGAAAGAATATTTTGCTAAGGTATTTGGGAAAAATTGGCGTTCTGCAAATGTGGTCTCAATGTCGATTGGACAGGGCGAGGTAGGTTTAACTCCACTTCAAATGGCAAATGTAGCTGCAATTGTTGCTAATAAAGGCTGGTTTATAACACCCCATGTAGTTAAGAATATTGGCGATTATCAAACAAAATTGGATGAATTTTTAAAAAAAAGACAAACCATGATTGATAAACACCATTTCGATACTATCATAAGTGGTATGTCAAAAGTTTGTTTGCCTGGTGGCACTGCTGGTAGAACTGCAATTCCTGGAATTTCTATTTGTGGTAAAACTGGAACAGCTCAAAATCCACATGGTAAAGATCACTCAATTTTTATTGCATTTGCACCTAGAGAAAACCCTAAAATAGCCATTTGTGTTATTATTGAAAATGGTGGTTTTGGCGCTGCTTTTGCTGCTCCAATTGCCAATTTAATGATAGAACGCTATTTAAAATTAGATAAAGATTCACCGTCATTAAGATTGGATTTACTAGAACGAATGATGAAAAGCTCTTTGTTAGAACCAACTATACCTAAGCCCACAACTAACTAATATAATGGAAGAAAAATTTCATATAGATTGGTTTACAGTCATCATGTATATAGCTATTGTGACTTTTGGTGCTGTTAATATCTATTCTGCAAATAACACATTAGAAAATCATTTTTTATTTGATTTTAAAATGGAGTATGGGAAGCAAATTATTTGGTTAATTGCAAGTGGCATCATTGTATTGTTAGTTTTGTTAACAGATTATAAGTTTTTTAATTTTTCGGCATACGGTATCTATGTCATTATAATTATCATGTTACTTGTTTTATTGGCAACTGGTACCTTTAATAAGGGAGCTCAAGCATGGTTCAAAATAGGTTCATTTAAACTACAACCAAGCGAATTTGCCAAATATGCTACTGCTTTAGCGCTAGCAAAATTTTTAGGCACTTTTGATATTAAGTTTGAGGGTAAAAGAAATATTTCAATAGCTTTAGGTATTGTTTTTCTGCCTATGCTTTTAACCCTTGCTCAAAATGATACTGGTTCTGCATTAGTATTTGTTAGTTTTATAATCGTATTATTCAGAGAAGGTTTATCAGGTTGGTGGTTAGTTTTAGGATTTTATCTAGTTGTAATTTTTGTTCTAACAATTTTATATCCATCTCTTTATGTTTTAGCAGTAGTTTTAACAATCATTTTAATATTTATCTATTTTATTAAAAGACAAAGGCAATTAATTTGGTTGAGTATTCTTGTTTTTGTTTTAACCTCAATTTTTGTGCTAAGTTTGGATTATTTGTTTATCAAAGTACTACAACCACATCAACAACAACGTATTCTTGTTACCCTAAATCAAGATGTAGATGAATATTATGAAAGTAAAGCTAGCGCAATTTCACTATTTAAAGTAGAGAAACCAGTCAATCAATCTAAATCTACTTCAAAAAGAGATTATAGCTACAATGTTCGTCAATCTAAAATAAGTATTGGAGCTGGTAGATGGTTTGGTAACGGTTTTAATAATGGTACTCAAACAAAAGCCAAATTGGTACCCGAACAGCATACTGATTTTATTTTTTGCACCATAGGAGAAGAATATGGATTTGTGGGTTCAACTCTTTTTATTTTGGTTTATTTGTTGTTTATCGGAAGAATATTTTTTTTAGCAGAAAGACAAAAAAATGCATTCAGTAGAATATTTGGTTATTCTACTGGTTCAATACTTTTATTTCACTTTTTTATAAATATTGGAATGGCAATGGGACTTTTGCCAGTTATTGGTATTCCTTTACCTTATATGAGTTATGGTGGTTCTTCGCTCATTAGTTTTAGCATGCTTTTGTTCACTTTTTTAAAGTTAGATGCCAACAGAGTTAATGAATTAACTAGATTTTATTAAGTAATATTCTCGCTGATAATCCAAGCCTCACTCCAAGCTGCTTGAAAATTAAATCCTCCTGTTAAAGCATCAATATCAAGAATTTCTCCAGCAAAAAATAAATTCTTAAATACCTTTGATTGCATGGTTTTAAAATCTATTGATGAAAGGTCTACACCCCCTGCTGTCACAAACTCGTCTTTGTTAGTGCTTTTGCCATTTACTATTAATTTATATTGACATAAAATTGTCATCAACTGAGTCAACTCCTTATTTGAAATATCAGCCCATTTTTTATCTGTTAGATTACATGTTACACATATTTTTTCCCATAATCTTGATGAAATTTGAAACAAAGGATTGGCGTCTATTTTTTTCTTACTATCCTCAAGTTTTTTTTGTTTCAAGTTATTTATAATACTTGCCTCATCCAATCCCGTCATGTTTAAAATTATTTCAAATTGATAATCTAAATGATGAAGAATTCTGGCGCCTATAGATGATAGTTTTAATATACCTGGACCGCTCAATCCCCAATGTGTAATCAAGACAGGACCAGTTTGATGCATATCTTGATTATTGATTTTGTATGTCTTAATCAAGTTTTTATCTACTAATAATGAAACTCTTGCCTTTGGCATCACTATTCCCATCAGGTCATTAATCAATGGGTTTTTGATATTAAAAGTAAATAAAGAAGGTACAGGATTAACAATTGGTATATTTTTCCCCCTTAGTTTCTCCCATAAATATTGACTACTACCGCTGGCAATTACCAAATATTTGGTTAAAATTTTTTGCCCATTTATTTGAATTTCATAATGATTATCTCTCGTTTCAAAATTTTCAAATGTTTGTTGAAGATTGATAGGAATTTTCAATGTGGCGCAACTTTTATAAAAACAATCAATGATTGTATCTGAAGCATCACTTTCGGGAAACATTCTACCATCTTTTTCAATTTTTAATTCAACGCCTCTTCTTTTAAACCAACTGATGGTGTCTTTGGGATTAAATTTTTCGAAAACAGATAGTAATTCTTTACGGCCTCTTGGATAATATTTTACCAATTCCTGATTATCGAAACAAGCATGAGTAACATTACACCTACCTCCACCACTAATTTTTACTTTGCCAAGAGGGGTTTTAGTTTTTTCAAAAATAGCAACATTTAAATGTGGCTGTTTTTCTTTAATATTTATAGCTGCAAAAAAGCCTGCTGCACCTCCGCCAATAACAGCAACATCCAGCATATTAATAAAAACTAAAGTGCAGTAACAGAAATATGGTAGCTCTCCATAATCAAATTAGCTAACAAGTCTTTGCTTGCTTTTTCTGCCTCGGAATGTGCGTTAGCCTCACTGTCAGAAGAAGTGATATAAGAAATGCATTTACCAACTCTAACATCCTCAATGCTTTTAAAACCTATATTGTGTAAACCATTGGTTACAGCCTTACCCTGAGGGTCTAGTAATTCTTTACGTGGCATGATCTCTATTTTTACTAAAAATTGCATAATTTATTTTTTGGCAAAATTAATAAAAACTGAAGACAAAACATAAACAACATATATGATTGGAAAAGCCAACCAATTAAATATCAAAAAACTTACAATTCCAATAGCAATCAAGACCAATTGCGGATAATAATTATGAATACTTTTGCCTTTTTTAATTTTTAGAGAAATTAAAGGTATTTCGCTAATTAACAACAATGAAACAACAATGCAAAAGAATGCAAAAATCCATTGGTTATAAAAGATAAACTCATAAACGCTTGGATAAGAATCATAAATAAATACCCAACTGGCAATCATAACACCAGTTATAGGCGTTGGAACCCCAATAAAAGAATCAGATTGACGGGTGTCGATGTTAAATTTTGCTAAACGGTATGCCGAAAAAATAGCTACCAATATAAAAGCATAATGTAACCAATCATAAGTCCAGCCTTGGGCATCAAGCGACATATCATAAAGAATCAACGCTGGCGCAACACCAAATGTTACTAAATCGGCTAACGAATCCAACTGTTTGCCCAATTCTCCGCTCACCTTTAGTAATCTTGCTAAAAAACCATCAAAAAAATCAAAGAAAACAGCGGCAAAAATAAACAATGCTGCTTCATTTAAATTTGATTCTAATACACTAACAATAGCCATTACACCACAACTTAAATTTGCCAATGTAAATAAATTAGGAATTTGTTTTTTTAAGGATTCAAACATTATTGCGACAAATTTAATAGATTATTTGATAACAGGCGGAATGTTTTTGAGTTTGAAAATAGAGCAAGATTGATTAACTAATGCATTTAGAATTAACTTTAATTGACAAAACTATAGTTAATTTAAAAAAAATATGTTATATTTGAAATGATTGATAATGAGAAGGTTTGATAAAATTTCTCAGTTTCAGTTTTAAATAAATAATACCATGACAAATACAAAAGCAATTCAAAAATTGGCGACAGAGAAAAACTCGCCTTGTGTAACCATTTCATTAAACACACACAAAACACATCCCGACAATGCCCAAGACATCGTACAACTCAAAAAACTGTTGAGAGAAACCGAAGAAAGAGTAATCAATGAGTTTGGCAAAAGACCCGTGGCTTCTTTGCTGACCAAACTTTCAGAAATTCAAGATGAAGTGGATGTTAACTACAATTTAGACAGTTTGCATATTTTCTTATCCAATGATACCAAAGAAATTGTAAAATCTAATTTACCCATCAAAGAAAATGCCGTGCATATCTCCGATTCTTTCAATATCCGTTCATTGATAAAATCTCACAACAGGAATCAAGAATATTACATCCTCTTGCTCTCTCAAAGTGGCGTCAATCTCTATAAAGCAAACCATGAAAATATTGAAAGTGAAATAGAAAACGATATTTTTCCTTTTCCAGAAAACAAACATTACAACACACATTCAGACAAAGGCAGCGACCCCAAACATTTGGATGATTTAGTGCGTGAGTTTTTGAACAAAGTAGATAAAGCGGTGGTTAAAATGCACCATGAAACCGATTTAAATTGTGTGGTAGTTTGCACAGAGGATAACTACAGCCGATTGATGCAAGTAGCCGATCAGCCATCTGTCTATTTAGGGTACTCAAACATAGATTACAACCATACAGCCAATCATCACATAGCCAAACAAGCTTGGGAAATAATGTTAGGGGTGCAACATCAACAGAGAACCGATGCAATTAATCATGTCAAAGAATCCGTTTCTCAAGGCAAGGTATTAACAGATTTACAAGAGATTTTTCAAGCCTCAATAGATGGTAGAGGAGAAGTGTTGATTATACATGATGATTTTAAACAAGCCGTATTGATGAGCAGCGATAGAACATTTGAATTAACCAACGACACAACCCAAAACAATGTGATAGACGACATTACAAGCCAAATAGCTTGGGAAATCCTATCCAAAAAGGGCCAAGTATATTTCACAACCCAAGATGAAATCAAAGAACTTGGAGACATTGTATTGAAAACGAGGTATTAGGATTAAAGCTCAAATGTCTAAGGTTAAAAAACTACTGTTCTTCTTTCCTTTGACTAGAAATGTATAAAACCCCAAAAATAACATTAATTACTGCGGCAGTTACATAGTTTAAAACGATTTTTTCACTTCTTATTTGATGTACCTTCTTCTTGTAAGCATTTTGATAAATGGGTGATAGCACAATGTCTTTATTGGGCATATTTAAATTTACAGGATTGGGTGTTGTTGCATTACTTTGAATAGAAACCAAAGCGCCTCCAAGAGGAGTTGTTATTAATGTAAAGAAAAAAATGCCAGTGCCTATACCTCTTGGTCTATAGTTATTCGTAGCATCTTCGTTAGCTATATTTACAATTTGATTGTATGTTAAATAGCTATAATCTATGTCTTTGATTGGTTTGTTTAAATTTTCTAAATCAGCCAGCAAAAGTGAATCTATCTCTTTGTGATTTATTACTTCGACATAACCATTTTTATAACTTATACGATTAATTTCTGATATTTTTTGAGTAAACAAGGGGCCATCTTCGTAGTTAAACAATTTGTATTGTAGTTCATATTTTTGGATTTGTTTTAGACTTACTATTTTGGATGTACCATTGTTGAAAAATAGGGTGTCTTGAGAATAAATATTTAGAGTAGATATTAAAAAAACTAAAATAATTGATGATTTCTTCATAATTTTTTAATATTGTTATAACTGATTGCAAAAAGAAATACAAATGCCATTAACCCACTAGCAAAGTGTGATGTAATTATTGTTTGTCTTTTTTCTTTAGCTCCATTTTGATAAGCAGATATGTATTTAGGCGAAGATTTCAGTGGAGTGTTTTCGATGTTAAAATTACCAGATTTTGATATATCACTTTTATTTGCAATAGTTGATAAAATTGCACCTCCAATTGGAGTTAAAATTACAGTTGTAAAAAAAACACTTGCCCCCAATCCACTAGGTTTATAGTTTTTTAATGCATCTATCCTTCCAGCACTATCATGATTAATAGATTCAAGGTTAATTGGCAAATTAGCAACTTTAGTTAATTGGATATAAGATGAATTACCATTGTTATAGTTTTTGTTAATTCCATTTGGATGCATTTCATACCCATTAAACAACACAATCTTATTGATCAGTTGATTCTCTTTATACATCAATGGACTCATAGAATCATTGCAAAACTGATAGAGAATATTTTTGTCGTTGATTTCACTGATTTTTACAACTTGCGTTTTGCCATTGCTGAGATACAAAGTGTCTTGAGATTTACCTATTTGAAAATTGTAAAAACAAATTAACACAAATAAGTATTTTAAAAATTTATGATTAGTATGCATAAGATTGCTTAGCAAAAATAGGAAGCCCGATAATCAAAAACAACATAATTGTTGAAAATATATTAAATTGTAACATACTTAGTCTATGATGAGCATAGACAAACAACGGTAACTTAAAAAAGCCGACAACCCCCGCAAACCCATCGACCTCGTTAAAGCCCTGCCCCACCACAAAGTGGCAAAAGCCAACGAATTTCTCCAAAATCTGCTGCATGGGGATGATTCTGATTTGGAAAGTTGAGTGGAATGGGGTTAATTTGCGGAAGCTAAACTGAAAAAACAGGAAGAATTTATATTTATCAAAAAGCTCTTCCTAAATAAGGAGAACGAATGCTTTTGGGAACTTTTTAGAAGATAAAGATCTTATATATTTAAGTGATAATCAATGCTTACAGACCGACCGTGAAACGAACAACCGACAGTAAAATGACATCAGCCTACACTTCAGCAAATTCAAAAGATGTGCAACGCAACCACACAAACAGACAAACAGTTGCACCACAATTGCTTTTGCCCCAAATACACTTTGAAAATGAAATCAAGAACGAAACAAATACATTTGTAATCTAAAAAGAGGAAATTCATACATATGACCAATTCGGACTTACACATATTATTAAAAGACCTTTGCAGCCAACCAAGAGAGCAGCAGTGGTTAGAGTTTAAGTTAAATAAAGGTAGTATTACCAATGAACAAATTGGTGAATATATTAGTGCTATGAGCAATGGAGCAACTATTGCCAACAAGTCCTTTGGTTATTTGGTGTGGGGTGTTGAAGATGAAACGCTAATTGTTAAAGGAACTAACTTTACTTTTGAAAATGCCAAGCAAGGCAACCAAGACTTAGAACTCTTCATTCGCAGTTATTTGCATCCAAAAATCAATTTTGAAATTTTTGAGTTTGACTACAACGGAAAACATATTATTTTACTTCGTATTCCATCTGCAAAAGGCGAACCTACGCATTTTCAGAAAAAACCATACATTAGAATAGGAAGTAATAAAACAGATTTACGTAATCATCCAAATTATGTCCGTATTATCTACAATTCGCAAGAAGATTGGAGTGCAAAAATAATTGACCAAGCAAGTATAAGCGACTTAGATTTTGATGCACTAAAAACAGCAAGGGAAAAATTCAAAGAAAAAAGCTCAAGAGCTACTTTTTATAGCGAAATTGATAATTGGGACGAAGTTACTTTTTTAGATAAAGCAAAGATTACTATTAATGGCAAAATCACAAATACTGCTATTATCCTTTTAGGTAAAGAAGAGGCATCGCATTATCTTTTACCTGCTATTGCTGAAGTGACTTGGAAACTTGAAACTGAAGAAAAAGCATACGAACATTTTGGAACACCTTTGTTATTGAACACCACTAAAGTTTTACAGAACATAAGAAATGTAAAATATAAATTCTTTCCCGACAATGAATTACTTTCAACCACAGTAAACAAATACGATACACGTACCATTTTAGAGGCAATGCACAATTGTATTGCCCACCAAGATTATTCGTTACACAGCCGAATATTGGTAACTGAAAAAATTGATAAATTGATTTTTTCAAATGCTGGTAGCTTTTTCGAGGGCAATCCCGATGAGTATTCAGACGGAGAAAAAACACCTGAAAGATACCGTAATTATTGGCTTGCAAATGCGATGGTAAATTTGGGAATGATTGACCGTTTGGGCTATGGAATTCATACAATGTATTTAGCTCAACGAAACCGATATTTCCCTTTACCTGATTACTTATTATCTGAACCACAGAAAGTGGTTTTGCAAATTTATGGACATGCTATTGATGAAAATTACTCTAAAATTCTTATCGAACGTAAAGACTTAACATTATCTCAAGTAGTGTTACTTGACAGGGTTCAGAAAAAATTAGCAATTACAGACACAGCTGCTACAACATTAAAAAAGGAAAAATTAATTGAAGGACGGAAACCAAATTATTATGTAGCAGCTTCGGTTGCGGCTATCACAGACGACAAGGCTTCGTATATTAAAAACAAAGCCTTTGACAAATCATATTACATGAAATTGGTAATTGAATTTTTGACCAAATATAAACAAGCGACAAGAGCCGAACTTGACGACTTGCTTATGGAAAAGTTATCTAATGTTCTTTCAGAACAACAAAAGAGAACAAAAATTAGAAACTTACTCTATGATATGTCTAAAAAGGAGTACTTAATTGAAAATAGTAGCAAATCGACAGCAACTCCAATTTGGGTATTAAGGACCAAGACAATTAAGATAGAGAAAGATAGCTTTTAAGATAAGATAAGACAGTGTTTTGTGATATAAACTATTGAATTTCAAAGCATATAGACAATTTTATTCAAGACAGACAAAAGCAGAAAATGAAGACATCAAACGCCATTTGCGAGCACATTTTTCTCTTGATTGGTCTGAAGCAAGGATATGCTTGTGTGACCAACCAATAAATCGATGAGATAGAGGCAATCGTTTGATTTTCAAAGCAAACCAAATGCGTCCCTCTACTGGCGGCTTGGTCTAGACAACATCCGAGACCCTTCAATAAACGTCAGTGTAAACTCTACCCAGAAGGCGTGGAATATTTCGACAAACTCAATACAAGCATTAGCGAAGCGGTCTCACGACTGAAAGTGTATTAGGCGCCCTTATTTATTTTTGATTTAAGTTCCGCTATTCAGCGGAATAAGATTTTTGATTTTTTTATTCCGAAGTCTCGGAGGAAGAATGTTGAACTTTTTTTCTTTTGCTTTGTATAAGCTTGGTTTAATTGTTTACCGTTTATCCCTCAATCAGAACCCCTCATAATCAAAAACAACATAATTGTTAAAAATAGTTTAAATAGTGTCATATTAGGTGCTATTCAATGCCTATACCAACAATGCCCTCAAAAAAGCCGACAACCCCCACAAACCGCTCGAACTCGTTAAAGCTTTGCCCCACCACAAAGTGGCAAAAGCCAACGAATTTCTCCAAAATCTGCTGCATGGGGATGATTCTGATTTGGAAAGTTGAGGGGAATGGGGTTAATTTGTGGTATGAAAACTGAAAAAATAGGAAGATACACATATCTCAAAAAAAGCTACTCCTATATAAGGAAGAAAAATGTTTTGGGAGCTTTTCGGACAAAAAAATCCTATATGATATATGATATTTTTTGCTATTCAATAGAGACATCCAAACAAGACACTGTTAATAATTAAATAATATCACACTTTGAACCGAGAAATTAAAGATATAAATTTGAAACTATGAAAAATCTGATAGAAGAAAACATTATATACAATGAGTGTTGTCTTCAAACTATGAAGAAAATGCCAGAAAATTATGTGGACTTAATAATTACATCGCCACCTTACGATGATTTAAGAACATATAATAATCACATTAAGGGAATTAAGTCAGAATTTAATGGATTCTCATTTCAATTTGAAAGTATAGCTAAAGAACTCTTTAGAATAACTAAACAAGGTGGAGTAGTTGTTTGGATAGTGAGTGACGCAACGACAAATGGTAATGAAACAGGAAATTCTTTTAGACAAGCATTATTCTTTAAAGAATGTGGCTTCAATCTTTTTGACACTATGATTTATTCTAAACCGCCAAGAGGAGCTGTTGGCAATAATACCACATATTGGCAGTCATTTGAATATATGTTTGTATTAAGTAAAGGACGACCTAAAACAATTAATCTCATTACAGACAGAGAAAACAAAGAATCAAGAAAAGGTGACAATGGAACTAAGCGACTTCAAAATGGAGAGCTTCTAAAAGTCAGTAGAGGAGGATATGGTGAATATGGAAGAAGAACAAATATTTGGGAATATAACATAGGAAAGGGGCACTCGGCTAGTGACGAGTTTGCTTATGAACATCCTGCAATATTTCCTGAAAAGTTAGCAAGAGACCATATAGAGTCTTGGTCAAACGAAGGCGACCTGATTTATGACCCAATGATAGGAAGTGGAACCGTTGCAAAAATGGCAATCTTAGAAAATAGAAATTTCATTGGAAGCGAAATTATAAAAGATTATTGCAACATAGCAGAGAAAAGAATTAACATAGCCCAACAACTAAATGTAATTGAAGATTATGTTACACAAGCAATTTAAGGTCTGTAAAGTATGTAAAATCGAAAAAGAAATCGAAGCTTTTGCACCAAATCAATATGGAAAGGATAATAGAGTTTTAAGGAGACCAGTATGTAGAGAGTGTTACGCCAAAAAGGTCAAAGCTGACCCAAAACAAAAGGCGGAATTCGAAGCAAAACATCCAAGACCACAAATAGGCGAAGAATTTACTTGTCCTATCTGTTTGAAATGCTTTATCAGAGAACATAAAAATGACGTGGTATTAGATCATAGTCATATAGACGGTAGTATTAGGGGTTGGCTTTGCAGTAGTTGCAATACAAGCATTGGAAAGTTTAATGACGACCCCGAAGTTTTGCAAAGAGGAATAGATTGGATAAAAAATGGTGGCAATATGCAGAGTTAAGATGAGATGACTATAACACCCTTTGAGCCGTTGGTGATAACACCAATCAATGGCTTCGATAAAGTGGCAAAAGCCAACGAATTTCTCCAAAATCTGCTGCATGGGAATGATTCTGATTTGGAAAGTTGAGGAGAATGGGGTTAATTTGCGGAAGCTAAACTAAAATCAATTAACTAAAAAAACGATTATATATATCATGGATTTTAAAGATCAAATCAAACAATTAGGAGACAGAGTTAACAAACTAAAAGAACAAATAAATACAGAGGAAGCAACAAAGAATGCTTTTATAATGCCTTTTCTTCAGGTATTAGGGTATGATGTCTTTAATCCATTAGAGGTTGTTCCAGAATACATAACTGATATTGGAACTAAAAAAGGAGAAAAAATTGATTATGCAATTTTTAAAGATGGTACACCAACGATTTTGATAGAATGTAAACATTGGGCTCAAAATTTAAATATACACGATGGTCAAATTTTAAGATATTTCCATGTTTCAAAAGCCAAATTTGGACTATTAACAAATGGAATTTCTTATAGATTTTATTCAGATTTAGTAGATGCAAATAAAATGGATGAAAAACCATTTTTAGAATTTAATATCAATGAGATTAAGGACAACCAAATAGAAGAATTAAAGAAATTTCATAAATCTGTTTTTGATGCAGAAAGTATTACTAATACAGCAAGTGAACTAAAATACACGAACGAATTAAAACATTTATTACAACAAGAACTTGTTAATCCAACTCCTGAATTTGTAAAACATTTTGCAAAACAAGTTTACCCAAGTGTTGTAACGGCAAAAGTTTTAGAGCAATTTACTAATCTTACAAAAAAATCTATTCAACAACATATAAGTGAACTAATTACAGAAAGATTAAAAACAGCTTTGACAAAGGAAGATGAAAAGACAAAAGAACAAGAAGCCATCCAAGCCGAACAAGCAAAAGCAGACGAAAACAAAGTTGTAACTACAGAAGAGGAATTGGAAGGGTTTATGATTGTAAAAACAATTGTAAGGCAAAAAATTAGTGCAACAAGGGTTTCTTATCGTGATGCACAATCATATTTTGCAATTTTACTTGACGATAACAATCGTAAAACCATTTGCAGATTATATTTCAATGGAAGTAAAAAATATTTTGTTACGCTTGACGAACAAAAAAAAGAAATTAAAAATGAAATCAATTCAGTTGATGACATTTTCAAATTCTCTGAAACGCTCATTAAAATTGTTGAAAGTTATGATAAGTCAAAGGAATCCGCTTAACTGAATTTTTATAAATGCTGAGGGTACACCAACAATGGCTTGGATAATTTAATATGATAAATACAGAAAACATTGCATATTGTGTAACACGACTTGTTTGCACAAAAGCAGACGGAACGAAATCATCGGGAACCGGATTTATATTTTCTCTGCATGGAGACGCAAGTAGCCATGTGCCAATTTTAATTACCAATAAGCATGTAATTGAGAACTCGATAGAAACCACTTTTCGATTAACTCAAATGGACGAAGAAGGTAACCCATTATTCAGAGACTTTCCGACTATTCGCATCCCAACAAAAAATTTATGGGTAAATCATCCGAACGAAAAAATTGACCTTTGCGCAACAACATTCGGGAATATTTTGAAGACTTTCGAACAAAACCTCGGCTCAAATATACGCTGGTCACGAATTACTACAGACATAGTTCCATCACTTGAAAAATTTAGTACCTTCTCAGAACTTGAAGATGTTCTAATGGTAGGATACCCGATTGGACTTTCTGACGAGCATAACAACAGACCAATATTTAGAAAAGGAGTGACAGCTACAAAACCTGGTCTTCCTTATAACGGCAGGAATGAGTTTCTGATTGACATAGCCGCATTTCCGGGCTCAAGTGGAAGTCCAGTATTTTTGTATAAAGAAGGACTTAATGTTGTGAATTCAGCAGGTACTAGGTTGGCTGGTCGTGATGAAAAATTTTATTTTGTAGGCGTACTTTATGGAGGTCATGAATGGAATGCAACAGGAAAAATTGAAACTATAAATATCCCTACAACTTTCGACTCTATTTTTCGATCTAGAATTCCAGCCAATCTTGGTTGTGTAATTTCATCCAAAGTCATACAAGAATTTGAAAAAGTTATACCTAAACCAACGAAAAATTGAACACAAGGCAAACGCCCATTTCATGTTGCCTTTTGTGCCTATTTACCAACCTTTATTCAAGCTACACTTTCCAATAAATCGTTCTAACTGAAGCATATTGTTTGTGAACTAGAGCAAACCGAATGCGCCCCTTGACCGTAGTCTCGGTTGAACCGAGACGGAGGGCGAGGAACTTAGCGAAGCGGTCTCACGATTGAAAGGAGTATCAGGCGCCCAAAAGATTTAAACGGTTTTTAAAGTTTTCTTTCTGTGTTTAATCCTTTGTTTGTTTTTGGTGATATGAGTATAGACCAAAAAAGCCACAAACAAACAATATGAAAGTAAAAACCGAATGTACAACGGCTTAACTAATCTATATCAAACATTTGTTTACTTTATTAAAATCTGCCTCATTGTCTGCTAACACCATCAAAACATCTTTTGATTCAATAATCGTAGAACCGCCAGGGCGGATAAATGCTCCATTTCTTTTTATCATTATGATAAATGCATTTTTTGGAAAATTTAAATCAACAATTCTTTTGTTAACAGATTTAAAATCTGACAAAATTTCAAACTCTTGAAGATTAGATTTTGGTAGTTCTAATATGAGTTTATCCATTTCCGAAATCTTTTTTACTTTTTCGGGTAATGCTACTTTAAGCCATTTGGCAACAATAGAAAGTGTTGTGCCTTGTATCAACACCGATGTTACGGATATAAAAAAAACAATGTTAAAAATCATATTTGCTTTGTCTATGCCTGCCAAAAGCGGATATGTTGCAAATACAATGGGAACGGCACCTCGCAAACCAACCCAAGAGATATAAAATCTTCTTCGCAATTTCATTTTAAAAAACATCAAACTAATGAAAACACTTATCGGTCGGGCTACGATGATTAAAAACAAGGAAATAAGAATTCCTATTCCGAAATATGGTATAATTTGAGATGGAAAAACCAATAAACCTAAGGTTAGAAACAATACTATTTGCATCAACCAAGCCATGCCATCAAACATTTTTAGAATGGTTTTTTTATGTATCAACTCCTGATTTCCAAGATATACCGCACAGATATAAATAGCCAAAAATCCATTTCCTCCAACAAAATCTGTTGCAGAAAATGTAATAAACATCAAGGCTATTACTAAAACAGGATAAAGTCCCTCAAAATCTAATTTGATTTTATTAATGATTAATTTGCTTAATCTGCCAAAAACATAACCTGCAATGGCACCTAAAATCATTTGTTGAAAAAATAGGGGTATAATGTTTAAGATGCTTTGGTCTTGATTAACCACCAGAGTTAGACAAGCTATTGTCAACACATAAGCCATTGGATCGTTGCTGCCACTTTCTAATTCTAAAGTTGGGCGTAGATTGGTTTTTAGGGCAAGACTTTTTGAACGTAAAATTGAAAATACAGCAGCAGCATCTGTAGATGAAACAATAGAACCCAACAACATACTTTCATAAATTGTAAAATCTGTGATAAACCAAACAAATGTGCCAAGCGATACAGCTGTAAGCAATACACCAACCGTAGATAAAACAATTCCTTCTTTTAAAATCGGTTTTACTGTAACCCAATTGGTATCTAAACCACCCGAAAACAAAATAAAATTTAACGAAACAATGCCAATAAATTGTGCAAGTTGAGGATTGTCAAAATTGATTCCGCCAATGCCATCTGAACCAGCCAACATGCCGATAGCTAAAAAGAGCAACAAGGTAGGAACACCAAATTTATAGGAGGTTTTGCCAACTATAATACTCACAAAAAGCAAAAGAGACCCAACTAAGAGTATATTTTCAATTGTTAAATTCATCTCCTAATTATTTTTTTTAAGTTATTTATATCAATTCCCCCCCCCAATCAAGCATCTTAGCGCAAATATAAACACTTTATCCATTTTTTGTAATGTTTTTGAGCTTAACCTATGGTTAGTCATAAGCCTAGTATAATTTTTTCCGTTTATCCCTTAAATACCAAGCCCTTTAATCAAAAACAATATAATTGTTAAAATTATATTAAATTTGCGCCATATTATGGCATATCGCTGGACAGCTTCCCCAAAACTTAATGATAGCAAAATCGAGCATTTATCTAAAGCCATTAATGTTTCTAAACCAATTGCCACGCTTTTGATTCAAAGGGGTATTGAAACGGAGGATGAAGCTAAACGTTTTTTTAGACCTCAGTTAACCGACCTCTACGATCCTTTTCTGATGAAGGACATGGATTTGGCCATCGAAAGAATTAATCATGCCATTAAATCTAACGAAAGAATCATGGTTTATGGCGATTATGATGTGGATGGCACCACTTCTGTGGCTACTGTTTTTTCTTATTTCAATCATTATACCGACAATATCGAATATTACATTCCTGATAGATACAAAGAGGGTTATGGCGTGTCTAGAATTGGTATTGATTATGCTGCTGCTACCCATGTCAATCTTATCATAGCGCTC
Organism: Bacteroidota bacterium; assembly: GCA_030682255.1. Taxonomy (GTDB): domain Bacteria; phylum Bacteroidota; class Bacteroidia; order NS11-12g; family UBA955; genus JABMMZ01. The sequence goes on along the minus strand of JAUXOK010000004.1, from coordinate 71,643 downwards.
GATTGTGGCACCCGCTCTATCGAGTTGATTGCTTATGCCAAATCCTTAGGTATTGATTTCATTGTGTGCGACCACCATTTGCCTGGCGATGAATTGCCAAAAGCGGTGGCATTGTTGAATCCCAAAAGAAATGATTGCGAATATCCTTACAAGGAATTATCGGGTTGTGGCATCGGTTTTAAATTGATTCAAGCTTATGCCCAAGCCAACGATTTGCCTTTTGAGCAGGTTTGTAAATACTTGGATTTAGTAGCAGTGAGCACTTGCAGCGACATTGTTGATATGAAAGACGAAAACAGGGTGTTGGTTTATTTTGGACTAAAAAAATTGAATGAAGACCCTTGTATTGGTTTGCAAGCTTTGTTACAAAGTTATCAAATTAAAAAAGAATACGAATCTTCTGACATTGTGTTTGGTATAGGACCAAAAATCAATGCAGCAGGCAGGGTGGCAGATGCCAAATCATCGGTTAAATTATTAATAGAAAAAGATTTTCACCAAGCACTTCTTCATACCAAAACTTTGGTTGATAATAACCTAGAGCGCAAAGATTTAGATAACGACATCACCAAGGAAGCACAAGAAATTCTGGAGTTGAGCGATGAGTTGAGGGCTAAAAAATCTACGGTACTTTATAGCGAAAACTGGCACAAAGGTGTGATAGGCATTGTGGCTTCTAGATTGATAGAAACGTATTACAAACCAACCATCATTTTTAGCGAAGTGAATGGCATGTTAACTGGTTCTGCTAGAAGTGTCAAGGATTTTGATGTTCATGAAGCCATTGGTGCTTGTGGCGATTTAGTGGTTCAGTTTGGCGGACATAAATATGCAGCAGGTTTAACCATCAAAAAAGAGTCATTCGAGGCATTTTCTATGAAGTTTGAAGAAATAGTAAGTCAAAACACTACCGAACATCTTTTAACACCCGAAATTGCTTATGATTTGGAAATAGATTTTAAAGATATTACACCCAATTTTTACAATGTGCTCAATCAATTTAAACCGCATGGGCCGGGTAATATGACGCCAATTTTTAGAACCAATAATATCGTTGACTCTGGTAGTAGAATTGTTAAAGAAAAACATTTGAAATTTGCAGGATATCAATCGAGTATGAAAATGGATGGTATTGGATTTAATTTGTCAGGTATTTATGAGTTTGTTGCCTCGGGCGAACCTTTTGATGTTTGTTACTCCATAGAGCTCAATGAGTATAAAGGTTTTAAAAATTTACAACTAAAAATTAGAGATATTAGACCCACATCGATACAATTGCACAATTTTTGATATGCCATACACACTATGATTTTAAGAGCTGATAATCTCGTTAAGCAATACAAACAGAAACGCGTGGTAAACGATGTTTCTATCTACGTTGAACAAGGCGAAATAGTGGGTTTGCTTGGTCCAAATGGTGCTGGAAAAACAACGTCTTTTTATATGACTGTCGGTTTGGTGAAACCAGATGAAGGCAAAATATTTTTGGATGATGAGGATATCACAAGTTTGCCGATGTATAAACGCGCTCAAAAAGGGGTTGGCTATTTGCCTCAAGAAGCTTCTGTATACAGAGATTTAACAGTTGAAGACAATATTAAAGCGGTTTTGGAATTAACGACATTATCTAAAGCAGAACAAACCGAAAAATTGGAAAGTTTGTTGGATGAATTCAGTTTGCACAGGGTGAGAAAAAACTTGGGAAAAGTGTTGAGTGGTGGCGAAAGAAGAAGAACAGAAATTGCCCGCGCTTTGGCTACCGACCCGAAATTTATATTACTAGATGAGCCTTTTGCAGGGGTTGACCCTATTGCTGTTGAGGACATTCAAGGCATTGTTTATAAATTGAAAAGAAAAAACATTGGCATTCTAATTACCGACCACAATGTGCAAGAAACTTTGAGTATTACAGACAGAGCTTATTTGTTGTTTGAAGGTAAATTATTGAAACAAGGAACAGCAGAAGAATTGGCTGAAGATGAATTGGTAAGAAAGGTTTATTTGGGTAGAAACTTTGTACTCAGAAGAGCCAATGATATCATAGAAAACAAGGTAGATTAAGTGAAATATTTAATTGTCGGTTTAGGAAATATTGGTCCAACTTATGACCACACAAGACACAACATTGGGTTCAGTGTCCTAGATATTTTGGCAAAAGATTTGGGTGTTGAATTTTCTTTACAAAAACACGCCATAGTTGGCGAAGGCAGAATCAAAAACAAACAAGTGGTTTTAATTAAACCAACCACATTTATGAATTTGAGTGGCAAAGCAGTTCAATATTATCTTCAACAGTATCAAATTCCGCTCGAAAATCTGATAGTGGTAACCGATGATTTGGTTTTGGATTTGGGAACCATTCGCATCCGAACCAAAGGCAGTCATGGTGGGCACAATGGCTTAAGAAATATAGAAGAGGTGATGCAAACACAGCAATATCCACGTTTGCGTTTTGGTATTGGCAATCAGTTTGATAAACACCGACAAGTAGATTTTGTGTTAGGCAAATGGAAAGACACGGAATTGCCCACCGTGATTGAAAAAGCTGCACAATCTGCCGAGGCAATCAAAACCTTTGTTTTAGAGGGCATAGGACAAGCAATGACTAAATACAATGGATAATATTTTTAAATTAGAATTTACTGTTCGTGATTATGAACTCGACCTTCAGGGAATCGTAAACAATGCGGTATATCAAAACTATTTGGAACACGCGCGACACGAATTTTTAAAATCAAAAGGTTTAGATTTTAATCAGTTGCACATAGATGGTTATGATGCTGTTGTAATTAGAAGTGAGGTTGATTACAAAAAATCCTTAAAAAGCGGTGATACTTTCTTTGTAGAAACATATGCCTCGAGGGAAAGTCGTTTAAAAATCATTTTTCATCAAAAAATTATCCGAACATCCGACCAAGCATTAATCATAGATGCCAAGATTTTTGCTGCATGCATTCATAACAATCGCCCTATCGAACCCATTTTCATTTTAGAGAAACTGGGATTGGTTTAGTGGTTAATAGTTAATAGTTAATGGTTAATAGTTAAGGGTTATGATTAAAGGGATATTTGTTAAATGTATCACGCATGTAAATATGAAGAGTTACTAATAACTATTTTACAATTAAACCATTACACCAATATACCAATAACCCTTAACCCCTAACCGTCTTCAATAACTGCGATTTCACAGTTTCGTTAACGCCACTCAATGGCATTCTGACATCAACGCCACAAATGCCCATTTTTTCTAAAATTACTTTGATTCCCCCTGGGCTACCATCTGCAAATATGAGGTTCATGGCATCTAACAACTCATAATGGATGGGTTGGGCTGCTAATACTTTGCCTTCAAGAGATAGGGCTACCATTTTACTAAATTGAGCTGGAAAGGCATTGGCTATTACACTGATAACACCGTCCATTCCCATGGCTATAAAAGGCAATGTAAACGCATCATCACCGCTGATAACTGAAAAATTAGTTGGTCGATGTTTGATGATTTCCATGCATTGAGAAAAATTGCCACTCGCTTCTTTGGTTCCCAAAATATTAGGGTGTTCTGCCAGTTTCAAAGTGGTTTCAACAGAAATATTACTACCTGTTCTGCCAGGAACATTGTATAAAATAATGGGTAAAGGCGATAGGTCTGCTAAGTATTTATAATGGTTGTAAATACCATTTTGATTGGGTTTGTTGTAATAAGGACTAACGCTTAAAATAGCACTGATACCATCAAAGTCTTGATTTTTGATATTTTCTGCAACTACCAAAGTATCGTTGCCACCAATGCCTAAAACCAAGGGTAATCTGCCGTTGTTTACCTGTTTGATGTGCTTGATAATATCTTGTTTTTCTTGCTTACTGATAGTCGGACTTTCGCCTGTGGTGCCAAGAATAACTAAATAATTAGTGCCATTGTCTATTTGATGATTCACTAATTTGGTAAGGGCATCAAAATCGATGCTCATGTCTGATTTAAAAGGTGTCACTAATGCAACGCCAGTGCCTTTTAATTTTTGAGATATAATGTGTGACATATTGTATTTTAAGATGTTATTTTATTCAGGCATTTGCCTATTTCAATGAGATAATTTTCGCATAAATCTGCACCATTGGGTTTGATGGAGATTTCATAAAATTCTGTACTTTCAAGGTTGTTTAAAACGCCAATTCTATAAGATGCTTTTGAATACACTGCAATGGTATTTAAGAAAACTTGTTCGTCTAAACAGCCATTAATCAAGAGGTCGAATGGTCGTTGAAGATGAGTTTTTAAACCAGCCGTTTTTGGAGCACCAAATAAATTGAAATCGCCTTTACAACAAAATTTATAGATTTCATTTTCCTGCATATCCAAACCAAGTTTCTTAAGTGGATAATAGGTTAAAAACATCACTTCTTTGCCTGCTTTTCTCAACTCATGTCCAAAGGTTTTGAGTTCTTCAATATCGGTTTTGGATTGTTCGGAATGCCACAATATCAAGATGGAATTTACCAAATTGAATGGTAAAACCTGTCGCTTAATTTTCAGCTGTTTACTTTTTTTTATGAGTGCTTTGGTATTCAAAAGATAGGAAGAATGAACCCTTCAAAGGTAGTATTTTTTATAAGAAATTATTCAATAGAAGGTTTTGAATAGTTTAATGCAACTTGATAAAATCTACACCAACTTTATAACAGCTACTTCTGGTCTGATTCCTAATCTGCCGGGATAACCTAAATAACCAAAACCTCTGTTTACATAAAGATATTGTTCGCCTTCTTGATACAAGCCCGCCCATTGTTTGTACATATATTTTACAGGACTCCATCTAAAATTAGCGGTTTCGATACCAAATTGTGCACCATGGGTATGTCCAGAAAAAGTGATGGCAATGTCTTTGAATGTATTGGTTCTTACTTGTGCATCCCAATGGCTAGGGTCGTGAGAAAGTAAAAGTTTGGTTTGAATGGCTTCTGTGCCTTGATAAGCTTCTGCTAGATTGCCATATTTAGGAAAACGACCTTTTACACCATAATTTTCCACACCGATAATAGCCAGTTTTTCGCCATTTATATCTAAAACTTTGTTTTCATTTAATAAAAGTTGCCAACCCATTTGAGCATGAATTTTATGAAGCCTATCTAAGTTTTCTATTTGCATAGGCGACATATGTGATTTGTTGTTCAGGTTGCCATTCATCGCATGTTCGTTGTTTCTATCTGGCCATTGATGATAGTCGCCATAATCGTGGTTGCCAAGTATGCTAAATACGCCTAAGCGGGCTTTTACCTTGCTGAAAATTTCAATATAAGCTTTGCTCATTTCTTCTGAAAGACTGTTAACCAAATCGCCCGTAAAAAAAATAAGATCTGGTTTTTGACTCATCAACATTTGAATACCTTTTTCAACAGCTCTTTGGTCCCAAAAACTGCCGGAATGAATATCGCTGAGATGTCCAATTTTTAATCCTTTAAGGGCTTCTGGAAGGTTTTTAATTGTAACATTTGTTTGATGAAGTTTATAATCGTGTGCACCTTTGATGATGCCATAACTCAAGCCGCTAAAAGTAAGTGTACCAATACCTGCACTGATTTGTGAAATGAATTTTTTTCTTGAAATAAGACCTTTTTTGTCTGTTGTATTTTCGTCTGAAGTTTGATTGCCTCTGAAAAATGAGGTAATTTTATGAATCAAGCGGTAAATATCTTCAATCAAAAGCGGAAAAATCATTAAAATCTTAGCCACAAACATGGCAAAAAACAAACCGCTCACCACAACCAAAATGGTTCTATTAGCATTGACTAAATATCCTCCCATGGCTAATAATGCTAGGATGTAGAAAGCAATACTGAGTATCCAAAAAGTATATTTAATTACTTGGCGGACTTTTTTTGAAAGCCCTTCTGTTAATACTTTGATAGCTTGATAAGCATAGAAATCGAAAACTAAAACAAATATCACAGAAAAAAATATTCTTACTGAAATGGGTATAAGCGTGATAACAGATTTAAACATGTTTTTTAATTAGTAGTCGAATCTATGACTTTTTTTGGGTCCAATGTTCAAGAGTTTGTTATAATTCTTTAAAACCTCAAAACTTTTCGAGAAAATACCATCTTGAAGATTACTTAATAGCGAACTGCCATTTTCACCATACAGCCTAAAGGCAATGACTCTTTTAAGTTGCTTGTTGATTAAATCGTTGATTTTTACTTGTTGTCTAATGTTTTTGAGATAGGGAATATGCTTTAAATATTGATAAACATTTTGAATCTGTTTGGATTCTATTTGATAGTTTTGAATAAAATCATTGGAGTTAGGATACTTAGTTTTTATTTTTACTAAATCATTAGACATAAAATCTAAAAGATAAATATCCAAAATGCGAGAATATCTAAAAGCTTGTGCTATTTTTTCGATGTCAGTGCTATCTTTATCAACATCTCTCATGATAATATCAGGCCTGATGCCACCACCATAAGTTAGGAGTCTGCCATTGAGAGAGAAAAAATCTTTTCGGGTGGTTGAGTCAAAAACTGGATTTAGTGTGTCTGATAATACATCCCGACTAAATAATTCACTTCTATAAAGTTCGATGTTTTTAGTATAAGTTTTTTGAATACTTCTTCCGCTTGGCGTATAATATCTAGCAGTAGTTAAACGCAAAGTAGAACCATCTGGCAATCTAAATGGCTCTTGAACTAAGCCTTTGCCAAAAGTTCTGCTACCTATAATTACTGCTCTGTCATTATCTTGCAAACAACCCGATAAAATTTCACTAGCAGATGCGGTGTTTTGATTGATTAATATAATGAGTTTACCTTCCTTGAAAACACCATTCCCATCAGCAATAAAATCTCTGCGCGTTCTTTTGTTTCCTTCGGTATAAGTTATCATGGCATCTTTTTCTAAAAACTCATTAGCTATTGCAACTGCTTCGCCCAATAGCCCACCGCCATTGTCTCTTAGGTCGATTATTAAATCTTTTAAACCTTTGCTTTTTAGCTGATTGAGCGAATTTAAAAATTCTTTATGAGTCTGACTACTGAAACGTTCTATCTTGATATAACCCAAACTGTTATCTACCATGTAATAAGTACTTGAACTATTGATACTGATTTCTCCTTTTTTAAGACTAATTTTTTGATAAGAGTGATCAGATCGTCTGTAGATTTCTAATTGAACAGGTTTTTTTTCAAATGATTTTTGAATCAAATCCTCATTCATAGTATCTGTTAACACAATAGAATTTGATTTTAACAATCTGTCTCCGGCTTTCACGCCAGCCAATAGTGCAGGACTGCCAGGAAATATGTTATAAACAAATAAGGTGTCTCTGAAATACAAATATTCTATGCCCAAGCCTTCATAATTGCCTCTAATTTGTCTAGAGCTTATCTCACTTAAACTAGGTGGAATATAACTGCTATGAGGATCTAACTGAGAGAGTAAATAACGGATGGCATCTTCACGAAGGGCAATTTCATTGGTGCTATCCACATAATCATTTTGAACGATGTTGAGAATTTGAGAAAATTTATCCTTTTTCTCTTTGTTGATAGAAGTACCAATAAGCGTTCCCACTGCCAAGAATAGAAAAACTAATAACGGACGAACCGTTTGGTTAGTATTATTTGATATTTCTTTTGTTCCACTCAAATGGTTATTGGTTAAGAGTTATTAATTAAGGGTTATTGGTTATGGAATGATAGTTACATGATATTAGTTGTCGGTTTGGTTTTATTTGTTTAGTAATTAGATACTTTTTCTCTATTACACCTCCCACAGTTTTCATGCTGGAAACCATAACTCCATAAAACATCCTGCAGTTTTCATACGAGACACCATTAACCACTACACCATTAACAATTACACCATTAACCATTACACTATTAACCATTAACCATTCTGATTGTCTCTCCATTCGTACACCCATTGACTTTGAATCATTTCTAAATGTCCTTCGTTACATTCCTCTCTTGTGCCTTTAAAATTGGGAATTTCTAAAACCCACTCCAATAGTTCAGTGAAACGAATGCGGTAAATTTTGGATTCACCAAAGTCATCACCAAATTTTTCATAAAGTGCCATAGCAATGTCTTCGTGGTCTTTCCAATAGATGGGTAATTCAAATGTCATAATTTTTTTTATTTAATGTCCTATAATAACTGATTGGTCGGGAATGGTAACAACGATGTCCGTATCTTCTTCTAAAATACACTGACAAGCCAAACGAGAATTATATTTTGGATTTCTAGCACGGTCTACAAAATCTTCTTCTTTTTCGCTGATTTCTTTCAGGCTGTCTGCGCCTTCTTCAATGTAAATATGGCAAGTGCTGCAAGCGCAAACTGCCCCACAATTGTGGTGAAGGTTTACGTCATTGTCGAGAGCAACATCCAATATCATTTCTCCGACAGCAATGTCAGTTATGATTGGTTCTATATTTTTTTCTTCAAATTTGAATGTAATAGTTGGCATAATGAATAATTAGAATACAATTTTAAGGCTTATTTGTTTGTTTTTTAGTAGATTGAGGATTGAAAAAAAACAATGCAAATACCAATATGCCTAAAACAAATGGAATGGCACTATAATTTTTAATTGGGAGTTCATAGAATTCAGCAATCATCCAATTGGCATTTGCTAATATCCACAGAGCGATTGAGAAATTTGGCAACAGTCTGTTTTTGTCTTTTTTAGTTAAATATACCATATAAAAAGCGACTAAAACAGTTGGTACTGCAATGATAATGCCTGCTATTCGCCAAGTGAAAAGCCAACATAAATCTTTTATCAACCACAATGGAATATGTATGGTTTCTAAAATAAAAATGACTTTGCTTGGATTTTTAATCATGTTTTTTAGGGCTTTAAGAATACAAAGCTTGCCTTCTTTCTATAACAGATTCGTCCTCAAGATATTGGTCGTAGGTAGCAAATTTGTCAACCATACCATTGGGGCCTATCTCTATAATTCTGTTGGCTACGGTATTCATAAACTCATGGTCATGAGAATAAAACAAAATCGTGCCTTTATAATCAATAAAACTGTTGTTGAGCGATTGAATACTTTCCAAATCCAAGTGATTGGTTGGTTCGTCAGCAATAATGAGATTCGGACTTTCAAGCATAGATTTACTTAACATGCATCTTACTTTTTCACCACCACTCAATACTTTTGCCATTTTCAAACTTTCTTCACCGCTGAATAGCATTCTGCCTAAAAATCCACGAATAAAGGTTTCGTCTTTTTCTGCTGAATATTGTCTCAACCAATCTACCAAGCTCAAATTGATGCCTTCAAAATAATGGGAGTTATCATTCGGAATGTAGGTTTTTTTAATGGTTACACCCCAATCAATTGTGCCTCCACTTGGTTTTTCATTGCCTGCTAAACATTCAAATAATTTGGTTATTGCCAATACATTTTTAGATAGAAATGCAATTTTATCGCCTTTATTGACAGTGAAATTAACATTACTAAACAATTTCACACCTTCATGTTTGTAGCTTAAGTTTTCTGTGCTAACCACTTGGTCGCCAGCCTCTCTTTCAGGTGTAAAAAAAATGCCCGGATATTTTCTTGTAGAAGGTTTTATTTCCTCTATATCCAATTTTTCTATCATTTTTCTACGACTTGTGGCTTGTTTACTTTTCGCCACGTTCGCACTGAATCTTTGGATAAAATCCATCAATTCTTTTTTCTTTTCTTCTGCTTTTTTGTTTTGGTCTGAGCGTTGTCTTAAAGCTAACTGACTGCTTTGATACCAAAAAGTATAGTTTCCTGTAAAGACTTGTATTTTGTTGAAATCAATATCTGCCACATGTGTACAAACAGCATCTAAGAAGTGTCTATCGTGAGAAACTACCAAAACGATGTTTTCAAAATTAATCAAGAAATTTTCGAGCCAAGCAATGGTTTCTACATCCAAGTCATTCGTTGGTTCGTCCATTAACAAAATATCAGGATTGCCAAACAAAGCTTGAGCTAATAACACACGTACTTTCTGATTATTGCTCAATTCGTGCATCAGTTTAGCGTGAATTTCTTCTGTGATACCTAATCCACTCAACAAAGTTGCAGCATCGCTTTCAGCATTCCAACCTTCCATTTCGCCATATTTCTCTTCCAATTCTGAGGCTTTGATACCGTCTTCATCAGTAAAATCTTCTTTGGCATAAATGGCTTCTTTTTCTTTAATTATACTATAAAGCACTTTGTTACCCATGATAACGGTTTCTAAAACAGGAAACTGGTCGAACTCAAAGTGATTTTGTTTTAAAACACTCATGCGTTTGCCTTTTTCAATGTCTACATGGCCTGTTGTGGCTTCTATCTCACCTGAAAGTATTTTAATAAAAGTGGATTTGCCAGCACCATTGGCGCCAATCACACCATAGCAATTGCCTGGAACGAATTTTACATTTACCTCGTCAAATAAGACACGCTTACCATATCGGAGGGATAAATTTGAAACTGAAATCATAGATTTTTAATGGGGTGCAAAGATAGTTAAAAATTAAATGTAGGGATTGCTATTTTAAAGTTTTTGATTCTATTTAATAATCCTAAAAATTAATAATTAGGATTTTTTAAAATGATCATTCAATAATTCTCAATTTTGTGTTAAAACATATTTGAAATAATTTTTTTTAAAAAACGGTTTTTATTAATTTTTAAAAATACTTTAAGATCATAATCTTATTTTAAAGTGATATTATAGTTAATTATTGTTTATTTTTAGGACTAAACTACTATTTTTTTGTCACTATTTTTTCATATTTGTTTATTTAATATATTGTTTTGTTAAACAAAAAACTAAACGGTACATTATAATGTAAGGCATTTTGTCACATTTTAGTCACATTTCATAAAATATTTGTTCAACAAGTTTTTTTCTGATTTAATATTTTATAGTTTTGCAAATAAAATCGTTATTTAATTATGTTTAGAAATTTACTATTTACAAAAAATTTTAAAATTATGTTGAGCCTTGTTCTCGCATTTTTTTATCAAATCAATTTATCGGCCTTTCCTGGTGGAACATATACGATAAATCCATCCGCAGCTGTATCAGCAACAAATTATCTTAGCTTTACTGCATTTACCAATGATTTAAGAAATATTGCTCGTGGAGATGGTGGAGCAGCTCAGTATGCTGTTGGTGGTGCAGGTTTGCAAGGGCATGTTATTTGCAATGTAACTCCTGGCACCTACAATCAAAGAATTCAATTAACTGCCATAGTTGGCGCTTCAGCATCAAGAACTGTTACTATCAATGGCAATGGAGCTGTTGTTGCATTTACGCCAACCGTTAATACAGATTGCGGTGTTATTGATTTAAATGGCACCGATTTTTTTACTTTTAATAACTTAGAAGTACAAATGAACCAAACCACTTACGGGTATTGCTATTGGATAAGAAATGGTGCAGACAATAATATTATAAAAAACAATAAATTAAGATGTAATAACATTACGGGTGTTCCTGCAGTTGGTAGCGCTTATATTTGGTTAACCAATGGAACAACAGGAAGTGCATCTGGAAATTCAGGTAACAACAATTTAATTGACAGCAATGACATGCGTTCTGGTACTGGATTAAATCATGGTCCATATTATGGAATAAACATGTATGGTATTACTACGCCTGCAGCATCTAATGCAGGGAATAATAACATTGTTTCAAATAATCTAATTAGAGATTTTTACTTGTATGGTATCAATCATCCTTATACTTACAATACCACTATCCGAAACAATACCATTACCAATCAAGGTAGAACAAGTCTGTTTACTACAAAATATGGATTATATACAATTACAGGTACTTTTACAATAGAAAACAACAGGATTTTTAATTTGAATGGTAACACACCGCAAACCTCTGTTATCTATCCAATTTACATTAGTATGAGTAGTACTGCTCTTTCATTACAGAACACCAATAGTAAAATTACAAACAATTGGATTTATGATTTTGGAACTTCTACTTTACAATGTTATTTGTATTGGTATTCTGCATATCTTAATCAAAGTATATCTTTAGATGTAGACTTTAATACCATTGCTTTTGATTACCCTACTACTGTTAATAATACAAGTACAATTGTTAGAAACGTACAAGGCAGTTGGTTTAGAAATTTTAGAAATAACATTCTTTATAACAACATTGGAGGCACAGGTTCAAAATGGTTAATTTACGACCAAGCAACTACAACTACTTCTACTTACAGATGGACAACATACCAAAACAATTGTTTGTTTTTTGGCCCCAATGCATCTGGAAATTTAAATTATGGTTGGGGTGTATTTGATGCTGCGGCATCATCAGTAGGTAATTTATTCTCACTGCAGGATATGATAGCTGCAAGTTTTCCTGCTTCAAATATCAGTACCAATCCAAATTTTTTAAGTATCAATCCAGCTAATATTGATTTAACACCAACCTCCATTGGTATGGCAAATAAAGGTGCTACTATTTCAGGAATCACTTCAGACAATGCTGGCAATACCAGAAACTCAACAACGCCAGATATTGGAGCAATAGAGTATTTTGTTGATGCTTCTTTAACAGCCTTTAATTTAAGTTTTCCTATTCCAACTTGTTCTGGTTTTACTTCCCCCATTAGCGGAACATTAAGAAACAATTCTGCAAATACAATTAGAAATCCTACGGTTGCTTATTCCATCAATTATGGGCCTAAAGTAGAATATACAATACCATCAAATATTGCACCTAATGCTACAGTTAATTTTACATTTCCAAATAGTGTAATATTTAGCAAATCAGGTCAAACGGATGTGAGATTGTTTTTATCTACGCCAGATGATCAACGTACAAATGATTCATTAATTTCTTCAACCATTGTTTCTCCAGCACCTGGAGGTTCAGTGGTTTCTCATAATACAAGTTTATCATCTGCTTTTAGTGTTTTTAATATTGACGGGAAACCTGATGTAACTTTTAGAAACGAGAATTTAATTTATGATTTGAGCGAACCTGCTACTTTAGGGTATTTAAACTCAGATTATGGTGTTAAATGGAGAGCTTTTGTAAGCGCCAAAACTTTGAGTGGCACTAATGCCAATGTCATAGCTACAGGTAATGGTTCAGCTCCTTTTAGAGCAACTATCAATCCTACTGTAGCATGGGAAGACAGCACCATAGAGGTTACTATTAGAGTTTTAAGTTTAGAAAGTTTTTGTGATACACTTTATAAAAGAAGGGTTTATATTGCTCCAAAAGCCAATCCGGATTTCATTATTCCAAACCCTTTATGTGAAAGAACCGACAACTTTTTTGAAAATACAACTACTGTTAAATCGGGTTCGGTTGAATATGAATGGGATTTTGGAGATGGCTCACCTTTAACAGATGAGGCTAGTCCAATAAAAAATTATGCTAATTTTGGAACTTACACAGTAAAATTAAAAGCAACTACTAAGCCATATGTTTTTACTACAGAAAAAATCATTAACCTAAATGTTACAGAAATGCCAATTGCTCAGATATTAAATATCAATAAATGTCAAGGTGAAGCAGTGGTATTGAATAATGGTACAGCTTATGCTGGCAGCGGAAATACAGTGTATGAATGGTCTTTTAGCGATAATTCTCCTTCAATCATTACAAGTTCTAGAACTGCAGTCAATAAAAACTTTGGACCAGCTGGTGCTTACAGAGTTACTTTAAAAGCAACAGCAGATGGATGTACAGATGTGGTTTCTAAAACTGTGTATCAATTTGCTAAGCCAACAGCTTCGTATACTGTATTAAGTGGAGAATGTTTGAACGATGAATTTAAATTTAGCAATCAATCGAGTATTAGTCAAGGTACTTTCGGTAATGCATGGTTTTGGAATGATATGTCAAATATTGCATCTGATATGGATCCATCCTACAGATTTACTTCTGCGGGTTTAAAAAACGTTAAATTAAGAGTGAATTCTGAATTTGGTTGCAAAGACTCTATGATAATGCCAATTAATGTAAAACAAATTCCTACTACAAACTTTACATACCCATTTGCTTGCGACAGAACGCCAACACCTTTCACCAATACAACCAATTTAAATGGAGAACTACTTGATAAATATACTTGGAATTTAGGTCAAGGGTCGCCAATCAATCAAACGGCTCCTTTGGTAACATGGTCTAATCTTGGACCAAGAACAGTAACATTAAAAACAGATTTGCAAAATGGATGTAGCTCAGAGATTTCAAAAGTGATTAATGTGGGTGTTCAACCAACAGTGGATTTTGAATTTGATTCTCAATGTGCTGGTTCGGCTTTAACATTCACCAATTTAACAACTTTTCCAAAAGGAGATATTCAATACAAATGGAATTTTGGTGATGGCTCTATTTCAAATATTGCCGCCCCAATGCATACCTATTCAAATGGACAAACATTTAATGTGAAATTAATTGCAAATATCATCAATGGTTGTGCCGATTCTATCACTAAAATTGTAAATGTTGGTGAATTGCCAGCCACCTGCGATTTTAACATTGAAAGAAATTGGTCTGTAAATTCAAAGAATTTCAATTTTACCCCAATAGGTGGTTCAACAAATGGTATACAATATATTTGGCTAACAGGCGAAGGTAATAGACTTACTTCTAATGGAACGGGTACAAATTACACTTACAATGGAAGTTTACAATATTGTGTAACCATGATAGCAAGCACTCCTGATGGCTGCGATTGTTCTAAAACAAAATGTATCGATTTATCTACGAGCATCGATGAAATTAATTCAAATCATGTTTCTATTTATCCAAATCCATCTAATGGATTATTTAATATCAAAATGAAAGAATCAACTAATTTAATGAATGTTATCGTATATAATGTTTTAGGAGAAGTTGTTTTTCAATTTGGTTACAATAACCAAGAAGTAGTCATGGATTTGAACCATTTAAACAATGGTGTATATATCGTTAAAATTACAGGCAACAACCAAACCCACACACAAAAAATTAACATCATCAAATAAAAAATCAGTTTATGACTATAAAATTAAAAAATTTAAAATTAGCCAATCTTATAAAAGGTTTCTTTTTGGCTTACCTTATTGCATTTAGCAATAATATCAGTGCGCAGTATTGTACCAGTAACGCTACCAGCACTACCGATGAATTTATATCAAATGTAAGATTGGTTCAAGGCACAAATATTTTGTTGGATAACAACTCTTGGCAACCAGCAACTACTGTGTGTGCCCAGTACACAGATTTTACATCTTTGCCTTCTATTCCAATGTCAGCTGGTGCAACTTATACTGTCAGTGTTACAGTAGGTTACTGCGCAACAGGTGTTTGGTCCAACCAAGCTTTAGTATGGATAGATTATAACAGAAATAACACCTTCGAAGCTTCAGAAGCTGTAAGAAGTACGCCATTTGCTGCCGCTGCTGGTGTTAGAGACATTAATTATACATTCACAGTGCCTTGTAATGTTAATCCTGGATTAACTAGAATGAGATGTGTTTTAATTGAAACTACTGTTATGGCAAACCCTGGTAGTGCTTGTGGCACATACGCTTGGGGGGAAACAGAAGATTATTTGGTTAATCTACAATTGCCAACAAATTTATCAGTTGGTTTTGCTGCTCCAACAACAGCTTGGATAAAATCAGTGGTAAGATTTGTAAATATTAACCAAACTGGATACATTTCACATACTTGGGATGCTAACAATGATGGCACAATAGAAGCACCAAATAGCGTTAATTTTAGTTATACTTGGAATACTGATGGTGCAAAATGTGTAAAATTAAAAAGCACCAATTGTGCAGGTTCTGATAGTGTAGTTAAATGTTTAACAGTGAACACTCCAACAGTACCTCCCGTTGCTAATTTTGTAGCTGATAAAGTTCAAGTTGAGCAATATGAAACAGTTAAATTGTTTGATTTATCGGAATTTGGTCCTTATGAATGGACTTGGAATGTATACGATTCAACAGATGTAAATGATGTTAAAAATATTACCTCAGGTGATGTATTTCCAGACCCTGATGGCAATGGTTCGGACGAAATATCTCAAAACCCAGAGTTTTCATTTGATAGACCAGGATGTTATACAGTTGTATTAACAGCAAGAAATGATAGAGGTTTCTCTATCCCAAAAAGAAAAATATGTTATATTACAGTAACTTTACCAACTCAATATTTATTAGGCTTTGGTACTTTTGGTCCAAACAGTGATAATATTGTTCAAAGCCCAACAGGTACTATTTTTGACAATGGAGGTGCTGCATTAAATTACAGCAATAACCAAGGATTAGGTTCTCGTTCTTTCATAAGAATAACTCCATGTAATGCACAAAAGATAAACTTAACCATGACACAATTAAAGTTTGCTGGAATTGGAGATAGATTGAGAGTATGGGATGGAAAATCCCCAGGTGGAGCTAATACTACATTGTTGGCAAATTGGACTTTTGGACAAACGACCCCAAGAAATGTAACAGCTACAAGTGGAAGTATGTATATATTATTTGAGTCTGATGGTGCAGGAGTAGATTCTGGATTTGCTGGTTTTTATACATCTGAGTTAGGACCTGCAACCGTATCATCCCCAACATTTAGTCCTTCAATCCCAGTTGGTTTCAACAATACTCCCATTAAATTTTCAAATATTAGTCAAAATGTAGTGGGTGTGCCTACTTGGGAATGGACTATTGATGATGACATAGTTTCTACATCAGAAAATTTGAACTATAGTTTTACAACAGATCAAACCTACAAGGTTTGTTTAGAGGTTAAGTCTTGCGTAGGCAATAGTAAAACATGCATGAATTATGATGTTATTACACCTAACACTCAAACTTCTTTGAGTATCAAAGCCTCCAATAGAAGACCAAATGTAGGCGTTGATAGAGTAACTTTATCTCCAATAGTTGACAATGCCAACCGTTTTGAATGGACAATTTTTCCAACTACTTATACCTTATTGAACCCACCAAGTGGTGGCGGATCAAGCCATGGTTCAGGATTTGTTAAATACAATTCTAATCCAGGTGATACTTTTCCAACACCTATCATCAGATTTAATGCTTCAGGTTGCTATACTGTTACTTTAAAAGCATGGAATAATAACAATCCAACAACAACTACAAAAACGGTTGCAATTAATAGATTTATTTGTGCTGTTGAATATTGTATTCCTTCTTCATTTATTAAATCTTCAGATCTTGCAATAAACAGAGTAATTTTATCAGACGGTAATACATCATTAATAGATAAATCTATAACTAGCAGTGTTGGAACATACAATAATTATTCCTCTACAGATGTTGCAGATTTAACATACGGAAAAACATACACATTAGAAGTAAGAAGAAGTTCTAATGTTGACCCTGCTAATAGAAGAGCATGGATAGATTGGAATATTGATGGAGATTTTGACGATGCAGGTGAGGAAATTTTCTTTGAACCTTCAACCAGAAATCAAGTTTATACAACAACTTTTACTGTTCCAAGTTTAACTAGTTCTTTTGAGGGTCTTTCTAGATTAAGAATAGCCATCAATTATGATAACCAAAATACAACTTCATGCGGACCTTTGGCTGCTGGTGAGTATCATGATTATGGTATAAACCTTGCAAAAGATAATTCTAAACCTATCATTACAATGCTAGGGGATGAAGTAGTTAGATTAGAAGTTGGTTCATCATACACAGATGCAGGGGCTACAGCTTTCGATGCTTCTGAAGGTGATATAACTAGTAGAATGACAGTAACCAATGATTTAGATGTTAGCCTTACAGGTATTTATAGTTATGAATACAATGTTACTGATTTGTCTGGTAATATTGCAGAAACTAAAATTAGAACTATAATAGTTGTTAATGATATTACACCTCCAACAATTAATTTAAATCCTGGTTCTTCAACTTGTATTCAAGCCAATAGAACAAATGCTCCTTATGTTGATCCAGGTGCTACCGCTTTCAATACAAATCCTTTCTATTCATTAACCTCTGCTATCAGAGTTTCTGGTATTGTAGATACCAGAACAGTAGGAAACTATACACTTACTTACACAGTTTATGATTTTGATGGAAACATCGCAACAGCAACTAGAAATGTTTGTGTAGAAGATACCAAAGCGCCTGTTATAAATGCAATCGGAGAAAGAAATATCCAAATTAATACACTTTGGATTGATCAAACTTTTGTTGAAGATGAATATGACAATGATCCAATTTTGACTAAAACATGGTTCCCAGAGCCTTTAAACTCTCAGCTGAAAGGCACTTATACAGCAACTTATACCGCCAAAGACAGCGAAGGCAATATATCTGCCCCTATAGTTGTAGATTATAGAGTTGATGATTTTATTGCCCCAACTATCAATTTAAATACATTTGATGTTGTTGAACATGATGTAACTACACCATATGTTTCTATTCCTGCTTCTGTTACTGATAATTATTATGGTGCAGGACAAGTAAGTGTTTCAAGAATCTCTAGCAATGTAAATCCTTATTTACTTGGCACATATACCGAGGTTTTCAAAGCAGTAGACGGTTCAGGCAATGTAGCTACCAAAACTAGAACAGTTAATGTAGTCGATAGACAAGCGCCAAGTCTTTGGGGTGGTACTATCTATGGTTGTGTTGGTGAAAATATTTGGCCAATGTGGGGATTGTCTTCTACAGACAATTACTACGGTCCACAAGTATTGTTACCTTTAGTTGAAATTGTGTCTCAAAATGTTAATCCATTTCAAGAAGGCAGTTATTATATCACATATAAAGTAACAGATCCAAGTGGTAATACTTCAGCACTTTTAACTAGACAAGTAGTATACACTTATTGGCCTGCTTGTTTAAATTCAACAGTTGGTATAGATGCAAACAAAAAAGCTGAGGAATCTGTCATTATTTATCCTAATCCTTCGAATGGAATGCTTAACATTTCATTTGATGGATCAGTAATAAATCAAGCTAATTTGAAAGTAGTGAATCAAATGGGCCAAGTTGTTTTAGAAAATAACATCAATGAAACAACAAGTTCAATTAATCTTGATTTGTCTAATTATGCTGAAGGTGTATACACCATCAATATTATCAGTGATGGCATCATTGTTACCAAAAAAGTTACATTGATTAAATAATGAAAAATCAAACAGACATTGGATAAAATATAAAAATTCAATGTCTGTTTTTAATAATTTTTAATATGAAAAAAATATTTTTTATTGTTTTAACTTTTGTTTTGAGTGATTTAAAAACTCAAAATATAGCCCCTCAAGCTACTGCTTCTGCTAGTACTTGTAATACTGGTACTTGTGCCACTTTAAATGATTTAAATTTTGGAACTTGTGGAACTCAGCAGATGTGGATTACGTCTGCTGCAACCAATCCTGGTTCTGCTATTTTTATTCAATTCACATGGCCTTCAACCAAAATTATTAATAAGATCACTTTTCATGTTGCTCAAGATTTGACAAGATTTTTAGGAGGAGGCACTGTTCAATATTGGAATGGTACAACATGGGTTAATCATTATGCATTTACACAAGCCACAGGTGTATGTATTTATAGCATTGATTTTCCAGCTGTAGCTACCACGCAAATTCGAATTATAGATATAGTAGTAATTGGTACTCAAAGTTCTAATGTTAATTTCAGAGAAATTGAGATTTTTGGCCCAAGTTATAGACATGATGCTGGTGTTGCATTGATAACTAATCCAGAAATTTGTAATGCATCTCAAAGAATGGATGCCACAGTATTTAATTTTGGTTTAAACAGATTAGATAGTTTTAGACTTAATTGGTCTATCAATGGTATTCAACAAGCTACTCAATATATTACATCAAATTTGTTAACAGGTCAATCTACTGTTATTAACTTAGCAAATCCATTTAATTTTTCACCTAGTACCAATTATGTTTTTAGAGCTTGGACATCTTTTCCAAATGGCATGTCTATAGACTCAGGTGCAGGCAATGATGAATTTATTAGAAATGTAGAGTTTTTAGGAAATCCCAATCCACCAACAGTGGTAGATGCGGTGCAATGTGGTCAAGGATTATCTTCGTTAAGAGCTATACCAGATAATAATGGTGATAGTATATTATGGTATAACAATTCAAGTGGTGGAACCCCAATTGCAATAGGTAGAAATGCCGTTGGTCCATTCTTAACAAGCAATCGAACCTTTTATGCTCAGGCTTCAAAAATAGCTACGATAAAATCAACTTTAGCAAATACTACTCCAACAACAGGTGTCAATGTTACACAAGCCAACGATTATGGGGCAATGTTTAATGTTACAGTATTAAGAGATGTAGTTTTGGATAGTATTTCGCTTAGATTATGGTATGCTACTCCAACCAATCCTGGTTTTCAGTTGTATTTTAAATCGGGGGCTTACACAGGTTTTCAAACCAATTCAAGTGCTTGGACAAAAGTTAGCGAGGGAATAGGTACATTCATTGCTTCTGGTGGATTTAATAGAATGAGAGTAACTGCTAATAATTTATTCCTTCAACCTGGTACCTATAGTTTTTATGTTACCACTGATATAAGCCTAGGCTCTGGTAATGCTTTCTATAATTTATTAGGTGGTGCAGGTGTTTCAAATGCAGATTTGACGCTGCAAAATGCTGGTAGTATTATTATTGGTAAATTTGGAGCCACTCAAGTCTTAGCAAATTATGTCACTGAAATGGCTTTCTTATATAAACAACAATGTGCCAATGGCACACGTTTGCCGTATAACATCACAGTAAAACCAAGACCAATTGGAGCCAACGTTATTCAAGGCACTCCTTTTCAAGGACAATATAAACTTGGTGTAATGTCTGACCCAGATGTGATAGAAGTTGGTAAAACAATAACTTATGAATTGATTCCTCCAACAGGTTATAATAATGCAGACCATGGTTTATCTTGGATTATTAACTCAGTAGAAGCTAGAACACGTTATAATACATTAGTGCCTATTTTAGCATACACTGTAACCCCACCAAGTTCATCTGGCTCTGGCTCATTATCTATGATACCAACGAGTCAGTATTTGGATAGTTTCATTACTTTTACTATGAATTATTCAGATTTATTAACAACTATGTGCGACTCTACCATTAAACGTACTTTGTATGTTGCACCAACTCCTAAACCTATGTTTACATTCCCAAGTTCAGTATGTGTTGGTGATGAAATACTTTTTGAAAATAATAGCACCATTCATTCAGGTATAATGAATTATGAATGGGATTTTGATGATGGCTCTTCATCAGATTTTATTACACCTGTACATTCTTTTAGCTCTTCAAGAATATTTAATGTAAAACTAACAGCAATTAGCGATAGATGGAATGTCAGAAAAGATACCATCATTGCTGTTAATGTAGGTCAATTGCCTATCGTTCAATTTAGTCATCTTAACAAATGCGAAGGAGAAAATATTACTTTTATTAATAATTCTAGTTCGAGCTCTGGTACTTTAAATTTTGATTGGAATTTTGGTGATAATACAACTTTGTCTAATGCTTCTAATTCGCCTATCAACCATCTTTATGCTGCTCCTGGAGGGTATAAAGTTACTTTAATTGCGGAAGCTAATGGTTGCAAAAACACATTGTCAAAAAATGTATACCAATTTGCAAGACCAAAAGCAAATTTCAATTTACTATCAGGCAACTGTTCTAATGAAGAATTTGTGTTCATCAATAGTTCAACTTTAAGTTCAGGACAGTTTGGTAATAAGTGGAACTTTAACGATAATGGTAATATTGCGTCAGACTTTAATACTTCTTACACTTTTCAATCAGCTGGTGTTAAAAATGTAATGTTGTTGAATACTTCTGAATTTGGCTGTAAAGATTCTATTTCTAAACCAATTACTGTTAAACAAGCTCCAATATCAGATTTTACTTATGATTATGCATGCGAAAGAATAAGTACACCTTTTAACAATACAACCAATTTATTTGGAGAGACACTGCTTCAATATGAATGGAACTTTGGTCAAGGTGTCCCATCTAGTGCGACTAACCCCAATGTTAATTGGTTATCAGTTGGACCTAAAAATGTAAGTTTAAAGACATCTCTATCAAATGGATGTAGCGATATTGTTTCAAAACTAGTAGAAGTAAAACTTCAACCAAAGGCAGAGTTTGAGTCTTCTAGTGATTGTATAGGCAACGAAGCAATTTTTACCAATTTAACAACTTATAGAAATGGTGTTGTTAATTATAAATGGTTGTTTGGAGATGGTTCTACAAGCACAATAGAATCTCCAGTGCATGTATACAATAGTTCGCAAACCTACTCAGTAAAACTCATTGCCAATTTAGTGGATGGTTGTTCAGATTCTATTATAAAAACAGTAAGTGTTTCACCATTGCCAAGTACTTGCGATTTCAATTACACTAGAAACTGGAATACCAATTTTAAAAACTTCACTTTAACTCCTTCGGGAGGGTCTATGAGCGGTATTAATTATGTTTGGATTATGGGTGATGGCAATACTTTAAATAGTTCAGGAAATGGCACAATGCATACTTACATTGGTAACACCAAATATTGTGTTACTATGATTGCTTCAAATCAAGCAGGATGCGAGTGTTCTACAACAAAATGTATTGATGTAATGACAGACTTAAAGGTTATTGAAAATCAAAATTTTAATGTTTATCCAAATCCTTCCAATGGTTTGTTTAGTATAACTTTTGAGAATGAAGTATCTACTCCTACTATTAAGATTTTCAATATTTTAGGAAAATTGATTTACGAAACCTATGTGAATTCAGATTCACAAGCATTGGATGTTGATTTATCTCATCTAGCTAAAGGTATATACTCTATCAATGTAACTAGCAACGGTACATCATTTGTAAAAAATATTGTTATTCAGTAATTGTTAAATTCTCTAAAATGAAAAAAAGTCGCCCCTCAAAAGGCGACTTTTTTGTTATTAAACCATATTGAAGTTTCTTTGTTATAACTACTATGGCAAATTATTTAATTGTAGGTGGCACAAAAGGCATTGGTTTAGAAACAGTTCGTCAATTGAACCAAGCAGGTCATCATCTTTGGGTGGTGGCAAGAGAAGTTAATGAAGCATTACCTTCTTCAAATCTTCATTTTTTGGCGCTCGATATCACTAAGGAGACTATCAGTGCTGATTTTTTACCCGAAGTGTTAGATGGGGTTGTTTATGCGCCAGGCAGTATTAATTTGAAGCCTTTTAATAGGCTGTCTCAAGAAGATTTTTTAAACGATTGGCAAGTTAATGTACTTGGTGCAATTAAAACCTTACAAACTGTTTTGCCCATGTTGAAAAAAAGCGATTCAGCAAGTGTGGTTTTATTTAGTACGGTTGCTGTTTCTCTAGGCATGCCTTTTCATGCAAGTATTGCTGCTTCAAAGGGTGCTATCGAGGGTTTAACAAAGTCTTTGGCTGCAGAATTTTCACCAAAAATTAGAGTCAATTGTATTGCGCCTTCTCTTACCAATACCCCATTAGCAGAAAAACTACTCAATACACCAGAAAAAATTGAAGCATCAGGTAAAAGACATCCTCTTCAAAGGGTTGGAAATCCAAAAGAATTGGCTGAAATGGCTTGTTTTCTTTTGTCAAATTCTGCTTCTTGGATGACAGGTCAAATACTTCACTTAGATGGCGGTATGTCGAGTATTAAAATTTAAGACTATGAAATTGACTGAATCTGATTTTTTGCAAATGGAAAAACACTACAGAGCCTCTTTCTTCAATTCTTTGGGTGGTTTTAAAAGTGTGGTATTGGTAGGAAGTATCAATCAAAACAAGGCAACTAATTTAGCCATATTTAATTCTGTGATGCATATTGGTGCCAATCCGCCTTTGTGTTCAATATTGGTGAGACCAGCTGAAGTGGAAAGACATACTTATGAAAATATTTTAGAAACCAAGTATTTTACTATCAATCATATTCATAAAGCTATTTATCAAAAAGCTCATCAAACATCCGCAAGATACGATAGAAATATCTCTGAGTTTGATGCAGTAGAACTCACTGAAGCGTATTCAAACAATATCATTGCGCCTTATGTGAAAGAAAGTCATTTAAAATTTGGTTTAGAGTGTGTTGAAACCCTAGAAATAAAAACGAATCATACAATTTTAATAATTGGCAGCATCAAGGAGGTGTTGATGGATGATAATTACATACAGGCAGATGGATTTATTGATTTAGAACTAGCAGGCAGTTTGACCGTTTCTGGATTAGACAGTTATCATTCTACTAAAAAACTCAGCAGACTTTCTTACGCTAAACCCAATGAAGATTTGAAAGAAATTTAGCCCATTTTATTTGATATTTTTTAATTCACCTAATTTGGCTGAAATTTGCCAAACTTTTTTAATATCAAACCGCTTGTTCATATAGCTTTGTTTACGGTTGCATTTATTTATGCACTTACTTTTAGTTTGGTAAAAGATATCATGCCTTTTTATATTCAAGGATTTGGTTTTATTATTCTAAGGGTTAGTGGAGCAGCTATTTTGTTTTTTATTGCTTCGTTAAGCATTAAGAGAGAAAAAATTGATTGGAAAAAACATGGATTAAGAATTGTTTTATGTACCGTTTTTGGTGTGGCAGCCAATATGCTGATGTTTTTTAAGGGTTTAGAAATTACTACTCCTATTAATGGTGCTGTATTAATGTTGGCAACTCCCATTTTTGTTTTTGTTTTAAATAGTTTCATCAATCAACAAAGAGTGGTTTTGAGGCAAGTAATTGGAATTTCATTAGCTTGTTTTGGTTGTTTATTATTGATGTCTGGCAGAGCATTTCATTTTTCATCCGAAACAGTTGTGGGCGATTTACTCATCGTATTAAACGCCATCTCTTATGCTATATATTTGGTTTTAGCAAAAGAATTACTCAAACATTATCACACCTTTACAGTTTCGAAAATCACATTCGGATTGGGTAGTATTTTGGTATTTCCTTTTGGTTTTCAGGAATTGTCTGAGGCAAAATTTAGTCTAATGCCCCAAGATATTGTATTGAAAATTCTATTTATAATTGTTTTTACAACCTTTATAACATACCTATTAAATGCATGGGCAATTATGAAGGCTGGACCAACTATTGTAGGCACTTATATTTATCTGCAACCTATCTTGGCTACCATTATTGCTATTTATTTAGAAAAAGATTTACTCACTATGCATAAAATATTGTCGACATTGCTCATTTTTGCAGGGGTTTATATCACATCAACAAAAATCAAATGGCAGAAATTAAAAGCATGACAGGCTATGGCTTGTCTGAATCAGAGAATAATCAATGGCGAGTTAAAGCCGAAATTAAATCGCTCAATAATAAATTTTTAGAGTTGAACATCAGACTACCAAAGTCTTTCAAAGATAAGGACATTGAGGCCAGGCAACTGTTAACCAATAAAATTATCAGAGGTTCGGTATCTGTAAATATCAATGCCGAACGCAAAGACAATCAAAATATAAACGATTCTTTGAGTATTAATATTCCTTTGGCAAAATCATATTTCCAAAAAATTGAATCATTAACAGAGGCTTTAAATATTCCCAATGAAAACCTACTCAACACCATTTTAACCTTGCCAGATATCATGAAATATGATGAAACGGATGGTTTGGAGGAAGATTGGGCATTGATTAAAACAGCTATCTTACAAGCTTTTGAAAATTTCGATCAATTTAGAATTCAAGAGGGAGAGTTTATAAAAAAATATTTAAAAACATGTATTGAGGAAATTCGTCTCAATATCGAGGCGATTGCTCAACATGAAATTCCAAGAAAAGAAAGTGTAAAGGATAAACTTTGGCAATCTTTGTTAGAAAATAAAGAAGAAGGTAAAATCGACAAAAACAGATACGAACAAGAGTTGATTTATTATCTAGAAAAATATGACATTGCAGAGGAAAAAAGCAGATTGTCTCATCATATTGCTTTTTTTAATGAGTGTTTAGAAAAAGAAGCAAATGGTAAAAAACTTGGTTTTATTTCTCAAGAAATGGGTAGAGAAATCAACACTATTGGCAGTAAAGCAAACTATTTTCCTATTCAACAAAGTGTCATCATTATGAAAGAAGAATTAGAGAAAATCAAAGAACAGTTGTTAAATGTGCTTTAGTGAGTAGTTAATGGTTATTAGTTAATAGTTATTTGTATTTAATATACTTAATCATTACACCATTTACTAATTCACCCTTAACCATTACACCCTTAACTAAAACCCATCACAAAATCATTCATCAAATATCCATTGCCAATATCAAAATCGGCTACCTCTTTAATCACAAAGCCAAGTTTGAAATAAAAATTGATAGCTTTATAATTTTGCCTATTTACGGTTAATTGAAAAGAGGCTTGAGGATGCATGGTTTTGATGATTTCGAACACTTTTTTACCATAACCAATATTTTGAAGTTGATGGTCTAAATAGAATTTATGAATAAACACCAAGTTTAATTCTTTTTGAGACAAGGCAACAAAACCAATAGAAATACTCTCATCTTTAATAAGATAGAATTTTTGACCCTCTTTTACTTGTTGAATCAATGCAGGTAAAGCATAGAATTTATCAAGCATATAATCCACTTGATTTTGACCAATAATAGCTGGATAATGCGCCTGCCAAATAATGTTGGCTAGGGAAGCAATTTCGGCTAATTCATGCTCTGAATTGGATAAAATTAATTGAAGTGACAAGGATTAATTAATTGGTTTGTATGATTCCAAGTTTCTTTGCCAAATCTTTAGAAAGCGCGTTTTTGTGTAAATAAATGTTAATGGTTTTATATCTAAAATACGGCATCGAACAATACAAATAACCTTCACAATCATTCCCTGTGCCCCAACTGTTTTTAATTTTAAAATAATTATTTCCCATTTGGTCGGTGTATAAACCTGTGGCATGCATACCGTGGTCGTCTGTGGTTTGGTAATTATCAAAAGCTTCTTGACGCAGAGCATCTGTGATGTTTTTTTCTGGCATTGGTTGATTAAAAGCTGCACCAGTTCTGTCGGCACCGGCATTGTTAAAACCTTTGCTATCTTTTCCATGTTGTGCTATTAACGAATCGTGAGTTGGCACAATGGCAACACCATTTTTAAATGAAAATCCTTTTTCGCTAACATCGGCACCCCAAGCCCAAGTAAAACCATTTTTTAGCGAATATTCTGCTGCTTTTTGCAATTCGTCTAAAGGGATGTTATAGCTTTGCATCATTGCCCAATTGTCTTGCACTTCGATGGCAAATTGAGTATAATAAGGATGATGTGTAAATGAAGTTAAGGATACATAGTCGTCCATATTTAAACCTAAAGAATTTGAAAAACTAGTAGGTGTATATTCCTTGCCTTGATAAGTGAATTTTTCGGGCACTTTGCCTAAATAAGCGTCTACAGCACCAGCAAAAGCCGATTTCCAAGCTGAAGTTAATTTGCCTTGTGGATTATCTTTTACAGCGTCCACAATGCCTTTCAAAACTGCATCTAATTCAGCATGATTGTGTTTTTCTATCCCATAGTTTAATCCTTTGTATACCTCTTCTGGCACAATGCCATATCTGCGAATTACCCATGGCAAATCGTGAAATGCACCACCAGGTCCAAAATTATGTAAACCCATCATTCTAACATACATATCAGCTTTTCCAATATAGGCGTTTCTAACCACAAACATTTCACTCAAATTGTGTCTGCCTTTACCCATTCTGAGTAATTCACTTTCAAAAAAAGACAATGATGAAAAGCTCCAACAGGTGCTTGTTCTACTTTGGTCTTGCACCGAGGTGGATTCCAATTCTGCAATTTTTTTGAAAAGATAACCCCCGTTTTTTTTGTTTCGAATGGTGTCTTGAGAGATTAAATTCATTCCTGTCAACAACAGAATTAATCCTAATGTAATATACTTTTTCATACTTATTTCAAATTTCAAAGATGATGATATTTTTAGTTATAAAAAAACAATTATTGATTAACATGAACTAGTCAAAATTAAAGATAAGAATTATTAAAAAATTAATCAGATCAAATAAAATTCATTCTAATTAATACAAAAAAAATTAACACATTTTTATGTCACATTTTAACCCAAAACCTTGAACTTTGTTGCGCAATTTAATGAAGCATGAAATACAAATTATTAGGCAGAAGTGGTTTAAAAGTTTCGGAACTATCGCTCGGTACAATGGGCTTTGGCACCGAATGGAATTGGGGTGCAGACAAGGCAACTAGCTTTCAAATCATGGAAGCCTTTGCCAATGCAGGCGGCAATTTTATAGACACAGCCAACCGCTACACCGAGGGAACTAGCGAAAAATGGATTGGTGAGTTTGTGCAATCCAATCGCGATCATTTTGTGATTGCCACTAAATATTCCCTGCATGATAATTTAACGAATGTGAATGCTTCTGGCAACTACAGAAAAAATATGATGCGCAGTGTGGAAGCCAGTTTAAAGCGATTGAATACCGATTTTATCGATTTGTTTTACCTGCATATTTGGGATAATTTAACACCCATTGATGAAGTAATGCGTGGTTTGGATGATTTAGTAAGACAAGGTAAGGTTAATTACATTGGCATTAGCGATACGCCTGCATGGATAATCAGCAAAGGGCAAACCCTGTCAGAACTGATGGGTTGGAGCCAATTTGTGGCATTGCAGATAGAATACAGCTTATTGCAACGCACCCCCGAAAGAGAATTGATACCGATGGCAAAACATTTTAACTTAACTGTTACGCCATGGGCACCTTTGGCAGGTGGTGCTTTAACAGGTAAATATTTAGTAGGCGACAAAGGACGACTACCCGAAAACAGCAAACGACTCAATGAACGTGCGGTAGGTATAGCCAAAGAGGTGGTTGCTATAGCCGAAGAACTCAAGGTTTCGCCAGCGCATGTGGCATTGCAATGGACCATGAGTCAAGGGTTTTCGAGCATTCCCATTGTGGGGGCAACTAAATTGGCGCAAGTAGAAGATAATTTAAAAGCCTTGGAATGTCAATTATCAGAACAACATTTGGCACGACTGAACGCTTGCAGCGCCATAGAACTTGGTTTTCCGGGAGATTTCTTTAATGAAGAGGGCGTAAGGCAAGTAACCTTTGGCGGATTTTATAATCAAATAGAAAAAAGAGACTAGGTTTTGAATTTGGTTAAAAAGCATATATTTTTAGTTTTCATACTGATCGGGTTCAATGCTTTGGGGCAATCGGATTCGTTATTTAAATACCTCAATTTTTCCATATATGCCGAAACCTATTTTCAAAATCAATTACCCAATTCAAATTTAAACAATCGCCCCGACTATGTGTATTCTTTCAATAGATTGAACGAGGTGAATCTGAATTTGGGATTTATAAAAGCCACTTTCGATAATCAAAAAACCAGAGCAAATCTGGGTTTGATGGCAGGCACCTATTCACAAACTAATTTGGCAAACGAACCCGCTGGTGTAAGAAATATTTGGGAAGCCAATCTTGGTTTCAAGGTATTAAAAAACAAAGATATGTGGATAGACATGGGTGTGATGCCCTCGCACATTGGTTTTGAAAGTGCCATTGGCAAAGATTGTTGGCATTTAACAAGGAGTTTGATGGCGGACAATTCACCCTATTTTGAAACTGGATTGCGCATGTCTAACACCAGTAAAAATGAAAAATGGTACACCGCATTATTAATTCTAAATGGTTGGCAAAACATCTATAAAACTCCCAATATCCAAACCCCAGCCTTTGGTCATCAAATTACGTATCAACCCAATGACAAAACCTTGTTCAACAGCAGTTCGTTTGTTGGAGAATCCATCAGAGACACCGTAAAAGGCACTAGATTGTTTCATAATTTCTATGTCAAACAAACTTTGAACAAAAAATGGGCAATGATTGCTGCTTTTGACATCGGTTTTCAAACCTATCAAAAAGAAACTTACCAATGGCATGCAGCGGTTTTAGGGGCGCAATACCAATTTACAGACAAAAAGAAATGGGCGTTTAGATTGGAGCAATACAAGGATTTTAACAATGTGATAATCCCAGAATACTATAGAAATTTCAGTGGATTAGGCGCATCCATTAATTTTGATTACCACATCAACGAACAATTGCAACTCAGATGCGAAGCCAAGTATTTTAATTTTGACGAATTAAAATTCCAAACCCAAGGACAATTTTCAACTTGTGTTAGTTTGGCTTGGGGGATTTAGGAGGGCGATGTAATTCCTTAAAATACTAATTTTTGCATATTATAATTGTCATTTTGTTGAAAAATAAATATATTTGCATAATATAATATGTAAATATATGATTTTAGAGGTTCTTACTGTCGATGGAGTTAAAAAAAACACAGCCCAATTAAGAAAAATGGTCATATTACATTAGAGTTTTAGCTATTTCACTTGGAATCATTTTAAACAAATCAGGGAATTAATTACCGTAATTGTATAAAAAATAAATTAATAACTCCTGTTTTTTTTGTATTTTTATTACATCGTTTGTCTAAATGTTCGTATAAAGTCTGGATATATCTATTTGATTTCTTTTTTTCTAATTTCAAAACCAATGTTTAGATTAAAAATAAAAGTAGGAAGTATATAATTAAATTTAGTGGTTTGATGTTTTATAGAAGTTGATGAAGATATTGGGTCAATCACCTCTTCAACTTCTTCTAGTTCATAAATAAATTGTCTTATGCCAACTCCAAATGCAAATTCAATATTTCTGTTTTTATTGCTCATAATATTTGAACCTCTCATGATTTTGTATTCCAATTCGTTAATATTTATCACTCTTTGATTATTGGGCAAATAATTTACAGATTGTTTCATATTAGTGTTGATATAAGCAAAACCAATTGAATAGTAAGAACCTTCTAAATCAAAATGTTCATCTTTGAAATATTTAAGTGATATTTTTGATCCTAAGGATGGATAGAACTTAACATTGTCTTTTTCATAATTTATCCTACGGTAATAACTATTTTCTGAAAAATCTGCTTCATCATTTATTCGATTTTCTACTAAATTATAAAAATTTGTAGATATTACAGGTTCAACAGAAAAATACCTTGAAATAGCTTTTTCAACACCAATTGAAAGATCTCCCCTTAATAAATTCATAGGGTAAAATTTTAAAAACACTGAATTGTTGAACTCTTTTTCAATTTTCTTATTTGTGACTTTACTTCCTAGCTTTATATCATTGATTTGACAGATACTAATTGTTATATTTAGTTGAATAAAAATCAAGAAAATGTATTTAATTTGCATCCCTCAAAATTACGAAATAAATGAAATTTTTATATAAAATTATCTTAATTAGTGTATTTGTAACACAAATTCAAAATATATATTCTCAAAACTTGCTTAAAAGTAAAGGTTATAATTTTAAACAAATGACTGAGTTTAATAATTTAGGAACCGATTCTTCGTTTGTGTTTTTTTTAACAAGCAAACAAGCTTTTCATAAATATTTCATACTAATGATTGATAGCAGTGATTTAACTTTAAAGGTTAAAAAAACGATTTCTTTTGAATCAAAAAAAGAAGAAATTACTAGAGCCGTATTAAATCATGGTAAACTTTTTTTAGAAACTAAAATGTATGTAAGGAATCAAGGTGAAATTATTAATAAGTATGTTCTAAATCCATACACATTACAAAAACTAAATAATGATGTTAATTATTATGAAGATACGTTAACAAATGTTTACAATACAATTTTAATTCATAATCCTCTTCATCATCGTGAGAATATTATGGATTTAGAAGGATTTGCTGGATATAATTATATCTTAGAAAAATTATCTTCTTTAAATGGTTATAAAATTAATAATTCAGTTCAAGATGATAAGGACATTTATTATTATAAAAGTTATTTAAAGAATTTTGAAATTCTTAATTTAGTAAACAATAAAAAAAGAGACATTACATTAAAAAATGGAATGAAAATTTTGAAATATGCTTTACTAAACGATAAGGATTCTAATTTTAGACTAGTTGGAATATTCAATAATGGACAAGAAAAATCCTATGGAATTTTTCAGATGTTTTTAAATTTTAATTTGGAAGAAATTAAAACAACAACATACCTAACCCTATTGGATAAAAATTCACTGCCAGAAAACAATATAAATTCAGAATTTTTATTTAACAGCTTTTCATTTAAACATTACATTAATACAATTAACGACAACCATATATTTATTTACAATAAATATATATATGATAAGAGAAAAATTCGGGAAATTATTTATCAATATCAGAGCAACTTGCCCACCACAATAAGAGATAAAGAAGTTTTAAATGTAAAAGTAGGAAATGTTTTGATATATAATTTTAACAAAGATGGTGATATATCTGTTAATAAAATAAATCTTAGTCAAAGCACATACTCTAATAAAAAAAGTATTTCATATTTATTAAAAGTAATTGACAATCAGATTGCTTTTGTTTTTTATGATAATTATAAAAATATTATAAAAAACGATAAACAAGTCACTTGTGATTTTACTAATTCTACAGTTTTAATGACTTGTAATTATGACATTAATCTAAATAAAGTTGGTGATAAAAGAATTATTGGCAATAGTAAAGAAATAATTTTTTTCATTGAATTTGATGATTTAAAACCTATTGTTAATGGAAAAAATGTAACTTATTTTTATTTTGGTAAAAGAACAGATCTTGCAAAAAAATGTCATCTATATAAACTCCAATTTTAGGTGTAATTTTTTTTAATTTGTTTGGTGTTGTGTTTTGGAAATGTGGCTATGTGAAAATTTACACTAAATGAATAGTTATCCTACCTCCTCACCAACAAAGCCACAGTCTCCACATGATGGGTATTAGGAAACATATCAACTGGCTGCATTTTTTGAACTGAAAAATGTTCTGAAAGCAAAGCGATGTCTCTGGCTTGGGTGGCTGAGTTGCAGCTCACATAAACGATTTTTTCGGGCAATAATTCAATGATTTTTTTCACCACATCGGGGTGCATGCCATCTCTTGGTGGGTCGGTGATGATTATATCTGGTTTACCGTGTTTGGCTATTAATTCATCATTTAAAATCAATTTCATATCGCCAGCATAAAAATGGGCGTGGTTGATGCCATTGATGATGGCATTTTCTTTGGCATCTATCACAGCTGTTTCAACATATTCTATGCCAATAACCTGCTTGCATTGATCGGCTACAAATAGGGCAATACTGCCAGTTCCTGTATATAAATCATAAACATTTTCTTTGCCAGTTAATTCAGCAAATTGTTTGGTGATTTGATACAATTTTAAAGCTTGTTTGGCATTGGTTTGAAAAAAAGATTGCGGTCTGATTTTAAAAATCAAGTCTTCTATTTTTTCTTCTAAATAGCCTTTGCCAATCAGGGTCTCTACTTTCAAATCGCTCCAAGAATCATTCCGTTTGTAGTTAAAAACATAACACCATTCTTTCACCTCTGGAAATTGCAAACTAAGTGCATCAAACATAGTTTGTACTTTTTTTATTTCAGGTTCAAAAACAATTAAAACCACCATCCATTCGTTATTGGAATTGCAACGCAACATTAAATTGCGCAAAAACCCCAGTTGATGTCTTAAATCAAAAAAAGTAAACTGATGTTGTATAGCATAATTTTTAATGGCTAAACGGATGTCGTTGGCAATTTTGGGCGCTAAAAAACATTCCTCTAAATCCAAAATTTTATCAAACATGCCCGGTTTGTGAAATCCTAAAGCAGGAATTTTACCTGGATTTTCTTTGTCGAAATGTTCCTCCCAGGCTTTGTTGCTAAAGGTAAATTCTACCTTGTTGCGGTAATGAAATTGCTCTTGGCAACCAACAATGGGCAAAAATTCTTCAACCTCCACTTTGGCAATGCGTTTGATGTCTTCTGCAACTTGACGGTGTTTAAATTCTAATTGATTGCTGTAAGCCACATGCTGCCATTTGCATCCACCACATTGTCCAAAATGTTTGCAAACAGGCTCAACCCGCATAGGAGATGGCGTAATTAATTTTTCAATGACACCTTCCGAAAAGGAGGATTTTTGTTTGGTGATTTTAACATCCGCCACATCGCCCGGTGCACCAAAAGGAATAAACACAACTTTGCCTTCGTGTTTTGCCAAGGCTTTGCCTTCTGCAGCAGCATCTAAAATTTCAAG
The DNA here is from genome assembly GCA_030682255.1 of Bacteroidota bacterium. Taxonomy (GTDB): domain Bacteria; phylum Bacteroidota; class Bacteroidia; order NS11-12g; family UBA955; genus JABMMZ01. Next base: position 37,482 of record JAUXOK010000004.1, on the reverse strand, counting down.
ATTTTCTACTACAAAAGCATTCGATTTTCTTTGACCCAAAATGGAAATAAAATATTATTGTTGAATAAAGCTATTGATAATGGTGTTGAATTCAGGTGCTTCTCTAAAGCCTGGATAGGAAGCAATGGCTTTGCTATCGGTTAATTTTTTCCAAAAGAAAGTAGTTGGATAACCTGAGTTTCTGCCACCTTTGTTCAGATAGTTGAGTAATTGTCCAGAATTCATGATTTCGCCATTCACCACATGATTGCCATTCACCTCTGGATTGAATTTTACAGCAACGGCATATTCATTGATTTTTTTTACAATTTCTTTATCTTCATACGTTTTTTTATCCATCACTTTACACCAATAACACCAATCTGTGTATACATCCACAATGATAAATTTATTTTCTTTAACCGCTTTGGCATATCCATCTGACATATTATACCAAGTAATGGCAGTGTCAGCTTGTTTGGTAACTTTTGGTGTTGGTTTTTTCTTGGCAGGTGCTTTTTTAGAGCTTGTTTTTGGACTTGTAGTAGTCGGTTTTGGCTGTTTGATTAAATTAGCAGACACTAAAAAAATCAACATAGACATAATACTGATAGACAAAATAATTCGTTTCATTTTTATAAATAAATTTCAATTACAAATATAACAAAAAATAAGCCAAAAGAAAATTGCATCATTTTTGCTATGAAAAACACAACAAGTTTTTATCTAATTCGTTATATTTGTATGTTTCAAAATTAAAATTCATGTCTCAGTCAACCAACCTACTTAAAAGCAAAATAGAAGAGTTTATACGCAAGTATTATCTGAATGTCTTGTTGAGAGGCGTTTTATTGGCTTTGGCAACATTGATTTCATTTTTTATTATAACAGCTTTATTGGAGTATTTTGGTCAGTTTAACTCCCGTGTCAGAACGTTTTTATTTTTCTCTTTTATTGCCACTGCCATTTATATTTTGGGCAAATTCATCGTTCTTCCTTTGTTAAAATGGTTGAAAATTGGCAAAACCCTTTCACATAAAGAAGCTTCCAAAATCATTGGTGTATATTTTCCAGAAATCAGCGATAAACTTTTAAACACACTGCAACTCGAAGAACAATCTCAGAATAGCAACAACGAGCTTTTGATAGCAAGCATCGAACAAAGAAGCAAAACCTTAAGTCCTATTAAATTTTCTTCTGCCATTAATATCAAAGCTTCTGTAATTAAATATGGCAAATATGCTGCTGTACCTGTTTTGTTATTTTTGTTGTTAATTATTTTTCAAAGCAATGTGATTACCAAATCTACACAACGCTTGGTGGCTTTTAATCAAGAATTTGAAAAAGAAGCGCCCTTTCAGTTTGTCTTAAAAAATGAATCGTTAACTGTTCAAAAAAATTCTTCGTTTAGTATTGATGTAGAAACGGAAGGCAAAGATTTACCCAGTGATGTTTATGTGGTGTTGAACGATCAATCCATCAAGATGGAAAAAAGTTCAAAAAAAGCTTTTAATTATAGTATTCCCAATATTTTACAATCACAAACATTTTATTTTACTGATGGCGTTTTCAAGTCTAAAAATTATCAAATTGAAGTATTGCCTAATCCATCATTATTAAATTTTAGAGTTCAGCTGAACTATCCGTCATATATTGGCAAAACGAATGAAGTTCTTAAAAACACTGGCGATTTTACAGTACCACAAGGCACAGTAGCCGAATGGACTTTTTATACCAAAGATGCCGAAGACTTAAGTTTTATTATCAATGATAAAGCATTGAAAGTGGAGCAAAACAAAGATGTTTATGTGGTGAAATGTTTATTGAAAAATGCAGCTAACTATCAGATTGTTCCATTCAATAAAGCCGCACTCAAAAAAGACAGCATTCGCTATCAAATACAAATTTTAGAAGACAGACATCCGGGTATTTATGTTGAGCAGTTGCAAGATTCCATCAATCCTTTTGTGTATTATTTTTTTGGTAAAGCAGATGATGATTATGGATTGAGCAAATTGATGTTTAGTTACAAGGTAAATGGTCAGAATCAAAGCAAACTAATACCTGTAAACATTGGTAGAAGTGCCGATGAAATGTTTTATTACAGAATAGATTTTAGATCATTGCAACAAAAAGATGGTGAAGATTACGAATACTACTTTGAGGTGTGGGACAATGATGCGGTGAATGGTCATAAATCTACAAAATCTCAAATATTTAGTATCAATACACCCGATAGAGAAGAACTCAGAGCAGAGACAGAAAGCAGCAATCAATCTATCAAAAATAAATTGAAAGAAACCCTAAAAGAAGTGACTGAAATTCAGAAAAAATCTCAAGAGATGAGCAAACAACTCATGGAAAGTGATAACATGGATTGGCAGAAGGAAAAGAAATTAAAAGAGTTTTTTCAAGAGCAAAAAAATCTACAAAATAAAATTGAAGAGTTGCAAAAAGAAAATCAATTGAAAAACGAAAAGGAAAAACAATTGAGTGAAGAAGAAAAAGAGATACTCGAAAAACAAAAAGAAATAGAAAAATTGTTCAATGAATTGTTGAGTCCAGAAATGAAGGATTTGATGAAAAAAATGGAGGAATTGCTGAAACAACAGAAGAAAGAAGAGTTGCAAAAGCAAATGGAAAACATGAATTTGAAAAATGAGGATTTAAAAAAGCAATTGGATAGAACACTTGAACAATTCAAGCAATTGGAACTAGAGAAAAAAATAAAGGACCAAGTCAACGAACTTCAAAAATTGGCAGAAGAACAGAAAGCATTGAGTGAAAAAACACAAGAGAAAAATGCCAATCAAGAAGACATTAAAAAACAACAAGAAGATATCAATCAAAAGTTTGACAAAATTAAAGAAGAGCTTAAAAATATTGAAAACAAAAACAAAGAATTAGAAACGCCTTTGAAAATGGAAGAGACCCAAAAAGAGCAAGAATCTATCGAAAAAGATTTGAATGAAAGCAGCGACCAATTGGGGAAGAAACAGAATAAAAAAGCTTCGCAAAAACAAAAAGAAGCTTCTGAAAAGATGGAAGAATTGGCAGAAAAAATGAAAAAATCTTTAGAAGAAGCGCAAGAACAACAAGAGGAAGAAGATTATTACACATTACGTCAGATTTTAGAAAATTTGATTGAACTGAGTTTTCAACAAGAAGATTTGATGCAACAATTAAAAGGCATCAGAAACTACAATCCAAAGTATGTTGAATTGAGTGAAAAACAAAGAAAATTAAAAGCCGATGCTAAAATCATAGAAGACTCACTTTTGGCATTGAGTAAACGACAAATACAAATTAAAAGTTATGTCAACAAAGAACTTTCAAACATCAATTATCAAATGGATAAAACCATTCAATATTTGGCTAAAATTGAAATGAACCCTGCATCAGCTAGTCAGCAATATGTAATGACAGGTATGAATAATTTGGCTGTGATGCTCAGCGAATCTCTCAAAAAAATGCAGGATGAAATGAATGAAAAAAAGAGCAAAAAACAAAAACCAGGTCAGTGCAACAATCCGGGTAAAAAACCAGGAAAACCAGGCGATAAACCAGGCAACAAGCCCAGTATGAAAGGCATGAAGGATATGCAAGATGCTTTGAACAAACAATTGAAGGAGATGCAAAATGGCAAACAACAAGGCAAATCGCCAAACAGCGAACAGTTTGCAAAAATCGCAGCCCAACAAGAAGCCCTAAGAAGAGAACTTGGAAGATTAGAAAAATTATTGAAAGAGGATGGAAAACCAGGTAGTTTGGGTGATTTAGAAAAAACCAAACAACTGATGGAACAACAAGAAAAAGATTTGGTGAACAAACGCATCAGTCCTGAAACGATTAGACGAATGGAAGATATACAAACCCGCTTGTTAGAACACGAAAAAGCAGAGAGAGAACAAGAACAAGACAATCAAAGAGAGGCAGAACAAGCCAAACCGATTGAAAATAGAATTCCGCCTTCGATAAAAGAGTATTTAGAAAAGAAAGCCAAAGAAATTGAATTGCTAAGAAAAGCTCCCAATGAGTTTTCGCCTTATTACAAAGAAAGAGTAAGAATCTATTTTAATCAATTGGGTAATAATTAAACATGGCAAACATTCTCTGCATTGAAACTTCAGGCAATTTTTGTACAGTTGCTTTATTAAAAAACAATCAAACAAACAGTTTACAAGACGAAAAAGTATTTGCACATGCGGAGGTTTTAGCTTCGTTAATTCAAGCACTCATGGAACAAACCCAAACAGCTTTTTCAGAATTGAATGCCATAGCAGTGAGCGAAGGTCCAGGTTCTTATACAGGATTGCGAATTGGAGTTAGCACAGCCAAGGGATTGTGTGTTTCGTTGAATATTCCTTTGATTGCAATCAGTTCGCTTTTGATATTAGCCAAAGCTACAAAATCAAGCATAGATTCAGATTTTTATTGGGCGATGATAGATGCTAGAAGAATGGAAGTTTATCAAGGATTATTTGATAAGGAATTAAATTTGGTGAATGACATTACACCGATGATTTTAACGGAAGACAACTTTCAAATAAAAGAATTAATACAAAGCAAAAACATTGTTTTATGTGGAGATGGCGCATCAAAAGCCAGTGAAATTCTTAAATTAAAAAATTGTTCAGCGGTTATTCACGCAAAATTTATGACAGCAATAGCCGAAAAGAAATTCATTGAAAATGACTTTGTGGATTTAGCAAGTTATGAACCCTTTTATTTAAAGTCAGCGAATATTACGATAGCGAAGAAAAAGGCTTTGGGTTGATTTTAAATATATATAAATATAATTATATCTACACAGGTTGAAATTATAATACTTTTTGTTTCATAAAATTCGTTTACTTTGCTTGGCAAATTATCATCAAATAAACTATGAAAAAATATTTATGGAAACTCGCAGTATTGCTTTTTATTAGCACTAATTTTTCTTGTAATGATTCAGAGAAAATTGAGGTGTCGGATGTCAGTCAGTATACGGAATATATTACAGCTTTTTCTTCAGGCACTATCTCAGCACATGATAACATAGAGGTAGTTTTAAATTTTGAAAAACAAGAGTGGAAACCAGGTACAGAATTGTCTGAAAAACTTTTTACATTAGAACCAAGTGTCAAAGGTAAGGTGATTGTTTCGGCTAGTAATAAATTGATATTTAAACCCAATGAAAAACTTAAGTCTAATCAAACTTATGGTGTTACACTGCATTTGGATAAAATAGTTAAAGTTGAAGAATCACTCAAAAATTTTGTATTCAAAGTTAAAACCATCAAACAAGATGTGTGGTTTGAGTTTGTTTCTCTAGAATCACATTCCAGAGAAAAACAATACATCAAAGGTATTATAGAAACAAGTGATTTGATTGATGCCAAAACATTGAAAGAATGTTTCTCGGTAAGTTCAGAAGCTGATGGAGCTACTTTCGAGTTGGTTTCTAACAGTGAAAAAGGCACTTCTTATGAATTTAAAATTGATAATATCATCAGACAAACAGATGATAGCAAAGTGATATTAAAATTTAATGGAGATGAAATTGATTGTGAAGACGAGGAAATCAGCATGGATATTCCAGGTAAAAACAAACTGACAATCGTTAGATTATTTCAACAACATAAAGTTTCAAATGCTTTAGTTATTAATTTTTCAGATCCATTGAAAAAAAGTAAATCCTTAGATGGCATGGTTGTTATTGGGAACTACAAAGGATTGAGCACAAAAGTAGAAGGTAATTTATTGTATGTTTTTTTGACCGATGAGATCAATGGCAGCCATTTGGTTGAGATTTTTTTAGGCATTGAGGATATTTATGGCAATAAGCTGAAACAAACTTATTCTGAAAAATTTAATTTTGAATTGCTAAAACCTGAAATTAAATTCATCAAAACAGGTGTTATTTTACCAGATAACAATAAAACGGAAATCTATTTTAAGGCAGTTAACCTCAAAAAAGTAGACATCAAAATACACAGGGTTTATCAATCCAATGTGCTGCAATTCTTGCAAGTTAATAATCTATCGGGCACTTATGAAATGCGAAGAGTAGCAAAACCAATTGCGAAAAAAACCATCGAATTGGCGCCTGAAAATTCAACTCAGGTTTCGCAATGGAGCACCTATTCCATTCATTTAGATGAAATAATTAAAGCCGAACCGGGTGCTATTTACAAAGTCGAAATTTCTTTTAAACCCTCATATTCTACCTACAAATGCAATGGTAAAAAACCTGCATTTGAAGAAGAATCGATTGATGAAAATGATATTGAAGACGAAGAAAGTTCATACAATTCTTATGACGATTATGAAGGCGATTATGAATATTACGAAGATGATTATGAATGGCGAGAGCGTGAAAATCCATGTTCTAGGTCGTATTATTATGGGCGTTCCATTTCTTGTAATATTTTAGCAACAAATATTGGATTAATTGCCAAAAAAGGCAAAAACAACAGTTTGTTAGTGGCTGCCGCAAATATTTTAACAACGGAACCAATTGCCAATGTAGAAATTGAAATATACACTTTTCAACAGCAACAAATTGGGAAAGCTAAAACTGATAATAATGGATTTGCAGAATTTTCTAATATCAAGGGCGCTTATTTTGTAATTGCCAAACACAACAATCAATTTTCTTATTTAAAAACTGAAAGTGGCAATTCCTTATCTGTAAGCAATTTTGAAGTTGATGGACAAACCATTGAAAGAGGTTTAAAAGGTTATATCTATGGAGAAAGAGGTGTTTGGCGACCAGGCGACTCTTTGTATTTATCTTTTATACTCAACGACTTAGCCAATCCATTGCCAGACAATCATCCGATTAAACTAAAAATCACCAATCCTCAAGGGGTTTTAAAATATCAAACTGTTGTTCAAAAAAATGCGAACAATCACTACCGTTTTAAAGTGGGAACCTCCCCAGATGACATAACAGGTAATTGGGAAGCCTTAATTTCTGTAGGTGGGGCTAATTTCTACAAAGGTTTAAAAATTGAGACCATCAAACCCAATCGTTTGAAAATAAATAACAATAAAAGCGATAAAGTTATTGAGGCAAAAACCGATTCGAAAATTAAAATTCAAGCCACTTGGTTGCATGGTTCGATTGGTAAAAATCTGAAAATTGATGTTAAAGCAAAATTCTATCAAGATAATAAACCATTCAAGAATTATGAAAGCTATGGTTTTCAAAATATATTGAGCAATTTTAATCCAGAGGAAGCGGCTGTTTTTAATGGACAGACCAATGACAAAGGCGAAGTGGAATTTGAATTTAAACCAACTTTATCTACGCAATTACCAGGACTATTAAAAGCTAATCTCATCACTCATGTTCACGAAACTGGGGGCGATTTTAGTACAGATGTTTCTCAAGTTAGTTTTTCACCATTTCCAGTTTATGTGGGTATCAAAAATCCCAATCCTGATAAGTATGGTTATGTTGAATCGGGCAAGGAACATACGTTTAATTTAGTATCGGTAGACGCCTATGGAAAAGCAGTTTCTGATGTTGTTTTGAATGTAAAAGTATATAAAAAAGATTGGGGTTGGTGGTGGTCTTACAGAGATGATAATTACTATGAATTTACATCTTTAGAATCAAAAACACCCGTTCATTCAGAGTCTGTTGAGACCAATGGTTCGGGCAAAGCATCGTTTTCTTTTTCAACTCGAAAAGAAGATTATGGTAAGTACATAGTGATTGTAAATGACATCAATGGTGGACATTCTACGGGTTCTTCTGTTATTATAGATTATCCTTATGGTTGGCAATCTAACAGAGACAACTCCAATAGAAATGCCACAACTTTATTTTTAAACACGGATAAAACATCTTATAAAGTTGGTGATGTTGCAGTTGTAACTTTTCCTTCATCAGAAAATGGCAGGGCTTTGGTAACCGTTGAAAACAGCAGTCAAGTTTTAGAAAAACAATGGGCTGAAACCGAAAAAAACGAAACTAAGGTAAAAATAAAAATCACTGAAAAAATGTCGCCTAATGCCTATATCAATGTTTCGTATATTCAAGCACATGCTAATACAAAGAATGATATGCCAATTAGGATGTATGGTTTGATGCCGATTGAAGTTTCAGACCTAAATACCATTTTGAAACCAGAAATTACCATGCCCAATGAATTAAAGCCAGAACAGCAATTTGTTGTAAATGTCAAAGAAACGAGTGGCAAAGCAATGAGTTACACTTTGGCTATAGTGGATGAAGGTTTGTTGGATTTAACAAGATTTAAAACACCAAATGCTTGGGATAAATTTTATTCCAAAGAGGCTTTGGGAGTGGAAACATTTGATGTTTATGATGATATTATTGGTGCTTTTGGTGGCAGAATTAACAAAGCTTTCAGCATTGGTGGCGACCAAGATTTAGGTGGCGGAAAACTCAAAAAAGCCAATCGTTTTAAACCTGTTGTAAAATATTTGGGACCCTTTAAACTTGAAAAAGGAAAAACAGCCCAGCACAAAATTAAAATGCCAAACTATGTAGGTTCTGTTAGGGCAATGGTAGTTGCTTGCAACAATGAAACAGGTGCTTATGGCAGTACAGAAAAAACAGTTCAAGTGAAAAGTCCACTGATGATATTGCCTTCTTTCCCAAGAAAAATTAGTCCAAGGGAAAAAGTGCAATTGCCTGTAAATATTTTTGTGAATGATAGAACCATCAAAAATGTAACATTGACTCTAAAAACGGATAAATTACTCAAAACCATTGCTTCCAATAAACAACAAATTAGTTTTGCAAATCCTGAAGAAAAAATGGCTTACTTCGAAATAGAAGTGGGTGACTTAACTGGAATTTCTACCCTTCAGATTGAAGCTATTGGAGGCACTTTCAAAACCTCCGAAACCATAGAAATCGATATCATTAATCCGAATCCTATTTCGTATAAAACCTTTGAAGGTGTGATTGAAAATGGACAACTCAGTAGTTTTAATTTCGAAGCTTTTGGTTTGGCCGGAACTAATCAAACAACCTTAGAAGTTTCTAATTTGCCATCCATCAATTTAGAAAAACGCTTGAGTTACTTAATTCATTATCCGCATGGTTGTATCGAACAAACCGTTTCTGCTGTTTTTCCTCAATTGTATTTGTCAGATTTAATAGATTTATCTCCGGATAAACAAAAAGAAATTGATGGTAACATCAATGCTGCCATCATTAAATTACAGAATTTTCAGGTACCAAATGGTGGTTTAGGTTATTGGCCAGGCAATAATTCAAACGATGATTGGGGTTCAAGCTATGCTTTTCATTTCATAACTGAAGCAGAGAAAAAAGGGTATGAAATTCCTCAAAATTTTAAAAATAGCTTAATCAGTTTTCAAAAGAACAGTAGCAGAGATTGGCGTTATGGCAACTATCAACAAACTCAAATTGCTCAAACTTACAGGCTTTATACTTTAGCTTTGAGTGGCAATCCGGATCTTTCGTCTATGAATAGAATGAAAGAAAACAGTGATTTGATTAATGAATCAAAAATAAGATTAGCCGCTGCTTATGCCTTAGCTGGTCAAAAATCTGTAGCAGAGAACTTAATGAATAGTTCAATGATAGACAATAGTAACTATGATGAATGGGGTTATTATTACTACGGTTCTGCTGACAGAAACAAAGCCATGATGATTGAATCTTTATTGGCATTGGGTAAAAAAACAGAAGCATTTAAATTAATCAACGAGATAGCAAAAAGTTTGTCTTCGGATAAATGGATGAGCACACAAACTACCGCTTATTGTTTGATGTCAATCTCTAAATTTGCTAAGAATAATCCCAAAGATAAACTCAGTGTGGAATATGAATTAAATGGCAAAAAAACAGTGTTAAATGCCTCCAAATCTTTTGTTCAAATGCAATTTAAAACAGAAAAAGGCCCTCAGAAAATTAATATCCGAAACAGGGGAGGTTCTATGGTTTTTGTTAAAATTATACAATCAGGAATATTGCCTTTTGGAGAAGATATTGCAGAACAAAGAAACCTAAGCATTCAAACTGCTTTTACTGACCAACAAGGCAAAGCAATTTCTCCAGAAACATTGAAAAAAGGCACTATGTTTAAAGTGAAGATAACGGTTAATAATCCTTCAAGAACCAACATAGAAAATATTGCTTTAACCAATTATTTACCTTCAGGATGGGAAATCATCAATACCCGTTTTGCAGAGGAAGGTAGTCAAGTAAGTTTTGATTATACCGACATCCGAGATGATAGACAGCATTTCTATTTTGGTTTAGCGCCTGGTAATTCAAAAACTTTTACCATTGAATTAAATGCAAGTTATTCGGGCAAGTATTATTTACCAGGTATTCAGGCAGAAGCCATGTATGACAATGATTATTTTGCCAGAAACAAAGGAAAATGGGTAATCATAGAACCATAAAACTGCCTTTATTTAAAAGGCTTTTAAACTATTATAGACAAAATCGTATTAAATGCATTGTAGTATTGATTTTGTTGATAGGGTATTATTTTGCATTACCCAAAGTCTTATTCAAGAAACCATATTCTTCCATTTTAGAAGCTTCAGATGGCGAAATTTTGGAAGTTAAAATAGCAGCTGATGGTCAATGGCGATTTCCTTTACGAGATTCTTTACCAGAAAAATACAAAACCTGTGTGATCTATTTTGAAGACGAATATTTTAATTATCATTGGGGTTTTAATCCCGTTTCAATTGTAAAATCAGCCTATAAAAACTACCAAAAAAAAGGCAAAAAAAGAGGCGCTAGCACCATCACGCAACAAGTGATTCGATTGCACAGAAACAATCCTAAGAGAACAATAGTAGAGAAGTTTTTAGAAATGATTTTGGCAAGTCGTTTAGAGTTTCGACATTCTAAAGATAAGATTCTTGAACTTTATGCAGCACATACACCCTTTGGAGGCAATATTGTAGGTTTAGAAATGGCAAGTTGGTATTATTTTGGAACAACAGCCGATAAATTATCTTGGTCGCAGACAGCAATGTTAGCCGTTTTGCCCAATGCACCATCACTTATTTTTCCAGGAAAAAACCAAGAACAGTTAGTTAAAAAAAGGAACTTCTTATTAAAAAAACTTTATCAAAAAAAGGTGATTTCTGAAGAAGATTTTTTATTGGCAATTGAAGAAGACATACCGCAAAAACGATTCGCTTTGCCCTCACATTCACCACAAGCTTTGCAGTTTTTAATCAAACAAAACGAAGGTCAGCGCATCCAATCTAGCATAGATTTTTCTCTACAACAGAAATTGAATCATTTAGCAAAAAGTTATTACTCGCAATACAAACAAACAGAAGTCTATAATTTAGCCATCTTAGTTGCGGATGTTAAAACACGTCAAGTTAGGGCTTATGTAGGCAACTCACCAACCGATATTGAACACCAAAAGGATGTTGATATCATACAGTCACCAAGAAGTTCGGGCAGTATTTTAAAACCTCTTTTGTTTGCCTCCATGTTAGATGAAGGTTTATTGTTGCCCAATATGCTTGTGCCTGATATTCCATCGCAGTTTGGTTCGTATATGCCAAAAAACTTTAAAGAGACATTTGATGGTGCCATCCCTGCCGAAAATGCCTTGTCTCGCTCACTCAATATTCCCTCAGTTTTGATGCTGCAACAATATGGCATATCTCGGTTTTTAGAACATCTCAAATCTATGAAAATTACGACCTTAAATCGCAGTGCAGACAATTACGGTTTATCATTGATTTTAGGAGGTGGCGAAACCAGTTTATGGGAACTTTGCAGTGTGTATGCCAATATGGCTTCAACATTGAATCATTTTAATCAATCACAAATTTATAACAAACAAGAATGGCAAAGTTTGAGGTTTGACAAAGACCAAAATCAAATTAAGAAAGAAAATTCGGGACATTATTCTGTGATGAGTGCTGCAGCAATTTGGCACACTTTTAATGCCATGAAAAAAGTGAATAGACCAGAAGAAGATGAAGCCTGGGAGTTTTACGAATCTTCGAGAGAAATTGCTTGGAAAACAGGCACTAGTTTTGGCAATCGTGATGCATGGTCTATTGGCGTTTCCAAAGATTATGTGGTGGGTGTTTGGGTAGGAAATGCAACAGGGCAAGGTAGACCAACTTTAACGGGGGTTCATTATGCTGCGCCTATTATGTTTGATGTGTTTAAATATTTACCCAAAACAAAATGGTTTGAAGCACCTGAAATGGAGTTAACATCAACCAAGGTTTGTCAAAAAAGTGGTTATTTAGCCAGTGAATATTGTCCTATTGTTTTGAGTAATATTATTGAAACAAAGAATAGTTTATTACTATGCCCCTATCATAAACTGATTTTTTTAGATTCCTCAAAAAACTTTAGAGTGAATAAAAATTGCTACAATCAACAAAATATGCAACGCGAAATCAGGTTTGTGTTGCCACCTGTAATGGAAATGTATTACAAAGTCAATCATTTTGATTATCAAACATTGCCTCCCTATTCGGATTTATGTTTTGATAAAAACAGTCGAAACATGGATTTTATATACCCAACAGAAAATGGCAGGGTGTATTTAACCAAAAATTTAGAAGGCAAAATACAATCCTTTGTTTGCAAAATTGCCCACCAAAATCCACGAGCTAAACTTTATTGGTATTTGAATTCAACCTATTTAGGTGAAACAACCCAATTTCATGAAATAAGTATTGCCCCTCCATCGGGCAAACATTTAATCTTAGTGATAGACCATCAAGGCAACGAAATTCGAAGGTGGATAGAGGTTGAGAAAAGGGAGTAGGCGGTAGGTCATGCATGAAAATGGGGATAGGAAATAGGATTTATTTGTTATTTTATTTCGTTTGTTATAGTTTCCTTTATCATTCCCATATAGAATCATTTCCCAAAATCTTTCAAAAGTGAAATTTTCCGAATATAGGAAGACCAGTTGAATGATTTTGTTGTTCCTTCTTTCAGTTTGCTTATACCATTTATAAATTAAAAACAGTCCACAAACCTTTTTGGTAAATGCCGACATAACAAATAAATAGTTCATATATGCGAAGCATAAAATGGACTATATTATTTGTATATTCGGTATTATTATAAATTAAAAACATTTCTCGCAATTTTTCAAAATAAAAATCTGCTCTCAATATCAATTCTATTATCTATGTTGATACTTTTGAAACGTTTTCAATTATTCCATGATGACATTGCTTTTTCAAAACCAAAAAACACAACATGAGATATAACCGAATTATTTATTTGATAACTTCAATCTTACCTGTTCTTAAAGCATTATTTAATACGATTTTATAAATCAAAAAACTAGAAGGATAATTTTTAGGGATTTCAAATTCAAGTTTATCATTTGCACGGATGGATTGTGTTCTAAGTAATTGACCAGTTGCATGATACAATTCTATAACCATTTCATTACTTGATTTTAGATAAGGATGTAGACTTTCTGTTTGAATATTAAATTTAGATTTAACAGGATTTGGAGAAACCGTAATTGTTAAATCATTTTTTAGCCATAAATTGGTCATAAATTGTATTTGACTATCATTTAAATTTTCACCAACAATAGAATCAGAATAAAGAATAATAGTGTCTTTTTTCTCTTGAGTTCTGTAATTAGAATTTTGAGCATTGACAATATTAGTTGCAATAATAATTAGGTAAATTAAAGTGGAACCAGTTAATATATTTTTAAGAATTAGCATCAAGACAAAAATAAACTATTGTGTTTAATATGTTAAGTTTATTTGACAAATTTAAAAGTCTTTAGCTCCCCATTGATGTTTAGACGTAAAAAATATACACCATGGCTGAAAGATTGAAAAGGGATTTTAAAATCTAAGATGCCTGGGTATACTTGATGGTCATTAAAAATAGTTTTGCCAATGGCATCTATAATTTCAATTTTTAGATCTTTACACAATTGATTGAGTTGAAAGGATAAAATATCATTTATCGGATTTGGGAATAATTGAACAATAAATTGTTTGAAGCCAGCTGGATTGCTATTATCGTAATAGATGCAAATAGTATCAAAACAACCATGATAATCAGCCGCTATTCTGCATATTTTGTATTGTCCAAAATCCTGATAGGTATATTGTTTTTCATCGGAACTCATTTCAAGCTCTTGGTTGTTCCAATATTGTATGATGTTATTGGTTTCAATGATGTCTGTAAAATCTACTTGAACTTGTTTGTTAAAAACTTGGTCAATTTTTAGGTCGTTATTTGAAAAATCAGTAACTCTAACTTCAATATTTTGCCAAGATGTATCACTGCATCCATCTTGAATATTAACTCTATAGAATTCGGTGTTTTTATTTGAAAAGAATTGAATATTGCCATCAGCCAATTTATCCCATTTCATTGAGTAAGGTAAAGAAGTGTTGACATTAAATTCAATAATTAAATCATTGTAACTGCATTTGTGAATTAGAGAGGGGCTTATTTGTAGCTTAGGCGATACATTCACTAAAACATTTGCACTCAAACTATCTAAACAAGCATCTTTGATTTGATATAGATAAGATTGACTTGAAAATGAGTCTAATGATGTAGTTTGTTTATTTTCTTGACCCCAAAAATATTGAACAGTATTGGTTTTACCACCTTTTGATGATATTTTTAAAGAGATTGGTTTGCCAAAGCAAGTGTTGGTGTCTTTTATGTTTATTAATTGCAAAGGTTCGTATACAGGAACCCATAGTGTATCATATACATCAGGCAATGAACAAGCATCTGAAATTTGTGCAATGATATTTTGAGATGAAGTTGGTGTGTAAGTTATATTTTGTCCGCTTTTGTTCAGTGGATACCAATACACAGAGGTTTTATTGGGTAACCCGCCACTGATTGTAGCATTTAATGTAATATTTTTATTATGACACAAGGTGTCCATTGGCGTTATTTTGATAGATGGTTTGTCCCATACAAATACATAGATGGAATCCACTACATCGGGACTACAACCATCGCTTAAACGGAATTTAAGATATGATGAATTATAAACAGGGGTATTGGAAACAAAATCATTGATAGTGGAATTTTGCCAAAGTGGCATATAACTACTTGTATCTCCGCCAGAGGGCATAGCGTTTAGATTTAATGTATTGCCATAACACAGTGTGTCATTACTAGAACTTAAGTTAACTGATAAAGGTGGTTTTACTTGAATAGTAACAGTATCATATACTTTTTTTTCTGTGCAATTATCACTCAATTCCAAAATGAAAGTTTGTGTATTTTTTAAGCCATTTATCCATCTAGAAGATGAACCAATACCAATGTCACTCCAAGTGAAGATATAAGGTTTATTCCCTCCACTTGCAATTGTATTAAATTTGGCAGTACCATTGTAGCAAATAGTTGAATCTTGAAGTAGATTTAGACTTAGAGGGTTTCTCATTTTAATTTGGATGGTCTTGTAAATCGTATCAGGATAACAATCATCAAAATATTTAAATGAAACGGTTTGATCTTTTATGATTTTTAACCATAAATTATTTGCTTGAACAAGACTGTCTTCTGTTTGAATAATGAGCACTTGTTGCCCCGGTTTTCCACCAAGTAAAATCGGATTAATATTTAAAATTTCACCAATACATGCATCAATAATATCTGGTATTTGAATTTCTGGTTTTGGATGCAATAAATAAGTGTTTAGACCATTCCTTCTAAATGATTTAGACAAATCTTTGGTTTGTTTTGTTTCGCAAAAATTACTTATTTCTAACCAAATAGATTGCGGGTAAGTGATAGAAGTTAATACACTGTAGTATTCTCCACTTTGAATAATTTTAGTTTGGTTGAATGAATCTCTATACCAAGTAACAAAAGGTTTGGTAACACTTTTAAAACTTACAGAATCTCTCCATAAAGATTGAAAACAAACAGTAGTATCTAATTCCTTGAAAGTGATATTTAATGGCGTATCTATTTGATAATAAGCGGAATGAGAGTAGACAGGTGCTAAGCAATTGTTGGTATATTGCCTTCTAATATGAAATTGATTGGCATTGGTATAATTTTTTAGATAAATTGAATCATTGTTATCGTTAATGGTGTTCCAAGTATTTTGACTGTCGGTACTGAATTGCCAAATGCTATTGATAGTAAGAGACCCAACAGCTTTTGAAATTGCAGAATAAGATTGATTAAAACATAAAGCAGTATCACGTAAATCTAAAGTTAGGGAAGGGGGTAAATTGGTTGAATCTGGTTTAGCAGAAAATGCAGTAGACCGTTGGCTTATTGCCCCATTTAAATCTTCGCGAGTTAAGGCAAACCATTGTGTAGATTGATTGTCTAAATTTTTAATTAAAAAAGATGTATCATGCGTTGATCCAATCCTTTCCATTTTCCCGTTTATTAACTGAGCAATGTGATATTGTTTAGTTTGTTTTGTTTTTTTCCACCTTAAAAAAACTTGACTTTTACAAAGAGTTGTTTGAATATTTGTAAGTAAAATGCCCGAAGTAATGTGAAAATTTTGGTCCGAAACATCTTCATTGCCATTGGCAGATACTTTTATTAAAGCTTTTGAAGTAGATACTGTGTCAGATAAATTTTGCCAAGTATAATAGTTGATATTGTTAGCTATGTTACTAGCTAAAGTTGTCCACGAAGAGCCACTATCTATAGAAAACTGAACAGTGAATGTGCCAGTAATACCTTTTGCGTCCCACCTAATGATTTGTGCGTTGGCAGTATTAGAAGGAGGAGACATGCGTTCGCCACCATTTGGATAAACAACATTAATGGCCTTATTTTCTTTGAAATAGGTTAATGCAAAATCTTGATTACCTGTGATATTTTTGCCATATACTTTAAAATAATATTTACCAGAGCTAGGATTTAAAATACTGACTTGTTCAATATTGTTTAAACTATCTCTTTTTCTTGTTGCTAAATTATTGGGAATAGATGGATTACAAACCCAAGGTAGTATTGTATTGCCATTGGGATCTATGATTGTTAAATCTAAATCATTTACTAAAGTTGGATTAGTATTTGGGCTAACTTCTGGATCGTTCCAAGTTAACATAACTTTTAGTTGATTTAAACCACTAGGAATTATAATAGAATCCCAATAATATTGATTGTTTGATAAACTATCTAGTTTCCAAAAATTAGAATCTATAAGTTGACAGGCAATTCTGCCATTAATTCTGCCAAATCCATGTTTAAAATCTGGTCCAGCATTACCTACATCATCTGCTGAGTTGGCTAAAATATTTTTTGCTAAATAATTGGTTGGATAGAATCCATTGATTTTAAAAAATTTTTCGTACATCAATGCAAATACACCTGTTGCACCTGGTGTAGCCATAGATGTGCCGCTTGAATTGTAATACACATTTGAATGACCTGTGCTAATTACATTAACTCCTACTGCCGAAATTTCAGGTTTCATTCTGCCATCTTTTGTAGGTCCAGCACTGCTAAAATTGGCTTCATTGTCAAATCTATCAACTGCTGCAACAGATATTGTGTTTTTAGCGCTTTGGAAGCCAGATAAAATAGTGCCATATCCACCAGAAATACAGTTCATAGTTCTGGAATTTCCAGCCGCATAAACGTGGAGAAGGTCTTCGTATTTATTAGACAATATATCCATTTCATTGCTTATAGCATCATAATTTGCAAAATCAATACAATTGCTAGTCCAATAACCATAGGAATTTTGTGTAAGTCTATAATTTAATTTTAATTTATTGGTATCCATTTCTAAAGGAATATCACCCATAAAATCCCAACTAAATACCATGGCATTGGGAGCCATTCCTCTATACAATGGACTGAGATTGCCTCTGCCAGACATTGTACCTCCAACATGAGTTGCATGCTGACTAATGCCAGCTGATTTAATAACTTTAAAATGTGAGTTTATATCAATATGGTTGCCTACACCACCGGCATCCCATTCGCCAATAATAACACCATTTCCTGTTAAACTATTTGAATCTAATTCAGGATAATTTTTGCCAAATTGATTGATTCTGTGGTTTGTTCGTTCTACTTGATTAATCTCTTGATTTTGAGGTGCCGAAATAGATATTCTCTTTACGCCATCTAAATTTGACAATAAATTAATATCATTGAATGAAATTGTAGCACTAACAGCATTAAAAGACAACCTTTTATAATAGATGCCTTTGTTGTTTTGTGATATTAACCAATTAATGACGGTGTCTAAATAATTATTTTCATAACAGTAAATATTTACTTTTTGTAAATCTGATTTATTTTCTTGCCATAGCAAATCAAGTTTAAGAATTGGCTTTAATGGTGTAATATTAAGTCTTAAATCATTCTGATTAAATTTGTTTTTGTCTAAAACGACATAAACATTTTCGGAATTAAAAAAGCCACAAAAAGTAAGACCTGATACTACTTGATTTTTTAGATAAATATGTCTATTTAAAATCCCGTATTCTTTTTGAGCGAATGCAATATTGAATACAAAGAAAATGAAAAAAGATAAAAACCACCTCATGGCAAGCAATCTTTTTAAATTAACTAATATCAATTAAGCCACCTTTGATGGCGAGCATCATTAAACCCATAGAGTTTTTAACTTCTAGTTTGTTTAGAATATTTTGTCTGTGATTATCTACCGTTCTTTTACTTAAGCTCAATTTTTTCGCAATTTCATCATTCGTCATTTCTTGAGCAATCATAGTAAGAATTTCTTTTTCTCTATTTGAAAGTACATGAACTAATCTTGCATCTTTATTTACAGTTAGATTAAATTCTGTGGGTTTTGAAGTAAGATGTTTATAATATTGGTAAGTCATTAATTGAGAAACTTCAGGAGAAAAAATAACGCCTCCTTTTCTTACTTTATCAATCCCAGATATTAGTTCTTCAGAAGATACATTTTTTAGAACATATCCATTAGCCCCTGCAGTAATCATATCTTGAATATAATTTAATTCATTGTAATTTGATATGGCAATAACCTTGATATCTGGATTTACTTTTTTTAACTCAGAGGTAACCAAAGCTCCATCTAAATCAACTAATTGATAGTCAACTAAAGCAACATCTATGGATTCTTTTCTTACCGTTTTAATAGCAACATCTAATTTATCAGTATCAAAAACTTTGTATGTGTTAATTCCACTCTCTAGTTCAAGCATAGTTCTTAAACCATCACGAATCATTTCAAAATCATCAACTATTAATATTCTTATAGGTTTATTCATATTTATTTATATTTTATTGCAAAGGTATATTTATTTCTAGTAAAACACCTTTCTTTTTTTGTGACACTAATTTGATATCTCCTTTCAGGTAATTCACTCTTAAATTCATGTTATCTAGACCATTTCCTTTAATCAAATTTTCCATATCAAACCCAATACCATCATCAGACATTTTTATAAACAATGATTGTTTTTCGATTTTAATTTCAATGTCTATTTGATTACATCTAGAGTGCTTAACAGAATTGTTAATAAACTCTTGAACTATTCGATACACAGACATAGCTAAATTTGAATCTAAACGAATTTCTTTAGTTTGTAAATTAAGGTTAAATGTAATTTGAGTGCTAAATTGAATGAGGTCTGCCAATTGTTCAACTGTTTTAATTAAGCCAAATCTTTCGATAGATCTTGGCATCAACTGAAAACAAATATTTCTAATTTCATCAGCAACACCATTAATTATTTTTTGAGTTTTTTTGAATAATTCACCTTTTACTTTTTCGTCTTTTTGACTTTGAATTGCATTTATGAAAAATTTAAGTGCTGAAATTTGTTGACCTACACTATCGTGTAAATCTGAAGCAACCCTATTTCTTTCCTCTTCTTGGGTTTTAATAATTGTTGCAATTCTGCGTGCTTCTTCATTGATTTTATCTGTTAAATCTTGCAGTTTTATGAGATATAGTTTTTTGTCAGGGTCAACAGAAGACAAACTGCATTCTACAACAATTGTGCGATTTTCAGTAATAATTTCAGATTGATAGGTGTGAACATTTAGATCTTTATCTATTTTTTTTAATTGTTGTGAAAGATTATCAATTTTGACAATTTCGGTTATTAACTTACCTTTAAGATCAATGTATTGATATTCCAATATAGACATAAAACTATTATTATAATCTAATATTTCACCTTGAGCATTGATAACAATTAAACTATCAGTAACAGAATTAAAAGCTGCATTAAAGAAGTTTTTTGATATGGAAACATCTCTTAATTCTTCACCAAGCATATTGATGCCTGACATAATAATATCTATAGGATCTAACTCTGAAGACAAAGTTAATTGTTTTGTAAAATCTCCGTTTGAGTATGACAATAAAACATTGTCAATTTTACTTAATCTGCTTTCTATGTTTTTTAATGGCGATTTCAAGAAGTTCAAATTTAAGTTTAGAAACTATTAGATTTCTGAGTGTTTAACCATGTTATAGCATCTTTTGAATTATCAAATGCTTTAACTTTGATTTTCGGTTTGGTAATTTTAAGGAAAAAATTTACCAACATTTTGCTGAACATGGATGACTGCACAATGGCAACACATTTTATGCCCTGAGTACCTTCATCTGATGAAAAGAAATCTCGGGCTGCTTTATCTAAACGAACAACCCCACCATCAAATACAATTGTTGGTAAAATTTTGCCACCCAACAAATTGATTCTTTCATTCACGATATTTTGTGCATCGGGTAACGTAATTTTCATCCCTTTTTTATACGTAGCGTGCATTATATCATCAATGATTTCCATTTTGATAATTTTATTCTCGAACTTTGTTACCATTATATTTTTTTAATTTAGTTAAACTTAAGTATAATATACTATTCACTTTTGTTATATGGGTACATGTACTTATCAACAATTGGGTTTATCCTCTTATTTTTATTTAGAAATAAATGAATCATGTTTGCAATATTAATAAATATTTCAAATAAACAATATAAATTAATATTAACAAATAAGCACCAAAATAAATGAATAATTTACTGAATATAGTTTTTAATGTGATTACCGATGGTAAAAACAGTGGCATTCTACACCTTGATGTTTCGGATGAGGTTCTTCAAGGTAATTATATTACTATCAATGGTATCAAGGCAGTTAACTTCAGTTCATGTAGTTATTTAGGACTAGAATTTGATGAAAGACTGAAGGAAGGGGCTTCAAAAGCCATCAGAAATTATGGTACACAATTTTCGGCATCAAGAGCTTATTTATCATCATATCACTACAGATTATTAGAATCTAAATTTAATCAAATATTTGATGCTTTTTGTATGGTAGCTCCTACTACTACATTAGGGCATATAGCAACCCTTCCAGTTGTAATATCTGAGAATGATGCAGTTATTTTAGACCATCAAGTGCATAATTCTGTCCAAACAGCGGCTCAATTACTTAAGCCTAAAGGTATTTTTGTAGAATTAATTAGACATAACAGAATTGATTTATTGGAAGAGAGAATTATTGAACTGAGTAAAAAATACGATAAAGTATGGTATTTAGCGGACGGAATATACTCAATGTATGGAGATGGTTCTCCTGTTAATAAAATTTATCAGTTACTTGATAAGTATGAAAAATTTCATTATTACGTAGATGACGCGCATGGTATGAGTTGTTATGGTAAGCATGGTAGAGGCTATGTGTTGAATAAGAGAAAGATGCATGATAGAATGATTTTAGCCATCAGTTTAGCTAAAGCATTTGCTACAGGTGGTGCTGTTATGGTGTTTTCTAATGCTGAATTGGCTAATTATGTTAGGACTTGTGGTGGGCCAATGATTACCTCAGGACCTATGCAACCCGCAGCTTTGGGGGCTGCAATAGCAGCAGCAGATATTCATCTTTCGAAAGAGATTAAAGAAATGCAAAACGATTTGCATGACAATATTAAATATGCTAATTTGTTAATTAAAAATGCCAAACTCCCTTTAATTAAGGACTTAAATTCTCCAGTGTTTTTTATAGGAGTAGGTCTTCATAAAATTGGATATCAATTAATTAAAGCACTGTTAGACGAAGGATTTTATACCAATCTTGGCGCTTTTCCTGCTGTGCCAATGAAAAATACTGGAGTAAGATTTACTATAACTAGATTACATACTTTCGAACAAATCGAACAAATGATAAATTCAATGAGTTTTCATTTCAACCGCATTTTAGAAGAAAATAATTATACAGTTGATAAAATTTATAAAGCATTTGGTATAGATTCGCCTGAGAGTTTAAAACTTAAAGCTGATGTTGATAAAATTTTAACACAATCTGATTTAAAGGTTCTGCAATACGAAACCATTAGTGAAATAAATAAATCAGAGTGGAATAAAATATTTGAAGGCAAAGGCAGCTTTGATTATGATGGCTTATTATTTTTAGAAAGTGCTTTTAAAAATAATCTTTTACCAGAGAATAATTGGGATTTTGATTATTTAATAATCAAGGACAATCATAATGAAATTGTTTTAGCAACCTTTTTTACAACCTCTATCAGTAAAGATGATATGCTTTCACATGAAGAGATTTCAAAACAAATTGAAGAAATAAGGCTTAAAGAAGATCCCTATTATTTAACATCCAAAATGGTTATGGCTGGCTCACTTTTAACAGAAGGGCAACATATTTATATCAATGAAAAACATTCTCAAGTTAATATAGCCATTCAAGAAATGTTTAATATCACTT
The DNA here is from genome assembly GCA_030682255.1 of Bacteroidota bacterium. Lineage (GTDB taxonomy): Bacteria > Bacteroidota > Bacteroidia > NS11-12g > UBA955 > JABMMZ01. The sequence continues at coordinate 14,841 of JAUXOK010000004.1, read as the reverse complement.
CACTATTACTTAAAAAACATAATGCAGCAACTCTTATGTTGAGAGACTTTGAAGACAATAACCAAGAAATGGATAAGTTTATGCTCGAAAACGGTTACTTCAAAACAGTAATGCCCGAACGTAATGTAATTGAAACACTGGATTGGAATGATGATTATGAATTTAGCATGACACTTCCTAAGAAATATAGAGAACATTTCAGAGCTGAAGTTTTAAGGTATGCCGATAAAATAGTTTGTGAGATAGTAACTCAGCCCAATGAAGATCAAATAAATCATTGGAAAACTCTTTATCAACAAATCAAGAACAATAGCCTGAAACTAAATACTTTTGATTTGCCAGATAAATTATTTCAACAAATACATCAATTCAAAAACTGGGAAATATTATCATTAAAACTTGCAGATAGCTTGGATGAAGTAGCTGTAGTATTTAATTATGTTTCAGGTAATGTATATAATGCTATGTTTATTGGTATAGATAAAACTTTCGTAGCAGATTTTAGTCTTTATCGTCAAGCCTTATATCATGTTATAAAAAGAGCTAAAGCCATTGGTTGTAAAAGTGTTAATTTAGGCTTTACAGCATCGCTAGAGAAAAAAAGATTTGGTTCTAAGGCATATCCAACTGTAGCTTATATGCAATCAGAAGATAATTACAATGCTTCAGTAATAGAATCAATTCAAATAACAAACAAACAAAATCACAAAATCACATAAACCACAAAATCACAAATTTTATGAACATCAAACAAATTGAATTCAGCCATTTTACAGAAAAAGGGAAAATTAAAATCCTAGATTTAAAATCTGTAGTTGTATGCACCAAAGAGCTTTCAAAGAAGCTTCTATTAAAACTTTATTCTATCAACAATTACTTTGTAGAAGTTTTAGAAGACGAAACAGGAAGGAAACTATCGGTTAAGGAAGTAAATCTTGATTACGTTTCAAAATTTTACTGTTTGGATTTTTCTATCTTTGATTTAGAAAAAAAGCAAGCTTAAGATTGAGATAAATGGAACAATTTTCCAATGGGGTAATTTAATCAGTAAATTGCTTTTAGGGAATAGTTTTGCATTACAATTATTAAGTTTTTACTTAGTAATTATTTAGGCTTTACGTTTTCTTTATATTTTTTTAAAGCATTAAAAATAGACTTTGCCATGATAGTTTGCCCACTATCTTTAGCAAGAGTTTTTCTATCGTTTTCATTGGTTAAAAAACCTGTTTCTATCAGTACACCCGGCATGGCTGTTTTCCATAACACCAAAAAACCAGCTTGTTTTACTCCTCTGCTTTTTAAAGGCGTATTTTTTTGGAATTCTGTTTCAACATGCCCAGCAAATTTTGCACTTTGAGAAATATATGCATTTTGCATTAATGAGAAAATAATGTGTCCAACAGGAGAATTAGGGTCGAATCCTTCGTATGCCTTATTATTTTGGTAATCTTTTTCTAAAGTGATTACACTATTCTCTCTTTTTGACACCATTAAATTACTTTCTGATTTATGCAAACCCATGATATAAGTCTCAGTTCCATGGGCTTCTTTGTTATCATTTGCGTTGCAGTGTATACTTATAAAAAGGTCGGCATTGTTTTTGTTAGCAATATTACTTCGTTCGCTTAATTCTATGAATTTGTCTGTTTTACGAGTATACACCACTTTAATATCCTTGAGGCTATCCTCTATCATTTTGCCTAATTTTAAGGCAACAGACAAAGTTACTTCTTTTTCATTACTATGTCCACCATTGCAACCTGGGTCATGCCCTCCATGTCCAGCATCTATCACTACAATATCAAACTCATTTTCATCGCCAATGAATGATGACGTAACCCAAAAAGTAAATATTAGCGCTATGGGAATTATTTTTTTATTCATCTGTCCATTGGTTCATGTTTTTGAATTAGTTTTGTGCAAATTTCGCAATAGTATTTTGTTTAATCACATTTTTACAACTAAACATCTCCATCGCTTATTGTGGATAATACAATTATCGTGCTTCTTTTTGTACAGTTCTGAAGTTTTTTCTCAAAAGTCTGATGTCGACACTTCCGCATTACAAGTTTTTCCTTCTGACTCAATTCCCCAAAAATCTAATGATACTTTTAAAATATCTAAAGATGCCATCGAAGATATCATTGATTATCAATCGGATGATTCATGTATTTTTAATATCAAAGAAAAACGTGCTTATTTATATGGCAACGCTGCTGTTAAATACGATGGTTTGGATTTAAAAGCTGCCATTATTATTGTAGATTTTGGCAAAAGAGAACTTTATGCTAAGGGTGTTTTAGATAGCAATGGAAGATACATAGGCAGACCTTTACTCAATGATGGCGAGAGAGATACAGAAGCTGATACCATGATTTATAATTTCAATACCAAAAGAGGCAGAACTTATGGTATTACAATGAAAGAAGGAGATGGATACATTCATTGCAATAAGGTATTGAGAGATGATGATAAAAGTATTTATAGTGATGAGGGCAAATACACAACATGCGATAATTTAGAGCATCCGCATTTTTATTTAAAGGCTCGCAAACTAAAAATTATTCCTGATAAAAAAATCATTTTTGGACCCTCAAATCTTGTTATCGAAGATATTCCAACACCATTGCTAATTCCTTTTGGAATGTTTCCAACTAAAAAAGATAAAAAATCTGGTTTAATACCTTTTGAATATGGTTTGAGTGGAAACTTTGGTCCTTTTTTAAGAAATATTGGTTACCATTTAGCAATAAACGATAACATGGATCAGAGTTTTACTGGTGATATTTATTTCAGAGGCAGTTGGCGTTTGGCTTCTAATACACGTTATATCAAACGTTATAAATACAATGGCAATTTCCAAATTGAAAGTGCAAAATATTTTAATGCAGAAAGAGAAGACCCTTTATTTAAACAAAAAAACACCAAAACCTTTGGTTTCAAATGGATGCACAACCAAGACCCTAAAGCTAAACCTGGGTCAACATTTAGCGCTAATGTGAATGTTCAAAAAAATAATGCAGCTCAATTAAACTCAAGAGATGCAACTGCTATTGTTACCAACGAATTTGGTTCCTCTGTATCTTATTCCAAGATGTTGTTTAATAACAAAGTGAACTTAGTAAGTGGTATTATTCACAGACAAAATACACAAACTAAATCTTTTAGTATGTCTTTGCCTAATGTTACTGTCAACGTTCAAAGGATAACACCATTTTCTAAACCAGATGTGTTAGGTAAATACAAATGGTACAAAGATTTTGGCGTTAGTTATCAATTGGAAATGGAAAATAGAATTGATACAAAAGACAGTATTTTCTTTTCTGGCAAACCTTTTGAAGGTTTTATTCCAGGGTTTTCGGTTAATAACCCACCAGTGCTTAATCCTTCAGATCAATTCAGACAAGGTATTGTTCATACATTGCCCATTACATTGGGGTCCTATAAATTTTTCAAACAACATTTTTCATTCACCCCCACGGTTGCTTACAGAGAATTCTGGTATTTTAAAACCATCGAAAAAACATGGAATGCAACTGAAAATAAAATCGATACTATTTATAACAATGCCTTCAGTCGTTCGAGCGACTACAGCGCTGCGGCTAACATCAGTACACAGATTTTTGGAACTTATCAATTTGCATCTAAAAAGATAAAAGCCGTTAGACATACCATCACACCAAGTATTGGCGCAAGTTATAGACCCGATTATAGTCAAGAGAAATTTGGGTACTACAAAAATGTGCAAACCGATTCAACAGGAAAAAATATATTAAACTATTCAATCTATGAACAAGGCATCAAAGGTGGTCCAAATAAAGGCGCTAGTGGATTGCTCAATTTCTCTATCATCAACAATTTACAAGCAAAAGTCTTAAAACAAACAGATACTTCTGCTGTATATGAAAACAAATCTTGGATTGAAAATATCAGTATTAATGGAAATTACAATTTTTTAGCTGACTCTATGAAACTATCCAATATATCAGTTAATGGTTTTACAAAATTATTCAACCATATTAATTTAAATGCTAATGCTAATTTAAATCCCTATGCTAAAGAAGGTAATATTTATATAAATAAATTAGAATTTACTAAAAGCAGAAGAATAGGTACTTGGGACAGAGCTCAGGTTTCTTTGGCCTCAGGTATCAATGCAGATATGTTTAAAACTAAAAAATCATTGGATACCACTGGTAAAATAAAGTCGCAACAAGATGCTGATGAATATAATGAAATGTTGAATTTTCCAGGTGGATATGTTAATTTTGATAGAGAATGGAGTTTAAATTTTAATTATTCTTTGAACTATTCAAGAGTAGATTACAAAACACGCTATTTCCAAACCATGAGTTTTAATGGCGATATAAACATTACACCTAAATGGAAAGTGGGTTGCAATTCAGGTTATGATTTCGAACAAAAGAAAATTGCCTACACCCAATTTGAAGTAAGCAGATTGTTACATTGTTGGGCGCTCAATTTCTCATGGATACCAGATGGGTTAAGAAAAAGTTTTATGTTTTCTATCAAAGCAAATAGCAGCATCTTACAAAGTTTAAAAGTAGATAAGAAAAGGTATTGGTTTGACCAATAATTGTAAATTGCTTAAAAACTATTGATTTTGTTTGCATTTAGTTTTTGAAAATCTAAATTCACTTTGAAATTGGATTTCAAATTATACAATTAATATGTATGATTATCATTGTAATATGATAATTTTTTTGGTTGCAAAAATAATTTTTTTAAACAAAAAAAATATTTTATTCTTGTAGAAATATTTTATAATACAATTACATATGAAAAAATTATTATTTCCACTAGTTTGCTTGATGTTCGTTTTTAGCTCTTGCAAAAAGTATGAAGATGGTCCAGGTTTTTCACTTAGATCAAAAACAGCAAGAGTTGCAGGTGAATGGAAAGTAGAGAAACAAATTGAAAATGGACAAGATTTGCCATTAACTCCTGATGACAAAGATGACACATGGGTGTTTAAAAAAGATGGCACATATGAAATTCAAGATCCAGGAAATTCTACAGAATCAGGAACTTGGGTATTTGATAGCAAGAAAGAAAATATAATTATTTCTGAAAAATCTTTTGGAATTTCTATCACAATGAAAATTCTAAGATTAACTAACAAAGAAATGTGGCTTGAATACAGTTTTGGAACTGATAAGTCAGAATTACATTTAATGCAATAAAAATTAACCTTGGTTTTGTCCTAGGAAATTAAAAGCCTAAAGATTTAATTGTCTTTAGGCTTTTTTATTGAAAGAAAATTAAATTCAAATTCAAAATCTTTCATTGTCTAATGTTTAAATTTAAATTATTATTGCCACTAATTCTACAATGCCATTAGTGAGTTTGATAATATCAGTTTATAAAAACACACAAGCTTTACTATTAATCCTGAAAAGCATAAATCTTCAATCTTTTAATGGTCCAATTGAAATTATTATTGCTGAAGATAATGATAGTCAAGAGATGAAAAAAGTAGTTGAACATTTTGAGCCTACTTCCAATATTACAATTAAGCACATTCAGCAAGAAGACTTAAAATTTAGAAAGTGTAGAATTTTAAATTCCGCTATCAGAGTAGCTACTTCACCCTATTTAATTTTTATTGATGGAGACTGTATTCTTCATAAGCATTTTATAAAATCACATCTTAAATTTAAGAAACCTAAGCAAGTTCTTTTTGGCAGAAGGGTGATGCTTTCTAAATCAATTTCTGATAAACTTATTCAAGAAAATTCATTGCAAAAACTGAATATATTAAATATTGTATTATCGAAAAGTAAACGTCTTGATGCCGCTATTTATTTGCCATTTGTTAAACCAAAATCAAAAAGTGGACTATGGGGCTGCAATTGGAGTATTTTTAAAGATGATATAGAAATAGTGGGCGGTTTTGATGAAAAATATGAAGAACCAGGCATAGGAGAAGACACTGACATCAATTGGCGTTTGGAACAATTTGGAGTTAAAACATTTCAAATAAAAAATCACGCCATTCAATACCATTTATACCATCCCGAAAACTATACAAACACTAATAAAATGGAAGCAATTCTAGCACATAAGAAACAGCAGTATAATAATTATCAGGATAGGAAGTTGTTAAAGGGTAGTTTATAATTATTTATTGATAATCAATTAATAATTATTGCTTTTCAATAAACTTTTTATCTTTGTGAAATGTTTAAGCCTAAAAATATTATAGAAATATCAAACACTTTATTGATGACAATTTTATTTTCAGCAGTTGGTTTTGCTGTATATGGTGGCGTAATGATTTATAGAACTTTATTGCCATTTACTCAACAAAAAATTTCGATTGAATATGACAACTACATTGAAAGAATAGAGATTTTTGACAAAGTTTTTTTAGACCACGTTTATACTTCAGATTCAATCAATGGCAATCAATCTTATCGTGAATTGTATTTCATGGATGAATTTTACGATTCTAAACAAAATATTCTTGGAAAGAAATTTAATTTGGAAGATAATCTCAAAAGCAAATACACGCTTTTGTTTTTTACCTTTTATTACTTGCTTATTACTATTGCTTGGCTCATAGTGTTTTTCAATTTATATATGTTTGCCGTAACACAAGATGACAGCCTAACATTTTATAATAAAAACAGCAAAAGACTTTTGTCTTCGGCCAATATTATTTGGGGAATTGCAGTTTTTAAATTCTTTGGTTTAATGAACATTTCCATTATTATTGGCAAGATGCTTGATAAATACATTAATTTATTAACCTATAGTTATGAGTTTTTTACCGGCTACCTTTTATTAATTTTAATTGCTGGATTATTAAAAGTGATAGCATTAGCCTACAAAAAGGCCCATCAAATTGAGCAAGAACAAGAACTAACCGTATAATATGCCAATTATTGTTAACCTAGATGTAATTTTAGCCAAGCGCAAAATGAGCCTTTCGCAATTGTGTGAACTCACGGGTATCACGATGAGTAATTTGAGTATTTTAAAAACCAATAAAGCTAAAGCTATTCGTTTTTCTACTTTAGAATCCATTTGCAAAGCATTGGATTGTCAGCCAAGTGATATATTAGAGTTTGTTGTTAACATTGATTAGAGATGTTTTTCAAAAATATGACAAAGCAATGTATATAGTTATCAGTTATTAATGAAACACTTAAGCATCAAGTGTGCTTCATTGTTATATAAAACGAAATCGACCAACTTTTTAGAAATTGACCCAGAATTATGCTTCGATATACTTAAAAAAACATAGGTGCCAAAAACAAGCAAACACTTTTTTAATTCAAGCAAAGCATTACACTTAAATAAACTACTTTTGCACCCGTGAAAATTGATGTTAAAACTTTTTTTATTCTCCTTTTCTTAGGCTTTGTATGGGGTAGTTCTTTTATTCTGATGAAAAAAGGCTTAATTGTATTTTCACCACTTCAGGTTGCATCTCTTCGTTTGGTTTTTGCAGGTAGTGTTGGTGTGTTTTTCTTTTTGAGAGAGTATAAAAAACTAAAACAAAAAGATTGGCTTTTTCTCTCATTATCAGGACTTCTTGGAAATTTTATACCCGCATTTTTATTTGCTAGCGCTGGGGCAGAAATGCCTAGTTCTTTGTCAGGTGCATTAAATGCCATGACACCCTTTTTTGCCTTGTTAGCAGGCGTTGCTATTTTTTCACAACAGTTTAAAATTAGTCAAGGTGTTGGTATTTTAGTGGGATTGATTGGTTCATTATTGTTAATTTTTTCTAAAAGCAAAACAGGTTTTTCGTTTTATTCTGAATATATATTTCCCTGTTTAAAAGTGATATTAGCAGCATTGCTTTATGGCATTAATGTCAATATCATTAAATCTAAACTTCATCATCTGTCTGCCATTGTGAATAGCATGGTGCCTTTAACCATCATTTCTGTTCCTGCATTATTCATTGCTATACAAACCAATACTTGGCAAATTGCTCAATCATCTGAAGCAATGGGTCCACTTTTGTATATATTAATTTTGGGGGTTTTGGGATCAGCCATTTCATTGATAGTTTTTAACATGTTAGTTAAAAAATCTACGGCATTGTTTGCGGCTTCTGTCACTTATTTAATTCCAATTTTTGCATATTTTTGGGGCGTGATTGATGGTGAACCCATTGGTTGGTTTCAAGTTGGGGGCATGGGTTTGATTCTTTTAGGTATTACTTTAACACGCAGATAAAACATGTATCCTGACCCATTCAAAGAAAGATTATACAAGCAATTGGGTGAAGAGGCATATCAAAGTTTTTTAAATGCACTTCAAGAAATTACCCCAACTTCAATCAGAATAAATACCAAGAAGCTCGATTTTTCTCCTAAATTGGAAAAAATTGCTTGGTGCGATAATGGGTATTATTTACCCGAACGACCTTTGTTTGCTGCCGATCCATTGTGGCATGCAGGTGCATATTATGTTCAAGAGGCTTCGAGTATGTCTTTAGAAAAAGCATTCAATAAAATTAAATCCATACAACAAACGCCTTTGTGTGTTTTAGATTTATGTGCTGCTCCAGGTGGAAAATCTACACATATTACTTCGCTTTTATCTGAGAATGATTTATTAGTAAGCAATGAAGTGATTCATGCTCGGGTGAATATTTTGATGGAAAATCTCAATAAATGGGGCTATCCAAACGTAATCATAACAAGTAGTGATAGTAAAGATTTTGGCGAATTAGGAGAAATATTTGACATCGTTGTTGTTGATGCTCCATGCAGTGGTGAAGGATTATTTCGAAAAGACATAAGTGCTATTGAGCAATGGAATGAGGATAATGTTCGCACATGTGAACTAAGACAAAACAGGATTTTAAATGAAATATCCAAATGCGTTAAACCCAATGGTTTTATCGTATATAGCACATGTACATACAACCCTGGCGAAAATGAACAACAGATTGAAATGTTAATCAATCAAGGATTTGAACCCATTGCTTTTGAATTAAATGGCGAAACAAAATTCTCTCATCAATTCATGCCTCATATTCATAAAGGTGAAGGTTTTTTTATTGCACTTTTACAAAAGAAAGACTCTTTTCAACAAGGTGATAGCAAGAAAAATACAAAAGAATTAAAAAAGGAAAAATATCAAGCTGACTATGCCAAATTAGTATCAACAGAAAACTACATGATCAAACATAAAGATGAGATAAAAGCCATTTCGCCTCATGTGTTTGAATTTTATAATTTGAATTTAGGACATTTACAAACCTATCAGATTGGCACTTCGATTGGTCATTTAAGTGGCTCATTACTTTTGCCTTCAGATAAATTGGTGTTTTCGCAAATCTTTAACCCAACAGTATTTGATTCTCTTGATTTAAGCTATGAAGAGTCATTGTCTTATTTAGGCAAACAAGTTATTCCTAAGGTGAGTTCTCAAAAAGGATATGTAGTTTTAAAATACAATCATATAAACATTGGATTGGGTAAGTTTGCCGGCAATCGCATCAATAATTTATATCCAAATGAATGGAAATTAAGGAAACAAATATCTCAGTCAGATTATTTTTGTATGTTGAAATTCAAATAATTAATAAAATTGTTGTAAATTTTTTAAGTTGTTTTTAAAATTATAAATAATAATTGAATTTAATAAGCAACTTTTTTCTATTTTCGTGTGTCTTATAAAAAATTAGAATTAACGGTGCATTTAAATCTACTATACAAAACAATATTTATTTATCTTTTTTTTATCGGGGCTGCTTTTGTTTCTTTGGCAAATCATATTGCTGGAGGAGAAGTCAACTATAAATGGCTAGGCGATAAAAAGTATGAAGTAACTACTAAAATCTTAAGAGATTGCAAAGGCATAGCATTAAATAAACCACTTATCGTGATGTATGCAGGAACAGATTCTTTCCACCTTGCTTATACGCGTACTAGCATAAAAGATGTTTCTGAAAATTGTAAAGACTCTGGTGGTGGCCCTTGTTACCCTCAAAATAACAATAATACTGGAGATGGTTTAGAATTACACACATTTGTTTCTTATGTTGATTTAGACAAAGCGCCCTATAACCAAGTAAATTACTCAAATATTTGTAAAGTTTATTTTTCTGTATATGATAATGGAAGAGTAACTGGGTCAATACAGCCTGGACCAGCTAGAACTGATATTTATGTAGAAAGTATGTTGGATGTCTGTTTATCCAATTATCAAAATTCATCTGCTGTATTCAGTGATAATTATACCCATAATATCAAGTGCAACATTGGTTTCGACAATACTTTTTCTGCTTTTGATTATGCCGATTATGATTCGTTGTCATATACACTTGTAGCTGCGATGAATGCAAGGAATACACCTGTAACCTATTACAATCCCAATAAGCCAACTTTACCTGTAACGCCATATTGTCCACCAAATCCTGGTGTAGTTAACTGTACACCACAACCCGATTTAAATCCACCTCGAGGCTTTTATTTTGACCCTGCTATTGGTCGAATTGTGTATACCCCAGTTAGATGTGATGAGGAAGCCATAGTTTGTATCGAGGTTTCAGAATACAGAAAAGATAAAAATGGTGTTTATCGTTTAATGGGTTCTTGTGTTAAAGATATAGCGATGTTTGTTCATAGCAGTTTGCCTAATTTTAACCCTCAAATTTTAATCTCAAAAAGTAGGTATCAATTTAAAGTTAACCAAAATCAATGTTTCAATGTAAACACATTTGATACCATATCAGGTTCTAACGATTATTATGATTCTATTACGAAACTAGAAGTTTTGAATCTGCCACCAGGTGCTACATTTACCATTAATGATTTAAATGCCAAAAGAAAAACAGGCGAATTTTGTTGGAAAATAAGCGATTCGCTAAATTATGATAAAAATATTAGTGGCACACTAATGCCTATTACTTTCAAAGCTTTCGACAACAGTTGTAATTTCAAATCAAGTATTACAAAAACAGTTTTACTCGATATCTTAAAACCAGATTCAATGGGATATGTCGTTATCAATACTTTTTATGATTTTAATAAAAATGGTATCAGAGATAACGAAGATTCTTACACAAGCAATCAACTTAAATTTAAAAAAGAAAACTTTGTTTTTTATAAAAGAACAAGTAAAAATGGAACCTTTGTGGATAGTTTTGAACACGGAAAATATACCATAGGCATAGCATCTAATCCATTGTTTTTGGTAACTACCCATGACACCTTGTTAAATATCAAATATAACGATACCCATTATTTGGAATTTGGTTTTATCAATAAGCCAGGTATTCATGGTAGGATTTATCAAGACAAAAATAGCAATTGTGTATTTGACGATGGCGATATTCCACTAAAAGGTATCAAAGTATCTACAAATAACCAAGAATATGTAGGCATATCAGACGATGATGGCATGTATTATATCTATGCACCTGCTGGTGTATATCAATTATCATGTAATAATATAACAAGTCAATATCAGGTTACTTGTCCCAATAATAATTTGATAAACATTACAACTATCAATGATTCAGCTTATTTGAAAAATGATTTTGGAATCAATATCAATCCAGATTATACCGATTTAAGTATCAAAACCATACATACCAATGCCAGAAGAGGTTCAAATACTTCAGTCTATTTCACTATTAAAAATAATGGTTATAAAACCCGTAAAAACATTTCATTAAACGTTCAATTATTTAAGAACAGTAGCAATCAAAATAATTGGAATACATTAACCAGTAAAAGCGAAACATTGTTTATCGATTCTATTGGGACTCAGTCTAATCGGATGATAAAGGTTACTTATTTAGTAAATGCTGATAGTTTTGTTTCTAATGATAAGATTACCGTTTTGGCTACTATTGATAGTTTAAATACCGCTATGGATTCTTTGAAATCTAATAATTCAAACGAAACCTTTGTGATAGTTGGTGCGCCTTATGATCCTAATGAAAAAACCATTGAAAACGGTACTCAAAAAACATTGTTTGATAAAACCATCAATTACACCATTAGCTTTCAGAATGAAGGAAACGACACCGCTGTGAGAGTTATTGTTACGGATACGCTTGATTTGAAATATCATAACCTATCAGTCTTTAATTTAAATTTCAGTCAATATCCATGTACATCGATTATCGAAGGCAATATCATTCATTTTATATTCGATAACATCAATTTACCATTTAAAAGTTTGTCGGGCGATAATAGCATAGCAACATTTAATTTTACGGTAGGTTTAAATTCAATTCACCCTACTGAACAAATATTTAAAAACAGAGCTTCTATCTATTTTGATTTTGAGGATGCTGTTATTACGAATCATGCCGTTGGAGAAATTGTTAGTCCAATGCGTTTTGTAAATATCAAGAAGGCATCGAGTTGTATCAACGAAAGGAACACCTTGTTTTATTATAGTAACATTCATTTGTTAGACAGTAACCAAGTGTTTATCGAATTGAGTGATGCTGATGGAAAATTTGATTCAACTACCATTATTGGTCAGATAGAAAGTAGTAAACAAGTGGATAGTATTTTGTTCCATTTACCATCTCAGGCTAATGCAGGACAATTTAAAATTAGATTGAGAAGTACCCATCCAGCCAGCATCAGTTTGCCAATTAGTGGCTATGCAGACATCAATATCATCAAAGCCTCCAATATGGATGTAACTTCCAATTTAAGCAATAACAATTTATGTTCTGATAAGGAAATTGAAGTGGTTTTCAATAACTCAGCCAATCAATATCAACTTAAGATGAATGGTGTTATCATGCTGCCATTTGCTCAATATCTAAGTTATAGCAATATGCTTCAAGCACAAGATAAAATTGAAATTGTGATGTTGGATGTCAATAATAATTGCAAAGACACTTTGCATCTGATGCCCAATGTTTTAGAAGCGCCAGTTACTTTATTAAACATTGTAAATAGAAAAATGGCTTATTGCGAAAACGAGAGCATTCAATTAAACATCAGTGGTGCCGACATGTATCATATCAAATTAAATGATGAAAGTTATGCTGTTAATACCACTCAAACCAATCCTGTTATTCAACTAATGGAAAGCATCAGTATACAAGTTGAAGGCATGAACCAAAATGGGTGTAAGCATTTAACAGATACCCTGATGATAGCTGTCAATCCTTTGCCTAAAGGACAGATATTATTGAATACCAATCCAATTTGCGAAAAAGACACTTTGATTATTTATACCATCAATAATTACAAAAGGGACATCTTTAAAAACAACACAATCATAGAAGCAGCAAGCAATAATCAAGTATTACGTTACAACAACTTTAAGCAAAACGACTCGTTTTATTACAGGGCTATCAGTGATAAAAATTGTGAATTTAAATCTGAGGTATTAAAACTGAATGTTAATCCTTCGCCCGAAAAACCTGTGATTCAAAAAAGCAATAATCAATTATTTGTACAATCAACAGATAGCATTACTTGGTTCAAAGACAATCAATTTTTGATAAAAAACACCCCTACAATAGAGCAGGCAAACTCAGGCAATTATTATGTAACAGTGAAAAATGCCTATGATTGCGAAGCCCAATCAGTTTCATATTTGTTTTTTAATTCAGAGTTGCAAACCTACAATCCTATCCATCAATTTAAAGTTTATCCCAATCCAAACACAGGTTTGTTTTATATCGAAAATGCCAATCAATACCATGTTAGCATCACATCTATCAGTGGTAAATTGATACATGCGATAGACATTACTTCGGATAAGGAGTTGATAGATTTAAGCCAATTGGCTAAGGGTTTATATGTGATTAAAATCTATGATAACGATTCAGTTTATCAAACATTGATTTCAATTTTAGGGAATTAGTTGGTTTAAATTCTTCCGAGACATCGGAACTTAACTCTTTGTTTAGTTTCCTGATTATGAAATAATTATCAATCGCAAGTTTGTATAATCATATTCTTTTAACATAAAAATAATTTTGATATTTCAAAAACATTAATAAATTTGTTGTATCCTTTAAAAGGAATTAAACTAAAACAACATGAAAAACACTCCCATTATCCAAAACATATTAATTGCTTTAGCTTTATTTTTTCTTTTAGGATGCGACAAAGACCCAAGCAAGCCCGGCTATCAAGGCAAACCACCCAAACCCGAGTATTATAGAATAAAAATGAATGAAGAACTCAAAAGTTATTTATGGAGTAAATCTGGCAGCTATTGGATATATAAAAACACCAAAACGGGAGATTTAGACACACATATTGTTAACAATTTTTATTTTGATTCCATTTTAGTAAAAGGAGATCAACTTCATACAAAACACATTACCATTTATTATGATTATTTATCAAAATCTTTTTACAGCACCTTTATTAAAAGGTATTTTTATGAATATTCTAACTATAAATCACCAAATGCAGAGTCTTTTAACAACGGAAGGAACGGAATAACTAGAGAAGGAAACGGAAGTATAAATTATCCTCTGTATTATCCCTTTGTTATTACTAGTGGGCCTGGCACAGGCAATGGCTCTTCCTACACCACCTACATCGGTATGGACAGCACCCTCACCATACAAGGCAAAATTTACCATCATGTGGCTAAGTTTGATATTGATAGTGATGGCGTATGGTCTAAAACATATCCATATACTACGACAGGAAGTAAATATTATTGGGCTAAAGATGTAGGTTTAGTTAAAAGAACAGCAACCCATAGGGATGAAAATTGGGAACTCATAGAATATAACATTATAAAATAAAACATGAAAGCAAACATTAAAACCATCACATTAGGCTTATTTGTATGCCTAAACCATTACTTGCAAGCGCAAGTAAGCAGCACCAATGCAGAATTGCATAATAGGTA
>JAUXOK010000026.1 GCA_030682255.1 Bacteroidota bacterium | reverse complement strand
AAGGTATTTATCTTGTTAAAGTAACCATCAATGGTGTAACAACAGTAAACAAAGTAACTTTGGCGCAATAGTCAAACAAACTAATTTATAAGCTTAAAAGAGCCTTCATGTAATAATGAAGGCTCTTTTTTTGTAAAAAATTGAGAAAGGTATTATATTTGAATGGATGAAAATTATGAATGTTAAAATTATTGTATTATTGATTGGAATTGTGTTTTCCTCATTTTTGTGTCCCAAAAAAAATAAAAATGACTTTATTATTGTATCAGCGGTTAAACAAACTGTATTTGGTGGTGTAGCAGGTAGTCCAGTTGTAACGATTTATAAAATCAAATTAAAAGCACTCAAGTTTTTTCAAATTAAATGCGATAGTTCTTATGCAGAGGGTAAAATTGATAAGTTAATTATACAATTAGATAGTTTTAATTCTTCAGAAAGTAAGGTTTTGAAAAAAGGGGAAGTTGTTGATTTTATATATGCTATTAGTTCCGAGGCACAGATAGGAGGAGGGGATTATCAAGAAATCATACCTGGAAGTCCAGAACGAAAATCACCGATTGATATGGATAAAGGTGTTCTATTGGTATATCAAAAAAATGATGGTATTATTAGGTATTTCAAGGTTGAAAACATCAAAGAGCAGGCCCCAATTTATGCTCCATAAATCAAAGATATATTACGATTACTTAAAAATGTAATTATTTTTAGACAATATGTTTGTAATTTAAATTAAAAGGACTATTTTTGCAGTCCAAATTTTTTAAAGCATGTACGCTATAGTTGAGATTGCAGGAAAACAGTTTAAAGTAGAAGCTAATAAATATATCTACACCAATCGTTTAAGTAACGATGCAGGTAGTTCAATTACTTTTGATAAAGTAATGTTAGTGGATAACAGTGGTAAAATATCTGTTGGATTGCCAAGCATAAAAGGAGCTTCTGTTACTGGTAAAGTATTAGAGCACGTTAAAGATGATAAAATCATCGTATTCAAAAAGAAAAGAAGAAAAGGATACAAAAAGAAAAATGGTCATAGAACCTTTTTATCTAAAGTATTAATAGAATCTATTAACGCATAAAATAACGAAAGAAAATGGCACATAAAAAAGGAGCAGGTAGTTCGAAAAACGGACGTGAGTCACATAGCAAACGTCTTGGTGTTAAAATTTATGGTGGACAAGCAGTTATAGCTGGTAACATCATCGTTCGTCAAAGAGGAACAAAACACCACCCATCTGAAAATGTAGGTATTGGTAAAGACCATACTTTATTCGCTTTAACTGATGGTGTAGTTAAATTTACTAAAAAAAGAAACAATAGATCATACGTTTCAGTGCAAGCTGAAGCATAATTATTATCAATATGCATTTATCAACAGAAGAAAAAAAAGGTATTTTCAAAAAATTTGGTGGTTCTGAAGCCAACACAGGTTCTACAGAAGGTCAAATAGCTTTGTTTACTGAAAGAATTAACTTTATAACTGGACACTTAAAACAAAATCCAAAAGATTTTGCTTCTGAGTTAAGTCTTGTTAAATTAGTAGGAAAACGTAGAGCATTTTTAGATTATCTTGCTAAACAAGATATTTTCAAATACCGTGACCTAATCAAACAATTAGGAATCAGAAAATAAGAATTCCCTTTTTTGATTATTTAATTAATCAAAAAAATAACTTTAATATTTAAAAGCCCCCCAATCGGAGGGCTTTTTATGTTTAACAAAAAACAAAATCAAACAAATAAATAATATGTCAAATAAACCACAAGGATTTAGAAGCTCAATCGATTTGGGCAATGGAAAAAAAATCGAAATTGAAACAGGTATTCTCGCTAAACAAGCTAACGGAAGTGTAGTTGTAAAATGCGGAGATACCATGATTTTAGCAACAGTAGTGTCTAACAAAGACGCTAAAGAGAATGTTGATTTTTTGCCTTTATCAGTAGATTACCAAGAGAAATTTGCATCAGTAGGAAGAATACCAGGTAGTTTTTTTAGAAGAGAAGCAAAATTAACGGATTACGAAGTTTTGGTATGTCGTATTGTTGACCGTGCATTGCGTCCATTATTTCCTAATGATTATCATGCAGATACACAAGTTAACCTGATGTTAATGAGCAGTGATAAAAATTTACCGCCAGATTGTTTGGTAGGTTTAGCCGCATCATCAGCATTGATGGTCAGTGATATCCCTTTTTTAGGACCTATTTCAGAAGTTAGAGTTGCGAAAATTAATGGTCAGTTTGTTTTAAACCCAACTGAATCTGAAATGGCGAATGCTACTTTAGAAATGATTGTTTCTGGAACTGAAAAAGACATCAATATGGTGGAAGGTGAATTCAGCGAGGTGAGTGAAATTGAAATGCTTGAAGCCATGAAATTTGCACACGAAGCTATTAAAATACAGTGTAAAGCTCAATGGGATTTATGTGAGCAAATGGGCGGTAGAAAACCAGCTAGAGAATATTGTCATGAAAAAAATGATGAAGCTTTAAGAACTAAAATTTGGGAACTTACTTATGATAGGGTATACCAAGTAGCTAAAAGTCAATTACCAAAAAGTGAAAGAAGTGAAAAGTTTAAAGCAATAATCACTGAATATTTGGAAACATTAACAGACGAAGAGAAAAAAGAACAAGAGTTTTTAGCTAAAAAATATTACCATGACGTTGAAAAAGAAGCCATGAGAAAAATGATTTTAGACGAAAGCATTCGTTTGGATGGCAGAAAATTAGACGAAGTAAGACCCATTTGGTCTGAGGTTGATTATTTGCCAGCAGCGCATGGTTCAGCAGTTTTTACAAGAGGTGAAACACAATCTGTAACGACAGTAACCCTTGGTGGAAAATTAGATGAGCAATTACTTGATGCACCTATGAGCTTTGGCTACAGCCGTTTTATGTTGCATTATAATTTCCCTGGTTTTTCGACTGGTGAGGTTAGACCAAACAGAGGACCAGGTAGAAGAGAAATTGGACATGGTAACTTAGCTTTAAGAGGTTTGAAAAAAGTGTTACCTGCCGAAAATCCTTATGTAATTAGAATTGTAAGCGATATTCTTGAATCTAATGGGTCAAGTAGTATGGCAACGGTTTGTGCTGGTAGTTTGGCTTTGATGGATGCTGGTATTGATATTTCTGGTGGTGTAAGTGGCGTGGCTATGGGATTGATATGCGATGAAAAAACTGGCAATTACAAAGTTTTGACAGATATTTTAGGTGATGAAGACCATTTGGGAGATATGGATTTTAAAGTTGTAGGAACTGATAAAGGGATAACGGCTTGTCAAATGGATATAAAAATCAATGGTTTGAAATGGGAGATGCTGGAAGAAGCTTTAAGTCAAGCGAATAAAGGCAGAACTCACATTTTAAATGAAATGAAGAAAACCCTTGAAAAATCTAGATCTGAGTTTAAACCACATACGCCAAGAATTGAAAGAGTTATTATCGATAAAGATCAGATTGGTGCTATTATAGGACCAGGAGGTAAAGTGATTCAAGGGATTCAAAAAGACACCAATACTACTATCTCTGTAACTGAAATTGATAATCAAGGGATTGTTGAAATATTATCAGAAAATGGCGATAACATGGCTGCTGCTTTAAGAATTATCAAAGGAATTGTTGCGGTTCCTGAAGTAGGAGAGGTTTACGAAGGCAAAGTGAAAAGTATCGTTGAGTTTGGTGCCTTTGTAGAGATTTTGCCAGGTAAAGATGGTTTATTACACATCAGTGAAATCAGTTGGGATAGAATCGCAAAAATGGACGGTATTTTCAAAGAAGGCGATATTGTAAAAGTGAAATTAGTGGAAGTTGATAAAAAAACTGGCAAACTAAGATTATCTAAAAAAGCATTAATGCCAAAACCTGAATCTACTGAACAAAAGTCTCAAGGATAATTTTAATTAACACATAAACTAAAAATCCCCATTTAACAAAATGGGGATTTTTTTTGAATTTGCTAATTAGGACTTGCTAAAAACAAATAACAACATGATAATCAATTGTATTTTTTTTGGTATATCAAGTGCAAGGGGATTTCAATTAAGCCTCGAAAAATCGTGCATATACATTTCTTTTTCTTTTTTTTCATTGCCAAAAAAAGAAACAAAAAAAGCTAGCACCATATTAAATTTAGACTTTTCAACTTGATTTTTCAGACCACTGCGGGTGATTTCCTCGAGTCCACTCGAGGAACATCCCTTGTGGTTTCCCTGAAAATTCTTTTCCGCAAACTTGCGGAATAAAAAGTCAAATTTAATAAAGGTGCGGTCGGCTTCGAATTTAGTTTTCGGAATTGATACCAACTAAAAAAGAAAAAATCATTTGTTATAATTGATGACTTTTTCAGCAAGCCCTAATTAAAATTGTAGAATTAAGCCAATTCTTCAACTACTTCTGCCTCAGGCGCATTTTTCATCACAGATTGAATGCCATTGTCACTGCTGGCTTCAGACTCATACATTTCACTTGTGCAAATGATTTGCCCATTGGTAGATTTTAAGTTAAAATAAGGTTTGCCATTTTTAGATTCTAGTTTTTCGAAACGCGCTTCATCTTGAGCATTTTTCTTTACAGAATCAATGCCATTGACGCATGCTGCTTTGGTAGAATAACCTTCGCTAGCTAAAATCACTTGTCCATTAGTTGCTTTCAATACAAATTGAAATTCATCGTTTTTTCTTTTACTGATTACAAATTTTCCCATAATGTTTACAAAAGTAAAGTTTAGAAGAAATAAATTTACAAACAACTTGATGTATTTTTATGAATTAATTGTTAATTTGTAACTGTTTTGAATAAGGTCATAATTTTTTCAGCACCCTCAGGCAGTGGTAAAACAACTGTGGTTAATCATTTGCTTAAAACCATGCCTGAATTGGGTTTTTCGGTTTCGGCAACAACACGTAAACCTAGAGCTAATGAAACTCATGGCAAAGAGTATTATTTTTTAGATGAACAAGATTTTCAGGAAAGAGTAGCCCGAGGTGAGTTTTTGGAACATGAGGAAGTTTATACAGGGATTCATTATGGCACTTTAAAAAGTGAAGTAAGCAGACTTTGGGCAGAAGGTAAAACAGTGGTTTTTGATGTGGATGTTGTAGGTGGTATGAATATTAAGAAAGAATATGGCGATGCAGCATTGTCTGTGTTTTTAAGACCACCAAGCATCGAAGTTTTAATGGAACGCTTACGCAAAAGAAGCACAGAAGTTGAACATCAACTTAATATGAGAATAGCAAAAGCGCAAGAAGAGTTACAATACGAAGATAAATACGATGTTAAAATCATCAATGATAAGTTAGATGAGACATTAAAAAAAGCGGAGGATATCGTTCATGATTTTATTCATTCTAAAAAATGAAAATTGGGCTTTATTTCGGTTCGTTTAATCCCATCCACATTGGTCATCTAGCCATTGCTCAGTTTATGGTAAATTTTGAAGGTTTTGATAAGATATTGTTTATTGTTTCTCCCCAAAATCCTCTGAAAAATTCAGCCAATTTGATGGATGAAAATAAACGCATAGAAATGGTAAGACTTTCTATCGCTGATAATCCCAATTTTGAATGTTCGGATATCGAAATGACCTTGCCCAAACCTTCCTACACCGTCATCACACTCAAAGAATTGTCGAAAAAATATCCAAACGATGAACTAAGTATCATCATGGGCAGTGATGCTTTAGAATCTTTGCCAAAATGGAAAGATGTGGACAGCATTTTAAAATACAACATTGTGGTTTATAAAAGAACAGACCACGTTTTGAATCCATACCCAGAGAACCTCCATATTAGAATTTTAGAAACACCCTTAGTTAAAATTTCTGCAACTTATATCCGTGAGTTAATCAACGAAAACAAAAGTGTGCGCTATTTGGTTAAAGATGATATTGTTCCACTATTAAAAAATTAATTACATTTGCAACATGTCCTTAGGATTTGAAATAAAAACAGCTGCTCAGTTTGCAGCAGAAGGTAAGGTTCCCGAAGTCTTGTTCTTTGTTGGTTGTGCCGGCAGCTTTGACGAAAGAGCTCAAAAAATCACCAAAGCATTTGCCAAAATATTAAATCATTGCCAAATAGAATTTGCTATTTTAGGTCAGGAGGAAGGTTGTACAGGCGACCCTGCCAAACGTTCGGGCAATGAATTTCTGTTTCAAATGATGGCAATGAATAATATTGCTGTGTTAGATGGCTATGGTATTAAGAATATTGTTACGGCTTGTCCGCATTGTTTTAATACTTTGAAAAATGAATACCCGTCTTTAGGAGGGAATTACAATGTTGTGCATCACACCCAATTTCTTCAAAATCTCATCAACGAAGGCAAACTTAAAGTAGAAGGAGGGGCATTTAAAGGCAAAAAAATTACCTACCACGACAGTTGTTATTTGGGGCGTTCTAATGGCGAATACATAGCGCCAAGAAGTGTGCTGGAAGCCCTAGACACAGAATTGGTAGAAATGAAAAGATGCAAGTCTGCCGGCTTATGTTGTGGAGCAGGTGGTGCTCAAATGTTTAAAGAAGCTGAAAAAGGCAATAAAGAAATTAACATCGAAAGAGCCGAAGAAGCCATTGCAACAGGTGCCAATATTATTGCAGCCAATTGTCCGTTTTGTATGACGATGCTCAGAGATGGCGTTAAAAATCAGGAGAAAGAAGATACCATTCAGGTGTTGGATTTAGCAGAATTGGTGGCACAAGCCAATGATTTGTAATAAAATAGTAAAATGAATGATGGTGTAATTTTATTTGCTTCAAAAAAAAGCATTTATAAAATGGAAAGTATAAATATTTAAGTACTTTTTTTATTAAAACACTCACTATTTTGGTGTAATCTCCATTTTTATCGGTTATGTTATAGCTCATTCTTTGGATAACATGGATTTTTAAATGTTGTCAATTGAAATATATTTTTTTAAACTACCTTTGTTTTGAAAATTCATCTTATATGAAAAAAATAATCATCATATTAATGGCTTCTTTTTTATTGGTTCAATGTAAAAAGGATGATGTTAAGCAAACCAATAACACAGGTGGCAGTATTCTTAAAGACACCATTTTATTGAATGTTACTTATGGTACACATTCGCGAAATATCATGGATATCCATTTGCCCGAAAAAAGAGATAGCACTACGCCTGTATTACTTTTTTTACATGGTGGTGCTTGGAAAGCAGGCGATAAATCAGAACTGAATGTGTATGTTAATGCTTTAAAAAAGGAATGGCCTGGATTAGCCATTGCCAATATGAATTACCGTTATGCCAATAATGATAGCAATATTCATCACCCGCAAATGATGGCTGATATTAAAAATGCCATTGGTTTTTTAATCAACAACAAACAAAATTATCAAGTAGGTAGCAATATGGCAATTAGTGGAGGAAGTGCGGGCGGACAATTAGCCATGATTTATGCCTATGCATATAATGACTATAACAACATCAAATGTGTTGCTAATATCTTTGGACCAGCCTTAATTAGAGATTGGTCTTGGTATAGCAGCAATAATATTTGGCTAGGCGGTAATGTGGGTGAAATATTGGCTGAATATGTTGGTCAAACTTGGGATTCTGCTGCTTATGCGCAAGTAAGTCCTTTAGATAGAGTGAATACAAATACTCCTCCAACCATTATTTTTCATGGTAATTTAGACCCAATTGTGCCCATATATCAAAGTCAGTGGTTGAATGCAGAACTTGGAAAAAAAGGTGTAGCCAAGGAATTTCATGAATATATAGCTTTTCATAGTTTTGATGCTACACAAAGAACAGATGTGGTTAAAAAAATGACGGCTTTTTTTAAGAAGCATTTATAAATTTATTGTATTACTTGAAATAGCAATACAATTTGCAATAGCCATTTTATTTTTAATTTTATCTTACAATATTTTCGTTATTGATTGATAATTTGTAAGTGATTTTTGCGGTAGATTCCAATGTTTTTGAAACGGAACAATACTTATCGAGGGATAGTTTAATGGCTTTTTCTGCTTTTGCAGGGTCAATATTGCCCTGAAACTGAAAATGAAGACAAATGTTTCTAAATAAACTGTAATCGGCTACTTTTTCTTTATCTCCCTCAACATTTACCTCAAAAGACTCAATGATTTGTTTTTGTTTTTTTAAGATTAATATCACATCGATAGAACTGCAACCGCCAATAGCAGCCAAAAGCATTTCCATGGGTCTCATACCTTTGTTTTCACCTCCAATTTCTGGCGATGCATCCATTTGGATCACATTACCGGTATTGTTTATGGCTTCTAAGTGAAATGAGTCACCAATCTGCTTAATTTTCATCAGGCGAATTTATATAAAAGTGTAGAAAATAAATTAGTAAAACTAAATAGAAAGTGACTAGCCATTTAGCGCAGCAGCACCACCAACAATCTCGGAAATTTCGTTTGTAATAGCCGCTTGACGACCTCTGTTATAAACGAGTTTCAATTGTTTCAATATTTCACCAGCATTGTCTGTAGCCTTATCCATCGCAATCATCCTAGCTCCATGTTCACTTGCAAAAGAATCTAATAAACATCTGTAAAGTTCGGTTTTGATGGTTCTTGGAATTAGCTCTTCTAAGATTTCAATTTTGCCTGGCTCGAATATATAATCGTTATTTACTGTTTTTGTACCAGTTTTTTTAAGTGTTACAGGTAATAAAATATCGTTGCTGATAATTTGAGTAGCAGCATTTTTAAATTTATTGTAAACCACTTCAATTCTGTTGTATTTGCCAGATAAAAACACTTCCAAAGCATGTTCGCCTAATGAAAATCCTGTTTCAGAATTTAAGTTAGAAAACAAAGTGATATAATCTGTTAAACAGTTGTTAGATGTCTTTTTAAAATTTTCGTAGGCTTTTTTCCCAACAAATAATAGGTCAACTTGATTTTTTGCAGCTAATTCAGCATAATCATTTTTCAAGAGATGATTCACACGTTTGATAATATTCGCGTTAAAACCACCACACAAACCTCTATCACTTGTAACAACAATTAAAAGTACTTTTTCTAACTTTTGTTCAGTGAAATATTTAGACAAACGCTCGTCATTGGCACTATCAGCTAAATTCTTTAAAACGCCATTTAACTTATCAGCATAAGGGCGCATTTGAGTAATGGCAGCTTGAGCTTTCCTCAATTTAGTCGCAGAAACCAATTTCATGGCTTTTGTGATTTGCTGTGTCGAAACAGTTGAGGAGATTCTACTTCTTATTTCTTTTAAGTTTGCCATTTTTTATAATTATGCTTGGTAGTTAGCCGCTACTGATTTTCCAACAGCCTCTAATTCAGAAGTGATAGCATCATCAATTTTACCAGCTGCTAAACTATTTAACAAATCTTTGTGTTTACTTTCTAATACTTCTAAAAATTCAACTTCAAATGCTTTTACTTTATTAACTGGAATACTGTTTAATGCACCTTTAGTACCTAAATAAATGATAGCTGTTTGTTGATCTACTCTTTGTGGAGAGTATTGACCTTGTTTCAATATTTCCACGTTTCTAGAACCTTTTTCCAATACCGATTTAGTAGCAGAATCTAAGTCAGAACCAAATTTAGCAAATGCTTCCAATTCTCTGTATTGTGCTTGGTCAAGTTTCAATGTACCAGACACTTTTTTCATTGATTTGATTTGCGCATTACCACCCACACGTGATACAGAAATACCTACGTTGATAGCTGGTCTGATACCACTGTTGAATAAATTAGATTCCAAGAAAATCTGACCATCTGTAATCGAAATTACGTTAGTTGGAATATAGGCAGAAACGTCACCAGCTTGAGTTTCGATAATTGGTAGTGCTGTTAAAGAACCGCCACCTTTTACCAAACCTTTTAACGATGGTGGTAAATCGTTCATGTTTTGTGTAATAGCGTCAGAAGCATTTAATTTACAAGCTCTTTCTAACAAACGGCTATGTAAGTAAAACACGTCTCCTGGATAAGCCTCACGTCCTGGTGGTCTTCTTAATAACAAAGAAACCTCACGATATGCAACAGCTTGTTTAGATAAATCATCATAAACAATCAATGCTGGCAATCCTCTGTCTCTGAAAAACTCACCAATTGCAGCACCAGCCATAGGCGCAAAGAATTGCAATGGAGCAGGAGCAGAAGATGGAGCAGATACTACAACCGTGTATGGCATTGCACCTTTTTCTTCCAAAGTTTTTACAACTTGTTTAACTGTAGATTCTTTTTGCCCAACAGCAACATAGATACAATATACAGGTTTGCCTTTTGCGTAAAATTCTTTTTGATTGATGATTGTATCAATGGCAACAGCTGTTTTACCAGTTTGTCTGTCTCCGATAATTAACTCCCTTTGTCCTCTTCCAATTGGAATCATCGCATCAATAGCTTTGATACCCGTTTGTAGTGGTTCTTTTACCGGTTCTCTAAATAATACACCTGGAGCTTTACGCTCTAATGGCATTTCATATAAATCACCCGTTAAGGCACCTTTGCCATCAATTGGTTCTCCCAATGTATTGATAACACGACCTAACATGCTTTCACCAACATTGATAGATGCAATTTTACCAGTTCTTCTTACAGTATCACCTTCTTTTACAAGTGTGCTACTTCCAAATAATACCGCACCAATATTGTCTTCCTCCAAATTCAAAACAATGGCTTTCATACCATTTTCAAATTCAATCAACTCTCCAGATTGAACTTGTATTAATCCATGAATACGAGCGATACCGTCACCTACTTGAAGAACGGTTCCTACTTGTTCTAATTCAGCTTCTGTTTTGAAGTTTTTTATTTGTTGTTTCAATATTGCTGAAACTTCATCAGGTCTTATTTCTGCCATGATTATATTTTTTTTATTTTTAAGCTATGTTTAATTCTTTCTTTAAATTTCTAATTTGTGCTGCAATACTCGTGTCGAGCAGATTGTCGCCAAATTTAATGACCAAGCCACCAATAATGTCTGCTTGGATTTGGGTATGAAGTTCAATTTCTTTAGAACCTGTTTTTTCTTTCACAAAATTTTTGATGCTGTTTTGTGTTGTTTCATCAAGTGCTATAGCAGATGTAACCATGACTCTTTCGATGCCAAGGTGTTGTCTGTATAAGCTTGAGAAGCTATCAGCAATGTCTAATATTAAATTCTCTCTGTTTTTTGAACAAATCAATTCAATGAAATTTAAAACGATTGGATTGGATGAAGCAAAAATTAGTTTTAATGCATTCAACTTTTCAGATGTTTTAACAATTGGATTAGATAGAATATTTAACAAATCTTTGCTATTTCTGCAAGTATTTGAAATTGTGTTCATGTCTTTTACAATTACATCTAATGTGTTTTCTGCAATTGCTTGCTGAAACAAAGCTGAGGCATATCTATTTGCAATTTTTATATCTGACATTTATAAATTTTTAAGCGTTAGCTTGTTGATTTTTTAATAAATTAATTTGAGTTGCAATGATCGTTTTTTGTTGTTCATTGTCCGATAATTGATTGCCGATTAATTTTTCAGCAATTTCTACAGATAATGAAGCAACTTGACCTTTTAACTCAGCAATGGCAGAAGCTTTTTGTTTATTGATTTCTTCAGTTGCTTTCAAAATCATTTTTTTACCTTCTTCTTCAGCCGACTTTTTAGCTTCACCGATGATATTTTCTTTCATCTGTTTAGCTTCTTTAAGGATTTCTTCTCTTTCTTCTCTAGCTTGTTTATACAAAGCTTCGTTGTCGCTTTTCAATTTACTCAATTGTTCTTTTGCCAATTCAGCTGATTTTAAAGCTTCTTCGATAGAACTTTCTCTATCTTTTAATGCACTTAGAATTGGTTTCCAAGCAAATTTTTTCAATAAAATCATTAATAGTCCAAAGACTATAACCATCCAAAACGTTAGACCTATACCGGGTAATACGAGTTCCATTTTTTCTTTTTTAATGTTTTTTTAAAAACAAGGGGTTTTGAAGCCCCTTGTTTGTGAATTTAAGGTTCTGATATTATTATACGAACAATATCAAAAGACAAAGTACGATAGCAAAGAACACCGCACCTTCAACTAGAGCAGCAGCAATAATCATATTTGCTCTGATATCTCCTGTTGATTCTGGTTGACGAGCGATACTTTCTAACGCTGCTTTACCGATGTTACCGATACCGATACCAGCAGCGATAGCTGCTAAACCTGCTCCGATTGCAGCACCTAATTTTGATGGGTCTGCTGATACTGTTTGTAATAGAATTTCTAAAATTGACATATTATTTTGGGTTTTGTTTGTTGTTTATTTTTAAATTAATGATGTTCTTCTGAATGATGGTGTTCTTCTGTAGCCGAACCAATATACAATGAGGCTAATAAAGTAAATACATAAGCTTGTAAAAATGCAACTAGCAATTCTAATACACTCATGAATAACGTAAATGCTACTGAAAAAATAGCAGTTCCACCGCCTGCAATAGGACTTTTTTCTCCAAAAATGAAAATCAAACTGAAGAAACCAAGTATGATAATGTGTCCAGCTGTGATATTAGCAAACAAACGCAGCATCAATACAAATGGTTTTAATACAACTCCTAAAATTTCGATAGGGATTAAAAGTACCCACAATGCTGGTGGCACATCTGGCATGAAAATATGTTTCCAATAATGTTTATTGCCATTAAAACTAACTACTAAGAATACAACAATTGACAATACTAACGTTACTGCAATATTTCCAGTAACGTTAGCACCGAATGGGAAAATTGGTATCAATCCCATTAAGTTATTAATGAATATAAAGAAAAATATGGTTAATAATAAAGGTAAGAATTTTTCATAGTGATGACCAACTGATGGTTTAACGACTTCATCTCGAATAAAAACGATAATTGGCTCTATTAGAGACTGCAACCCTTTTGGAGCGGATTTGCCTCTCGTTTTGTATGATTTAGCAATACTTAGGAAAATAAATAATATAATAATTGATGCAATTATTAAAGCAAATACATTTTTAGTAATAGAAAAATCCAATGGTTGTGCATTCAAAACTGCATTTTTTTCACCCATTTCGATGGTACCATGTTCATTCGTTTTGTAGATATGACCATGATGTAAAGCATAAAAATTACCAGCTTTTTCTACAACGGCATGTCCATGTTCAAATTTTGAGGATGAAAAAATGTGTAACCCGTTATCAAACAGTATGATAGGTAATGGGATGCTAACAGCATGTCCTTTCCAATCCCAAAGATGCCAATCATGTGCATCTTTAACGTGATCAAGAATCATTTCACCTGGTTTAAATTTACCAGATGATGTTTCATGTTCGTTGTGTTGTTCTGCTGATTCTGCATGGTTTGCGAAAGCATTATTCTGTTGAAACATCAAAAAGATGACAGAAAAAGATATAATCTTAAAAATTGTTAAAATAGAAACTCCTTTATTTTCGGGCATTTTCGTTGGCTTTTTGATTTTGTAAATCGGGGCGCAATTTATGAAGGATAAATCGAATTTCAAAACCCATGTAGATAAAATATGAACAAATCATAAAAATAATACCGGGTTTGTTAACTGGTGTTCTGAAAATCAGATAGATAACTATTAATAAAATGATTAAAATCATTCTTAATCCTGTAACTCCAAAAAATGCAGCATTAAATTTAGCTTGACTTTTATTTTTAATAAATCTGAATATAAAATCAGTTCCAATGCAAAAAGAAACACAGACAAGAGAATTGAAAATAACTATCGAAAAGTAGTCGAATGTTGTGACTGAGATAAATGAAAATGCACTTATTATTGAAAAACTCAACAAGATAATAATATAAGTAGAGATGTGTTTTGGTATAATTAAAAGGTTGCTCATGTTATTTTTTTAATGTTGAAATCATGAAATACATGGCTCCCATCAAGCCAATTAATATGCCTACAATAGTTAAAAATGGAATAGAAAAATTAAATACTTTATCTAAAAATTTGCCCAAAAAAGTTAATCCAATAATAATGCCTACCATTTGTATTCCCATGCTAGAATATTTAATATAATCATTGTATTTGCTTTTATTTTTCAATAGAGGAGGATGTAGATGTTTTTTGGGAAGAAAAATTCATCATACAGGTACCATTAAATTCAGATCCACTTTCGATAACTAATTTATTAGTTTTGATATTGCCTGTTATTTTTGAACTAGCTCTAAGATAAAGTGTTTCTGTAATTTCAATGTCTCCAACTATTTTACCTGAAATATCAGCACTCCTGGCATTTACATCGCCTTTGATAGTAGCGCTTATTCCCATAGCGATTTTAGATTTAGAAATAACTTTGCCTTCAATGATGCCATCTATTCTAATATCTCCTTCTGAACTAATATCACCATTGATGACGGTTCCAACACCTATCATATTCAAAGCAGAGTTTTGTGTTTGATCATTTTTTGTATTCTTATTCAACATAGGTGCAATATTATTAAAAAACTATGAAATTCTTAGGATTAACAGCAATACCATTTTTCCATAATTCAAATCCCAATTTTTTGGTTTCTCCTTTTTGTAAAATGTAACCAATCATGCCAATAGTTTCACCAGAACTTACAAAGTCGCCTACTTCTTTAAATAAAGAAATATTAAATTTATATGTTGAGAGCCAATTATTGGAATGTTGAATGGAAGTAACATAACCGAATTGGGGTGTCCAGCCTTTAAAAACTATTGTGCCATCCATTACAGCTTTAACAGATTCGTCAGAATTAGGCATTATTTCTATGGTTGTAGATGTTCTCGCATTAAAATCTTTGGTAATTTGTCCCTTTACGGGCGAAAAGAACAAATAATTTCTAGTTGGTATTTCGGTCATTTGCTCAAATTCAATGTTTTCATTACTTGGTTTTTGAATATTTTCTTTTGATTCTTCCTTTTGAGCTTTTTTAATCTTTTGGTCAGCATCTTGAACCCTTGAACCATCTGCTTTAGTTTCATTAATCGCTAATTCTACTTTTCTGCTCTTTTCACTTTTATATGGAATGTCAAAAGCTGTAATTTCATTGCCATTAATGATTTGTTTAAGTGCTAATTCTCTTTTTTGGTTAATGTATAGTTCGGATTCAAGTTTTGAGAGTTTGTTAAAAACTTCATTTTTCATTTTGCCATCAAATCCTTCTGAATATCCAGGGGAATAATTTTTTACACCCGGAAATAATGTGAAAATACCCCAACTTATTAATGAAAAAAGTAATAAACCAGCAGAAGCAATTAATAAAACATTGAAAGGAGTGAGACTAATAGATGCTTTTTCTTGGAAATTAACTTCGTTAATAACAAACAATCTATACCTGTTTTTGAGCCTTTTTAAAATTTTTCGTTTAATTTGTTTCTCTTCCATGCAAAAAATTAGTTAACAAGCAATAAATTTGCGTTTTCAAAGTTAGTAATAAATAATTAAGTAA
Source organism: Bacteroidota bacterium (assembly GCA_030682255.1). Lineage (GTDB taxonomy): Bacteria > Bacteroidota > Bacteroidia > NS11-12g > UBA955 > JABMMZ01. The sequence continues at coordinate 153,165 of JAUXOK010000026.1, read as the reverse complement.
AAAAAAATGTTTCGACTATCAATTATATTGATGTTTTTGTTTTCAATGTGTTTTAATTCCAATGCTCAGAGTTGGTTTTCTAAAGCTTGGCACAACTCTGTGTCTCATTATAATTACTACTACAACGCTAATTTATTAGTTTCTGATGCAAGAGAGGAAGCGGTGATTGGATACAAAGATAATTTTAAAAATATTTTATCACTTTATCCCTTTCCTGACGAAAATGTCTTAAAAGGAAATGCGTCTAAAATGGATGAGGCTATCAAAAAATGTTCACATATCATAGATAAACACAGTTTTTCGAAATGGGTAGACGACAGTTATCTTTTGATGGGGGATGCTAGGTTTTTTAAAGGTGATTTTTATTCAGCTGTAGAAGTTTACGAATATGTTGCTGCTAATTTTAAAGAATCTTATGCTGCATATCAAGCGGAGATAAATCTCGTTACTACATACATCAAACAAGGAAAAATTGAGGATGCCGAAGCATTGTATACAAAGTTGAAAACCAAAAAGTCTTTCCCTAAAAAATTGCAAACACAATTGGATATTGCTGGTGCTAGTGTCAATATTTTGCAGGAAAAATATTTAGTTGCTATTAAATTGTTGGAAGGAGCAATTCCTCATCTTAAAAATAAAAACCAAAAAGTAAGAACAAATTTCGTTTTAGCTCAGTTGTATATACTAACTAAAAACAACCAACAAGGAATTGAAAAATTTAGAAAAGTTATAAAGTTAAACCCTGTTTATGATTTTGCTTTCAATTCAAAATTAAACATTGTAAAAGCTATCAATTATAAAAACAGAAATGAAATTAAAATAGCTAAAAATTTATTGAGAGACATGCTTCGTGATGATAAAAATATTGATTATTTTGATCAAATCTATTACGAATTGGGTAATTTAGAATTATCTGATAAAAACGAGAATGAAGCTATAGCAGCTTATTCTAAATCCCTGCGTTCTAAGGAATCAATAAGTTCGATTAAAAGCTCCGTTTATCTAACTTTAGCAGATTTGTATTTTAAAAGACAGGATTATGAAAACGCTCAAGTTTATTATGACAGTGCAGCTAGAACAGTGAGCCCAGATTTTCCAAATTATAAGTTTATTCAAGATAAAAATTTAGTTTTAAATGAACTCATTAAACATTTGGTTAATATTAAAGAAAAGGACAGTTTGTTGAGATTGTCCAATAATGAGAAGTTAAGAGAAAAAACGATTGATAAATTAATTAAACAAGCCAAAGAAAAAGAATTAGAGGAACAACGGCAAATAGAAATACAAAAAACCCAACAAAACTTTCAAATTCAAAACAATAATGTAGTAACAACTACTAATTTCCCTTTTTATAATATGACAGCCAAAACAAAAGGGTTGCAAGATTTTCAGAGAATTTGGGGCAATAGGAAATTAATGGATTATTGGGCTATAAGTAGTAATAAAAGTGCAGTTTGGAAAGAAGTGAATGATGCTCAAGCAGAAAATGACTATGGAGGTGAAGAAAAGGAGAAATTATTGAAAGGCGTTGATGATGAACGAAAAAAGTATTACGAAGCAATACCTTTCTCTAAAGCTGATAAAGATAAAATGAAAGAAGATATTTCAGAATCTTATTTTTTGGGAGCTAATGTTTATTATCAGAATTTGAAAGAAATTGATAAAGCCAAGAAAATGCTTGAGGAGTTGAATCAATTATATCCTAAAAGTAAATATGAACTAAACTCTTGGTATCTTTTAGCTAAAATTAACAAAGAGCAAGGTAATATTCCTAAATTCGATTATTATGTTGATTTAATTAAAAAATCGGATTCAAATAGCAATTTTTTAAGTGTACTGATGCGTTCAGAGAAGAATGATTCTACAATTGCAAATCAAGAAAAGCCATCAGATGAAGTTGATAATAAGTTTAAAGAAGTTTATCAATTGTACAAAAATAAAAGCTTTGCGCAAGCTATCAAATTAAAACAAGAAACAGATTTGAAATTTCCAGGTAATCCTCTTCAAGTAAATTTTGATTATTTGGAAGCTTTGTGTACTGGCGAATTAGGTGAAATGAAAGGCTTTGAATCAAAACTTTCTGCCATTGTTACTAATTACCCAGAAACTCCTATAGCCAAACAAAGTGAAGATATCATTAAAAAGATTAAAATTAAAAATGGTGAGATAGTAGATACAGAAACTACAGTTAGTAAATATACTTTCAATGAAAACTCTAATCACTTTTATGCCATGCTTATCCCTAAATCAGTAGATTTTACAAAGGTGAAAATTGCATTTTTGAATAGGAATAAAAATTTTTATTCCAAAGATGAATTAAGGGTTACTAATTCATTGGTTGGAGATAAATACCAAGTTTTAATTGTAAACAATTTTAAGGATTTGAAAGTATTAATTTCATATTTAAAAGAAATAGAAAATGAAGGTAAGTTTATTGAGGAATTAAAACTCAATGATAAGCCAATTCATTTTGCCATTAGTAAAGAAAATTTTTCGATATTACTTTTAGATAAAGTAGTAGATGATTATATAGCCTTTTATACAAAAAATTATAGTAAACTCTAAAGAACCCTCAATGACAAAAAACACAAAACCTTCTTTTATCAATAAATTTTGGAAATATTATTTCATTGGTTTGCTCTTTATTCCTGTATTTTTTGTTTTAGTAAATTTTGGGATTTTGGGTTATATGCCAGATATTGAGGAATTGGAAAATCCCAAAAGTTCGTTAGCCAGTGAGTTGTATAGTGAAGATGGCGTTATGCTAGGACAATATTTTATTCAAAAACGTTCTAATATTGCTCATAAAGATATAGCTCCCTCTATGTTTGACGCTCTTATCTCTACTGAAGATGAAAGGTTTTTTACCCATTCAGGTATAGACGCCAAAAGATTAATTGGGGCATTAATTGGTCTTGGTGCTAAAGGTGGCGCAAGTACAATCACACAACAATTGGCAAAAAATTTATTTCATTATGACGATGGTATTCGTCCAAGCTTGCCTGTTCGGTTGATTCAGAAGTTGAAAGAATGGGTTATAGCTATTAAATTGGAAAGAAGGTATACAAAGGAGGAGATTGCTACCATGTATTTAAATACTGTGCAATTTTCTGGAAATTCATTTGGTGTAAAATCTGCATCAAAAGAGTTTTTTAACAAAATGCCATCTGAGCTAGAAATAGAAGAATCAGCAGTTTTGGTAGGTGTTTTAAAAGCCATAACAATATTTAATCCCAAAAGAAATCCTAATAATTCAATGAAAAGACGCAATGTGGTATTAGGTCAAATGTTAAGAAATAAGAAATTATCTAAAGAGGATTTTGATAAACTAAAAGTAAACCCTATCGTATTGAACTATCAACAACAAGATCACAATACTGGACCCGCAGTTTATTTCCGAGAATGGTTAAAAAGAGATTTAAATAAATGGTGTAAAGAAAATAAAAAGCCCAATGGGGAAAGTTATAATTTATACAAAGATGGATTGAAAATTTATACAACCATTAATTCAAAGATGCAGCAGTATGCTGAGGAATCGGTTAGGCAACATTTATCAGAATTGCAAGTTCAGTTTGATAAATCATGGGGCAGCAGAGAGCCTTGGCGAGATGAGGATTGGAATGTGTTACCTCAATATCCCATTCAAGAGTTAAAGAAAAGTGATAGGTATAGATTATTAAAAGAACAATATGGTAAAGATACGGCAGCTATAATGAAAGTTTGTAGAACCAAAACTAGAATGACTTTGTTTAGCTGGAAAGGTGATATTGACACCATGATGAGCCCATTAGATTCTATCAAATATTTTAAACGTTTTTTGCATACAGGATTCATAGCTGTTCAACCAACTACTGGTCAGGTGAAGGCTTGGGTGGGAGGTATCAATCATTCCTTTTTTAAATACGATCATGTTAATAAAAGTTCAGGTAGACAAGTAGGGTCAACATTTAAACCATTTATATACGCACTAGCAATTGATAATAAGTTGAATCCTTGTATGCAATTTGATAATCAACCTCCCCCATACCCCAATTGGAGAGTTAGCAATAGTGATGGTAAATATGGTGGTACCATGAATATGTTTAGAGGCTTAGCTACATCAACCAATTGTATTGTTGCTCAATTGATGTATACTATGGGTGAAAATGCACCAAACAATGTTATAGAATTTGTTCGTAAGATGGGTATTGATAGTGCCAAAATGGAGCCTTATCCTTCCATTTGTTTGGGTGTTACAGATATTTCGCCTTTTGATATGGCTGGTGCCTTTTCAACATTTGCAAATAAAGGTTATTGGGTTGAACCTACTTATATTACAAGAATTGAAGATAAAAATGGCAATATTTTAGCCGAATTTTCACCACAAACTATTAGGCAAGTAATGACAGAAGAGAAAGCGTATGTGATGTGCCAATTGTTAGAAGGTGTTTGTAAAAGAGGTACCGGACAAAGATTACATAGTAAATACAAAGTTGAAGGTTGGGTGGGAGGAAAAACAGGTACAACACAAAGTAATAGCGATGGATGGTTTATGGGGGTTACAAAAGATTTAGTTTGTGCTACTTGGGTAGGATGCGACAGTAGAAAAGTTAGATTTAGAAGCACAGCTTATGGTCAAGGAGCTCATGCTGCATTGCCAATATTTGCTCATTTCATTAAAAAAGCAAAGGCAGACAAATCTCTCGGAATCAGTTTGGATCCAATAGATAAACCAGAACAAGAACTTTCTATAGAGACGAATTGTGGTCAATATTTTGAAGAGGGTGAAATAGACGAATACGGAAAACCAAGCGATGGTCCGTTAGGGATTTAGCTACTTTCCGATACAGAAGTTCCGAAAAATATTTTCTAGTAAATCATCGTTACTTATATCGCCAGTAATCTCGGATAAATGATGCAAAGCCATTCTTAAATCCTCGGCTAGCATGTCATGGCTATTGGATTGTTCTATGGCAGCTTGACATTTTATTAAGTGTTCGTTGGTTTGAATGAGGGAATTATAATGTCGACTATTGGTTAATACATGGTTGTTGTTTTCTAGTTTATGGTTGATGTCTGCGGTTAACATTATTTTCAATTGCTCAATGCTTTCCCTTAGATGGCATGATATTAAAATAGAATTATAATCTTTTTTGATTTTTAAAATTTGACGAATTTCAGAAAGTTTGTTTTCTGGCATTAAATCTATTTTGTTGATACAAAAAATGATTTGATTGCTTGCGGATTGGTTTTGCTCAAAAAAGTATTCTATTTCTGATAAGTCAAATTTTTCTGCATCAATCAAATAAAGTATGATGTCAGCACTTTTTATTTTGCTAAAAGCTTTTTCAATACCGATTTGTTCTATTTGGTCGGTTGATATTCTGATACCTGCGGTGTCTATTAATCTAAATGCTACTCCTTTGATATTAAATAGTTCTTCGATTGTATCTCTGGTTGTGCCTGCAATATCGGAAACAATGGCTCTGTCATCATTTAGTAAGGTGTTGAGTAAAGATGATTTGCCAGCATTGGGTTTGCCAACTATCGCCACAGGAATACCCTTTGTGATGGCATTACCCGTTTTAAAGGAATTCACCAAGTAATTAATTTCGCTGATGAGTTCGTTGATTTTAGATAGCAGTTGAGATCGGTCTGCAAATTCTACATCTTCCTCGCCAAAGTCTAATTCTAATTCAATGAGCGATGCAAAATGGATTAATTCACCTTTTAGTTTGTCTATAGATTTTGAGAATCCACCTTTAAGATGTTTGAGTGAGTTTTGAAGAGAAACTTCGTTTTCAGCATTGATAACATCTGAAACAGCTTCCGCTTGCGATAAATCTAGCTTTCCATTAATAAAAGCCCTGAAGGTAAATTCTCCAGGAGAAGCAAGTCTTGCACCTAGTTGTATGCAAGTGTTTAAAATTAAATTGAGAATCAAAGGCGAACCGTGACAATTAAGTTCAATAACATCTTCGCCTGTATAAGTGTTTGGGCTATCGAATTTAAGAACCAAACCTTGGTCAATTGGTCTTTTATTGTCATAAAAGCTACTCAGGTGAATGGTGTGGCTATTCCATTTCGAGACGTTTTTATTACAGAGTTTTTCAGCAATTTGAAAAGCATTTCTGCCAGATATTCTGATGATGCCAATTGCACCTTTGCCATTTGCAGTAGCAATGGCGACTATGGTATCATCTGAGGGGTAGTTTTTAGAAAACATGCAGCGAATTTAAAAAAAATAGCCCTGATTTTGTCAGGGCTATTTGATATATTTATTTAATGATTAAATTATCGAATCAATCTTACTACACCATTTAGTATATCTTCATCTTTTTCGGAACCTTTGAATTTATATTTCAGAATATAGTAGTATGTGCCATCTGGGCATTCTACACCAGTGTTTTTAACTTTACCATTCCAGTCGTTTTGAGAATCTTGAGATTCAAACACTTTAACTCCCCAACGATCGTAGATAATTAAATCATATTTTTCATGACCTTTTATTTCGATGTTAAATACGTTATTACCTGGTAATCCTTCTCTATCCACTCCAGCAAATCCATCTGAATTAGGAGTAAATACGTTTGGTGGACGAATGATTGCTTGGAAATCATTGAATACTTTTTTACAAACAGTATCTTTACATCCAATCGCATTTTCTACTTCTAAACATACCCAGTATTCACCAAGTGAATCTCTGTAATCTTCACAGATTTGAGGTTTATCATAATCTGCAGAGTTGCCATTGTTTATAAAGTTTCTAGGTTTAGGTCGGTCAGCAGTTGGGTCTACAATGTTTGATTGATCGTTGTAGAAGCTCCATCTATTCACTGTGTTGTTGGTAGATGTGTTATTGAAACAGAATAGTGGCTTTCTTGTTGAATCAATTTCAAAGTTAGCTTTAACATCCCCAACTAAGAGTACAACACTATCTATTCCAGGACATATTTTCTGATTCAATGTGGATGCACTATTGACATCCCCTTGGAATTTGATTACATATCGGCCAGGTATATTATAGAATCTAACAAGGCTTGTATCAGGAGTAACTAAAGTATCTGTCAATGTTTTGCCTAAATTCCATTTGTACAATGAATAACGATCGTGAGGAACAACATAGCCATCTAAAAATACACTGTCTCCAACACAAACTTCAGCAGGTCTGACAGAAACTTTCGTGCTATCCAATGCAAATACTTCAATTGTGAAATGAGCTTGTTGTCCATTACTTGTATCAGGGTATACAACAGAACAGGTTTTCCAAGTATTACCAACTTTTAATTTAAAGTAATGGTATAAGAAAATTGAATAGGTGCCAGCAGCTTTATATCTATTAGAAATTGTATCATTTTGTGGTGTGATGGTATCAGTTTGGTTGCCAAATTGATTATCACCAAAACTCCATATCCAAACACTGCTATCTGCTCTAGCATATGTGCTTAAATTAGAGAAGTCTACTTTTTCGCCCACGCAATATCTTCTTGGAATTAAAGTATCAAAGAATGGTGTAGGACCAGGAATATATATTTCCAATGAATCTACATCAATACAACCTAATTCTGATTCAACAGTTAATTTAATCCAGAATTTACCATTTCTTGTATAATCATGGGCTATATTTGGCGGAAGATTGTCAAAGAAACGGTTAACTGAATTTCTGGCTTTATCACCCCAATCTATGGTCCATTTGATAATTCTATCACAAGGTACTCCTAATTTGTCTGGACATGGATCTTGAATAAATGATTCATCGAAAAAGTCGATAATCGTATTACACTGAGGTCGTTTTTGACTGATGTCAAACTTAGCTCTTACCGCAGAAACATAAATGTCTTGAGATATTGTGTCTCTACAGCCTGCGCTATCACCAACTGCAGTTCTAATTAAATAAGTTCTTCCACTGTCTTGGAAGTAATAAATACCACCAGCAATGCCACCAAGCGTAATGGTAGGATTTCCTAATCCAGAAGCGCCATATGGGAAACCACCAAATATAGATTGAGGATGAGTTCCATCATCTTCTTTGCTTAAGTCCCATCTTGTAACTGTTTCTCTATTGGTATTTCCTGCTTCGCTTATTCTTTGTCTCCAATAATCTGTAGGGTCTAATAATTGGAAGGTAATTTCAGGGAATACTTCAAAATATCTAAATTGTGGCGTAGATGTAATAGGACTTCCATGACAAATGATTGTATCGTTGTAATTCATTTGATTCCAGAAGCCAACAATTACTTTTTTAGCGGTTCCTGTGGTCTTATTACAATTTTCAGGTGGTGTACTTCTTAATCCATAATTGGCAACATAGTAACCTGAAAACTGAGGGATGAAACAATAAGCATTATAGGTGTTACCATCCCAACCTTTAACAGTTTCTAAAGGTAATAAACTTGAGTCTCTATAATGTAAGCTTTCTTTTTCATCGGCTACTTTGTAGAATCTGATGAATCTACCAAATCCTGTAGTATCTAAGCAACCTCTTGAACCTGTATATGGTCTTCCGAATTGTCCAACACCATTCCAAATAATTTCATTTATTTGAGCAGGGGTTAATTCGTAAATATCAATTCTGTTGAATTCTAAAATGGCTTTGATGATGTCAAATACAGGCGTAATATCAGCTTCTGTGTGCCATTTAGTAACTTTAGCTACTCTGATATTTTGACTATCTAGTTTTGTTGTAGTACCATCAAAGAATGATGTTTTTACGACTCTCAATCTGTCTTCTAAATATGGCGTATCTGGATGAATGGTTTTGAATCTTTCATAAGTTTCATTTACACTTAGAATATAATATTGATTAAAGTATTTTCCAACATTAGCTCCGGTTAAACTCCATTGAGTTTCTGCTACATCTGGAATGTAAGATCTGTTCCAAGCCATAGTAGTTAAACAGATGGTATCTTTTCTGCAAATTTTAGTAAAGGCATCACCTTGTTTTGGTTTAATGATTCTGAATTGATTGTCTAGAATAGGGAATCGTGCAAATTTTTCATAATAAACCGTATCGTGACAATCCATTGGATAGCCATATGTACTTGTTCTGATTCCTTGGTTAAGATAATTAGTCCATATACCTGTTCCAACAATTAGTCCAACATTGATATAGCCTGTAACAGTATCTTTAATGTCATCTACCGTAAATTGTTTAGAGAATCTGCCAGGAGCAGGACCTGCAGGAATATAGCCTAAATATGGAGGGTTTACTGGAGGAAGTGCTCCTGTTGGTACAGCACCGCCACCTAAGTTTGGTCCTATTAAATTCAACCAGCCATTTTTGTTTAATGCAGTATCATAATTGATTTCAGCCCAAGTTCTAGAACAACTAGGTTTAGTATCTTCTAAAATAAATGTGATACCATAAGTTTGTTGGGCTCCGCCTAAACATAATACACCTTCTTTTCTTAGTTTTTTGGCACTAGGTGGTTGCAGCGCTAATGATGCTACAGCTTCATTTTCACATTCTAAATCATGGCATGTATCTTTGTGTTTAAGTCTAACATTGAAACATCTAACAACATCTCCAGAATAAAATTTCTGACGATGAGCATCCGCATTTACACTATCGCCTATTTGGAAACTTGGCATTGGTATTTTTGTAAATACTTTGTGCCATGGTTCTACTAAATGTAAAGGAATGGTATCAACAATGTATTGTAACCAAAAGTGATAAAACACTCTATCTGTAGTAGATTTTAATACCAATGAATTACCTGGTTGAATGGTGACATACCTAGGTCCTATCCATCTGTTAGGAGCAAGACCATTATTAGGGTCAACAAATAACGTGTCTCCACCCGGAACACGAACTCTTGTTGCTATGGTTATGTCTATTTTTGCTTTTCCTTGAACACCCCAAGGAACCATCACTTTGTTTTTAATATTTGCAAAAATGGCAGAATCTTTTGCTGAATTGCCAATAGGATTGTCACCATAAAACAAGAAAGTATCTCTGATAATTGCTACAGAATCATTAGACCAAAGTCTTCTTTGGTAACACAACCCAGAATCTTGGTCATATCTAAATACATTTTCTGATCTTAATCCAAAGTTAGTCATGTATAAAGAATCCCATGGCGTATACCAGTGCTGTGGTAATGAGTCTTTACTGTATTTACAGTTTTTTCCTATGTTGACTCCGTTTTTGGTATCGGTAGTACATTTTTCACAATAGTCATCATCAAAATCCCACAATCTTATTGTACAAGAGTTTCCTCTTTGTTGATTATGGTGCTCTAGCGATGTTTGTCCATTGCTAGGAACAGGTGCAGGAGGCGGTAATTTGTTGAACGAGTGTGACATAGGCGCATTAAATCCTGGAAAAACCCATTCGTGGATAGAAGGATTATAGGTTTGTCCTGTTACAATAACCCCAGTGTTTTTGTTCACCATGATGCTATCTTTAATGATGATAATAAGAGAATCATCATCCATCATGTTTTTATCATTGTGATAAAATTGAGAAAAGTTTTTAAATTTAACGGTGTCTTTAATGACACATTGGTATCTTAAAGTGTCAACTAACCAATTGCTTGGTCCCGTTTCAATAACAGATTGCGGCCCTATAACTAAGATAGTGTCATAAACTGTTCTGCTACATCCTGGTATTTGGTGTGTGAATGAAAAGTTTATTTTGTATGGTCCTAATCCCCATGCTGCGTGTGAGCCTGTCCACTGTCTACTGATATTTAGTGGTCCGCTAGGAGGATTACCAAAGTTCCAAACTGGATTGGCTGCTAATGGAACAGGTCCATTTTTTAATCTAAAGTTAATTTGAGGATCAGTTATACAAACAGAATCTCTGTCGGCTACAATAACAGGTTTGATAATTAAATTAGTTGCAGAAGCGTTGAATGTAAATGAATCTGTACAACCAAATACTGAAGTTACAATTAATCTAGAGTTAAAACTACCATTATTTGGTCCTTGAGTTTTAAACCAATGGCAAATAGGATTGTTAGGCGTTTGTCCTGGATTTCCCCAAAATTGTGGTGTTGTTGAATTACCAGTGGTTACTTGGCCATTTCCCCAATTCCATCTAAATGAAGAAACTTGGCTGAGTGGAATAGTTGAATTATTGGTAACACATAATTGAACACTATCGCAACGTTGAGGTCTTGGAGATGAAAATGATAAACCCAAAGATGCCTGAACAATAGCAACGGCATCGAGTCTTGTTTTAACTAAACAGCCATTACAATCTTCAATTTCAACTGTCATACCATATGTTCCACCCGCAGGGTCGCCAAATGAATGACAGAATGTGCGTGGTCCATTGCCGGTAAAAGTATATCTCACTCCATCATCAAATACGATGGTAGTTTTGCAAATATTTCCACCTGTTTCACCTGAAATACTACTATCTCTGAAACAAAAGCTATTGCCAGCAAAACACTGCGTTTGTTGAACAATTCTACTGATTCTAACAATTGGTTTTGGTTTAACATCAATAGTTGTTGTTGCATTACAAGTATTGCCATTGGCAAGCCTTAACGACAATGTAATTGTTTTTAGTCCAGGTGTGTTAAATACAAATGTAGGATTACATGCGGAGGTATTTGAACCTTCGCTATTGAAATTCCAATTGAAATTTGTAGCACCAACTGCGTTACAATTAAATAGTACTGGTTCGCCAACACATGGTGATGCCCCCGTTGTAATACTGCACTGTGCACTTAATTCTGAGCTCGTAAAAGCTAAGAAAAGTAAGAGACCAACTGCCTTACTAAATCTGAGTATTTGATTTATTTTATTCATATTCTTTTGAGTTTGCATATTATGTTCATTTTTTTAATTTTCCAAATTGTTTTTTATCGAATTAATTTAAGCTTTGTTGTTTCGGTTTTTTCATCAGAGTTTTTCAACTGATATTTTACAATTACAATGTAATTTCCGGCTGGCGCATCCTCTAAATTTGAGAGTTTGCAATCCCATGCATTGTTTTTGTTGCTTGTCTCAAAAATGCGTTCCATTTTATCATTAAAAATTGCCATGTAAAATTTGATTTCACCTTTCATTTCTATGCGATACACATCATTGATGCCATCGTTATTGGGTGTAACAACATTTGGTATAATTATAAAAATAGTATCTTTTTTGATCGGATTCAATGTAATTGGTTCACTTTCATCCTTGTAAATTTCATCATTTTGAATAGTCTCATTCGGTTGAGTTTCTGGCAACTTGGAATTTGTGTTTTTTGAAGTGTTATCAATATTATCACTAATATCTTTAGATTCTTTTGCTGTAGTTTTGTTCTCTATTACAATTGTTTCTTTCGTGTTATGAGTTGCATTTTGAGGTTTGCTCTTGCTTTTTTCATTTAAAATAGGTGGTGTGACCCCTATATTTTTGTTATCTGATTTTTCGCTTTCATTCAATTCTGATTCTATTTCTTCCGATTGAATAATTGTTTGGCCAGAATTATTAGTAGTATTTGCGTTGTTTGCTATTTCAGAATTTAGTGTTTGTTGTTCGGTTTTTGAGTTGAAAGCTTGATAGGCAATAACTCCTGAAATGGAAGCTACAGCAATAAATAAACTTGTTTTAATCCAAAGACTAGTTGTTTTTGTTGCGATAGTTTTTGCAATAGTTACATTTGAAGCCTGACTACCCATTTGAGAAGATAGATTTTCCCAAACACCGTTTGGTGGTGTTATAGCATTGTTTTCTAGTCCTTCTTTAAAAAGGCTGTCAAATTCGTTATTTATATTTTTTTCTATCACTTTAAATCTTGTTTTAATATTATCTCTTGCAGTATTTGTCTTGCTCTAAATAGTTGTGTTTTACTTGTGTTTTCTGAAACATTTAACATTTCAGCAATTTCGCTGTGTCCATATCCGTCAACTACAAATAAGTTGAAAACTGTTCTATAGCCTTTGGGGAGTTTTTGGACAAGTTTCATCAAATCGGCTTTTTTCAATAACGATAGAGTTTGACTATCAATTGAAATTTCGGTTACATTTTCAATATTGTCTAAAAAACGATGTTTTTGATTTTTTCGATGAAATTCGATACACGTGTTTATGAAAATACGTTTAATCCATCCTTCAAGCGAACCTTTATTGCTGAATTGTTCGAGGTTGTTGAATATTTTAATGAAACCTTCTTGAAGTAAATCTTTTGCTTCGTCTTCATTTTGTGAATATCTAAGGCAGATTGCAAACATTCTGGGAGATAATATGTCAAATAACTTTTTTTGCGCTTTAGGTTGTTTATCAATACATTGAACTAGTAGTTCATTAAGAGTTTCAATATTGAAATCAGCCATTTACACAGGTTTTACAATTTTGTTGATATCCATTAGAAGTCATTTTGATTTAAAAGGTTGTCTGAAGGATAAAAAAAAGTTAGTTTTCTTTCGCTATTTTTTCTAAAGTGTATATTTCGGCTAGAGAATCATAGGTGATTTCTGAATAGTAGCCTATAGCTTCTATCAAATCAATGATTTCTTCTTGAGTAATAAATTTTGAGGTTTTACGTATTTTAACAGCTAAAATATTTTGTTCTTTATTAATTGTATAAGACGCATTGATAAGATTTAAGTTGTTGTGTAGTAAACTTTCATAAAAGCTAGTAATATTTTCAGCTGGTAGATGACAAATTGGAGCAATTACTTGAAAGATAAAAATGGGTTCATCATTTTCAAAATATAACCAAGGGTTGTCGTTTTTTTCTTCCCATAAGTCAATGTATATTTCTGTTTCGCCATTAAATAATAGCCACTGACCTTCTTCTGCGCATCTTGAATCAGTTGGATTTAAACCAAGAGAGGCTAACGAAGATTCTATTAATTGGGAATATTTTTCTAAATTCATATCTGTTTTATTTTGTTATAAGCTTGATTTAAAATGCGAAATTAAAAAAAAAATGTGACTTATTTTTAGATATTTCACACTATATTTGCACCTTAAAATTCATTAGAAATGTCAGTATTAGTAGATAAAAATTCAAGAGTTATTGTACAAGGTTTTACAGGTAAAGAAGGTACTTTTCATGCCACACAAATGTTGGAATATGGTACCAATGTTGTTGGTGGTGTTACGCCAGGAAAAGGTGGTTCTAATCACCCTGATTTAAATAAACCAATTTTTAACACCGTTCAAGAAGCTGTTGAAGCTACTGCTGCAAATGTATCTATTATTTTTGTTCCACCTGCTTTCGCTGCTGATGCTATTTTAGAATCAGCTGACGCAGGTATCAATGTGATAGTTTGTATTACTGAAGGTATACCAACTAAGGATATGATTAAAGTAAAGGAATATCTTAAAACTAAAACTTGTACTTTAATTGGTCCTAATTGCCCAGGTGTAATGACCCCCGGTGGTGCTAAAGTAGGTATCATGCCAGGATTTATTTTCACACCAGGTAGAATTGGTATTGTTTCTAAATCAGGAACTTTAACATACGAAGCTGTAGATCAAATTACCAAAGCGGGTCTTGGTCAAAGCACTGCAATTGGCATTGGAGGAGATCCAATCATCGGAACAAGCACTAAAGAAGCCGTAGAAATGTTGATGAACGATCCAGATACAGATGGTATCATCATGATTGGTGAAATAGGAGGTGGAATGGAAGCAGAAGCTGCAAGATGGATACAAGCTAATGGTACAAAACCAGTAGTAGGTTTCATAGCTGGTCAAACTGCACCTGCTGGCAGAAGAATGGGACACGCTGGTGCAATTGTTGGAGGAAAAGATGACACCGCAGCTGCAAAAATGGCTATTATGAGAGAATGTGGTATCCATGTCGTTGAATCACCTGCTGAAATAGGCGCTAAAATGTTAGAAGTTTTAGGGGCAAAAGCAAATTCATAGTTTAAAAATAAACAACATAGTTTTTACAATGCCCTTCAAAATTGAGGGGCATTTTATTTATAAAATTCAATATCATGATTAAAAATTCAGCTTATTACATTCAGCTCGAAAACAAATTCAATGCTCATAATTACCATCCGTTACCAGTAGTTATTGAAAGAGGACAGGGTATTTACGTTTGGGATGTAGAGGGTAAACAATATTATGATTGCTTGTCGGCATACTCTGCGGTAAATCAAGGGCATTGTCATCCTAAAATTATTGAAGCTTTAACTGAACAAGCCAAGAAATTAACCCTTACATCACGCGCATTTCACAATAATTTGTTAGGAGAATATGCGGAGTTTGTATGCGATTTTTTTGGATACGAAAAATTATTACCCATGAACACAGGCGTTGAAGGTGGCGAAACTGCCATTAAAATTTGTAGAAAATGGGCATACGAAATCAAAGGAATTCCTGCAAATGAAGCTAAAATTGTATTTGCTAAAAATAATTTTTGGGGCAGAACCATCGCAGCTGTTAGTTCAAGCACCGATCCAAATAGTTATACGAATTTTGGACCCTTCACACCCGGTTTTGAAACCATTCCATACAATGATTTAAATGCCCTTGAGGAAATCCTTTCTAAAGGGAATGTTGCTGGTTTTATGGTTGAACCGATTCAGGGCGAAGCGGGTGTAGTTGTGCCAGATGAAGGCTATTTATCAAAAGCTTATCAGATTTGCAAAAAATACAATGTTTTATTCATTGCAGACGAGGTGCAAACAGGAATAGCGCGAACAGGTAAGCTTTTAGCTAGTGATTATGAAAATGTAAAACCTGATATTTTAATTTTAGGTAAAGCCCTTGGTGGAGGTGTTTTTCCAGTTTCGGCTGTGTTAACCCATCAAGCCATCATGGATGTCATAAAACCTGGAGAACATGGTAGTACTTTTGGTGGGAATCCATTGGCTTGTGCAGTTGCGATGGCAGCCTTAAAAGTTGTTAAAGATGAAAATTTAGCCGACAATGCTTTTAAAATGGGAGAAATATTCAGGAATAGATTGTCAGCTATTGCATCTCCTTTAATTGAAACTGTGAGAGGAAAAGGCTTGTTGAATGCCGCTGTTATAAAACCTTTCGGTGATGGCAAAACAGCTTACCATATTTGTTTAGAGCTAAAAGAAAATGGCTTGTTAGCCAAACAGACCCACGACCATATCATCCGTTTTGCACCACCTTTGGTTATCAACGAGCAAGAAGTTAACAAATGTTGTGATATTATCGAACAAACAATATTGAGAAATAGTGATTGATTTTATTCTTTAAGAATTTTTAAAACCGCTTTTTTCCCATTACTAAGTATTTCTATTAAGTAAATGCCTGAAGGGCTTTCTAAATTCAATTCAATTTGATTTGCAGAAGCATAGTTTTTATAATAAATTTCTTGACCTAACAAATTACGAACTGTTAATTGCACATTGTTTAGTTCTTTGCCTAATTCAATTATTAATTTTCCATTCGTTGGATTAGGATAAAATACAAGCTCAAATCCTAAATCATTCTCAACTATATTAAGATTTGAAAAAACAACACAAGAACTTGTATCAACACAGCTATTTTCAGTAAGTTCAACTGCATAACTTCCGTTTAAAGTTGGTGAAAATATTTGATTGGAAGCGCCTGAAATTTTAGCAAAGTTATTGTTGCAATCTAGCCATTGGTAAGTAGCTATATTATTGTTTGCAGTAATATTTGAACCAGAAGTAGATGTTGTAATATCAGAAATATTATTGATTGTTAGATTAAGTGTTACTATGCTATCACAACCATTAGCAGCACCTTCAGAAATTATAAATTGAGCATTGTTGTTGCTTGATGTATAGATTTTTCCATCAATCCATGTGTAAGAGTTGCAGGCGGTTCTTGTGTCTGTAACTACAGCAGTAGTACATGATGATAGCTTAAGAACAAAAATATCAGAGAAGCTATTTGGAACAGCTTGAATAAAATTAGTAGTGCCTTTACCTGGGTCAAAGTCAACAGTGCCAAAAAAATAGCCAGTTGTATAAATATTGTTTGATACATCTAAAACTAAAGACGTGCCATTGCCAAAATTTGTACCTAATAATTGTTTTGCCCATATGAAATTACCAGCATTGTCTAATTTGGAAATAAAAACATCCTCGTATTTTGCTTTCAAATTGAAGGAATCTGAACCGGGGTCAAAATCAACAGATTCGGAAAAACTACCTGTAGTATAAATATCTCCTGATTTGTTAATTGCAATTGAATGACATTCATCAACACCACTTCCTCCAATTTGTTTAGCCCAAACAAAAATACCGTTAGAATCTAATTTAGAAATAAAAATATCAGAGTATCCATCTGAAGTGAAATTAATGTTCCCATTTGCGAGATCAAAGTCTATTCTACTTTCAAAGTATCCAGTGGTGTATACATTCCCTGAATCATCAGTAGTGATTGAGCGACCAATTACCAAATCTGTTCCCATAATTTGTTTTGCCCAAACAAAATTACCATTAGAATCTAATTTAGAAATATACATATCCCCTCTATGACCTGTTGAACTTAAATAAGATGAGTCTATTCCAAGATCAAAGTCAACTGTTCCTTTAAAACTCCCAGTAGTATAAACATATCCTTGTGCATCAATAGCTATAGAATAACTTGCATCTCCATTTAATCCACCTAATTGTTTAGCCCAAATGAAATTGCCTTTGGAATCTAATTTTGATATGAAAATATCATAATCGCCTATTGAATTATATTCGACAACACTTAATCCAGGGTCAAAGTCTACAGACCCTCTAAATATTCCAGTAGTATAAATATTTCCAGTGGCATCTAAAGTAATAGAAGTACCAATGTCATTTTCTAAACCACCAAACCTTTTTGCCCAAAGATAATTGCCAGATGCATCTAATTTTAATACAAAAATATCGGTCATTCCATGTGATGTTAGAAAAGTAGTATCTTCACTTGGATCAAAATCAACGGTTCCTGAAAAACTACCAGTAATATAAACACTGCCCAAGATATCTACTACAATTGAATTGCCTTCTTCCCACCCTGTTCCTCCTATTTGCTTAACCCAAACAAAATTGCCCATGGCATCTAACTTAGAGATAAATATATCTGCCTCCCCATTTGAAAAGAGGTAGTTTGTATCTTTTCCAGGATTAAAATCAGCATAAAAAGAAAAAACACCTGTTGTGTAAACATTTCCATAGTTGTCTATTGCTACAGAATGGCCCCTATCATATCTTTGACCTCCTTGTTGCTTCGCCCATTCAAATTTTTGAGCAATTGTATTTTCAGCAAATGAAGATATAAGAATTATTAATAAAAGGTATAGTCTCATATTGTAATCACAAAGAAAACAAATAAACTTTAATAATCAAAAAAAATAAAAATAAAGAACCAAGCTCACAAATCACAAATCTAAAACCCAAAATCAAAAATGATTTACTTCTTCCCAAAATCCCTGCCATGAGGCTCTTCGTACCAACGCTCTTTGGGTAGAGATTTAAAGTATTCGTAGGTAATTCTTAAACCTTCTTCACGACTTACTTTCGGCTCCCATTTCAATAGTTCTTGGGCTTTGGTGGTGTCTGGTTTTCTTTGTTTGGGGTCGTCTTGTGGTAATGGTTTGTAGATTACTTTTTGAGAAGTGCCTGTCAATTTGATGATTTCTTGGGCAAACTCATTGATGGTGATTTCATTCGGGTTACCAATGTTTACTGGAGTAGCACAATCGCTCATTAACAATCTGTAGATGCCTTCGATTAAATCGTCTACATAACAAAATGAACGCGTCTGACTACCATCGCCAAAAGCGGTTAAATCTTCACCTCTCAATGCCTGACCAATAAATGCAGGCAACACTCTGCCGTCATTCAGACGCATACGTGGACCATAAGTATTAAATATCCTAACAATTCTGGTTTCTAACCCATGATAGGTGTGATATGCCATGGTAATAGCTTCTTGAAAACGTTTGGCTTCGTCATAAACACCTCTTGGTCCAACAGGATTAACATTGCCCCAATAGTCTTCGTTTTGTGGATGAACCAAAGGGTCGCCATACACTTCGCTGGTTGAGGCTACTAATATTCTTGCTTTTTTTGCCAATGCCAAACCCAACAAATTATGAGTGCCCAAAGAACCCACTTTTAAGGTTTGAATTGGAATTTTTAAATAATCGATTGGACTTGCAGGTGAAGCAAAATGTAAAATGTAATCCAACTCTCCTGGTACATGCACAAATTTGGAAACATCGTGGTGATAAAACTCAAAGTTTTTGAGTTTAAACAAATGTTCAATGTTTCTTAAATCACCTGTTATTAAATTGTCCATGCCTATGACATGAAAATCTTCTTTGATAAATCTATCACAAAGATGAGAACCTAAAAATCCTGCTGCACCTGTTATTAAAACGCGTTTTTGTGTCATTTTTTATTAATTTACTATTTCTCTACCAATACATTCGTAGTGATAACCCAATGTTTTCATTTCTTGTGGTTCGTAGATGTTTCTGCCATCAAAAATTGCTTTTTGATTTAATAAACTTCCAATTTTCTCGAAATCTGGCGAACGGAACTCTGGCCATTCTGTTACGATTACCAAAGCATCGGCTTTGTCTAAGGTGTCGTATTGTTCGTTGCAAAATGTAATAGAATCGCCTAGGATTCTTTGTGCTTCGTGCATTGCTACGGGGTCGTATGCCAAAACACTAGCACCTGCTGCTAGCAATTGATCTATCAAAACCAAACTTGGTGCCTCTCTCATGTCGTCTGTTTTAGGTTTGAAAGATAAACCCCAAAGTGCAATTTTTTTGCCATTCAAATCTCTGAAATATTTTTTTAATTTAGAGAACATCACATGTTTTTGACCATCGTTTACATCCTCAACAGCTTTTAAAACCTTCATGTCATAACCATTTTCGTCAGCAGTTTTAATCAAGGCTTTCACATCCTTTGGAAAACAACTGCCACCATAACCAATACCTGGATAAATGAATTTATGTCCAATTCTGGTGTCGCTGCCTATGCCTTTTCTAACAGCATTAACATCTGCACCCATCAGTTCGCATAAATTGGCAATATCGTTCATAAAACTAATTTTGGTAGCCAACATACTGTTTGCTGCGTATTTGGTCATTTCTGCACTTGGAATATCCATAAAGATACATGGATGTCCGTTTAGTAAAAATGGTTTGTATAATCTTTGTAAAACCTCTTCGGCTTTCTCACTTTCAACACCAATTACAATTCTATCTGGTTTCATAAAATCATCAATGGCAGCACCTTCTTTTAAAAACTCAGGATTACTTGCCACATCAAAACTTAAACTAGAATTTCTTGAAGCCAAAGCCTCTGCAACAGCATGTTTTACCTTTTTAGCGGTTCCAACAGGGACCGTGCTTTTGGTAATCACCACGATATAATCGGTCATGTATGTGCCTATTTCTTTGGCAACACCTAACACGTATTTTAAATCCGCACTGCCATCTTCATCTGGCGGGGTTCCAACTGCAATAAATGCGGCTTCACATCCCTCAATACTTGATTTTAAATCAGTAGAAAATTGCAATCTACCTTTATCAAAATTGCGTTTCACCATTTCATCTAATCCTGGTTCATAAATGGGTAAAATGCCTTTTTTTAAATTTTCGATTTTCTTTTGGTCTATGTCGATACAAACCACATTGATGCCTACTTCGGCAAAACATGTGCCTGTTACTAATCCAACATATCCGGTCCCTATAACTGCTATTTTCATTTTAATTAATTAAAGTAATTTAAGATGGTATTGATAATGTATTTAATTTGTTCTTCTTCCATATCGGTGCCAATTGGTAAACTCACCACGCTATTGCTCAACATCTCTGCAATGGGTAATTGAATATCTTGTTGATAGGCGTTTTGTTTATAAAGTGGTAGCGGATAATATATCATCGTTGGAATGCCTTTTTCTTGCATGGCTTCTCTAAATTTTGGAATATCTACAGCACAGGTTTGAAGCGTGTATTGATGATAAACATGAGAAGAGTTTGAACTTTTAAAAGGTGGTTTTAAGTTTTTGTGATTTGCAAATGCTAAATCATATGCTTTTGCTACCTCTTGTCTTTCAGCATTGAAAGTATCTAAATGATTCAATTTAACATTCAAAACGGCTGCTTGCACACTGTCTAATCTAGAATTAACGCCTACCACATCGTGGATGTATTTAACCCTTTGACCATGATTGGCAATCATTTTAAGTTTCTCGCCAAGTGCATCGTTGTTGGTATAAATAGCACCGCCATCACCATAGCAACCTAAGTTTTTAGATGGAAAAAACGAAGTTGTGCCAATATCGCCTATTGTGCCAGATTTCATCACTTTGCCATCCGAAAAAACATAGTCAGCGCCTATTGATTGTGCATTGTCTTCTATTACAAACAAGCTATATTTCTGGGCAATTTTCATGATAGATTCCATGTCAGCACATTGACCATATAAATGCACAGGTGCAATCACTTTGGTGTTTTTAGTTATTAATGCCTCTATCTGATTCACATCTATGTTGAATGTGTTTTTATCTACATCCACATAAACAGGTTTAAGTTTTAATAAACAACAAACCTCTGCCAAAGCAATGTATGAAAATCCAGGTGTAATGACTTCGCTACCTTCGGGTAAATCCAATGCCATTAGCGCAATTTGCAGAGCATCCGTTCCGTTAGCACATGGAATCACGTGTTTCACATCCAAATACGCCTCTAAGTTTTTAGAAAATTGTTTAACAGCAGGCCCATTGATATAGCTGGCACTGTTTAAAACATCAGAAATGGCATTGTCTATTTCAGGTTTAAAGCGATGGTATTGACTTGCTAAGTCAACCATTTGAATGGGTTTCATGTTATTTGTAGAAGCGTTTTTAATAATTTTGCAAAGATATACTTTATACTAAAATTCTATAACATAGATTTTAGAGAAATATATACCGATTAAGAATGCTTATTAGTTAAAGGTTTCTAGTTAATAGTCTCAGGTGTTATCTGAAGGTTGATAATATCGAGCAATAATAGTGTTGATTAATAATTTTTATGAATCAAAGTCAATACAATAACAATAACACATTAAAAAATGGATGGTTGACTTGTTTGAAATAAATTGACTAATAATCATAAGAATCTACATACTTAGGCACTATCAATTGATACCCATTTGGTAATTTGGGCACACTTAACCACTTTATATAGTTTAAGTATACCCCAGAAGTGCTACTATTTCTATCTTTATTAATAACATATTTAGACCTCACAATAATTGTCGCTGTTTTTGAAACTGTGTTTAAAATACATTTTACTTGGTATAATGGATAAATATTATAACTAGTCACTGAATATGCACTGCTAATGAACATTGGTACTAAAACATAATTTTCAAAATCAAAACCTGTCATAGTAAAACTTGTATCTTCTATTTTTATAAATCGATTGCAGGTTACTGAATCTGTAAAATATTGAATGTCATATTTTTTCAAGGTATCTAACAATCTGTAAGGTGGATAACCATCTCTGGTATAAACATTCATTTTGCTTGGATCTCCTTTCAGTTCTTCATAAACTTTCAAATCATGAATGCCATCGTTAATATTGCCATCAGGCAAAAAATTATCGACCTTTTTTTCGCAAGCAATTAATAAAAACAAAACCATAGTATTGTATAAAATTCTTATATTCATATTATTTATTAAAATCCTTTGCAAAACCCTAAACTTAAAATTGTGCCAGGAAGAATACCGTTGTATGCCCTCTGTTTGTTGTATTTTAAATAGACACTACTTCTCTTGCTTACCATGTAATCTAAAAACAGGGTAAAATACAATTTAACCTGATTGTGTTGGTGTTGATTTAATAAGATTTCATTTAAATAGGGAGTGCTGCTGTTGAGTTTGCTTTTCAAAGTTGAATAAGAAATGCCTGCACCAATACCTAATGCCAAATCATTGCTCAAAGTAAATTCATTATGCATTCCCATCAAAATAGCAGACCTTTTATTATAATAGGCATAATCATTGGGGAAATAGTAAGTATAATTCAGTCTTTTTTCAGTGTGATAGTATTCTATATTAAAGTGTAGTTTTTTCTGCTTAGACAACTTGATTTTAGTGCCAACATTAAAAAGATTATAATTTATGCCTTTAAGCGATTTGCCAACACCCGAAAAAAGATAAAATGTTGGATGTTGAGCCAATGCCACTTCTAACATCAATGCATAAAACAAAACGAAAACCAAACATTTTTTCATGACAAATATTTAAAACTTATTTCAAAGATATAGATTTATGGGCATTTTGCAAACTGCAGGAAAATTCGATTCAATTATTTAATTATGTTTTTCCTCACAAATTCACCATTCCTATTTCAAATACAAATATTTTAAGGTGAACTAAATATACCAAATAGTTTTCAATCCTCCAATGTATCTTAATAGTATCTAAAATGTTTAAAAACCATTTTGGCGCCTTTTACTCCTTTCAATCGTGACACCGCTTCACTAAGTTCATTGTCTTCCTTAGCCTATCCTTAATTGAATAAGGATTCGCTACAACTTTTACTGAACTTATCGATACTGTAAAGGGGCGAATTAGTTTTGCTCTATAACACCAAGCTAAATACACAAATTAAAATAGTTTGATATCTTTTCATACAGATGCAATACTAACAAAAAAATGATAGGATTTATAAGGGGGGAGAATTTTATAACTTTCTGACTAATTCAAGGTCATAATTGTTGTGAACATTAGTTCAAATTTACGATTTGTTTGACTTTACTATATTATTCGTGTTGACTTTTAGTAATATAATAAATAAACACCAATTTTAGATATGATTAAAAAAATGATCTTGTTAAACAAACTAGTTTAAAAAGCCTCTCCTATTAGCAAATAGATTCCACCACCTTCTCTTGTGACTGCATAATCCAAGCGAGTCCAAATATCTTTTTTAGGGAATAATAAAAAACGCAGACCAGCACCTCCCGTTAATTTAATGTTGTCAAGCGCAATGTTACTGGTTTTGTCAAACACAGTTCCTGCTCCTGCAAAAACTACTGCACCTATTCTTTTGGAAAATCGGAATGGGATAGGTAAAAAACGATATTCAGCCTGAGCCGCTAATTGATTTTTGTCACGGTATCTGCCATAATAATAACCTCTCATCATGCTTTCTCCTCCCAATAACGCTAATTGATTAAAAGGAACTGAACCAATATTAAACTGCCCTAAAAACTGCGCTGCCAACACATTTCTTTTGCCAATTGGTCTGTATAATCTGGTATCGGAAGTAAAGGTTGTGAAATTAAAATTACTGCCCCATTTTGGGTTATAATGCAAAAAAGCCAACTCTGAAAAAAAGCCCTTTCTAACATTTAAAACGTTGTGCCTATCGTCTCTTACTAAACCAAACCCTAAGCCTAAATTACTTGAACCACGGTAACCCAAAGGTAGTTGAAATGGTGTATGACTATGTTTGGGTTTTTTAAAATCAACGTTTGAGAGGTTTTGAAATTCCATTTCCAAACCTAAAAACAAATTCTTCTTTAATTTTCTCAATACACGTTCTTTTATACTGAATTGATTAGCATCAACTCTCGCAATATAAGCTTTGGGTGTATTTGCACCAATGCCATGATAATACAACGGAAAACTTTGAAAACGTAGTTTGCCTAAAAAAAACCAGCGATCTTTATCGGAATATATCGCATGATCAAAAAAAGCACCATATTGATTCTGAAGTGTAAAAAATGTAAAACCATTAATTTCGCTGAGTCTGTTAGTTGTGTCTTTTTTAGCAAAATACACATATAAAGAATTGAAACCAAATTCCCATGTGGTTTCTGGTGCGTAAGCTAAAGAAGGGTATATTAAAAGTTGAGATTCTGAAGTAGGGCTTTTATTGTCTAATAGATTATTAACATATCTTCTGGCAAGACTTTGGGCATTTAAGCTACCTATGTTTAATGTTACAAATGCGAAGTAAAAGGAATATAAAAGAAACAGGATTCTCATTATTGCAAAAGTAATTTAGTTTTGTGAAGATAGATAAACATAATACTTACTGTAAAGTTTTTAAAAAAAGGTTGTTTATATAAATAATATCATAATTCCTTTTTTTGTCATTAGTGATAAAAATAAATGTGTTTGTAAGATTAATTCTTGTAACAAATTAGATTTTAAAACTGGTAGAAAATGCAATTAATTTCATATGCTCTATGCTGTTTTTTTATGTTTAAAACTCAAAAAACAATTCTTCCGAATACCTCAAGTGATAACAACAATTTGTGCTAAAGTAATTATGAAGTAATGATTGTCATTGAGAAAAAAAGATTCAAAAAAAACTTACTGTTTAATCACCTTAAAGGTTTCACCGGTACTTAGTTTAACTAAGTAGATGCCTGGCAAAAAATTACTTAAATCTAATAGATGAGTTCCATTTCCTTGAAAGGTTTTTTCAATTAAAAGTTTGCCTGAAATATCCATTAATTTGAGTTTAAAATCTTGGTTATAATGGCTAAGTATATTTAGGATTCCATTGGTAGGATTAGGAAATAGTTCTACATTGTTTAAATTTTTGGGGAGCTCTGTTAAAGAAGTAACTTTGTTTCCTGTATTAACAAAAAAGCCACTAAATCCTAATACGTCAAAACTCACTTCCCAACGGCTTAGTTGCGAATTAAAAACTATGTTGCTATCAGGAGGATCGATGGTGCTCACAGCTCCAATATAAGAGCCTGGCAAACCAGTGTTATTAATGCTATTGCCCGCTCTTTTGATAATACGCAAATTAGATTTTCCTTGAGCATCAGAGCCTGAAGTAGGAAGTTTTTTAGTGTTTACAGCATTAAAATCATCAAATTCTGATTGGGTGAAATATAAGATCACTTTTGCTGTTGCATTATTATTGTTTACTATAGGCGTGATTTCAAAATGACGTTTAACAAAACTATCTGTTTGATTAGTTTCTATCCAAACTTTTGCCGGCACCAAATCCATTACAGGATTGACCCCATTGGCTTGTATGGAAGCAATAATACGACAAGCATTGTTTACTAGGGGCACAGCAGTGTTTCCTTCAATATTTGCTGAAGTGCTATCCAAATGCACAGCAAGAGGCTGACCAATAGGATTGAAAATGGTTAAGATATTATCGCCAGGTCTGCCTACCAAAAGATAAGAATGAACAGTATTGAAAGCAGAAATCATTTTGCTGCCGCCATTAGCTGCATTTCCTAATACACTGTTGCAGGAATTTACGACTCCTGTCAATGCTTTGCTTTCATTGCCCAAACTGAATGCTCCTGCGTCCGTTGCAGTACCATTGTCCCAGTTGGGATTGCGAACCACAAAATAACCATTAGGGAAGATGTTAAAGCTAGCGCTTCCCACTAAATTGTTAGCGGTGCTTCCAATAAGAGAATTGCTCTCACTAACTACCCCACTAATACCCTTAGTACCACTGCCCCAAGTGATAGCACCTACGTCTGATACAGCCCCATTGTCCCAATTGAAACTTCGAACTACGTAATTGCCATTTGCAAGGGCAATTACACTGCCATTTCCTACGAAGTTATTAGCGGTTCCCCCTACCAATGAGTTGCTGACACTAACCACACCGCTGATGCCTGTGTTGCCATTTCCCCATGTCACAGCTCCTGCCTGAATTGCGGTCCCATTGTCCCAATTTGAGCTATTTACCACATAGTTGCCATTGGAGAGGACTGTTATACCTGAACTGCCAACTTGGTCACCAACCTTACTGCCCACCAAAGAATTGCTAGCGCTAACAGCACCGCTAATTCCCGAATTGCTATTACCCCAAGTGACGGCTCCTGCATTTGTTACAGCCCCATTGTCCCAATTGTTACTGCGAACCACATAATTGCCATTGGAAAGCAATGAAATACCATTAACACCCACTTGATCAAGAGCAGAGCTACCCACCAAAGAATTGCTGGCACTAACTACACCGCTGATACCCGTGGTGCCATTACTCCATGTAACAGCTCCTAAGTCAGTTGAAGTTCCATAGTCCCAAGAAGGGCTCATAACTAAATAATTGCCATTAGATAGAGCGGTTATCCCATTACTGCCAACTAGGTTATTTGTTGTGCTACCTACTAGTGAATTGCTAGTACTAACCACACCGCTGATACCTGAAGTGCCATTGCCCCACGTGACGGCACCTGCGTTCGTTGCAGCTCCATTGTTCCAATTGGGGCTGATAACTACATAATTACTATTGGAGAGAACCGCTACACCATTAATGCCAACTTGGTCACTAGCCGAGCTACCCACCAAAGAATTGCTTGAGCTAATTACACCGCTTATGCCTGAAGTGCCATTGCCCCATGTGACAGCGCCTGCGTCTGTTGCAGCACCGTTGTCCCATTGTCGGCTAATAACTACATAATTGCCATTTGAAAGGGCAGTTATACCATTTATGCCCACTTGATCGTTAGCCGTGCTTCCCACTAATGAATTACTTGCACTAACAGCACCTGTAATACCCGAAGTGCCATTGCCCCATGTAACTGCTCCTGCATTGCTTGCGGCCCCATTATCCCAGTTGTAGCTGCGAACCACATAATTACCATTGGAGAGTGCCGTTGAAATCACAATTCCAACTTGATCATTTGCCAAACTTCCCACTAGAGAGTTGCTAGCACTAACTAAACCACTAATGCCGGTAGTTCCATTGCCCCAAGTGACGGCTCCGACATTGCTTATTGCCCCATTGTCCCAAAAGGGGCTATTTACTACATAATTGCCGTTGGAAAGAGCGATTATAAAACCACTTCCCACTTGGTCATTAACGGTACTACCAACCAGAGAATTACTTGCACTAACCGCACCGATGATACCTGAAGTGCCGTTGCCCCAAGTGACGGCTCCTACGTCATTTGCAGTTCCATTATCCCATCTTGAGCTGCGAACTACATAATTACTGTTAGTAAGGATCGTTATTCCACCGTTTCCAACAATGTTATCTGCTGTGCTGCCCACCAAAGAATTGCTAGCACTAACTGCGCCACTGATGCCTGAGTTACCACTTCCCCACGTAACGGCACCAGCATTCGATATAGAACCATTGTCCCAAGTTGGACTATTCACTATATAATTGCCATTGGATAGTAAAGTTGCTCCTCCACTTCCCACTTGATCACTTGACGTGCTACCCACCAAGGAATTACTCTCACTAACTACTCCGGTTACGCCCAAAACATCACTGCCCCAAGTAACAGCTCCTGCATCTATAGCAGCCCCATTATCCCAAACAGTACTTAAAACCAAATAATTGCCATTAGAGAGAACTAAAATGCCGCTATTCCCAATTCTGTCATTAGCCTTGCTACCCACCAAAGAGTTGCTAGGGCCAACCACACCGCTCACGCCCGTGGTTGCACTGCCCCAAGTGACGGCACCTGCATAAAATGCAGTCCCATTGTTCCAATTGAAACTATGAATCAAATAATTGCCATTTGAAAGGACAATTATACCATGACTACCAACTTGATCATTTGCTGTGCTACCTTTTAGTGTACTTATCAACGCATGTGTTGACCCATTATATAGATAAGCAGCTCCTACATCAGCTTTAGTTCCATCGTCAAAAAGTGGATCAGTAACAACGTAATTACCGTTGCTTAAAATTGTAATGGATCTTCCGAATTCTCCACTTCCAATAGGGCCATTCACATGAGTGCTTTGTGCATTTGTAAACAAACAAATAATTAAAGTGCTATATAGTAGAATTATTTTCATAAGACAATATTAAAGCATTTTTTTAAAAACTGAAAATATTTATAGATACTTACTTAAGAATTCGCAAATAGGGAATTAATTTTTTGAATTTGTTTTATGTTTTTTTAAAAAAGTTTGCAAAATATCAAGGATTGAATAAATAATGATAACCATATTAACTTTGATTAAAATATATTCAAGATGTGTTAAGCCCTATGGGAAAGGCCATATTTACCAATTTGATGAGTTCCTTTTCCTAATCTAGCTTTTACATGACCTTCATCAGTTTTTGACTTTGTGTGACAAATATCACATTCTGTGCTCAACTTAAGTTCTAATTTTGCATTGAAATTTAAATATTATAATCTTATGAAATTAGAACAAATTTATACCGGATGTATCGCACATGCTGCATACTACTTAGAAAGTAATGGTGAAGTGGCTATTTTTGACCCTCTAAGAGAAGTTCAACCTTACATCGATCAAGCACTTAAAAATAAGGCTCAAATTAAGTATGTTTTTGAAACCCATTTTCATGCTGATTTTGTAAGCGGTCATTTGGATTTGGCAAAGAAAACAGGGGCTTCTATCGTTTATGGTCCAACTGCTAAACCAGGTTTTGATGCCATTGTGGCTGAGGATAATCAAATCTTTAAGGTTGGCAACTGCCAAGTGAAAACCATACACACGCCTGGGCATACCATGGAAAGCACTTGCTATTTAATTATAGACGAGGAAGGCAAAGAACATGGCATTATTACGGGAGATACTTTGTTTATTGGTGATGTGGGTCGACCAGATTTGGCGCAACACGTTATTGCAGATTTGACTGAAGAAAAGCTAGCTGCTCATTTGTTTGAGTCGTTGCGCAACAAAATCATGCCATTGAGTGATGATTTAATTGTGTATCCGAACCATGGAGCAGGAAGTGCGTGTGGTAAAAAAATGAGCAAAGAAACCACAGACACGCTTGGCAATCAGAAAAAAACAAACTACGCCTTAAGACCTGATATGAGTAAAGAGGAGTTTATCAAAGAATTATTGACTGGTTTAACAGCACCTCCGGGCTATTTCCCAAAAAATGTTTTGATGAATATTCAAGGATACGAAAGTTTGGATACGGTCATGGAAAGAGGCGATAAGCCAATGGATGCTAATACATTTGAATTGGTGGCCAACGAAACTGGTGCTTTGGTTTTAGATACAAGAGATGCTAATGATTTTGCAAAAGGTTTTATCCCAAATAGCATCAACATTGGTTTAGAAGGTAGTTTTGCCATGTGGGTAGGGGAGATGATTAAAGACATCAAGCAAGAAATTCTTTTGGTTACAGATTTGGGCAAAGAAGAAGAAGCTATTATCAGACTGTCTAGAGTTGGTTACGACCACACGATAGGTTATTTAAAAGGTGGTTTTGAGACTTGGAAACAAGCAGGTAAAGAAATAGATAGCGTTGAGAGAATAAGTGCTGCAGAACTTGAGCAAAAAGTTGAAGAGTTTTGTTGCATCATTGATGTAAGAAAAAAGAGCGAATACGATTCTGAGCATGTGCAAGGGGCGATTAACATTCCTTTGAACGAAATCAACAATCATTTATCTGAATTTCCAAAAGATAAAAAGTTTGCATTGCATTGTGCTGGCGGATATCGCAGCATGATAGCTTCAGCCATTTTAAAACAAAGAGGATGGGAAAACTTTGTAGATGTTAAAGAAGGATTTTCGGGCATTAAATCAACAAGCTTACCTGTTACAGAGTATGTTTGCCCAAGTACACTTTTATAAAAATACATAAACAAACCATAAAAAATTAGCCCCGAATTTTCGGGGCTTTTTTATTGTTTGTTTGATAGGTATTAATAGATATAAATTAAAAAAGCCCCGAAAATTTCGGGGCTTCTCTTAAATATTGTTTATTGATTATGCGCCTAATGCAACTCTTTTGAAACTTTTTACTACTAAGCCAGCCTCAGTATCAGCAAGCATTTTTGCAATGGTTTTAGAACTATCTTTAACAAATTCTTGATTTACTAAAGTGTATTCTTTAAAGAATTTATTTAATCTGCCTTGAGCAATTTTTTCAGCCATTTCAGCTGGTTTGCCTTCTGCAATAGCTTGTTCTTTACCTACTTCAACTTCTCTTGCAATAACTTCTTGTGGAACCTCAGCTTCATTCAATGCGATTGGATTCATAGCTGCAATTTGCATAGCAGTGTCTTTTCCAGCAGCGATATTAGCTTCAGATGGAGCGTTGTTAAGTTCAACTAAAACACCCATTCTGTTGCCAGCGTGTATGTAAGGAACTATGTTTTCGCCATTTACTAACTCATATTTAGAAACTTCCATTTTCTCGCCTGTTTTTCCCATCATGTCAAGCAATGCTTGTTCGATAGTTAAACCATTTAATGTAGAAGCAATTAAACCAGAAATATCAGATGGTTTGTTGATTAAAGCTTGTTTGGCAATTGAATTTGCAAAGGCAACAAAATCTTCATTTTTAGCAACAAAGTCTGTTTCGCAATTCAATTCGATGATAACACCTGTTTTTTTATCATCAGACGTTAAAGCAATTACTGCGCCTTCTTTAGCTGCTCTGTCTGCTCTGTTTAATGATATTTTTTGACCTTTTTTTCTTAAAAAATCAACAGCTGCATCAAAATCGCCATTGCTTTCAGAAAGTGCTTTTTTACAATCCATCATCCCTGCACCGGTCATTTGACGAAGTTTGTTTACATCTGCTGCACTAATAGTTGACATATATAAATAGTATATTAATTAAAATTTAGAATAAAATAATTTAGAATAGAAAAACTAAGATTAAGCTTCAGCAGATTCTTTTTCTGCTTTTGATTTTTCAATATCAGCAGAGTCTTTTTCTTTTTTTCTATCTAATTGACCTTCTTCAATAGCACCTAAGATAGCATCAACAATTAATTTAATTGATTTTGCTGAGTCATCGTTAGCTGGAATTGGGAAATCAATATTGGTAGGATCGCTATTGGTATCTACCATAGCAAAAGTTGGGATATTTAATTTGATTGCTTCCGCAACTGCTAAGTGTTCTTTTTTAACATCAACGATGAAGATAGCAGCTGGAATTTTGGCCATATCAGTTACACCACCAAGAACATTAGACAATTTAGCTTTTTCACGCTCTAACATCAATTTTTCTTTTTTATTGATGTTGGCATAAGTGCCATCAATTGCCATTTTATCAATGGTTTGCATTTTTTTGATTGACTTTCTTACTGTAGCGAAGTTGGTTAACATACCACCTAACCATCTTTCAGTTACATAAGGCATACCAGCTTGTTTAGCCGCTTCTTGAATTAAGTCTTTAGCTTGTTTTTTTGTAGCAACAAACAAAATCCTTTTACCAGATTTAACTAAGTTTCTGATAGCTGATTGAGCTTCATTTAACTTTTGTGATGTTTTGTTTAAGTCTATGATGTGAATTCCATCTTGTTCCATGAAAATGTATGGAGCCATTCTGGGATTCCATTTACGAGTAAGGTGACCGAAATGACACCCTGCTTCCAATAATTGTTCTTTTGATACTGAAGACATTTATAATAAATATTAACGTTTGCTGAATTGAAATCTTTTTCTTGCTTTCTTTTGACCTGGTTTTTTTCTCTCAACCATTCTGTTATCTCTAGTTAGAAATCCTAGTGGTTTTAATGCTAATCTATGTTCTGGGTCAATTTCACACAAAGATTTTGAGATGGCTAATCTGATGGCTTCTGCCTGACCAGTAACACCACCACCGTCTACATTGACTTTAATGGCATATTTCCCAACTGAATCCGTTACTTGCAATGGGTGTAAAACCTTTGCTTGGTTAACGATTGTTGTAAAATAATTGTCATACGATTTGTTGTTGATAAGAATTTCTCCGTTGCCTTCTTTTACATAGATTCTAGCAACTGCTGTTTTTCTTCTTCCTGATGTATTTGTAACTTCCATTTAAATGTTAATGTAGGTTTATTTTGTTTTTAATTCTTTTGGTTGTTGTGCCTCGTGTGGGTGTTGATTTGAATCGTACACAAATAAGTGACGGAACATTTCTTTGCCTAATCTGTTTTTTGGTAACATACCTTTAACAGCTTCTTCTATCAAGGCAATTGGTTTTTTGTTTACCAAATCAGATGCGTTGATTCTTTTTTGTCCACCTGGAAAACCAGAGTATGTTATGTATTCTTTATCTTGCAATTTTGTGCCAGATAATTTTACTTTACCAGCATTCAAAACAATAACGCAATCGCCATTGTCCGCATGAGGGGTGTAATCTGTTTTGTTTTTGCCAATTAAAGCCGATGCTATTTGAGAAGCTAAACGACCTAAGGTTTTTTCACTCGCATCCACTACATACCATTCTTTTTTAATGTTCTGTTTGTTTGCGTAAACGGTTTTATAACTGATTGAATCCACGTCTGTATGTTGATAAATTTTTGGGAGCGCAAAATTAGATAATCATATCGAGAATACCAAACCCTCTTTAAAAAATTATTTTTCTTTTTTTAATAATTGAGCGTAAACCTTTGTCAGTATGGGTTTTTGAGTTTCCCAATTATATTGTTCTAAAACTGTTTTTTTACCATTTTTTGCCATTTGTTCACTTTTTGAGACATTATTGATTAGCTCTTCAATGGCTTCTGATATTTCAATTGCAGACATTGGGTTCACACAAATTCCACATCCGTTTTGTTCAACTACTTTTTTATACAAGGGGAAATTGGAGGTTATTATAGGTAATCCAACAGCCATATATTCAAATAATTTTGTAGGATAGCTTTCCATTGAATTTTTCATGGGCCAAATAATACACATGCCAATATTCATTTTTGACGCCAATTCATATCCTTGGTCTAGTGGTCTTCTGTCATAAAAAACTAAATGTTCTTTAATGTGCTGATAATCTTCTAAGCCTGAAATTTTTTTTCTTAAATCCGAATATAATTCTCCTACAATGTGAAATTTGATTTTTATCCCTTTATTAATTAAGAGAATCATTGCTTCAATGATTTGTAAAATCCCTCTGTTTTCCAGCAATATGCCGATGTAGAATAAATTAATAGTTTCTTTTGATGGAGTACTAGTATAATTTTTGAAAAAATCAACATCGCAATAATTTAATACCACTTGATAGTTAGCATTTAATTGGATGTAACGGTTTTGATAACTGTTTTCAGCTAAAATGATGAAAAAGTGTTTTACTGCTAATTTTTCAAATGCATTGAAAATACGGTAAGCCAATTTTGGGTTTTTAATCCAAGGTTTATCAAAAATATCTTCTGCAATGTTTTCGTGGATATCGTAAATCACTTTTTTGCCTAGAATTTTGAGTAATAAACCGCAGGGAATTAATTCAGGATCGTGAAAATGATAGAGTTTGGCATTCACTTTAATGGCTTTAAAAAACATCCAATACCAAGAAAAAAACACTCTGTACTTCCTATTTGAAAACACTTTTGATGGTATAATTTGTATCCCATCTATGATTTCTTTTTGGGAGTGATTGGCAATTAATGTTACGTCATATGCTTTCGACAAAGTTTGGCACATTTTATAAAATATGCGTGTGTCAATGGCATAGTGTACGGAACTGAGATGACAAATTTTAGTTTTTTTGGTCAAAAGGACTGCGAATATATAACAATTATTTTTTATTTTTGAACTAATTTTCACAGAGTTATACGTGATTAATTGTTTTTTGTTGATGTTTGCAAAACCAAGTAAAAATACCTTTGTTAATATATAAATAAATAAAAATACGCTTATTTAGAATGTTTATAAAAGATAAATGAATAAATTTGCGCCATCAAAAAATAACTTCAAATAATTATATGAATTGGTTAACCCGCTTTTTAAAATCAAGTATAGGCCGAAAGCTCCTGATGGCTCTTACAGGATTGTTTTTGTGCTCATTTCTAGTCGTGCATCTGATTGGAAATTTTCAATTGTTCAACAATGATGGAGGATTGTCTTTTAACACTTATGCTGTTTTTATGACAACTAACCCTCTAATTAAATTCACTTCTTATGGCTTATATGCAACATTTGTTTTTCATGCCATTTGGGGGCTTTATTTGGTTTTTGAGAATAAAAAAGCACGTCCAGTGGCTTATGCTCAAGTTGATGGCAAAGCCAATAGTACTTGGGCTAGCAGAAATATGGGCTTATTAGGAACCATTATTTTAGTGTTTTTAATTTTACACATGGCTGGTTTTTGGGCCAGATACAAATTTGGAGAAGTGCCTTATACCATGTATCAAAAAAATTTAAATGACAATGATTTGAGTTATTTCTCTTTCGATGGTTCTATTGTGAACAAAATGGAACAATACACGGAAAATGGCATCGAAGTAACCATTGTTAAAGATTTATACCATGTGGTAGCAGATGCTTTTCAACAATGGTGGGTAGTTTTAATCTATGTGCTTGCGATGTTAGCTTTGTCATTTCATTTAATTCATGGTTTTTCAAGTGCTTTTCAAACTTTAGGGCTAAACCATAAAAAATATAATCAATTGATTAAGAACATTGGTATCGGTGTTTTTGGAATCATTATTCCATTGCTTTTTGCTACCATGCCAATTTTCTTTTTATTTTTCAACCATTAAAATCAATCTAAAAAAATGTCAATAAATAAATTAGATTCAAAAATTCCTGAAGGTCCAATAGATCAAAAATGGACCAAATACAAATCTTCTGTTCCTCTCGTTAACCCTGCTAATAAAAGAAGTTTAGAAATTATCGTAGTTGGAACTGGCTTGGCTGGTGCTTCTGCGGCTGCTTCTTTGGCCGAAATGGGATATAAAGTGAAAGCCTTTTGCTTTCAAGATTCTCCTAGAAGAGCGCACTCAATTGCTGCTCAAGGTGGTATCAATGCTGCAAAAAATTATCAAAACGATGGCGATAGCACTTACCGTTTGTTTTATGATACTATCAAAGGTGGTGATTATAGAGCAAGAGAAGGCAATGTTCACCGTTTGGCGGAAGTTAGTTCTAGTATTATCGACCAATGTGTGGCTCAAGGGGTTCCGTTTGCAAGAGAATACGGTGGGTTGTTGAGTAACCGTTCGTTCGGTGGTACTCAAGTTCAACGTACTTTTTATGCAGCAGGTCAAACTGGTCAACAATTGTTGTTGGGTGCATACAGTGCCTTACAAAGACAAGTTGGTATGGGAAATGTAACTTTATATGCCCGTCATGAAATGATGGATGTTGTTACCATTGATGGCAAAGCAAGAGGAATCATTGCCCGTAATTTAATCACAGGAGAATTAGAAAGACATTTTGGTCATGCTGTTTTATTATGCACAGGAGGATATGGAAACGTGTTTTTCTTGTCAAC
Organism: Bacteroidota bacterium; assembly: GCA_030682255.1. Lineage (GTDB taxonomy): Bacteria > Bacteroidota > Bacteroidia > NS11-12g > UBA955 > JABMMZ01. The sequence continues at coordinate 117,216 of JAUXOK010000026.1, read as the reverse complement.
CAATGCCATGGGAAGTAATGTAACAGCTGCTTGGAAAGCTCATAAAAAAGGGGCGTTCTTTGGTAATCCTTGTTATACACAAATTCACCCAACTTGTATTCCTGTTTCTGGCGACCACCAATCAAAATTAACTTTGATGTCTGAGTCTCTAAGAAATGACGGCAGAATATGGGTGCCTAAAAATGCTGAAGATGCAAAAGCTGTTAGAGAAGGAAAACTTAAACCTAACGATATTGCTGAAGAAAACAGAGATTATTATTTAGAAAGAAGATACCCTGCATTCGGAAACTTAGTGCCTCGTGACGTAGCAAGTAGAGCTGCTAAAGAAAGATGTGATGCTGGTTATGGTGTAAATAAAACTGGTCAAGCCGTCTATTTAGATTATGCTGCCGCTATCGAAAGATATGGAAAAATTGAAGCAACTAAACAAAACCTTGTCAATCCTGATAAAGCTACTTTAACCAAACTTGGAAAAGCGGTGGTGAAAGAAAAATATGGCAACTTGTTTGATATGTACGAGCAAATTACAGGTGTAAATCCTTACAATGAACCAATGCAAATATATCCTGCGGTGCATTACACCATGGGTGGTTTATGGGTAGATTACAACTTAATGACCACTGTGCCAGGATTGTACGCCTTGGGTGAAGCTAATTTCAGCGACCACGGTGCCAACAGATTGGGTGCATCTGCCTTAATGCAAGGTTTGGCGGATGGCTATTTTGTGATTCCTTACACCATTGGTGCATACTTAAGCACTGATATTCGTACCAAAGCGATTCCTACCGACCATGAAGCGTTTGTGCAAGCAGAAAAAGAAGTTTCAGATAGATTGAACAAATTAATTAATATCAAAGGCACAAAATCTGTAGATTATTTTCATAAAATATTGGGCAAAATCATGTGGGATGAATGTGGCATGGCAAGAAACGAAGCTGGTTTGAAAAAAGCCATTGCAGAAATTCAAGCATTGAGAAACGAATTTTGGACCAACGTTCGTGTGCCTGGTGAAGTTAATGAATTTAACAATGAATTAGAGAAAGCTGGCAGAGTGGCCGATTTCCTTGAACTAGGTGAATTGATGTGTAAAGATGCTTTAGAAAGAAATGAAAGTTGTGGTGGCCACTTCAGAGAAGAATACCAAACAGAAGAAGGCGAAGCCCTCAGAGACGATGAGAACTTTAGTTTTGTATCCGCTTGGGAAATGACACAAGATGCCCAATGGCAATTACACAAAGAAGAATTAAAATACGAGAATATTAAAATTGCAGCGAGAAGCTATAAGTAGGGAATGGTGTAATGGTTAATAGTGTAATGGTTAATTGTGTAATCGTTTATAGTTTTAGTTAATGGTGTTTATTAGTTTAATAAGAATTAGGGAATGAGTAAAATAAGAAGTTTTGAAGATTTAGAATGTTTCAAGTTTTGTAAAGAGCTAAGACTTGACGTTGCTGATTTAGTAAAAGCTTTTCCTGTTTCAGAACAATACCGATTAATTGACCAAATGATCAGATGTTCCCGTTCCATTACAAATAATATTGCTGAAGGATATGGTAGATTTCATTTCAAAGAAAATATACAGTTTTGCAGAGTGTCAAGAGGTTCCTTATATGAATTACTAGACCATCTTCAGATAGCATTAGAAAATCAATACATTGATACAATAAAACTAACCATAATAGAATCAAAAATAGAAACTTGCCTTAAATTAATGAATGGTTACATCAATTATCTAACCTCAAAAGTTAACTCAAATTACGCATCAGAACCAGAACCCGAGTATAATATCAAGACGTTAACAACCCCAACTCTTAACTAATAACCCTTAACCAATAACCCTTAACTATTAACCATTAACCCTTAACCAAATGAAAATAACATTAAAAGTTTGGAGACAAAAAAATACAAAAAGTAAAGGTCAGTTTGAGACCTACAAATTAGACCATGTGTCTGAAGACATGTCATTCTTAGAAATGTTTGATGTGTTGAATGAGCAATTGATCAACGAAGGTAAAGAACCTGTTGTTTTCGACCACGACTGTCGTGAAGGCATTTGTGGTATGTGCAGTATGTACATCAATGGGCGACCACATGGACCAAAAGATGCAGTAACCACTTGCCAATTGCACATGCGTTCTTTTAAAGATGGCGATATCATTGTTGTAGAACCATGGAGAGCAGCCGCATTTCCTGTTTTGAAAGATTTATCAGTTGATAGAAGTTCTTTTGATAGAATTATGTCAGCGGGTGGATTTGTGAGTGTGAATACTGGTAATGCCCAAGATGCGAATGCTTTGCCAATTGGTAAAGACATCGCAGACGAAGCCTTTATGAGTGCAGCTTGTATTGGTTGTGGTGCCTGTGTAGCAGCTTGTAAAAACGCCAGTGCCATGTTGTTTGTGTCAGCTAAAGTATCACAGTTATCATTATTGCCACAAGGGCAACCAGAAGCTAAAAAACGTGCCATTGCCATGGTGAATCAAATGGATGCAGAAGGTTTTGGCGCATGTACCAATACAGGTGCTTGCAGTGCAGAGTGTCCTAAAGAAATCAGCTTAAGCAATATTGCTAGATTAAACAGAGAATATCTGTCTGCGAGTTTGGTAAGCGAATAGAATGTGTTTTTTGATTTTAGTTTCGATAGCTGTGGCTATTGGAAAGATTTTTGATTTTTAAAAACAAGTAAAGGAATTTACTTGTTTTTTGCTTTTTAAACATTTTTTCATATTATTGTACAAAATTAAAATATGATAAATACTAAACTAGGAGAAAATGTAAGAATTTTAAGAACCATTAAAGGTTTTTCTCAAGACGGATTAGCTAATAAGCTAGGTAAGAGTCAAAATTGGCTTCAGAAGATAGAAAAAGGAGAAATTGATATATCTTTAAGTTGTTTATATGATATTTCTAAAGAATTAGGTGTTACACCTTATTATTTATTGACATTTGAATGGAAACAAGTTTTAAATAATTGCACACAATGTAATACAATAAATTTTTGCTCTCTTAATGCTCCAAAACTAATGATTGAGATGGTGCAATTGTTGAAAAAATTAAATTTATAATATAAAAAGTATAATTTAATTAATTTGAGCTATAATTTAAATATTCAAAACTATTTATTGTGTTTGTAAACTAAATAAATCGATTAGATGTTTGTATAACATTTAATAATTATTTAAAAAATATGAAAAAAGTAATTCTAAAACCAGTTTTAACTTTAACATTTTTAATGTTAATAGTATTGAAAATTAATGCACAAATGACACCTTGTACAACTCCTCCTGATCCGCCATGTGACCCAAATTGTATGGAAATTGAAGTAGTCAATAATATACCTTGTGATTTGGATTTTTTTTGGGGCTATAGTGGATGCTCTTACATAATTCCAGCTAAGAAGATTTTTGCTGGTGGTGGGTGTACACCTCAAAATTGTTCTAGTGGACCTGGATGTGGAGTTGGAACTAATCCACCTTGTTGTTGTTCAAATGATCCTCTTACTTGTGGTACACCAGGTAATTTGCCTTGTTGTACTCCGGGGAATCCTACAATTAATCCAAATAATAATTGTAAAATGTATGGACCATGTGCAAAATGTCCAGATAACCCAAATTGTGAATGCCCAAATAGAATCTTTATTCTTACTTCATCTACACCAGAATTTTTTCCATGGGGTGATTTTCAAACAATGGTGAATAACGGTAATTCAACATATTTGATGTATCCACCACAAAATTTTTGTTCTGGCTGTACTAATGGTGTTAGAATAGAAGTAATAGTTACTAGTACAAATACAGCACGATTTGAATTTTATTGTATCCCATAATTGTCCCCAAAAATCAAAAGTAATAATTAGTTCAATATTTTTTTAATTTGTAATTAATTATTACTTTTGCATATAAATGAAAACAAAATACATTATATTGTCTTTGTTCTTATTAATATTTGCAAATAATATTTATACTCAAAAATATTATAACAATTGGTGTTTTGGTCAGAATGCTTCTATAGATTTCAATCATTTATCTGACACTATTCATAATAAATCAAAAATGAACGCTTTTGAAGGTAGTTCATCAATTTCAGATAATAATGGAAATTTATTGTTTTATACAGACGGTATTACTATTTGGAATAAAAATCACGATACGTTGGAAAATGGTTTTGGATTATTAGGAGGAGTATCAAGTACGCAATCTGCATTGATTGTAAAACAACCTGGAAACTCTAATCTTTATTACTTATTTACTTCAGATCATGTAAATCTTAATCCTTTAATTTCAAATAATGGTGTATTTTATTCCATCGTTGATATAAACTTAAACAGTGGACTAGGAAAAGTAATAGAAAAGAACACATTTCTTTTTAAAAACTCTAGTGAAAAACTAACAGCTGTTAATCACCAAAATGGACAAGATGTTTGGATTGCCTCCATAAAATATTTTTCTGATTCTATTTATTTATATAAGCTTACAGAAAATGGTATCTCTAGTCCAATTATTCATAAAATGAATACTAATAAAATTGGATATGGTGATGGCACAGATTGGGGTCGTCATGTTAGTTATGGAATTGGGCAAATGAAATTTTCATCTAATGGCAAATATTTGGCATTTACAGAATATAGATCTCATGAGAATGACACTGACTATAGTTATATACATTTTTTAGATTTTAACCATTCCAATGGTACGTTTAGCAATTATAGAAGAATTGTTCTTGGTCTTAAATCAAGAGAATTTGCTTATGGTTGTGAATTTTCTCCAAATGAAAAATTTTTATATTTTACATGTGACTTAAATTCAGATAAAGGCATTTATCAAATACCCATAGATTCAATAAAAAATAACATTGATGTTAATAAAATCCGTTTGAAAATTAATTCTAATAATTATAATCAATTTTATAGTTTACAATTGGCACCTAATAGAAAAATATACGCAACAATGGGTTTTGTTGACTCAGCTTTGAGCGTTATAAATAATCCTGATAGCAATGGTTTAAAAACAGATTTTGAATATAGAGCATTAAAAACATACACTAATTCAACAAAAACAAAAGTTGGTTTGCCCAATTGTGTACAATCTCAAATTTATTATCCCATTAAAATAGTAACTGATACCACTTGTTTGTCGGATTCTGCATTAATTAAGATTGTAAACACAGATGTTACAAAAATAGTCTGGCATTTTGGAGATGGAAACACCAAGCAAACAACTGAACCATATGTAAAACATCTGTATGCCTATTATCGTATATTTAATGTTTCAGCCATTGTTTCATTGCCAGATGGCAAAGACACAATTATTTATTCATCAATTAATATTGTTAGTAAACAAAAGCCAAATTTAGGCAATGATACAATAATATGCCCTAATACTAAAGTTTTAATTAAAGACCAAAACAACAATTTAAATATTCAATTTTATTGGAACACAATTGATACCACACAGCAGCTATATACAGATATTCCGGGTGAGTATATTCTAACCTATAAACACAAATTTTGCAACTTGGCAGACACCATAAAAATAAGTTTAGGTAATGTGCCAAATGTGTTTATTGGAGATGACGAAACGTTCTGCAATGCTTTTACTAAAAAACTAGATGCTGGAATCGGGTTTAAAAATTACAAATGGAATACAGAAGAATCTACCTATTCAATTATGGTAGATAAAGAAGGATTGTATCATGTAAAGGTAACTGGAAGCAACCATTGTGAAGCATCAGATACAATTAATCTAAATCAAATACCCCCTCCAAAAATTGAAATTATACCCGATACCACTATTTGTGATAAAGTGCAACTTAAAATAACTCCAATTACTGGAATACATTACCTTTGGAGTAATGATGATACAGGCGCCATAACCAATGTTTATTCAAAAGGTTCTTATTGGGTTAAAGCTCAATATCCATTTTGTTATAACTCAGACACAATAAGTGTAAATAAATTACCAAAGCCTGACATATTTATAGGTAAAGATACTTTTCTTTGTAATCATCAAATGCTTAGAGCACCGTTCGCACAAAGTTATTTATGGAGTAATGGAAGTACCCAAAACAGCATAATTGTGACTGAACCTGGTGTTTATTTTGTTAGAATCCAAAAAAATAATTGCTTTAATTCAGATACAATAGAATTTACTCCTTGTTTAAAATTGGTAGAGTATATTCCTAACTCATTTAGCCCTAATAATGATGGAATAAATGATGTATTTCAGCCTACTATCAGTAATGCTAAGTCCATTAAAATGTCAATATTCAATCGTTGGGGTGAACTTATTTTTGAAATAACCAATGTACAACCTTTTTGGGATGGCAATTTTAAAAATCAAATTTGTCAAGAGGGCGTATATATGTATTCATTAACAATTGTTGATTTACAAGAAAAAAAACACTTTAAAAATGGCACAATAAGTCTTTTAAGATAATTCCTCTTGATTTCCTAAAAAAGCAAGTAAACACCTTTACTTGCATTTTTTGTTTCAGTCTTTGAATTTTCTTTTTCAATCAACCATTATTTAAAATTATCAATCATAATACAGGTAATTTTTTTAATTTCTTAAATCTTATCTTCAATCTTTAAGGGATTTATAATGTTGTTTTAAAACCATCTAAGAGATAGTTGGTTTTTAATATCACTTAGTTGATGTAATTCCTTATTTAGCAAGGCTAGCAAAGGATTTAGTTAATCTTTAAAATTGGTGACGAGCATCAACTAAACGGTGACGGGTATCAACTAAATGGTGATGAGTATCAACTAAACAGTGATGAGCATCAACTAAACGGTGATGAGCATCAACTAAACGGTGATGAGCATTAACTAAATGGTGATGGGTATCAACTAAACGTTGATGTTCATTAACAAAACGGTGACGGACATCAACTAAACAGTTTTTATTTACAACTAGACAATTTTGTTGTTCAACTAAGTGTTTTTAAGTTATAACAACGCTATTTTTAGAAATCAATAAATTCCTATTTATTACTTGTAAAAAATATTTAATTGATAATCAGTTGTTTGTAGATGTATTTTAATTTTTTTTACATCTAACACAATATTTTTATTGTTGCCTCGTCAATAGTATTAATTAAAACATATTAAATATTAATCACTATGGCAAAAGAAATTATCAGAGCATATAATAGCAGCGATGACTATATGTGCGAAACATCCGACACCCTTCACGCAATTTTTGTTGACGAATTGGCTGCTTTTACCGCCTACGATAGTACCCTAGATGCAACATTTGCATCCAATTGGCTTGCCAAGATAGACGATGCCCGAACGGTAGTTAAAGACTCTCAAATAAAGGATATTTTAGCCCAAAAAATTTTGGGAAGTAGAACGAAAAAATTTACTTCAGTTTTAGCCAGAACCAATGGATATTCCGAACTGTTAATAGATAGTATAAAGTATGAAATATTAGGGGAATATCGCTATGCCGAACCTATGAGATTTACAACATTAAATGATCAAAATGACTTTGTCTTAAAAGTTAAAAATCAAAACAGTCAATTTGAAATAATTCCAGTAACATCTGAAAATTTTGAGAGACTTAATAAAAACAACAATGTTTTATTGTATCAAATAGTCAATAGTGATACTTTTTTGTTGTCGGAGAAAAAAGGCTATTTTGAAAGCAGTTATTATTCTTACACGAAATATTATCAAACAAAAATACCATCAATTGAATTTACTTGTCAAAAAATTAATGATAGCACCTTTCGATTAAAAACTTTTGATAGTTCTGGCCTTTTGATTATTGAAGGCTTTTCAAGTCGAATGGAATTTGACTTTTTAAAGACTTTTATTAGTCCTTATTTCATAAAGACTTTTATTGAAATTAATTTACAAAAAGATAGTTTCGATTTTGGGAGTTTATTAAGGCTAATTGAGTATAACAATTATTTAGCAAAAGATACATGGAATTATTACAATCCTCAAACCCAAGATGTCATGATTGCTTGTTTTAAACCAATAGTTCATAAACACTCAAGCAATGAAAATGATGTGATTCATTTTACATGTGGTAATTCTATCTATTGTGAACCAATTGGTGTTTGGTTGATTAAAGATAAAAATGGCAAAGTATTGAAAAGTAAAAAGTTTAATTGAATGGTTTAGTTTTTAGTTTTGAATAACGCAATCAATTTTGTCGTTTAGGTTTTGTTTTTTTTAGATTAAAAGAAATACAAGTTAATAATATTTCTACTGATATTTGCGTCATGCAAAACCACGAAATTGACTACAAAATTATTGGCGAAGAGATGCAATGTGTTGAAATTGAGCTCGACCCACAAGAAACCGCTGTTGGCGAAAGCGGCAGCTTTATGATGATGGATCAAGAAATTCAAATGGAAACCATTTTTGGAGACGGAAGTGCTCAACAAAGTGGACTTCTTGGTAAATTGGTTTCTGCTGGCAAAAGATTGTTAACTGGCGAAAGTTTGTTTATGACAGCCTTTACCAATGTTGGCTACGGTAAAAAGAAAGTTACATTCGCTGCACCTTATCCTGGTAAAATTATTCCTATGGATTTATCTTTATTAAAAGGAAAAGTCATTTGTCAGAAAGATGCCTTTTTATGTGCAGCCAAAGGAGTTTCAGTAGGCATTGAGTTTCAAAGAAAATTAGGCACAGGTTTGTTTGGTGGCGAAGGTTTTATTATGCAAAAACTAGAAGGAGATGGCTTGGCTTTTGTGCATGCTGGCGGTCATGTAATTGAAAGAGAATTAAAAGCAGGTGAATTAATAAAAATTGACACAGGTTGTATTGTTGGATTCGAACAATCGGTTGATTATGATATTCAGTTTGTAAAAGGTATCAAAAACGTTATGTTTGGTGGCGAGGGCTTATTTTTTGCAACACTTCAAGGACCGGGCAAAGTATGGATACAAAGTTTGCCTATCAGTCGTTTAGCATCTAGAATCATCAGTTATGGTGGATTCAGGAGAAAAGAAGAAGGTTCAATTTTAGGAGGATTAGGAAATTTATTGGACGGAAGGGAGTAGAGCTTTGGAAGTTGCGATTTCAATCATCTTGCTTATCTGACTAACGAAATCATCAATGTAACTAATTCATAGACCAAAATAATCAATAAAATAATTAAAATGAATTTAACTAATATCCTTGTGATTTGTATGATAAGTTTTTTGTTTTTACTGTAATCATACAAATATGCCAAAATAATTGCCCCTATAAATAAAAGTGGTAGAATCAACATTGGAATAACCACCCAAATATTTAAAATGACTTTCATCTTCGAAACAAAAATAATACTAATAATAGATTGTGGGTTTAATTTTTTAATTAATTAAGGTTAAAAATCTCCCCCCTCAATAATTGTTCTATTATTAATACTCTAATATTCTCAATTTCACCTGTTGTAATTTTTTATTCCAATCAAGCTCATATAAAATATTATTTTGTTACATAACAAAAACGCCTTGAACATAACATTCAAGGCGTTTAAACACATTTAATATACTTATAAAAAACTACAATTTTTGAAACTGTGCGTTGATGGCTAGTTTTACTTCGTCAGAAACTACTATGCCTCCAGCTTCTGTAACTGCCGACCATTCTAAGCCAAATTCTTTTCTGCTTATTTTGCCTGATATTTCAAAGCCATGTTTTTCGTTGCCATAAGGGTCCACCATTTTGCCCTCGTATTGGACGTTTAATATCACTGGTTTTGCATGGCCTCTGATAGTTAAAATGCCAGACAAAGCATATTCTGAATCCCCTTTGCTTGTCATAGCATTTGAAACAAAGGTCATTTTAGGATGATTGGCTGCATCAAAAAAATCTGCACTTTTTAAATGCTCATCTCTTTGAGAGTTGTTTGTAGAAATACTATTGATACTTGCTTCAAAATTGATTTTAGCATCAGAAAAATCTGCTGCTTCTGAAACCATTGTTGAATTAAACTCAGAAAACTGTCCTGTAACGGTAGAAATCATTAAGTGTTTTACTTTAAAACTCACTTCAGAGTGCATGTTGTCGATTTGATAATTTGCCATTTTTTTTAGATTATTGATTGATGCGAAGGTAACATGCGCCCCACCATCACATACATGAACTAAGTTAAGAAAAAACATTAATCTAGATTAAGGGTTTTAATTTTTTTGCATTATAAATACATAAGGCAGGAAATTTTCTTCCCCCTACTTCCTAATCACTATCCCGCAGTTTTCATGCGGGACAACATTAACCAATAAACCATTAACCCTTACACTATTAACCCTCCCGCATTTTTCATGCGGGACACCATTAACCATAACCTAACCCCTATTCCTGATTTTGCTCAAAAACTCTGGTGTGATTCCTAAAAAAGCCGCAATCTGTGTTTGTGGTAATCGTTGATTTAATATTGGATATTTTTTAACGAAATTGGCATAACGTTCAGGAGCCAAAAGACTCATGTTTTCTAACAATCGGTTTTGAATACTTACAATACCATTTTCAGTTATAATTCTAAAATACTTCTCAAATTTTGGACAAACTTCAAATAATTTTAATTGATTTTCTCTTGAAATAAGTAGCGCTTCGGTATTTTCTAACGCATCAATATTAAGCCTAGCTTCTTTACCAGTGGTGTAACTCATCATATCAGCAATCCACCAGTCTTCTATAGCAAACTGAAGAATGTGTTCGAATCCATTGGTGTCCACATAATAAGATCGCATGCACCCTTTTGTTACAAATGCTGAATAATTAGCATATTGTCCTTCCTGAACAAAATAATGTCTTTTTCTAAAAGTTTTTTCTTCCAGGAAATCGGACAACATGGATTTTTCTTTGTCAGTTAATACAATGTGTTTTTCAATGTTTTGGAATAATAAATCTATTGACATTTTATTGGATTTCTTCGGGGGCCAAACAAGTAAAATCTCTACAAGTATAAATCAAATTTTTGTTTTTAAATAATTTCTGCTGAAATAATGGGATATTTGAATCTTGGTTAACATATCCCAAAATAGCATTTGGTTCTAGATTTATTTTTTTAAATGCTAGTTCTGCTAAGTTTTTATTTTTAGCTGAAACGATGTATTGATTCATGCCTTTTTCAATTTGCAAATTCAAAGTAGCCCAATTGGCATACCATGGTGCACTTTTTTCTACCAATGGAATCATGGCGGAAATCATATTCTTAACTATATCTTGCCAAATACGATGGTCAAAATACCAAGATAATCGCCATAAATTATGAGCCATAACACTGTTACCGCTATTAATTACATCATCTGCTACATCATATTTTTCTATGGCTAATCCATCTTCAATACTGAATTTAAAAAAATGCTTTTCCTCGTTGAAAAATAATTTAATTGTTTGGTCACATAATTCTTTGGCTTTTATTAATAAATTTTCATCTAAAAGTACTTGGTAGGCAGTAATTAGTCCATCAATTACATTGGCAAAATCTTCCAAAAAAGCAGAAATTTTTAATTGTCCTTTGTTCTCGATTCTATACAATTGCCCATCTTTATAAAATGTTTTTAAGATATTATTTGATAAGTTTTCAATTTGTAGTTTCAATGATTGATCCTCTAAAAAACGTGCAGCTTCAGCCAACCCTTTTAACATTAAACCATTCCAGGAGCATATTTTTTTATCATCTAAACCAGGCTTGATTCTTGTGGAACGGTATTTTTTAAGCTTTTCTATACCTATTTCTATATTTAGTTTTAAAATTGCTTTGTCAGATTTTAATTCAATAGCGGCTTCATCGATTGTGTTGAGCGCAAATAATATATTTTTGCCATGTTCCCAATTGCCAGTTTGTGTGCATTGAAAATATTGTATAAATAAATCATTTTCTAAGCCTAAAACATGAATCAATTCATCATATGTATAAACGTAATACAATCCCTCTTCCCCCTCACTATCAGCGTCTAAAGCCGAACAATACACACCGTTTTTATCGCGCCATTCATTGTTGCAAAAAGCAATGCATTGCAAGGCGATTTGTTTGAAAAAAGGGTTTTGACTGATTGCATAGGCATAACTGTATACTCCAATAAGTTGCGCGTTGTCGTACAACATTTTCTCGAAATGGGGTGCAAACCATTTAATATCAACAGAATAGCGACAGAATCCGCCTTCAACAATATCATAAATACCACCAAGCGACATTTGTTTCATAGTATGTAAAGCCATATTTATTGCCGCATCTGATGAATTGAGCTGTGCATAATTTAAAAGAAAAGCAAGGTTATTTGGCATTGGGAACTTGGGTGCCCTTTGCATGCCGCCATAAACACTGTCGTATTGAGATACAAAGTTTTCGAAAGCCAATTCGCTGGTTTTGTTCAAATTAGTTTTAAAACTTATTTCAGGAGGAATATTCATGTTTTTAAGCCCTTTGCCTAATTTCTCTGCATATTCCAAAGCAGTTTCAGGTTTGTTTTGCCATAAATCATTAATTTGAGTCATTAATTTTTGCCATTTATCTTTGGGTAAATAGGTTAATGCATGAATAGGTCTTTGGTCTGGCAAAGCAAAAGCATTTAGTGGCCATCCACCACTTCCGTTTACCAATTGACAAGCATCCATGTAAAATTGATCAACATTTGGCAATTCTTCTCTATCCACTTTAACACAAACAAAATAACGATTCATGAGTTCGGCTGTAGCTTGATCTTCAAAACTTTCATGCGCCATAACATGACACCAATGGCATGCACTGTAGCCTATGCTAATTAATAAAAGTTTGTTTTCATTCTTAGCTTTGTTAAAAGCCTCTTCGCCCCATTCATACCAATCAACGGGGTTTTGAGCATGTTGAAGTAAATATGGGCTTAAAGAATGGATTAATTGATTTGATGGCATTTTTAAAAAACAAAAATACAACTTGAAATGGTAAAATTACTTTTATGTTTTACTCATTAGTTGTGGCTTTATCAGGAATCGAACCTGAATTTAGGGCTTCGGAAACCCTCGTTCTATCCGTTGAACTATAAAGCCAGTTGATCATAAAATCTGTAATTAGATATTTGACTAAATAACCATTGCAAAACTACATTTTTTATCGATACAAGCTCTGCATTCGTCTGTTATTTGTCATTTTTTTGTCATTTATAAATGTTTTGGCAACTAAAAAGTAAGTTGATTCGTCTTTAGAATACAATGCGATAATTAGTTCTAGTAATACTGATTACCATTTCATACGCTGATGCAAGAAAGCCATTACTCTTTTTTAGATGTTGTGGCTTTTTTGTTTTTAATAAGTCTTGACTTATTTTTGTATACTTTTGCAAGGTTTTTGCTATTACATCTAATTATATAATTTTACACCAAAATATGAAAAGTATTAAATTTATTATTGTCCTCCTTTTTTACTTAACACAAAACAATTTGTTAGGTCAAGATCCAGTTAAAAAAACATTCATTGTTGCGGATGCAAAAGTGGCGTGTATTCATGAAAATTCTATCATGGCTTGTTACAAAGTAAAAACACATCAAGACAGCATTTGGAGAGAGTTCCCATTTCAAATCGAAGGTTTTTTCTTTGAACAAGGATTTGAAACAGAGATAGAAGTATTGGAAACTAAGATGATTTTTCCGGGAGATTCTGTCCAAAAATTAAATTATAAATTTATACGTGAGATTAAAAAAACCAATCGCCTAGTTAATGATATTAGGGTTCTAGCAAACAATCATTGGAAGATTTTGAATCATGAAAGTTATGGCACTATAACGCCTCTGAGAAAAGCCAATGCGTCTATTTCTTTTGACATTAAAGAAAACAAAATTAGCGGCTTTTCTGGCTGCAACCAAATTGGTGGTAATGCTCAATTTGAGAATGGTGTCATCAATTTTGGAGTACTTATATCTACAAAAATGGCTTGTGATAACATAGAATTAGAAAATTTAATCACCGGTGTTTTAACTGGCAAAGCTGCTTTTTATGTTAGAAACAACATTTTGTTTATTGTAGGTGAAAACAATAGTCTCTTACACCTAAGGCCAGGCAAAAGATTGGATTCTATTATACAAGTGATAAATACGCCAAAATCTCCTTTTGATGGCAATACTTATTTTTTGCTTAAAGATGGGAAATTTCAAATAAAAATTGATGAAATTGAATCAACTAATGGTCAAATGATGATATTTAACAAGTCGGTCACCTTAACTGAAGTTGAAAAAAAATCTAACATTCTTTTCAAATTGGTGAATATAAATAAGGAAAGCGATATTGTTCAAATCAACATACTTAAATTGGCGCATGCAAGCAACAATACTAAATATGCAGATGTTATTTTCAAAGATGGCACTAAAAAAAGGATATTGATTCAGGAAGTTATTTAAGTATATCAAAATCCAATTCCTGCATACACTTAAAGTGTTTTTTAGGACATTCGCTGAACCCGATTTTACTGCATGGTCTGCATGTCAAATCGTTCACTTGAATTGAAGTATTCAATGCCATTTCTTTAGGATAATAGGGCGACATGCCAAAATCCGGAATGGTGTTTCCCCAAATGGAAACAATTGGCTTTTTTAATGCAGCTGCAATGTGCATCATGCCTGTGTCGTGGGTGAAAACCTTTTCAGCCCCCTGCATCACTAAAGCACTTTCATCTATACTCAATTGTCCACACAAATTGATTGCATGACGACATTCCTTTTGAATCAGTTGCCCTTGTTTTTCATCTTCTTTACCACCAATCAAAACAACTGGTGTTTTTATGATTGAAAGCATTTCAATTTGTTTATTCAAAGGCATTTTTTTAGTTTCATGCTGACCGCCAATGGCATAAACTGAATAATTACTTGGTAAATTAAACCTTGAAACATCTGTGTTTGCTGAAATAAAATAATCCAAACCCATTTCATCATTCAGCACGCCAAGTGGTTCCAATGTTTCCAAATATCTATCTACAACATGGCGGTAGGGTAAAATATTGACTTTAAACATCACCATCAGCCATTTTTCCCAATTGATTTTATCAAATGTCAACGACTTAATTCTTAACACAGATTTTAGAAACCTAGTTCTTAAATTGCGATGTAAATCTATCATCACATCAAAGTCTTCGCGTTTTAAATCATTGGCAAAAGCGGTTAAATTACCCTCTAATAAATGTAATTTATCAATGTAAGGATTGTTTATCAAAAGAGATTCAAATCGCTTTTTGGTGGCGTAATGCACTTCACAGTTTGGCAATTGTTTTTTCAAACACCTCAATACAGGCGTTGTTAAAACGATATCGCCTATCGAACTAAACCTAACAATTAATATTTTTACAGGTGGTTTCAAATTGGTTTTAAAATCACTTCAAACTTACTTCTTTTCGAGCCATTTTTCAAACATTGGCAAATCCATTGCATTTAAACAATGTTCTGGGGTTAAATAGCCTTTGCGAGCCACATTCACACCGTATCTCATGTCGTGATAACCGGCTTTGTGGTGGGCATCTGGGTTGATGCTAATCATACCGCCTTTGTTGATCAAATAATCTATCCATCGCCAATCGATGTCAAGTCGATAGGGATGGGCATTGAGCTCTACCAACACATTGTTGGCAACACAGGCATCCAAAATATAGGCATAATCAATCTCATAGCCTTTTCTCATCAAAAGCAATCTGCCAGTTGGGTGACCTAATATTCGGGTGTAGGGGTTTTCGATGGCATTTATCAAACGCAAATGGGCTTTGTCCATATCCATGCTCAACTGACTGTGAACACTGGCTACTATCACATCAAACTCTTTTAAAAAATCATCCGAATAATCCAAACTGCCATCGCTTAAAACATCACTTTCTATGCCTTTAAAAATTTTGAAATCCTTGTGTTTTAAATTCAATTGTTCAATTTCTTTAAACTGTTCTCTACAGCGTTCTTCCTTTAATCCATTGGCATAAAAAGCAGTTTGAGAATGGTCGCAAACTACCAAATATTCAAAGCCACAGGTTTTGGCATAAGTTGCCATATCAGCCAAAGTATCCACCCCATCGCTATAGGTTGTATGATTGTGAATCACTCCTTTTAAATCTTTGTAAGTTATAAGTTGGTCCTGTTTGTCGAGATGTTTCAGTTCGTATAATCCTTCTCTCAGTTCTGGCAAAATGTAGGGCAAATTCAATTGCTGATAAATGACAGTTTCACTTGTTTGGTCTTTTGTTTTGTCTGCTGAATATTGAATCAAAGACAAATGTTCTGAAGTGGCGGTGGTTTCAAACAGAGTTTGAATAGCTGTTTCACTAGTCGCAATATGAATCACAATTTTAAAAACCTCCAAATATTGAAAAATCAAAACATTGTTTTTTGTTTCTTGACAAATTAAACTGTCGGATTGTAGGGCAGAAATCAAAATATCTTGCTGACTGCAAACCACCACTAACTCCAATTGGTCAATCACTTCGTCCAAACGTCTGTAGGCGCCAGTTTCTGAAACAAACGACACCTCTTTCAAAGATTTTATTTTTTCAATTAACGCCAAGGCAATGACTTCCACTTTTGCCCAATGCAATTTACCTTCCTGACTGAATTTAAATTCTATATCCTTCAGTATGGCTTCTTGGGTTTTAAGTCCAAAACCTTTGGCGTCTTTCAATCTGTTTTCTCTGATAGCATCTAATAGGTCTGACACACTTTCAATGCCCATTTCTTTCCAAAGAATCTCCACTTTTTTAGAGCCTAAACCTTTAATTTGCAACACCTCCAACAAGCCTTTGGGCGTTTTGGCATACAATTCTTCTAATTCATCAATGCTCCCAGTTTGTTTAAGTTCTAACAATTTGGGCAATACCATTTTGCCAACTACCGACACCTTAGACAATGCTTCATCACTCATTGCCATCAATGGTTCAGGAACTTTTTTCAGGTTAAAAGCAGTGGCAGAAATAGACTTCAATTTAAAAGGATTGCCGCCATGCAAATCATATAATTTAGCATAGATATTTAACAGTTTTGATAATTCTTGATTGTCCATGATTTCAATATTCAAAAGAAACTAAAAAAATGGCTTTAAACAATGCTTATTTTGAGTTTATAATTTTATAACCCATCAGGAAAATCTTCAATCTAAAATCTTCAATCTAAAATTAATTAGGGCGCCTAGTCCATGCCTTCCGTCTCGGCTTAGCCGAGACTTCGGTCAAGGGGCGCATAGAACCATTTGTGCATTCATGTGATGTTTTGGAACGGGCGTTGTTGTGTTATATCGCCCTTTCAGGGCTATCGGAAGGGCTGTGCCCATCCTTAGCATATATCGCCCTTTCAGGGCTTGGTTGCCTATTAGCCCCATAGGGGCGATATATGCTAAGGATGGGTGAAGCCCGCCCTGATACATAGGGGTGGCTTCACCCACTTTATGTATCAGTCCCAAACATAGCGTTCATCATATTCAACCTGATACTTTTCTAAAAATGCTATATATTCGCCTTTAAAGGTTTTCTTGCTGTGATGTTGGTGTTGATTGGCTATGTAATTAATTACGACATCTACTTCGGAAGGATTGACCGAAAAAGCGCCATAACCATCTTGCCAGTAAAAATTGCGGTAATCATCGCCTTTTGTTTTTATCCATTTAGATGAATGAGATTTTACTTCTTCTACCAATTTCATCAAAGCAATTTTTTTTGAGAGCTTGCAAAGGATGTGAATATGGTCTGTATAGCCACCTACAATAATAGACTGACATTCTAAACGATTACATATTCCGCCCAAATAAGCGTGAAGTTCTTGCTCTATAGGTGGATGTATGAGAGGCTGCCTGTACTTTGTGCTGAATACGATATGTATATAATTTTGAACTAGTGATTGACCCATGTTTTATAGTTTATTCGGAAGGGCTATGCCCATAATTAGGTTCGGAAGGGCTATGCCCAACCTTAAGTTATATCGCCCTTTCAGGGCTTTCGGAGGAGCTATGCCCATGCTTAAGTTCGGAAGGGCTGCGCCTATCCTTAAGTTATGTCGCCCTTTCAGGGCTTTCGGAGGAGTTATGCCTAGGCTTATGTTCGGAAGGGCTGCGCCTATGCTTAGGTTCGGAAGGGCTATGCCCATCCTTAGGTTATGTCGCCCTTTCAGGGCTTTCGGAGGAGCTATGCCCAGCCTTATGTTATATCGCCCTTTCAGGGCTGGGCTGTTAGCCTTGTCTGTGGTTTCGGGGGTGTCGGAAGTCTTAAAAAAATCAGACTCCTCTTTGTTTTCCACTTCCTCTTCTTTGATGTTTTTGTAATTCATATAAGCTTAGTTTTATATGCCACACAAAAAAACATTTATAAATTGTATTATCCAAATTTTAACTAAGTTGAGTTTCAACAAATAACTTTTAACCATTTACCATTACACAAATAACCATTAACCACCTTCCCCCTCCAATTGCTCATAAAAAACATTTAGCTGATGGATGGGCATGGTTTTGAGGGAGTTGAGGATTTAATTAACAACGCCACAAATAAAACAATAAAGCTTCATTTTAGAAAAAATGAAACATTCTTGCTTACTAATTACTCGGAAACCTTATCTAACCCTTGTTATCGGCAATTTAACACTTGCTATGGATAATTCAATTAAAGTGAACAAGCAATTAATTATAAATATTTGTGGTTTAATTCATCTTAATATTTAAATTGGCAGCAATAATGATTATTTAATAGTACTTAACATTTGTTTTGTTACTACTAATCATTGTTTAATTACATTGGTACACCATTTAAGTTATTTAATTCAGTATTTTGATAAAGCTAATATCTATCTAATTGTTGTCATTTGCTATTAAATTTTATTAATCGTAATTAAAGTTTTATAAACCGTAATTAAAGTTGTATAATTCGTAAATACAGTTGTATAAATTGTTATTAAAGTTATATAAACAATAACTAAAGTTTTATAAATAGTGAATGATATTTTATAAATCGTAATAATAATTTTATAATAAATAACTGAAATTATATAAATCATATTTAAAGTTTTATAAATAGTACTTAAAGTTTTATAAATTGTTCTTAATGTTATATAAATCGTAATAATGCTTGATTTATTATAAATTATTAATTAATTTTGTATATGCTTAAACTAAAAATCAAAGAAGTGTTGCTATCTCAAGGCAAGAAAAACCCTCAAGCTTGGCTTCAAAAGCATTGTAATATTACCAAAGCCAAGTGCTACAATTTAATCCATCACAAACAAAAGTCTATTGCTTTTGAAGATTTGAGTAAAATTTGCAAAGAGCTAAACTGCACCCCAAATGATTTGTTTTGGTGGGACACCACTAAAAAAACTGTTTTGCCAGTTTGGCACGATTGTATTACAAAATTATCCAAACCAACAAAGGATGAAAATTGGACAGCAAGAATTGAAGGTTTGGATTTAGCACAAGTTGAGGAACTCAAAAAAACAATGGAAAGATTTGAAAAAGAAAGACTTGAGCGATTAATGAAAATTCAAAACGAAAATGAAAATATAGTAGCAACTTAATTTTTTTAAGCACGCTCTCATTCGCATCAACCAAACAAGCTCCCCCAAATGCCTCAGGCAAAATCTAATTTCGCTGCATATCGTAACAAAAAATCCATTAATCAAAAATTCCTGTCTTCTACCTTCAACCCCGATTCTTCTGCCAATTTCTTACTCCTGCAAAACAACAGCCCTCTGCCTCAGAATTATGAGGTGACGATTGTGGAGTAAGGCTTCCCTTCGAGTTTATATTTTAAAAAACCTTCTGCTGTGGCGGAAGGTTTTTTTTTGGTGGGGAGTGGATGGTTGGTCGCCAAAGCACATGGCTTGGCTACAGACAAACCAAAGGTAAAAGTTTGTTCAATTCTCAAAGTTTTTGTATGTTTGCTAAACAATTAGATTGAATGAAGTATAATAATTAATATTTTTTAAATCGAAATGAAACTAAAAACAAGTAGCAAAAGCACAAGGATGGTTATGAAAAAAACACTCATATTTTTACTTTTTATTTTTATTGGCAACATTGCAATTGCCCAAACGGATTTTAATCAATATTTAGATTCGTTAAATAGAATGGACTCCATTGAACAAGTGTATTTTCCGAAAGAAATTAAAACAGAATCACCTCAAATTATTGAAGAAAAAAAAGATACACCTAAAGTTGTAAAAAAATTTGATTACCATATTTTTTTAATGCAATTTCATGGCAAACATAATAGAATCACAGGCAATAATTCAACCATATACAGAAAAGCACCTCCTCGTAAAAATAGAGTTTATTTTTCATTCCCATTTAGAACGGACAAAAGCATATTTATTATTACTGAATACCGCCCAACTTTCGAACGTGATATTACAGGCTGGCTAAGTGTTTATTTTGGACCTTCATTGTATCGTTCAAAATTTCAAGGATGTTATACTGGTACATACCAAGGAGGTGGTACTTATCCTTTAATTGCTATGTTTAGTTCAAATGTTACAAGATACTTTATTGACGGCTGGGGTCAAAATTATGGAATAAAAATCTTCAAACATCCAGGTCAATATGGAGGACATGCAGATAATCGTTTTGGTTTAAATATAGCCTATCAACAAAGAAATATAAGGGTGTATGGACCAGCGCTTAATTATGGAGAAGTAAAAGGCTTAGAAGATGTAACTACAGTCTATCAGGATTATTTTGAGAGAATTATGGATAAAACTATTAAAGATGGAAGATTAAGAATGTTGTTGCAATACGAAAAGATGCCAGATGTGGGAACACGGGCGATAAATAATTTTTTGCTAGTAAGTTTATATGGTGGTGTAGGTTTGCCACTTTGGGGTCATTTTGATGATAAATACAGAAAAATAAGTGGCAATAGAAAAGATGAATGGGAGAGTGGCAATACCAATAATGTCATTATGATGAGAAATTATGATGTGTATTTTGGTGTTTCTCTTGGTTTTTATTTTGGTGATTTTTGGAAAAAAAACTATAAAAAAATAGAAGATGAACTTAAAATTTGGGTCAATTATTAAACTCATAGCAATTGCTTTTTTACTAATAATTACAAGTTGTAAGAAAAACAGAATTTGTGGTTGCACTGTAGCTACAGAAACCATTAACTATAATTCTATTGCAGAATGCGAAGATGGCAGTTGCATTTTTATTTCTATGATAAATTTAGTGCCCGACTCAGTTGAAAAATACAATGTAGATGTGTATATAGATAATGTATACAAGGAAAGACTAACTTATATACAATATGATCATGTAAGAAGACCATATGGTTATGTGGAAGATTTCCCGTCAAATGAAGTACATACATACAGAGTCGAAGATGATTTTGGAAAAGTATGGCAAGATACATTTACAACATTTAACCAATTTAAAGGCGAAAAATTAATCCGATTAAGTAGATAGTCAACAAGATTTTCCCCTTGTTTTCCTTTGATTGTTCTGAAGTAAGCGCTTGTGTATGTGACCAACAAATAAAACGATGAGATAGAGGTAATCGTTTGATTTCAGAGCAAACCGAATGCGCCCCTTGACCGGAGGCAGCCTTGCAAAGGCTTGTGCGAAACGCAGTGTAGCAAGGAACCCGGAGGGCGAGGACAAGGCGCCCCAATAATTTAAGATTTAAGAATGAAGATTTTAGAATTAAGAACGCAGAAGTAAGAAAGTAGAAGGCAAAAGTTAGAATGTAGAAGGCAGAAGTTAGAACGCAGAAGTTAGAATTTAGAACGAGGAATTTAGAACGAAGAGTTAAGAATTTTAGGTTGTAGATTGAATCTTAACTATTTATATTGCTCAATGCATTAAATTCCCTAAAAAAAGATAATTTCGCAGCAATGAAAATAGATTGTCATGCACACATTATGCCTGCCAACTGGCCCGATTTGAAATACAAGTTTGGCTATGGTGGGTTTATCTATTTAGACCACGACCCCAAAACAAATACCGCCAACATGATGCGCGATGATGGTAAGTTTTTTAGAAAAGTGGAGCAAAATTGTATCAATCCTGAGGCTATTTTATGGGATATGTCTGCCAATCATGTCGATAAAATGGTGCTTTGCACGGTGCCTGTTTTGTTTAACTATTGGGCAAAACCAAAGGATGGCGCTTGGTGGGCTTCGTTTTTAAACGACCACATTGCCGAGGTTCAAAACAATAATCCTGATAAATTCATTGCTCTTGGTACTCTGCCCATGCAAGATATTCCTTTGGCGATTAAAGAATTAGAAAGATTGAAAACCATGGGGGTTAAAGGCGTTCAGATAGGTTCGAATATTAATAAAACCAATTTGGATGACGACCAGTTTTTGCCTTTTTATGCTGCGATGGAAAGCTTGGATATGGCGCTATTTGTGCATCCTTGGGAGATGATGGGCGAGGAATACATTCAAAAATTTTGGTTGCCTTGGTTGGTAGGTATGCCTGCCGAAACCAGTCGTGCGGTTTGTTCCATGATATTTGGGGGCATTTTTGATAAGTTTCCAAAACTTAGGGTGATGTTTGCCCATGCGGGCGGTTCTTTTCCTTTTACTTTGGGCAGAATTGCACATGGCTGGTCTGTTCGTCCTGATTTGGTAAACCTGAACGATGTTAAAAATCCGAAAGATTACATTGGTAAATTTTGGGTGGATGGCATCACCCACGACACGGATGCTTTTGAATATTTATTGAAACTTTTTGGCGCTGATAAAATCTGCTATGGCACGGATTATCCTTTTCCTTTGGGCGATTTAGAACATGGCAAGTTTATTGAAGAAAATCCGCACATTTCCGATAGCGATAAAAACAAAATATTCAGTGAATCGGTTGTTAATTTTTTAAAATTATAATTGAAGTTTCAAGCCACACATACCATTAGCAGTGCTGCAAATCCTAAGTTCAAGTTTTTGTTGAGTTTAGAAAAATCTAAGTTCAGAAAAGAACAACAAATGGCTATGGTGGAAGGCGAAAAAGAGATTGAAATGGCGATTGCCGCACAAGTTAAATTCCACAGCGTTTATTTTTTGTCCGATTTAGCCAGCCCCAATTTGTTGAAACAGATTCAACAAGCATCGCCACAAGCAGAATTTATTGAAATAAACGATGCCCTTTTTTCTAAAATCAGTTACAGAGAATCTACAGGTGGCATCATTGCTTGTGTTTATTCAAAACAACACACCTTAAAAAACCTCAATTTGCCAGAAAATTCGCTTGTTTTGATTGTGGAAGGCGTAGAAAAACCGGGTAATTTAGGCGCAATTTTAAGAACAGCCGATGCTTGTGGTATTGATGCTGTGATTGCTTGTCAATTACCCACCGACCTCTATAACCCGAACATCATTCGTTCCAGTTTGGGAACGGTTTTTACAGTGCCGATAGCTATTGGCACAAATACAGAAACACAAGAATGGTTAAAAACCCATGGTTTCAAAACCCTATGCACCAATCTTCATGAGGCATCAGATTATCATCAAAGCGATTACAAGGGCAATATTGCCATTGTGGTAGGCACAGAAGCAACGGGTGTAAGCGAAGATTGGATTAAATTTGCCGACCAAAACATTAAAATACCGATGTTAGGCAAAATAGACAGCATGAATGTTTCGGTAGCAGCGGCTATTGTCTTGTATGAAGCGAAGAGGCAGAGGGGGTTTTAGGGGGGAGTGATTGTTTTGGAGATTTACGTTTCACTTTTTATTCAAAACTTTTTAAATTTAAAAAAAAGCGATTGAGTTAAAGAAAAAGAATTTTGAAATGAGATTTCAATTAACATTTTCAGGAAAATTTATGAGTTATCGCCCATTAAAAATATGAAAAGAATTCCTTTATTTGGTTTAATGAGACGCACATTATGAAATATTACATATTATCTTACCTTGCCAAAGAAAGAGGACTTAGTGGCGAGGATAAAGAAAATGGAGGAAATTCATTTGACTTAAGTAATGCTTGTCAAAAATGTGGCTCAGGTGCAAAATTGATTGGAAATCTTAGTTGCAAGTCTTTCCGGAAAACAAAAAAAGATTTTTTTTCTACATTATAATTATTAAAATAGTGTTACACAGTTTTAAATAATTTTATTATAATTGTACAAATTATTTTATGAGAAATAACTATATAACTAAAGCATCGTTTTTGTTACTGTTCATTTTACAATTAAACTTGTTGAATGCCCAAAAAACTAAAACAGACAAAAACGGACCTTCATCCAATATTGCAAGTTTTTTAGATGATGGGTTGGGAACAAAACGGTACAATTTAATACGATTAAGATTAAGCAGATTAGCTGTTGGATTTGTTGGCTTAACTTATGAAAGAAAAATCTCAAATAAATTTGGGATTGAGGCTGGGGGATTTTATCAAGCATTTAATGGATTAAATGCTTTAGATATAACATATATGGGCTATGCTCATAAAAACCAAATTCAAGCGCTTTTATTCCCTAAATTTTACAGAACAGGTAAAGCCATGAATAAAGGTTATTATTGGGGGCCTTCCTATAGGTTTATGACTGCTAGTATTGATGTTAATCAACCTGATTACAGTTCAAACAATTATTCAGACATTAATTTTAAAGGCAATTTTACAGGACACATGCTTACATTAACTAGAGGAAGCCATAAACAAATTTCCAAAAACTTTACATTTGGGTTTGAAGTTGGAATAGGGGCGTATCTTTTAAATTACAATTTGACTAAATCAGACCCCAAAGATCCATCCTACAAACCCTCAAAACTTAATGATGGGTTTATTGAATTTGCAGTACCTATTGATATCAATTTCGGATTCTTATTTTAATTAAAACACATAAATGAAAAAAACAACTCTATATATTATATTGTTTTTTGCTTTTACAAATATAAAAGCACAGAAAAGATCAAGCATAAGCGAATATGTTAGTTCACCTTATGAGTTTAAAGGGATCTCAAGATTTAACAGACTTATATTTGAAAACATTGTTCAGATCAATAAAGATTATTATGCAATTGCGATAACAAGATCATACGATGTAAACAGTTATGTTGTTATTAGAACGGCAACACCCCATAACTCTGATTTTGTATTGTTCAAGCTTGATGCAAAAATGAATGTTAAATCAATGGAAAAATTGCCTGTTGAAGTAATGGAAAAAGATTTAGAGTCAATAGATATTAAAAAATTAGGCGATAATTTATGTGCTTTTTATTATTTTAACAATAGAAAACATTTTAAACAATATCTATTTGCTCAATTAATCAATCCTAAGACATTAAAACCATTAGGTAAAATGTTTAAAATAGCTGAAACTCCAATTACTAAAAAACAAAAAAATGTTTCTCCCATTTTCAACATTGTACTTTCACCAGATAGCAAACAAATTTTAATAACCAATGACAGAACCATTGCCCCTAGAAAGAAAAGGGAAAAGAAAGCTGCAAGTGTTCAAAAAAACCATAAAGTAAATTTTTGGATTTATAATCAAAATCTCGAATTATTGAATTTTGTTAAAGATGTTGATTTTGGAAAAGGCAATACCGAGTTTTTGGATGTTGCATTTGATAATAAGGGTAATATTGGTTTTATAGGATTTGAACAAAAAGATTCAAAAGGAAAGATTAAAAAAAGTGCAAAAAATACAGAATATCAATTAGTAGGAAGTTCTATAATTTTAAAAATAATCAACACCAGTGGTGAGGAAAGTGTTATTCGTATTGCAGAAAAGCTCTCATTTACTTCTGCAAGAATAGTTTATAACCCCAATACGAATAACATTGCCATTGTTGGCTTATTATATTCCCCTGGAGGCAGTAATGGCATTTATACAGAACAAATAAATCTAGAAACCGGAGAATTAATCAATGAAAATGAAATTAAATTCTCGAAAGAATTGATAAAATCAGTAGATAAAATTGCAAGAACTGCTAAAAGATCAGAACCCAAAACAGAAAGAAAACAAAAAAGACAAGATAAGAAAGACAGAAAAAGGGATGCTGTTTTAAATAAATTAGACTATATCCAAAATCTATGTCGATTAGGCGAGTGTTATTACAATGATAGCAATGAATTAATTGTAGTTGCTCAACAGTATTACTGGTATTCTGTAACTACAACTACTACTGATGCAAAAGGACATAGAACAACAACAACAACTTATTATTATGTATATGATGATATTATTACATTTAAACTAGATAATCAAGCAGAGCTAGATAATTTTGGTATTGTGCCTCATCACAATGTTTTAGTAAACTATCAAGTTTATAAAGATTACTTTGCGCTCTATAATTCTGAAGATTTATATATCTATTCGAACTACAATATTGGAAAAGTTACAATTAATAATAAAGCATCTACTTTAAAGGAAATTAAAAACAAAAAATCTTTCTCTGCAAGAAGATCTTATAACAACATTTTTATTTACGATAATAAAAATGTCTTTTTAGCTAATATTACTAAAAAGAAACTTACTTTTGGAATGTTGTCTATTTAACCTATTGTTTTATAATTTCATAGTTGCTAAGAGCATAGAAGTAACAAAAAATAACTCATTAAGGGTTGATGAATTAAACAACACCTAAAATAATGTCAATTCTTTTCTGTCTCATCTTCCTGATAAAATAATCTAAAGAAGATTAATGTGTCTTAAAAAAAACATTATTTATTTTTGAGTTGTTTCTATTGAAAATTCTGATTTTAATTAATTCCTAAATTGGCAAAATACACTTGTTTGAGTCACAGTTGTAACCATGATCAATGTTTTGAAAAACTATAGATTTCTGTTTCTTCCAAAACTTAGATACTTGCAATAGATGTTTGGTTTGAATAATAGGGATGGTGTGGTGCTCTGCATCATAGTCTAGTCTATGAGATAGGACTTAAACAAACATAGTGAAAATGTAAATCAGAGATAAAGTATGAGGATATATTAAATTTAAAGATACTTTTCCGTAGCCTTTTCAATAACAGATCTGATGGGCTGAAATTCAAATCCAATTGCTTTTTTGATTTTTTGATGGCTGTATAGATTTTTCTTCATGGAAGTTTTGAGTGACTCTATGGTTAAGTTAGAGTTTCTGTAAAATATACGGTAAAAGGGTAGTATGAGTTTAAAAATGAATAAATGAGATGGTTTTATTTCGATTTTCGGAGCTTTTTTGTTCATGAAAAATGCCATGTCATCAAATATGCTTTTGTAAGTTCTATTTTCAGAAATTAATAAAAAACGTTCGTTTTGAATATCTGAATATCCCAACTTAACCATGATTTGTGCCACATCATTTACACCCACAAAAGCATTTTCGCCTTGAGTGTAAAATTTAAATCCATTGAAGATTTTTTTAAATAAATTGGCCGAACCACTGTTCCAATCGCCATAGCCTAAAATAATAGACGGGTTTACAATAACCGCATTTAAACCTTCTTGTATACCCCTCCAAACTTCCAATTCTCCATCGTGTTTGCTTTGTGCATAAACGGTATTGTTTTCATCGTCTGTCCAAGGTGTTTCTTCGTCTATTAATTTTTCTTCATTGCTTCTGCCAATGGCGGCAGTGCTGCTAACGTGTACAAGTTTTTTAACTTTAGCCTTTAAACAGGCATTTACAACATTGGCTGTACCCTCTACATTGATTTTAAAAAGAGATTTTAGATCAGAACGGTTGAAAGAGACTTTTGCTGCACAATGGAATACATAATCCATCCCCAAAAAAGCTTGGTCTAAAAAATTAATATCTAAAATGTCGCCCTCAATCCAACTGAATGCATGCTGATTTTTGTTTTTTGAAAACGAAAAATTCTGATAGATGTCGTTAAATTCGGACATATCAGAACCAGATCTTCGCATTGCAACTACTGATTCGCCCCTATCGAGCAAAGCACAAACCACATAAGACCCCAAAAAACCACTAGCACCGGTTACTAAAACCATGTTGAAATATTTATGGGGCAAAAGTCGGAATTTATTAGCAATATTGAAACCATGATTGAATCATTTTTTGAACCCGTTTCTAAATCTCTGATAAAGAAAAAAATAAAAGGCACAATTGGTGCAGAATGTCAAATCAATTTAGGTGAATTTCCAGATGTCAATCAGATTGATGTTGCTATTTTGGGATTGGGTGAAAACGCTAACTTTATAAGACCTCATTTATACAATTATGCCATGGCTTTTGATGGATTAGAAATTGCTGATTTTGGTAATTTAAAACACAATGGCAGCGAAGCCAATATTTTGGCTGGACTTACAGAATGTCTTATTGCAATCAGAGAATTAAATATTATTCCGATTGTAATTGGTGAATCGATGAATTATAGTAAAAGTATTTTAAACAGTGTGTCTTTCAAACAAGTGGATTTTGCTTTGGTTTCTCCTTGGATGCCTTTTGAAAAAACAGATTTAACACCTCTTTTGAATCAAGCCAAAAGGCATTTTCACACTTCATTTATTGGTGCTCAAAGTTTTTTAAATCCTGTTTCAACTCAGCAAGCTATCAATGATCTTTTTTGCGAAACCATTCGTCTAGGAGACCTCAGATCCAATATTGGTCAATGCGAACCACTATTGAGGCAAGCCGATGTTTTTGAATTTGACATGCGTAGTATCAAACACGCTGAGTTTTCATCTACAGATTCTAACTTGCCCAATGGCTTATTTAATCACGAAGCCTGTGGTGTGTGTCGCTATGCAGGGGTTTCGAATCATATTAGTTTATATTTATTCAATCAATTTGCTTTAAATAAAGACCAAAAAAGCGATCAAATGCAAGCTGCTCAAATGATATGGTATGTTTTGCATGGTATAGACAGCCGTTTTAACGATCATCCATCTTTAAATAGCCGAAATTTCACCATATACAAGTGTCATGGAGAAAATTCAGAAGAAATGATTTTTATCAATAGTTTATTGACAGGAAGATGGTGGATGCAAGTGCCAACAAACGACACTAAAAAGAAAACTGCACCCAAGTACATTGGTTGTTTAGAAAGCGATTTTGAAATTGCCAATTCAGGTGAAGTGCCCGAGAAATGGTACAGAGCTATTGGGCAATAGTTTGGTTAAGGTCTGAAAATTACTTCGGAGAATCATGGCTTTAGTGCCAATAATTCCTTTTATTGGACTTCCAAAACTGCTACCATTTTTTCTTTTTTAAAACATTTCATGTGAATAATTATGTTTGAAGCACGCCAACATTAAAAGGTTTAATGGGTGCATGATTAGCCATAGCAATTCCTTCGCCAATAACTTTTCTGGTTTCAATTGGGTCTATAATGCCATCAACCCACAATCGTGATGCAGCGTAATAAGGAGATAATTGTGTTTCGTATCTTGCCATGATTTTATCTAATAATGCTTTTTCGGCTTCAGGGGTAATAGTTTCGCCTTTAGCTATTAAGCTCGCTTTTTCTATTTGTAGTAATACCTTTGCGGCTTGTTCACCACCCATTACTGCAATTCTTGCACTCGGCCAAGCGTAGATTAATCGAGGGTCGTATGCTTTGCCGCACATGGCATAATTGCCAGCCCCATAACTATTTCCTATAATTATCGTAAACTTTGGTACAGTGCTATTACTCATGGCATTCACCATTTTAGCGCCATCTTTAATAATACCCGCATGTTCGCTTCTGCTACCAACCATAAAGCCTGTAACATCTTGTAAAAAAACCAATGGTATTTTCTTCTGATTGCAATTCATGATAAAGCGTGCAGCCTTATCTGCACTATCATTGTATATTACACCTCCAAACTGCATTTCACCTTTAGTGCTTTTTGATATTTTTCTATTATTAGCAACTATTCCAACTGCCCAGCCTTCAATTCTTGCATATCCACAAACGATGGTTTTCCCATACCCTTCTTTGTATTGTTCAAACTCACTATTGTCAACTAAATGTTCAATTAAATCAATGGTATCATATGGTTTAGCTCTATCCAATGGTAAAATTCCATATATTTCTTTGATGTCTTTTTTAGGTGCAATGGTTGGTTTTCTATCAAATCCAGCTTCTTCAAACTTTCCAATTTTATCAACTATAAATTTAATCCTATCTAAACATGATTTATCATCTGGAAATCTATCATCAATAACACCTGAAATTTCACTTTGAGAAATACTGCCTCCTAATGTTTCGTTGTCGATATCTTCCCCAATAGCAGCTTTTACTAAATAACTGCCTGCCAAGAAAATTGACCCAGTTTTATCAACAATTAAGGCTTCGTCACTCATAATTGGCAAATATGCACCACCTGCAACACAACTCCCCATTACAGCTGCGATTTGAGTAATGCCCATACTACTCATGATGGCATTATTTCTAAAAATTCTTCCAAAATGCTCTTTGTCAGGAAAAATTTCATCTTGCATGGGTAAGAAAACTCCGGCACTATCTACCAAATAAATAATTGGTAAACGGTTTTCCATTGCTATTTCTTGTGCTCTAAGATTCTTTTTGCCCGTTATTGGAAACCAAGCACCTGCTTTAACCGTGGCATCATTCGCTACAATCATACACTGTTTGCCACTAATATATCCAATGCCACAAACAACGCCTCCACTAGGGCAACCGCCATATTCTTCATACATGCCATCTCCAGCAAAAGCACCAACTTCAACAAATGGGAAATTATTGTCAATAAGATATTCTATACGCTCTCTGGCTAACATCTTGTTCTTTTCCTTTTGTTTAGCTGCTGCTTTTTCTCCGCCACCCAAAGAAACCTTTTGATGTTTAGTTTTGAGAAGATAGACCAATTGTTTGTTGAAATCTTCGTTTTTATTAAATTCTAAGTTTTGTTCAGATGCCATAGCATGCAAATTTATTGAAAAAGAGTCATTGTTTAAAACAATTATTACAAAATAATGGACACCATTCATGAAATAAATTCAACTGTTGATGAAAATCATTTTTTTGTTAATCTTTTCCAATTTAATATTGCGGTAACAATTTAATAAATTATTAAAATGAAAAAACAATTTTTAAAATTAACAATGGCAATTATTGCCCTTCCTGTTCTTTTTTCACTAACTTCATGTGATAAAGACAGTGACACTAAAAACACAACACCTGTAACTGAACTAGGAAAAGCCACCATCAAAGGAAACATCGCTGGTGATTTAGATTTAACCAATGGAACATTAACTGAAGGAATGGAAGGTATTACCGTTACTATGGTAATCAATAACCAAGATTTAGTTAGTAATTATACTCAGTGGTGGTGGGGTGGCAGTGCAACTGGTTACAGAACTTACACAGCTACAACTGATGCACAAGGTAACTATACTGCCGATGTTGAGGTTGGTAGCAAACCAGTCAACGTTCAAGTTTATACACCTTACATCGTTAATGCGAATCAAAAGAACGAATTAGGCAGTACTAACAGTGCAACCTTTTATAACAACACAAGTTCTCAGATTGGTTTGAATTTGTTCAAAGGTCAGACCTATACTCAGAATTACGAGTATAGAAGTAACATTACACCAGAAATGGGTAAAATGACACTAAAAGGTGATATTAGATTTAGAAATGACTTATGTGTTTCAGGTGATGCTCAATTTGCGCCTGTTCCTGCTAACACTAAGCTTTTAATCGAATGGTCTGATGATTGGGGAAGATTTAAACAAATTACAGTTCCAGTTGATGCAGCAGGTAAATATGAATTAGCTATTGAGTCTTATTCAAACAGTAAAGGATTTTGGGTAAGAGGTGTTCAATTTTCAGCAGACAGAAAAACTAATCCTGGTTCAGGTTGTACTACTTTTAATAACTATCCCTATACTTTATTTGGAGGTGGTCAGGCTTATGTTAGTATCAACAAAGGTGAAGTAACTGTTAGGAACTACGATTACCAATAAACGTTCATTTAATTTAAATTATATTTTAAAATGAAACATTTAATAATTTTAATGAGTGTTTTTGCCATAGGCATTAATGACTCTTACGCTCAGGAGAGTAATTCTGAGGCAAGTATCAAGAATAAAAAAGGTGTTGAGGTTTTACCTCAAGCAGGAGATTGGTCATTTGGTATAGCCGCAAACCCTTTTTTAGATTATGCAGGTAATTTAATGAATAATAATTCATATAACAGTGCCCCTAATTTTCGTACAACCAACAGTCCAAATAGCAATGTTTTTGATAATGTTGGCGGAAATAATATTTTTGTGAAGTATGCACAAAGCCAAAGTCTGTTTTTAAGAGCACGTGTAATTGCAAATACCAACAGATATAGTTTTTCAAATGCTGTAAGACAAGATGTAATGGTGCCGAATCTTTTTACTACAGAATATGTTTATGACAAACAAATTTACAAAAATTCTAATTTTTTAATTGGTTTAGGATTTGAAAAAAGAAAAGGTTCAACTAGACTCCAAGGTTTATATGGTGCTGAATTGATTTTAGGAACAACTCGTTCTTCAGAATCATTTGAATATGGAAACCCTATGAATATTGATTTTCCAACACCTTTAACTTACAACTATGGAAATGCTCTTTCAAGGCCTTTAGAAAGTAAAAATGGAACTAGCTTTGCTTTTGGTGCAAGAGGTTTTATAGGTGTGGAATATTTCTTTGCTCCTAAGATTTCAATTGGTGGTGAGATTGGTTATACTATTGGTTTACAAACCAATAGCAGAAAAACTACTTATGTTGAAGAAAGATTTAACCCTGAAACATTGCAAGCTGAAAGAGTAGTAATGAAATCTTCAAGAAATGGCGGATTATCTTATTCAGGAATGGGTTTAGATAACACATCATCTAGCTTAAGTTTAAATTTCTATTTTTAATATTTAGAAAATTTCATATATAAATCCCGACATTAATTTGTCGGGATTTTTTTTGTTAAGTAACTTGAATTTTATTTTTGTGTTAAGCCGTAACACCTCCATTAAAAAAAGCCACTCAAAGTGGCTTTTTTTAATGGGAAATTAAATTTTTAATCAATCACTTCGTCAGGATCTCCAATCATGTTTTCAGGTTTTACCCATAGGTCGAATTGTTCGTTGGTTAACAATCCAAGATCTAAGGCAGCTTGTCTTAATGTCGTGTTTTCTTTATGTGCTTTTTTAGCGATTTTAGCTGCATTTTCGTATCCAATGTGAGTATTCAAAGCGGTAACTAACATCAATGAATTTTCTAATTTGTTTTTGATTTCAGCTAAATTAGGTTCTATACCAGCAGCGCAATTTATATCAAAACTCAATGCAGCTTCACCTAGTAGTCTTGCTGATTGTAATACATTTGCGGCAATCAAAGGTTTAAATACATTTAATTCGAAATGGCCATTAGAGCCACCAATTGTAACCGCTACATCATTGCCCATTACTTGAGCACATACCATAGTTAAAGATTCGCATTGCGTTGGGTTCACTTTTCCTGGCATAATACTGCTACCTGGCTCATTGTCGGGAATCAGGATTTCGCCTATGCCACTTCTTGGTCCACTGCTTAACATTCTAATATCATTGCCGATTTTCATTAAACTAACTGCCACTCTCTTAAGTGAACCATGTAACTCTACCATAGCATCATGTGCAGCCAATGCTTCAAATTTATTGGGCGCAGATACCATAGGTAAGCCAGATAATTCAGCAATGGTTTTGGCAACCAATTCAGAATATCCTTTTGGTGTATTGATTCCAGTTCCAACAGCGGTGCCTCCCAGAGCAATTTCACTTGCTGGTTTTAAGCTTCTGTTTATTGCATCAACTCCATTTTTTAATTGTTGAACATAGCCTGAAAACTCTTGACCCAATGTTACGGGAGTAGCATCCATGAAATGTGTACGGCCAATTTTAATGATATTTTTAAAATCTCTTGATTTGTGTTTCAAGGTTGTTTTAAGTGATTGAATACCCGGAATGGTGTAGTCTACTACTTGTTTGTAGGCAGCAATACTCATTGCAGTTGGAAAAGTATCATTACTGCTTTGAGATTTATTGACATCGTCATTGGGATGTAATACTTTTTCATCGTCTGTTAATTTTCCTCCATTTAAAACGTGCGCTCTGTTGGCAATCACTTCATTAACATTCATATTGCTTTGAGTGCCACTTCCTGTTTGCCAAATTACCAAAGGAAATTGATCATCAAGTTTGCCTTCTAAAATTTCATCACAAACCGAACAAATTAAATCACATTTTGTAAGTGATAATGTCCCCAATTTGTTATTGGTAATTGCTGCAGCTTTTTTTAGAATAGCAAATGCGCGGATGATTTCGATGGGCATTTTTTGGTTGCCTATTTTGAAATTTTGTAAAGAGCGTTGTGTTTGCGCACCCCAATAAACATTAGCCGGCACTTTTACCTCGCCCATGGTGTCTTTTTCGATTCTGTATTCTGTACTTGACATAATTTATATACTTTTTTTCGATTGCAAACTTACGGATTTATAAACTTAACTTACTAAAATAAACAGCAAAATTTATTAAACCCAAATAGTTAATAATGATTTAGTTTAGAGGGAGAAAATCGTAGGAGTATATATCCTAATAGATTTTTGGGATTTCATATGTATCAAGAATTTACTTTTTAATTGAGCTAAAATTATATTTGATGTTTTTTGCAAATCTTTGAAAATTATCGGGATAATTTTTTCATAAAAAAAGTCCAACAATTGTGTTGGACTTTTAATCAAGGTTTTGTTGATTTATATTTTAACGAAATTTGCTATAAATACATTTTCTGTAGAAGAAATTTTTAATGTGTAGTTGCCTTGAGGTAATTGACTGATATCTATGGTTTGATTATCTATATTGCCGTTCAAAATTGTTACACCATAAATATTTACGATTTCAAACTTATTATTCTCTAATCCAGCAACATTGATTAGTGTTTGGGCTGGATTAGGGTATAGTTTAATGTTGTTTTCAGATACTGTGTTTAAATTTGTAGTTGGGGCTAATAATACTTTGTTAATAACATGGACAACACCATTGTCAGTTGAAATGTCTGCTGTTGTTACATCTGCATCATTGATTTTCACACTTGGGCTTGTAGTGATATTTAAATTTTTGCCGTTCAAAGCTAAAATATTACCAGCAGTTAATTCGGTAGATAGTTTTTTATTGTCTAATACATGGTAAAGTAGTACGTCTTTTAAATTTGGCAATGCAAGAATTCCATTTAAATCAGTGCTTAAAGCTAATGCTAAATTGTTGAATGCAGTGTTGGTTGGAGCAAATACTGTGTACTTTTTAAAAGGGTCAGTTAGGGCAGGCATTAGCTCTGCTTTTATAACAGCAGAAGTTAATGTGGAGAAATTTGTTTGATCATCTAGTGCAACGTCAATTACAGTTTCAGAAGGCAATAATACGGCATCTAAAACATGAACTACGCCATTTTCAGCACCAACATTTGCTGTTGTTACTAAAGCTTGATTGATGTATACACTTCCAGTACTAGTTTTGGTTAGTTTTAAAGTGTTAGCATTGTTTAGTGGAGTAACAATTTGTCCATTTGAAATAACGCCACTTAAAACAGATGCTCCTAAAACGTGGTAGGTTAATATATCTGTTAAATCATTTGAGTTTAATAAGTCGTTTGCAGTAATGTCTAAGGCATCAAGAGCGTTTGTAAAGGCTGTATTAGTTGGAGCAAAAACTGTTAAGCTAGAAAATGGATTGGTTAATGCAGGTAATAATTCTGCTTTAACAACTGCAGCGATGAGTGTAGAAAAATTTGTTTGGTCATCCAAAGCAATATCAGCAACCGTTTCAAAAGGCAATAAAACGGCATCTAAAACATGAACCACGCCATTTTCAGCGCCAACATTTGCTGTCGTTACTAGAGCTTGGTTGATGTATACACTTCCTGTGCTTGTTTTGGTTAATTTTAAAGTATTTGCATTGTTTAGTGGTGTAACAATTTGTCCATTTGTTATACTGTCACTTAATACTGAGGATCCTAAAACGTGGTAGGTTAAGATGTCTGTTAATTCAGGTGAGTTTAACAAGTCGTTTGCAGTAATGTCTAGGGCATCAAGAGCGTTTGTAAAGGCTGTATTAGTTGGAGCAAAAACTGTTAAACTAGAAAATGGATTGGTTAATGCAGGCAATAATTCTGCTTTAACAACTGCAGCGATTAGAGTTGAAAAATTTGTTTGATCATCTAGTGCAACGTCAACTACCGTTTCAGATGGTAATAAAACAGCGTCTAAAACATGTACTAAACCATTGTCAGCACTTAGATTGGCGGTTGTTACCAAAGCCTGGTTGACGTATACATCACCTGAGCTTGTTTTGGTAAGTTTTAATGTATTAGCATTGTTTAACGGTGTTGTAATTTGGCCGTTTTTGATACTGTCACTTGGAACTGTTATGCCTAAGACGTGATAAGTTAATACATCAGTGAGATTTGTTAATGCCAATAAACCTGGAATATCAGTGTTTAAGGATGTAGCTAAGTTATCAAAGGCTGCATTTGTTGGCGCAAAAACTGTTAAATTTGAATTTGGATCACGGAGAGCGCTTTGCAGGTTTTGTTGATCGATTGCGGCTTTAAGATAGGTGTGATTTGGGCTAATGGCTATGATGTTGTCATAGACATTTGTTTGGGCAGATAAATTAGCTGTAAAAAGAACAACTAATATTAAAAAAACTCGTTTTGTTTTTTTAATGAATAGATTTTTTGTTTGTTTAATTTTCATAACATTTAAATTTTATATTATTTTGACATCTATTAAGACAATCTTTTGTTTAATTTTGTTTAAACAAAATGTAATTTTTTTGTCATATTTTCGGATTTATTTATAAGTGTCTATTAATCAATTTAATAATAATCAAAATGGCGCTTAAAAATAAATCTAAATGATTGATAAAGGAACAAAATCTAAAAAGTAGTGTGTAAAAGTGAGCAATTTTATAAAAACAATTGGTTCTAATTCCATCATTAATAAACTTAATTCTAAAATAAATCTGAATTCATTAAATGTTATTGTTTTTTTGTAAGTTTGCCAATCAACTTATGACTTGGCTGTATCCATCATTTTTATGGGCTCTCTTACTTCTAGCCATTCCAATTGTTATACATTTATTTAATTTTAGAAAATACAAGCTTGTACAGTTTTCTAATGTTCGATTTTTAAAACAGATAGATACACAAACCAAAAGTGGTAATCAACTTAAGAAAATATTGATACTATGTTGTCGACTTGCTGCATTGTCTTTTTTGATTTTTGCTTTTGCTCAACCTATGCTTAAAAAGAATGATGTTTTAAAAACACAAAATTTTGTAAGTATATTAATAGATAATAGTTACAGCATGAATCAAACAGGGGAGGAGGGTGTTTTGTTAGAAGCTGCTAAAAATAGAGCCCGAATTATAGTTTCTCAAAGTTCTAATCAAGATCGATTTCAAATAATTACATCAAACCAAGATCCTGAATATTTGCATTTTCAAAATAAGGAAGAAACGCTTGAACAAATTGATAAAATAAAAATTACTAAAGATGTTTTTCCACTTTCACAGTTGTTAGAAACTCAAAATAGGTATTTACAAAAAAACAACGGCAACAAGATTAGTTATGTTATTTCAGATTTCCAGAAAACTAGTCATCAGATAGCGAAAAGGCATATTGACTCTGCCGTATCAATGAATTTTGTAAAAATTAATAGTGGTTTGTTGAACAATTTTAGTATTGACACATGTTATCTTTCTTCTCCAATTATTCAAAAAGGTCAAAATATCGGACTATGGGTACAAGTAAGCAACTTTACTGAATCCCTTTCTGAAAACATAACAGTTGAACTTATGGTTAATAACAAGCCTAAGGGGATTTTAAATTTTGACATACAAGCTTTTAGTAGCGAGAAAAAACTACTCAATTTTGTTGTTGAAGATGGTGGTACTCATAAATGTGAATTAAAACTTATTGGAGATGACATGCCATTAGATGATCAATTATACTTCACTCTTAATTTAAAATCCGATTACAATATTTTAAGTATTGTAAACAACAACGACAAAAACTTTAGTGCTTTGTTTTTGAACAATCCTGGCTTTGTCTATAAAAGCATTCAAAAAGGTAACATCAATTACCAAGATTTTGACCCCAATTCATTGATTATTTTAAATGATATTGATCAAATTAGCAGTGGTATGATATCAGAAATTAAGAAATACCTGAGTAAAGGAGGTAACGTGTTTGTGTTTCCTAGCACTAATTCAAATGCAGGAGGTTTAAAGACATTGGGTGAAAATTTTGGTTTTAAAGTTTCTGAAAATCCTGTTGTGTTACCTTCAATTAATGTTAATCAAATTGAATTAGAACATCCTTTATTTAAATCAGTGTTTGATAAAAAAACAATAAATCCTGATTATCCAAGCATTAAAAAAACATATCAAATCAATTACAATCAAGGAACTACGGTTATGAAACTGGCAAATGGGTATGCATTTTTACAAGATCTTTTATTTAAAAATGGACATCTTTACATTTGTTCATCTCCGCTTGATTTTGCTTTTTCGAATTTTCAAAACCATGCGTTATTTGTGCCTATAATGATTCAATCGGCAATTAATCATCAACAACAATTGTCTTTGTATCATCCCATAGGCCAATTTAATCCAATTGCAACAAAATTGCCATATAGTTTTAACAAAAATCTAGAGTTAAATTCTATAAATGGCGTTTCAATACCTGAATTTATTAATCAAAATGGAGAATTGTTTATTGGGGAATCTTCCAACATCCTCTCAGCAGGCCATTATCAATTAAAGCAACAAAATAATGACTCTGTTTATTTGAATTTATCCTTCAATAATTCTCGTTCTGAAAGCGACCCTAGGATTATTGAATCCAGTAAACTGGAAGAAGTTTCTGAAAAACTAAACATCCAATTATTTAACGAGAATGTGCAAAAATTTGAAACCAAATTAAACCAAATAAAAAAAGGGAGCGATTTGTGGAAATGGTGTGTTATTTTTGTTTTGTTATTTTTATTAATTGAAATACTTTTGATTCGTTATTATAAACCCAATGCAAAGCTATCTGCTTAAAAATATAAACATCGTTGATGAGCAATCAGAATTCAACGGACAAACAGGCGATTTATTAATTGAGAATGGTGTTGTCAAGTTATTTGAAATTGACCACTCTCTTCAAAATGCTGATCAAATTATTGATTTTACTGGTTGTTTTGCAACGCCTTCTTTTATTGATGTTAGATGCAATAGCAGTGAGCCAGGCTTCGAACATCGCGAAACCTATGAGACATTAAATAAAACTGCTCTTTATGGTGGTTATTCTCAAATTGCGTTATTGCCCAATTGTTTCCCTAATCGCAATTCCAAAACAGAGGTTAATTATGTTATCAACCAATCTAAGCAATTTCCTGTTCAGTTTCTTCCACTTGGTACTATTACTCAAGATATGAAAGGAGAAGATTTGTCAGAAATGTTTGATATGTTGTCGGCTGGTGCTGTTGCGTTTTCTAATGGTAACTATGCTATAGAAAACAGTGGAACTATGAGCAAAGCTATTTTGTACTCTAAAAACTTTGATGGATTGATATATAGTTTTTGTCATTTAAGTGAACTAGCAAAAGGGGCTTATGTTAATGAGGGAACTGTAGCATTAAGTCTCGGGTTGAAAGGTATTCCTCAGATGGCAGAATATTTACAAGTGCAAAGGGATATCGAACTGGCAGATTACCATCAACATAAGATACATATTTCGAAGGTGTCAACTGAGCGTTCGGTTGAAATTATCAGACAAGCCAAACTACAAGGTATTAAAGTAACTTGCGATGTCGCAGTTATGAATTTAGTATTAACCGATGAGGCTTTAATGGAATTTGATAGTCACTTAAAACTAATGCCACCACTCAGACAAGCCAACGATGTGAAAGCTTTGTGGGAAGGTATTGCTGATGGTACAATTGACGCAATTTGTAGCGATCATCATCCTCAGGAAATTGAAAAGAAAAATGTTGAATTGGAATATGCCGCTTATGGAGCATCAACACTTCAAATCGCTTTATCGCTAGCTGTTGAAGGTAGAAATCGTTTTAAACCTCTATTGTCAGATAATATTCTTTTCTCTAAGTTTAACGTAGGTCCAGCGAATGTGCTTGGCTTAAATTATTCGAGTATTCAAATAGATAAACCAGTTTCTATTTCAATTATTAATCCTCATCAACAAACAATGTTGAATACCAAAAATAATCAATCGCTTTCACAAAATAGTTATTATATTGGCAAACCATTGCCTTATTTTGTTGAAGCAATTTTCAATCACCAATTTACACATTTTAACCCATAAAATGACAGATATAATTATAGATCAAATCAATCATTCATCTGATAACAAATCCCAAATTTACAAAACAGCATTCAAGTGGGCTATTATTGGTTCTTTAATCCAATACATTCTTACGCTTGCCTCATACTATTTGAATGGACAAACAATGAACCCAGATAATAAAGTACTCACTATAATAGCATCTTTGATAGGCGTAGTTGTAATTATCATGGTTATAGTTCTTGCCATTAAGGAGTATAGAAATCAATTTTCTGGAGGATATGTAACATTTAAAAGAGCATTTTGGGTTTCTTTCTTATGTTCTCTTTTCTTAGCAATTTTGTCGGCTTTGTTTATGTACTTGTTTTATCAATTTATAATTGATTTTGATGTGATGATGTCTGAGCAATTGGATCAAACAATTCTTCAACTTAAAAAAAGGAAATTGAGTGAAGAGCAGATTAATCAAAGTGTTACAATTTCAAAAAAATTCATGACTATGCCAATTATGATAAGTTTTGCTTTTATTGGAAGTTGGGTGCTAAATACCCTTATCAGTTTAATCGCCTCTGCCATTTTAAAAAAACAACCAGCTTATGAATAACTTATCTCTTGTTATCCCTCTATTGAATGAGGTTGAATCCTTGCCTGAATTACACGTTTGGATTAAAGGCGTTATGGATAAATACAAATATTCATATGAAATAATTTTCATCGATGATGGCAGCACAGATGGCAGTTGGCAAATGATACAAAATTTATCTAAAGAAAATCCAAATGTAAAAGGTATTAAATTTAGGAGAAATTACGGTAAATCAGCTGCTTTGAATGTTGGTTTTTCGGAAGCAGAAGCGGAAGTTGTTATTACAATGGATGCGGATTTGCAGGATAGTCCTGATGAGATTCCAGAGCTTTACAAAAGGATTAAAGAAGACCGATATGATTTAATTTCAGGATGGAAAAAAAAACGCTACGACCCCATTTCTAAAACATTACCTACCAAATTATTTAATTGGGCAACACGCAAAATGAGTGGTATTTATCTCCACGATTTCAATTGCGGATTGAAAGCATATAGTTATGAAGTGATAAAAAACATTGAAGTTTATGGAGAAATGCATCGCTATATTCCCGTTATTGCCAAATCTGCTGGATTTAATAAAATTGGCGAACAAGTTGTAGAACATCGTGCAAGGAAATATGGGACCACTAAGTTTGGTTTAAATAGATTTGTGAATGGATTATTAGATTTAATGACCATATTCTTTATGGGCAAATTTGGCAAAAAACCCATGCACTTTTTTGGAGTTTATGGCCTATTGAGTTTCATATTGGGTGCATTTACAGCTTTGTATTTATTAGTCAATAAATTTATAAATATCATTAATCATCAAAAGGCTGCATTGGTTACCGATTCGCCAATTTTTTATCTTGGAATAGTTTTTATGCTCATTGGCACTCAGATGTTTTTGGCAGGATTTTTAGGTGAAATGATTAGTAGGAATGGTGGTGAACGCAATAAATATGCTGTTTCTGAAAAAACAAACTGCAATTAAATGGGCAAACACATTGT
This sequence comes from Bacteroidota bacterium, assembly GCA_030682255.1. Classification (GTDB taxonomy): domain Bacteria; phylum Bacteroidota; class Bacteroidia; order NS11-12g; family UBA955; genus JABMMZ01. The sequence goes on along the minus strand of JAUXOK010000026.1, from coordinate 75,533 downwards.
AATTGTTGGTCCTGGATGGCCTTTAAGAGGTGGTTTGAGCACTTATAACGAAAGACTTTGCAAAGCGCTTAACGACATGGGGCACAAAGCCGAAATACTTAGCTTTAGTCTTCAATACCCTAATATATTATTCCCAGGGAAAACTCAATATAGTACTGAAAATGCCCCAGAAAACACATTGATTGTTTCTGAAATTAACTCAATCAATCCATTGAATTGGATTAAAGTTGGTTTAAAATACAAAAAACTAAAACCAGACATCATGGTTTTTCGCTATTGGATGCCATTTATGGCGCCTTGTTTGGGTACAATAGCTAGGTTTGTTAAAAAAAACAAAAAAACAAAACTCATAGCCATTGCAGATAATATTTATCCTCACGAAAAACATTTTTACGACAAAATTTTTACCAACTATTTTGTAAACAGCATGGATGAGTTTATCACCATGAGCCAATCAGTTTTGAAAGATTTAAATGAAATAGTCCCCAACAAGCCTGCTGCTTATGTGCCACATCCGATGTATGATAATTTTGGAGTTGCAATTTCTAAAGTGGATGCCATAAATGGCTTAAATTTAGATATTAACTGTCGTTATTTGTTGTTCTTTGGTTTCATCAGACAATACAAGGGCTTAGATTTACTCCTAAAAGCTTTTGCAAAAAGTGGTTTGCAAAACAAAAAAACGAAACTCATTATAGCTGGCGAATATTACGAAGACGACAAGCCTTATCAAGAATTGATTCAAAACTTAAACTTGAAAGACCATGTAGTTCAACACAATCATTTTATACCAAATCAAGATGTTTATCAATATTTTTGTGCTTGCGACATGGTAGTGCAAACTTATCATTCTGCTACTCAGAGTGGTGTAACACAAATAGCATATCATTTTAATAAACCCATGTTAGTTACCAATGTTGGCGGACTTTCAGAAACAGTTCCTAATGGCATCGTTGGTTATGTGTGCGAAAAAAACGAGAACGAAATTGCTGCTGCATTAAACGATTTTTATGAACAAGACAGAGAAAATGAATTTTCCAAAAATGTAGAAAATTATAAACTGAATTTCACTTGGGATAAAATTTGTGATAAAATTTTAGGTTAAAAACTTTAAATTATTTTCGAACTAATACTTCGTGGATTTTTATAAAGCATTTAATCCAAATAAAATGATGTTATCCGTTGGCTTTTGACCGTTTCAATACCTCTTGTATAAAACCTAAAACATCTTCTTTGCCTAATTTTTTCTCTGCTGATGTGATGAAAATATCTGGAAGGAATTCCCATGTTTTAAGCAGTTCTGTTTTATAGTTTTCTACATTGCGTTCCAATTCAACGGGTTTTAATTTGTCGGTTTTGGTAAACGCTATGCAAAATGGAATATTACATTCACCTAACCATTCTAAAAATTCGAGGTCTATCTTTTGTGGTTCAAGTCTAGAATCTATTAAAACAAAAACACAAAAAAGGCTTTCTCTTTCCAATAGATAATCTTGAATCATTTCGCCAAACTTTTTACGAGATTCTTTAGAAACTTTGGCATAACCATAACCAGGTAAATCTATCAAAAACCAGAGGTTGTCTACTCCAAATCTTACAATGTGTTGCGTTTTGCCCGGCTTAGAAGATGTTTTGGCCAAATCCTTATGATTACATAACATATTGATTAATGAGCTTTTGCCTACATTACTTCTGCCGATAAATGCGAATTCTGGAAGATCTGCTTGGGGAAGGGTTTGGATGGATGGGTATGAGCCTTTGAATTCTACTTTCATGTTTTAATGGATTTGTTGAATAATACTTATCTTTGCAACGAATTTCTACAAAAATATAACATTTATTTCATTGACAACAATTAAACCTATACAATCTTCTGAAAAAAGCAAGAAACAGCAAGTAGAGGAGATGTTCGACAGCATATCTGGTCGCTATGATTTTTTAAATCATTTTCTCTCGTTGGGAATTGATAAAGGTTGGCGTAAAAAAGCCATTTCGAAATTAATATCCTCTAAACCTCAAATTATTTTAGATATGGCTACTGGAACAGCTGACCTAGCTGTAGCTGCTCTAACTTTAAATCCTCAAAAAGTGATAGGCATCGATTTAAGTGAAGGTATGCTAAGTATGGGGAGAAAAAAAATCACAGAGAAACATCTATCTGATAAAATTGAATTATTGAAAGGAGATAGCGAAAAAATAAATTTTGAAGATAATTATTTTGATGCTTGTACCGTTGGTTTTGGTGTTAGAAACTTTGAAAATTTAGAACAAGGGTTGTCTGAGATTTACAGAGTTTTAAAACCAGGGGCCAAACTTGTGGTTCTTGAATTTAGTAAACCTAAAAAATTTCCTGTCAAAAACCTGTATAATTTTTATTTCAACACAATATTGCCGCTTTGGGGGCGTTTTATTTCTAAAGACAATACAGCTTATACCTATTTACCTGAATCTGTTAAACATTTTCCTGATGGTATCAATTTTACAAATAAACTAACTCAAGTAGGATTCAAAGAAGCAGAACAACAGCCTCTTACTTTTGGTATATGCAGTATTTACACAGGTGTAAAATAACTTTAATATTGGTTCTTTCATGGAATCAAGTTTTTGCTCAAGGTCTTGAACATAGACCAAGCTATGACTTAACTAAATTTCATTTTGGGGTTACTTTTGCCCCTTCATTCGCTAAAGCAAAAGTGGTTTTGTCTCCTAGTTTTTATCCTACAGATTCTGTTCGTTCGTTAACAACTACTGGTTTTGCTGGACTATGTTTTGGCGGCATTGTAGATTATAGAATTGGTAAGTTTGCCACCATCAGATATCTTCCACAAATTGAATTTTCACAACGAAATTTCACATACAAATTTGATGACAGAGAAGATATTGCTGCTACAGAAAGCGTTTCTCTGAATCAATGTTTATTGTTTAAATACCATTCTGTTCGACACAAAAATACCCGTTTTTACGTTTTGGGTGGTGTTAGATACTCGCATGACTTTCAAAGTAATGAAACTACAATCAGAGCGCCATTTAAACCAATGGTTGCTTTTAAAGCTAATTCGCTTTATTATGAATACGGTTTTGGTATCGATTATTTTGGGATTTGGTCACTTATTTCAACAGAGATTAAAATGAGTAATAGCATTACCAATATGATTAGTCCCGACCCATATATTTATGCGAGCTCTATCAGTAGAATTCAAGCTCGATTATTTCAAATTTCTTTCCATTTCCACAATTGAAGTTTACACTTTCACATACAGATTCTAAAAGTAATGCCCGAGTTGGTGTTATTCAAACAGATCATGGCGATATTCAAACGCCCATTTTTATGCCAGTAGGAACTATTGGTTCTGTTAAAGCGATTAATCAGGAGCAACTTAAAAATGAAATCAACGCACAAATTATTTTAGGCAATACCTATCATTTGTATTTAAGACCAGGCAAAGAAGTCTTAAATGAGGCAGGAGGTCTACATCGTTTTATCAATTGGGATCGCCCAATTTTAACTGATAGTGGTGGTTATCAGGTATATTCCTTAGCTGAAAAGAGAAAGCTAACCGAGGAAGGCGCTAAGTTTCAATCTCATATTGATGGTAGCAGACATTTATTTACGCCCGAAAACATCATGGATATTCAAAGAGTGATTGGTGCAGATATCATCATGGCTTTTGACGAATGTCCGCCTTATCCTTCAACGTTTGAATATGCTAGAAAAAGCATGGGTTTAACCCACCGTTGGCTCGATAGATGTGTGGATAGATTTAGAAACACCGAGCCACTGTATGGTTATCAACAAGAGTTATTCCCTATTTTGCAGGGTAGCACTTTTGCTGATTTAAGAAAAGAAAGTGCTGAATACATTGCCCAAAAGGATTGTTTTGGAAATGCCATTGGTGGATTAAGTGTAGGAGAACCACACGATGTGATGTATGAATTAACCGATTTAGTTTGTTCAATTCTGCCAAAAGAAAAACCGCGTTATTTAATGGGTGTTGGAACACCCGAAAATATTTTAGAATGTATTGCCTTGGGTGTTGATATGTTTGATTGTGTAATGCCAACGCGTAATGGTAGAAATGGAACAATTTTTACTAAAAATGGGATGATAAATATCAAAAACAAAAAATGGGAAAAAGATTTTTCGCCATTAGACGATGAACATTTACCCAATTATTCTAAAGCATACATCAGGCATTTGTTTATGGCAGGCGAAATGTTGGGCCCTCAATTGGCTAGTTTGCAAAATTTAAGTTTTTATTTATGGTTGGTCAATCAAGCCCGAGAACATATTATTCATAATACATTTGCCTCTTGGAAAAACGAAATGGTACAGAAATTGAAACAGAAGCGATAATACATTGAAAAAATTTGATTGGTATATCATTCGCAAATTTTTAACAACCTTTGTTGTTACATTAAGTTTGTTTATCTTAATCATCATTGTTTTTGACGTGTCAGAGAAATTAGATGATTTTTTGAAGAAGAATGCCCCATTAGATAAAATCATTTTTCAGTATTACCTCAATTATATTCCCTTTTTCTTAAATTTATTTAGTCCAGTTTTTATATTTATAGCTGTTATATTTTTTACATCTAAGTTAGCTGCAAAAAGTGAAATTGTAGCTACGCTTGCTGCAGGAGTGAGTTACAATCGCATTATGCGACCATACATGATGGCGGCTCTAATATTGGCTATTTTTTCTTTTTTTCTCAATGCCTATATCATCCCTAAATCGGACAAAAAACGTATTGCCTTCGAAAATATTTATGTAAGAGATGGTCATGATGCATATGTAAACAATACTCATGCACAAATATTGCCAAATACTTATTTCTATATGGAATTTTTTGGTAACGATAGCACCGGTTCTGGCGTGTCATTAGAAGTTTTTGAAAACAAACGGCTAAAATCCAAACTATTTGCACGTAGAATTGGCTGGAAAAGAAATATCCAAAAATGGCGTTTAGAGGATTATATGATCAGGGATTATTTGGCAGATGGAAGCCATGTAATTACCACTGGACGATACATGGATACCTTGATTCCATTTGATCCAGGCGATTTTTTTAGGCGTAACGATGATGTGCAAGCATTCAACATCAATGAGTTAAGTGCATTTATTGAGGAAGAGAAACTAAAAGGCAACGAAAGTCTTCATTTTTACATAACTGAAAAATACAGAAGATATGCTTCCCCTTTTTCAACATTTATTTTAACCTTTATTGGGGTTTGTGTGTCAACCAATAAAAGTAGAGGAGGCGTTGGCTTTAATTTAGGGGTTGGTATTTTTATAAGTTTTATATATTTATTTGTTATTCAATATTTTAATACTTATGGAAACACAGGATTGATGAATCCTTTATTAGCCGTTTGGATACCCAATTTTATCTTTGCAGGAGTTGGTTTTTTATTGTACAGAAGAGCTCAGAAATAGATTATAAAAAAATCAAAATAATTCAACTTAATTTCAATAATTTTACCTTTTTTGCTTGCCACTCATTATTTAGTCTAATAAAAATAACTTGACCAGACAAATATTTATTTTCGGAAAATTTATTTAGTATAAAAAAATCAAATTTATAAATTATTTTATCCTTCTTTCGGTTTATTGAGGAAGGTTTTAAACCCAAATTAATACCATGAAATAATAATGAACTTGAACTAAAGATATAAAACATTGTATGTGAAATGCTGTCTTTTATTTGCTTATCGAAAAACATGGTATCAAAATAAATATAAACAGCTTCTTTTTTAAATTCATCTTTAGTTATTATAATCTTTCTAATTTCTTTTATTTCACATACCTTTTTGGTCAATTCTACATTTTCAAGTTTTATCTCCTTATTAGTATTTTGACCATAACTAATAATGGCAAAAAAGAGAAATGTCAGAAAAAACAAAACGTTTCTGATTAAAAGATTATTAATTGTAATAATTACCATTTAGCATCTGGATAGGCTCTTTGCAAATACTGCATATCAGCTAAAATAAATCCTAAATATTCAGTATGTATTCCATTTTTGCCACCGGTTTGCATATAAGAGTCTTCAGGAACTTGGAGTTGAGCTTCATTGAGTGTTTCTTTTACATCTTTGAGCCATAAACTATAAATATTTTGAGGGTTGATCCCAATGCCTAGATTCAACATTTCATGATCAATAGTATCCATTTCGAATAATTCGCCTGTATACATCCAATAGTCGTTAATAGCTTTTTGCATTTTATAATGACTTTCGCTAGTGCCATCACCAAGTCTTAATACCCATTCTTTGGTGTGTCTTAAATGGTATTTTATTTCTTTGATTGATTTTTGGGCTATAGCAGCTATAGTTTCATCATGGCTGCTACATAATTCGTTGTATAAATAAAATTCATAAAGAGAAAGAAACCATAATCGAGCCATGGTGTCGGCAAAATTATTGTTGGGTAGTTCTGTTAATAAATGGTTTTGAAAATCTCTTTCCGAGCGTCTATAAGCAAAAAAATCTTCGTCATGTCCTTTGTTTTCAAGTTTGGCAGCGTATTGATATAGATTTTCGGCTCTCCCAATATAATCTAAGGCAAAGTTGGTAAGCGCTAAATCTTCTTCCAATATTGGGGCATTGCTACACCACTCGCCAAGACGGTGTCCAGAGATAAGTGCGTTATCTCCTAATCTTAAAACATAATGTAAAATTTGTTGTTGTGTGTCCATAATTTAGATGTTAAGAGCGCCTTCAGGCATCACATAAAAAGTGGGATGTCTGTATATTTTATCGTTTGACGGTTCGAAAAACATGTCTGAATCGCTTGGATTTGAGGCAACTATCGAATTAGATGGCACTATCCAAATACTTGTTCCTTCGTTTCTTCTGGTGTAGGTGTCTCTCGCATTTTGCATGGCAATTTCTTTATCAGAACCATGAACACTGCCAGCATGTTTATATGGCAAACCTGGGTTAGATTGAATAAACACTTCCCATAAGGGCCATTGTGTGTCTTTGATTTCTTCAGTCATATTTATTGATTAATTAATTCTTTTCTTTTTAATTGATAGGCAATTGCCGCTTTTCTTACCCATTCACCTTCTTGATGGGCTTTGATATGATGTTTCATCCTTTGTTTGTTGCATGGACCATCACCATTGATTACTCTAATAAACTCATCCCAATTGATTTCTCCATGGTCATAAGATTTTTTATCTTCGTTCCATTTTAACTTATTGTCTGGAATGCTCAATCCAATCAAGTGAGCTTGTTGCACGGTTTTATCAATGAATTTTTGTCTTAAAATATCGTTTGATTGGCGTTTTATTTTCCATTTCATGGCGTTGCCTGTATTTGGCGAATCGCTATCGTGTGGTCCAAACATCATAAGAGAAGGCCACCACCATCTGTTCATTGCATCTTGCGCCATCGCTTGTTGATCTTTGGTGCCTTGCATCATTTTGGTCATAATTTCATAACCTTGTCTTTGATGAAAACTTTCTTCTTTACAAATTCTAACCATTGCACGGGCATATGGTCCATAAGAAGTTTTTTGTAGAGAAACTTGATTAACAATGGCAGCACCATCTACCAACCAACCAATGGCGCCAATATCAGCCCAGGTTAATGTTGGATAATTAAAAATACTGCTGTATTTAGCTTTGCCTTCATGCAATTGATGAAGCATCTCATCTCTGCTTATACCCAAAGTTTCAGCAGCAGAATAAAGGTATAATCCGTGTCCGCCTTCGTCTTGGATTTTGGCTAATAATATTTTTTTAGAACGCAAACTCGGTGCTCTACTAATCCAATTTCCTTCAGGTTGCATGCCGATAACCTCCGAATGAGCATGTTGGGAGATTTGTCTGATAAGGTGTTTTCTATAATCATCTGGCATCCAATCTCTAGGTTCTATGTTAATGTCCTCATTGATTTTAGTTTCAAATACATTTAATTGTTTGTCTAAATCTGCATTCATTGTGCAATTATATTGAAATTAGAGTTTTTAAAGAATGACCTTTGTCATTTCAAATAACTGATAAAAATCAGGGCTATGGGAATATTTTATTCTTCAATATCTTGATTTGGTACAATTTATGTTTAATAAATTCCATGATAAATAAGTTTGTTATTTCAATAGTTTTTGTGGTTTTAATGTCATGTCAACCAAGAGAAACCAATCAAAACGAATTACTCACAACCATTGATTCATTGAAAATGGATGTGAGAGATTTGAAAAAACAATTGGATTCTATGAAACATAGTTCTAATAATTTAACTCAAACTGAAATAAACCAAAAGTCTGAAAAAACAGAAACATTTTCAGTTGAGAAAGAAATTGCTATAAAATATATTGAACCCCAATTGCCCCAAATAAAATATCAAAAAAAAAAGAACGATACAGTTTATTATTATTTTAATAATAATAAATTGTCTGTAAAGGTTTGCCCAAGAGTGAATGATAAACAATGGATTTTGGTGTATTCAATAAAAGGCACAGAAACTATTCGGTTTGAAAGTGTTATTCAAAGCTACAGCATAACATATGATTTGAAATTTAGACCCAATGGTTCATTAGAAACTGTTGTTGAAAATACTAATCCGGGAGCAAGTTTGCATTGGTATAAATGCAATATATCATTTAATGAACAAAACGAACCATTATGGAAAGTTTGTCAAGAATATCCAATAACGAGATTAGAACATCCCGATAAAAACAAATACTATTGGGATAAAAAATCGATGAATTGGGTGAAACAAGAAATCGTTATTGAGCAAGAAGTGCCAAAAAATTAGCTTTTATTTCTTTTTTCTTGAAAAAAAGACTGCATCAAATGTTTGCATTCTGCTTGGAGTGTTCCGGATTCTACAATCATTTCAGGGTGAAAATCAGCCATATTAATAAAACGGCTATAGCCTGTTTTGGGTTCCAATGTGCCGATGAATAATTTGGAAATTCTACTGTGTTTAATTGCACCCAAACACATGACACATGGTTCTACTGTAACGTACATATCACAATCGTTTAAATATTTGCTGTTTAAATTAAGAGAAGCAGCAGTAATAGCTAAAATTTCTGCATGAGCGGTAACATCTTGCATCAATTCAGTTTGATTATAACCTTTGCCAATTATTTTATTGTTGTGAATAATAATGCAACCAATAGGCACTTCTTCTTGTTCAAAAGCTTTTTCTGCTTCAATAATTGCCTTGCGCATCATTGATTCTTTTAAATCCAAAATTTCCATTTTGCAATTATACAAACAAATTTAGACTATAGAGCCCTTTTGAAGTTAGATCTAAGAACTAAGAACGCAGAAGAAAAAAACCATGAAATGTAGAATTTGAGTATGAATATGTGAAATAAGAACAGAAATTATTAAAAAAAAATGCACTAATAACTATTGAACAATTAACCATTTAGCTTCCAACACAGTTTTCATGCGGTAAACAATAGCCCAAACCAACCTTTTTTAATAGCAATTTTAACCGCATCCACTTTGTTGCTTACTTGAAGCTTTACATAAATGTTGGCAATATGTTTTCTTGCAGTGTGAGGACTGATGAATAGTTTGTCTGCAATGATTTTATAGTCATGTCCTCCCACTAATAATTTCAAAATATCGAGTTCTCTTTTGCTAAGATCATAATCAGAGGTTTCGGTAACGTCTTTAGATGATATGTTTTTGGTTAGCATATTGAGCGCTTTTCTAGCTATTTTAGGAGACATTGGTGCTCCACCATATTCTATAATTTCTTGAATAGACCTAGAGATAGTTTCTGAATTTTCTTCCTTTAGCAAGTAACCACTTGCTCCGGCTAAAATTGAATCAAAAATCTTGTCATCATCCTCAAATATTGTAATCATTAAATATTTGGTTTTAGGAAATAATTCAAGGCCTTTTTTAACAGCATCAATGCCATTCATAATTGGCATATCGATATCCATTAAAGTTATCATGGGATGTTGATTTAATTCCAGTGATTTTAACTGATTAATATAGTCTTCGCCATTTTCTGCCATCAAAACTACTTTTAAATTGGCAGTGGATTGAATGCGTTCATTCAAAGATTGACGGTTAATGTTTTTATCATCAACTATTGCGATATTGATTGTATTTATCATACCCAAGCCTTTTTTTATAAATCTTTTATGCTACATTTGTATGTAGAATAATTAGCAAAAATAAGTAATTGTATTTTTTGAAGCAATGACTCAAATGCGCTATTTTTACTCAATTTATTTATTAGTAAAAAGTTTAATGACTATTTCTGTTCCTTGGTTATGATGTGAATTAAATTCAATAGATGCATTAATTTCTTTGGCTCTTAAAAGCATGTTTTTTAAACCATAGTGTCCTTCAAAATTATAAGATGTATCAAATCCCTTGCCGTTGTCATAAATTTTGATGTTAAAATATTTATTATCAATGTTATTGCTCAGTTCTATTGTAATAATTTCAGCTTGACTGTGTTTGATGCAATTTGAAAATGCCTCTTGACATAGTCTGAAAAGATTTAACGCTTCAAGTGGGTTTAGTGTAGTATTATATTCTATGTTCTCTGTAAAATCAATTTTTATTAATTCATAATTATTGCCAATTTTCTTAATATATTGTTTTAATTTGTCTGAAAAGTCCTGGATTTGAATGCTTTCATTATTTAGTGCCCAAACTGTTTCTCTCAAGGTGAGAATTGCTTCTTTGCTCATAGCCAAAGTGTTATCTATGTTTTTTGAGTCAGTATTCCCATTTTGTATTTTTTCAAGATTGCTAACTATATATGAGAGTTGAGCTCCAACATTATCGTGTAATTCATGAGATATATTTGTTCTTTGTTTGTTTTGTTCTGATTTTAATCTTTTCTCATTTTCTAACTTAGTGATAGACTGCCTTTTTCTGAAATAAATTATGGAAATAAAAATTAATAGAATGCTAGCAATCAAAATGAAAAAAATATTATTTTGTCTTTGCTTTAGTTTTTTTTCATTTTGAATAATTTCTAATTGTTGAATTTTATTTTCTTGTTTTAATATTTTATTTTCATTTTCTTTAATTTGAATACCAAATTGTGCTTCAGCTTTTGCAATTTCGTTTGATACATCTTCTTTAAAAATTGAGTCTTTGAGTCTTTTGGATTCAAACATTAGTTTGGCGGCTAACTGATAGTTTTTTTCTTCATAATAAAGCTCAGATAAATTACTTAGAAGTGTCGATTTAATCCTTGGATTCGTTAATAAAGGCAGTAGTTCGAAAGCCTTTTTATAATATAAAACTGATTTTTGTTTTTGTGAATGTTGTTTGTAAAAGATTGCTAAGTTGACATAAGTGTCAGTAATGCCGTTAATGTTTTTTGAATTTTCATTATGTTTAATTGATTCAAGTAGAGTTTTTTCGGCTAATTTAATATTGCCTTTTCTAATATATAACATACCCATATTATTAAGACATTTTGCCGCATTGTAATCGTCATTGTTATTTACATATATAACAGATGCAAGTTTACATAATTGAATTGAGGTGTCAATTAGTTCTAGGTCAGAATATAAATTGGATAAATTAGATAATACATTGGCTTTTTGATACGTGTTTTTAATACTATCATAATAGATAATTGCAGTCTTGAAATTACTTATTGATTTATCAAAAACCTTTAACTCATAGTATAATAACCCAATATTATTGTAACAATTTCCTAAAAACTGATAGTTTTTGATTGATGTTAAAGGTGATAAAGCAGCCTGAAAAAATCTAAGCGCATTGTAATAATCACCTTTATTTAAATATGCTAATCCTAAATTGCTGTATGAAGCACCTATCCCTTTTAGGTTTTTTGTTTTTTGTTGAAATTTTAAAGATTTTTGGTAAAAAATAATTGCAGAATCATATTTCCCTATCACATCATAATAAATGCCAATTCTACTTAAAGATGATGCTTCGCCTTGTCTATATTTTAATTTTTGTGAGATAAAAAGCGCCTTTTTGGCATAAGAAAGTGCCTCGTTGGGGTTCGAATAAACTATTTCCAAACTTTTTTTATTGAATTCTAACACTTGATTGGTGTCTTTTGTCTCGTAAGCTAAAATACTTATCTGGCAATAGAAAAGGAGTAGAAATAAGCCTATAAAATATGCAAAAAAAGAGTTATTCATATTTTTCCGGAAAAATAATACAAATGGATTATAACAACATAAAAAAAATTTATATATGTTTGCACAATCAAAGTATAATACATCAAATTATGAAAAAAATTACATTAAACATGGCAGTGTTAGTAGGATTAATCTTGCTAGCATCTTGTGGTGGTCAAATTAGATTGACAGAAACAGAGTCAATCGGAAAAGACCCAGTTACAAATTCAGTGTGTGAAAACGATGACATTAAAGTTACCTACGACATGTGGGGAGAAAATGGCATCATGTATTTTTCACTTTACAACAAAACAGACAAGCCAATGTATATCGATTGGAAACGCTCTGTATTTATTTACAACGATTGGAAAAACAACTATTGGGTTGAAAAAACAACTACTGAAACTTACCTAGTTCCATCTGGTATTGGTAGAAACATCACTTACTCTAACAAAATGTCAACTGTAACTGCAGAAAGAGTAACTTTTGTTCCGCCTCATACTTATGTTTCTGTTCCCATGACATATGTGATCTTCAATAACCTTTCTCAAGTTAATACTACCAGCACAGGTGAAAACAAAGCTGCTATCGTAGTTACAGATAATTTAAAAATGGATAAAACTGCTACTAAAGTTAAAATTCCAAGTACAACTGGAAAAGGAACTGTTCCAGCCTATGAAAAAACATACACAACTTCAACTACACCAGCTCGTTTCAGAAATTTCTTAACTTATTCATTCAATGAAAATTTCTCTGCAGAAAAATTCATCGAGAATGAGTTTATCATCAGCAAACACACTCAAATGACTACCAAAAATTTCTTTGGTAAAGCTACTAAAGTAAAAATCACTGCTAAAACTTTTGGTTCAAAATCAAAAGCCAAAGTGAAAGTTTATGATTCTCCTTACAAATCAGGAACTAGCTTCTACAAAACTTTAGTTCAATAATTAAAACTATTAACCAGAATTAAAAGCCTCACATTTTGTGAGGCTTTTTTTTGCATCAATAATTATAGACTATTTACTTATTTTGCACAACAAAATGAATAAGGAAACAAAACGTGCATTTTTGCAACTTCATATAGCTGTTTTTATATTTGGATTTACTGCGATTTTGGGAAAATTAATATCTCAAGATCATTTTACCATCGTTTGGCATCGCATGTGGTTAGCAGCTTTGGGTTTTTTCTTGTTCCCGGGTTTTTTTAAAATATTAAAGACATTATCTTTTAAACATGTTATGAGTTTATTTGCAATTGGGGCATTGGTTGCCATTCATTGGATAACTTTTTATGGTTCAATTAAAATTGGAAAAAGTGCATCCCTAACGCTCGGTTGCTTTGGTTTAACAAGTACTTTTACTTCAATCTTAGAACCTCTGATTTACAAAAAAAGGTTTGAAGTGCTAGAATTAATTTTAGGAATTTTAGCATTGATTGGTATTTCTATCATTGCCTATTTTACACCTCAATTTAGTGCAGATGGCGGTAATTTTCAGCTAGCAATAATTGTGGGTGTGTTCTCCGCTTTTGTTGCCGCATTGTTTTCTACTATCAATTCTACTCTAACCAATAAGATCGATACCAAATTGATGACTTTTATGGAGCTTTTGGGTGGTTTCTTGTTCTTGTCAATCTTTTTGGTTTTGGGTTTAGATATTCCAAGTATCATGGATTTTGAAACGTTTAAATGGATTCCTACCACAGATTCACCTATGTTTATTGACTCTATTTATGCTGATGTGGTTTGGATTGCAATTCTAGCATTGGTATGTACTAATATTGCATTTGTGATGAATCTAAATGCAATGAAGAGAGTGTCAGCTTTTACAGCCAATTTAGCAATCAATCTCGAACCAGTTTATGGAATTATTTTGGCTGCATTTATATTAAAAGAACATCAGTTTTTAAATATTCATTTTTATATTGGTGCAGCAATTATTTTAAGCAGTGTTTTAATTCATTCAATTATCAAATCTCGTGGAAAAAAATATTAATCACATCATTAAAGAAAGGCGAAGTATTTTTCCTAAAGAATATACTGGAGAAATATTACCTGATGAGGTTTTAAATACCTTGTTAGAAAATGCCAACTTTGCACCTAATCATCATTCCAATTACCCTTGGCGATTTGTAATTATTAATCCTAATAAGATAAAAGTATGGTTGGATAAAGCGGCTGAAATTTATCAATCAAACACTTCTAAAGAGCTTTTTAAAGAAGATAAATTCAATAAAATTTTAGGGTTTAGTCAATTAATTTCTCATGTTATTGCAATTGTGATGGTTAGGGAAGATTCTAAAACTAAAGAGTTAGAAGATGTTGAGGCCGTTGCATGTGCTGTTCAAAATATGTATTTATCTTTATCTCAATTTGAAAATGCAGGCGGTTATTGGAGCACAGGTCTTGGAACTTATGATTCAGAAATGAAATCTTTTCTGCGGTTAAATGAAAATGAAACATTGCTTGGTTATTTTATTTTAGGTCATGTTGCTGAGAAAAGAATGCTTGGCGGTAGAAGAAATTATCAAAATTTTGTAAGAGAATTGTAGTTTTATGGTATTTAATTCATTGCCATTTTTAGTTTTTGTTTTAGCTTTCTTTTTGGTGTGGGCTAGAATTAAAAAGTACAATCAACTTAAATGGATTTGGATTATTTTGATGTCTTTTATATTTTATGCTTGGTGGGATTGGCGTTTTTTGTTCATTTTGATTTTTACAGGACTGGTTGATTATGTTTCAGGTAAAAAAATATTAAACCAACCCTCCAAGAAATTCTTTTGGCTTTGGCTTTCTCTGGGTTCTAACATACTGTCATTGGTTTTTTTTAAATACAGTGGCTGGATAACGCAACTGTTGGATGATATGTTTAAAACAAATTTTCACAATCAATTGCCCGAATTTTCTTTGGTTGTTCCTGTCGGCATCAGTTTTTATACATTTAATTCAATGAGCTACACCATTGATTTGTATAGAGGAAAAACCAAGCCGGCTGAAAACTTACTGCATTTTTTCGCGTTCATATCATTTTTTCCTCACCTTGTAGCAGGTCCCATTATTAGAGCCAAGGATATTTTAGGTCAGTTAACTCAAAACCATGTGGTTAATAACTTGCAGTTGTTGAATGGTGTCAAACTATGTGTTTGGGGTTTTTTTCAAAAAATGGTTTTAGCAGACAATTTAGCCATTTATGTGAACGATAAATTCAGTATTGTTTCGATGCAAACAGATGCTATGGTTTGGTGGATTTGCATGCTGGCATTTAGTTTTCAAATTTATTTTGATTTTAATGGATATTCAACAATTGCTCGAGGTTTGGCAAAACTCTGTGGCATTCACTTAAAACTTAATTTTAACAATCCATTTTTGGCACATTCTTTTCAAAATTTTTGGCAAAGATGGCATATTTCATTGTCAAGTTTTTTTAGAGATTACGTTTATAAATCTATAGGCGGTAATAAAATTTCGCCCTTTAGAACGGAAATTAATAAATGGTTAACCATGTTGATTTCAGGATTATGGCATGGTGCAAATTTAACATTCTTGTTTTGGGGTGGCATTCATGCTATGTTTTTGAGTTTAGAAAGATTGTTTAAAACAATTAAAATACCAAGGTTTTTAAGTGTTTTTGTTGTTTTTATTGGCGTTTTATTGGCTTGGGTGTTTTTTAGAGCATCAACCATTCATGATGCTTTTTATGTGATTAAAACAATGTTTCGTTTCAATACGTTATCAAGCTTTAATTCCATTTTTTTTAGCAGTGTTTTTGTTTGGTTAATAGTTTCTTTTTTAGTGGTTTACACACCTAAACATTCTTTTTTGAATATAATAAAAAAAAACACCGTCTTCCAAATTATTTGTTGGAGTCTTTTGATTTTGTCTTGTGTTTTTTTAAGAGGTCCTGAACAACAATTCATTTATTTTCAATTTTAAAAAATATGAATAATAAAAACCATAACGCCAAAATTATCCTTTCTGGAATCATAGTTTTAGTTGTTTTTGGCGTGTTTTTTTGGATTCAATTGATGCCAAAATTGAGCTCAAACAAAATGATAAAAGAAATTTTTTGGACATCTAAATTGATTAACAATCCAGTTTATGATGTTTTGATTTTAGGTGATTCTAGAGTATACAGAGGCTTGAACCCCAGTGTAATAGAAACGCAACTAGACAATCAATATCAATGCTTTAATTACGGATTTAGCAGTGTTGGTTTGGACTCTTTTTATCTCAATAATGCTATAAAGAAATTGAATCCAAATGGCAAAAAAACACTGTTGATTGGGGTTTCAGTCAATAGCTTTTATCCTCAGGCACTAAAAAATGAACATTTACGCGAATTATCGTCTGAATCTCCAAAAAACATGTGGGTCAAAAAACACATTTATCCTTATTTAACAGATTTTAGCGCCTATTCTTTCTCTGATTTTTTAGGTTTCAAAACAGGTAAACAATATTTCGAGACTTTTAACATTAACTCTGGTTTTGTTTGGTCATGCAATTTTCCTATTGATACCAATTCTGCCGTTTATACTTATCAAAACTATTTTAAAGCACATCAAATAGACACATTCGCTGTAAAAAACTTTGTTCAACAACTTCAAATTTTAAAAAATCAACAATTTAAAATCGTTTTGATGAGGATTCCTGCGTCATACTCCATGTTTCAGATTGAAGATAAGGCTTCTGGTTTTTTAATAAATCAATTGAAACAACAGGCCCAAAACCTTGGCATTCATTGGATAGAATCTACTCCTTCAAGTTTCACTTATGACGGCAGCCATTTAATCGATAAAGCCACCAATAAATTGTCGCAAGACGTTGGTATTCAATTAAAAACAATTCTTAATCAACCGTGAGTCCTTTTCAACACAGTCATATCATCAAACAAACGGCTCGAAAATTAGGATTTGATTTTTGTGGATTATCTAAAGCGGAGTTTTTAGAACACGAAGCACCAAAACTCGATAAGTTTTTAAAGCTGAATTATCACGGAGAAATGCATTATTTAGAAAATTATTTTGACAAACGTTTGGACCCAACTTTGTTGCACCCTGGAACAAAAACAGTGGTAAGTTTGATGTTGAATTACTACCCAACACAACAACAAATTGACCATACATATAAAGTTGCAAAATATGCTTATGGGGACGATTATCACGAAGTGATTAAAAATAAATGCAATATACTCATCAAAGAACTGGAGCAACAAATCGGGCAAATAAATGCACGATGTTTTGTGGATAGTGCCCCAATTTTAGAAAGGGTTTGGGCAGAAAAAAGCGGTTTAGGATGGGTAGGTAAAAATGGGTTAATCATAAACCCCAAACAAGGCAGTTTCTTTTTCCTAGCAGAAATTTTGATAGACATTGATTGCGAATATGACGGACCAATTAAGGATTATTGTGGCACATGCAATAAATGTGTGGATGCTTGTCCTACTGATGCTATTTTGCCAAATAAAACCTTGAATGCTCAAAAATGTATTTCATATTTAACCATAGAACTTAAAAATGAAATTTCAAGCGAGTTTAAAAATAAAACAGAAGATTGGATATTTGGGTGTGATATATGTCAAGATGTTTGCCCTTGGAATCGGTTTTCTAAAACAAATACAAATCAGGAATTTGAACCAATTGGAGGTGTTTTAAATTTTACTAAAAAAGATTGGGAAGCATTGGAACAAGAAGAATTTCAAAGACTATTCAAAAAAAGCGCTATAAAAAGAACGAAATTTGCAGGATTGAAGCGCAATATTAACTTCAATAAAATTAAATCATAAATGAGCGAATACATATCTATTAAAAATTGGGCAGATGACGACAAGCCAAGAGAAAAACTGATGAAATTGGGCAAGTCTGCTTTAAGTAATGCTGAACTAATGACCATACTAATTTCTACTGGAACTAAGAAAAAATCTGCATTGGATTTATCAAAAGAAATTTTGCAATTAGCCAACAATGATTTGAATGTTTTGGCACGATTTAGTGTTAGAGATTTATGTAAAATAGATGGCATAGGACCAGCAAAAGCAATTTCAATTATTGCTGCAATAGAGTTGGGTGGAAGAAGGCAGGCACTTTCGGCAACAGAGAAAAAGTCTATCAAAACCAGCAAAGATGCCTTTGATATGATTAAAAACACCTTGCAAGATTTAAGTCATGAAGAGTTTTGGATTTATACATTGAGTCAAAAAAATAATGTGATTGCAGCTCATAAAATAAGTGAGGGTGGCATTACTGGAACCGTAGTGGATTCACGTAAAATATTCAAAATCGCCTTAGAAGACAAAGCTACAGGCATGATATTGTTTCACAATCACCCATCTGGTAATACTCAGCCTAGTGAATCGGATAATAAAATCACCAAACAATTAAAAGAAGCTGGTAAATTATTGGAAATAAATGTATTAGATCATATCATTGTGGCTGAAACAAATTATTTTAGTTATGCTGACGAAGGTTTATTTTGAAATTTTTAAAAATAAATCAAGAAAAAATGATTATTTTTGCCGATTCAATAAATAATTAATTGAAAAAACTCTTTTTTTTAATAGCAATCGTTGTTTTGGGCACATCATGCTCAGAATACGGACATGTTGTAAAAAAGGGAACGCTCACAGAAAAATATGACTATGCGCTAAAAGCCTACAAAAAGAATGATTATGTTAGAGCTTTGCCATTGTTTGAAGATTTATTAGCAGTATATAGAGGTCAAACAAAAAGCGAAGAAATTTATTATTATTATTCTTATTGTTATTATGGTCAAGCCCAGTATGAATTAGCCGCATATCACTTTAAGAATTTTACTGAAAATTATTTCAATAGTAAACATCAAGAGGAATGTGCATTTATGTACACCAAATGTCTTTATAAACAGGCATTACCTTATTTTTTAGATCAAACCAATACTGAAAAAGCAATAGAAGAAACTCAATTGTTTTTGAATTTGTATCCCAAAACTAGATTTAAGGAAGAATGCAACAATCAGGTTAAAGAACTAAGAGGAAATCTTCATAAAAAGGCATATGAAACAGCCATGTTGTTTTACAAAATTGAAGATTATAGAGCTGCCATTTTGAGTTTTAAAAATGCAATTAAAGCATACCCAGATATCGACAACAAGGATTATATTGAGTTTTTAATTGTTAAATCATCTCATCAATATGCAAAATTAAGTGTAGACGAAAAAAAGCTTGAAAGGTATGAGGATGTTTTTAAAGAATATCAGCATTTTATTAGATACAACAAAAATTCAAAATTTCTGAAGCAAGTAGAAGAAATACATTCAAAAGCCCAAGAAGAACTAACCAAATATAAAAAAATAAATAAATTAATATAATGAAAGATCAAAAATTATCTCCTAGTGCAGAAGCTAGAAATTTAAGTGATTTGGAAGCTAAATCTGGTAACTTGTATTTGTCTACAATTGTTATTGCTAAAAGAGCGAATCAAATTTCTCAACAAGTTAAAGAAGAGCTTAATAATAAATTGTCTGAATTCGCATCAGAACATGACAATCTTGAAGAAATTCATGAAAACAGAGAGCAAATTGAAATTAGTTCGTCTTATGAAAAAATGCCAAAATCTACAATTTTAGCTATTCAAGAGTTTTTAGACGATAAAATTTATTATCGCATTCCTGCAGAAGATGCTTCTGAAGAATAAAAATATTCTTGTTGGTGTAACTGGTAGTATAGCTGCTTATAAATCAGCTTTTTTAGTGCGTTTGCTCATTAAGCAAGGCGCAAATGTTAAAGTTGTTATGAGTTCTGCTGCTGCCCAATTTATTGCACCTGTCACGCTTTCAACTCTTAGTAAAAATCCTGTGTTTTCAGATTTTTATAAATCTGATTCTGGCGAATGGAATAACCATGTTGAACTAGCTTTATGGGCTGATGCTTTTGTTATTGCGCCAGTGAGTGCAAATACTTTAGCGAAAATGGCGTCTGGATTATGCGACAATATTTTATTGGCAACTTTTTTGTCTGCTAAATGCCCTGTTTTTTTCGCACCTGCTATGGATTTAGATATGTTTTTACACAAATCAACCCAAAGAAACATTCAAACAATTGTTGCCGATGGAGCTTTTTTGATTGATGCTGAATCAGGCGAATTGGCAAGTGGTTTGGATGGCAAAGGTAGAATGGCTGAACCCGAACATATTTTAAATTTCCTCATTCAACATTTTGAACAATCTTTACTTTCAAAATAAGAAAATATTAATAACAGCCGGTCCTACTTATGAAAAGCTCGACCCTGTCAGGTTTATAGGCAACTTTTCGACTGGTAAAATGGGTTTTGCTCTAGCCAAAACATTTGCCGAAAATGGAGCTGAGGTTGTTTTAATTGCTGGTCCAACATGCTTAACTATTGAACATCCAAATATTCAATTAATCGCTGTTGTTTCTGCTATCGAAATGAGAGACGAAGCATTGAAATTTTTCTCAAACTCTGATATAGCTGTTATGTCTGCGGCTGTTGCGGATTATAGACCTAAATCATTTAGTGAAAGTAAAATAAAAAAGAAAGAGGATGAGTTAACTATTGAGTTGGTTAAAAATCCTGATATTTTCAAAACACTTGGTGAACAAAAGTCTAAACATCAAATATTAATTGGTTTTGCTCTTGAAACCAATAATGAATTGGAAAATGCTCGAAAAAAACTAGCCGATAAAAATGGGGACGCCATTATTTTGAATTCCCTCAATGACAATGGTGCTGGTTTTAAATATGATACAAATAAAATTTCTATCATATTAAAAAATGGTCTTATATTTGAATATTCATTAAAAACAAAAAACGAAGTAGCCCAAGATATTTTACAATGTATTTCAGACAATTTCTAAAATTAATAATTTTACTTGCTTTAACATTCAGTACTAAGTCAAACTTATTGATAGCACAAGATGTTGAAGCCACTGTATCTATCATTCATCCGAAAGTTCAGGTTACCAACACACAGATTTTTACATCCCTTCAAAATTCTATTCTGCAATTTGTGAATCAACGCTTGTGGTGCGAAGATAAATTTACACCTATCGAACGTATTAAAATCAACATGTTGATTGATATTACAAAATATGACATGAATACTTATCAATTTGAGGGCACCATTCAAATTCAGTCTACAAGACCAGTTTTTGGAAGTACGTATACCACTGTGATGTTCAATCAATTGGATAACGATTTTAATTTCCAATACCAAGAATTTCAGGCTATGGAATATCAACCCAATGCTAACGTATATAACCTTACAGGTATTTTAGGTTTTTATGTCAATACCATTGTTGGTATCCATTATGATACTTACTCTTCTGAATCTGGTAGTCCCTTTTATTTAAAAGCCAGAGAAATTCTCAATGCCAGTCAATCCATTGGTGGATGGCGCCCAAATGATGGACAAAGTCTAAAAAATAGATATTATTTAATTGATAATTTAACAAGCGAAAGATACTTGCCAATTCGCAAAGCTTTGTATCAATATCATTTGAACGGTTTGGATTATATGCACAAGGATGTCAACAAAGGCAGAGACGAAGTATACAAATCATTGGAAAGTTTTCAGGAATTAACAAGGATGTTCCCTAATTCCATGCTTATCAAGGTGTTTTTTAATGCCAAATATAAAGAATTAATCGAGATATTTAAGGGTGCACCTGCTGCTGAACAACTCAAAGCAATGGAATTACTCTCCAGGATGGATCCTGCTAACAAAGCGTTTTACGATAAAATTAAGTCATGAGTCTTGTCTCAGACATCATTCATACCCATGATATAGCCTCAGATTTTGAAGGCTATTGCTTTGCCAATCAATTATCACATTGCGTTTTTTTAGTAGATGAAAATACCAAACAGTTTTGTTTGCCATTTTTAAATTCAACGGATGTACAAGTTATTGAAATTAAAGCTGGAGAATCTTTTAAAACATATCAGCAATTAGAAAATATCATTGCCAAAATGTCAGAATTTGGCATGCAAAAAAACAGTATTTTAGTTAATTTGGGTGGGGGAGTAGTTTCAGATATTGGTGGTTTTGCAGCTTCAATTTATCAAAGAGGTATTCGGTTTGTAAATATCCCAACTACTTTGATGGCGATGGTAGATGCTGCAATTGGGGGCAAAAACGGAGTGGATTTTAATCATTTGAAAAATTTTATTGGTGTGTTTAATTTGCCTCAAGCAGTTTTTATTTCACCTCAGTTTTTAGATACTCTTCCAAAAAATGAATTGAATAGCGCTTGGGCAGAAATCATTAAAATGGGGATTATTTACAACGAAGATTTATACAACGACATTTTAAATCATCAAAGTTTGATTGAAATCATCAAAACTTGTTCTACGCTTAAAAATGAAATCACTGCTTTGGATTTTAAAGACCAAAATATCCGACAATTGCTCAACTTTGGACACACCATCGGGCATGCTTTAGAATCTTGGTATTTGTCTATTCATCAACCCATTTTGCATGGTGTTGCAGTAGCTAAAGGGATTCTTTATGAAATTGATTTAGCACAACAATTAGGTTATTTGAATATTCAAGACGCCAATGCGATGAAAGCAACGATACATAAACAATTGAAAATAGAGGCAATAACAGAAATGGAATTTATTGGATTGAAGCCCTTTTTGAAAAAAGATAAGAAAAATCATAAGGATGGTATTGTATTTTCTTTGCCAACTGCAATTGGAAAAGGCAAATGGGGCATTGAGGTTTCATTAGAAAATTTGAATTTCTAAAACTGTATATTTTAACCCAAAAAAAACATTAATTTGCAACCCAATAATTTAATAATATGAGTAGTACCGCTCAACAAGATATGAATAAGAGAGAATTGTTAGAAAAGAAAATCCAAGAAAGTTTGATTGGTGGTGGTGAAGACAGAATCAAGTCTCAACACAGCAAAGGGAAATTAACGGCAAGAGAACGTATTCATTTTTTATTAGATGACAACAGTTTTAATGAAATTGGTGCTTTTGTTTTACACCGAAGCAATGATTTTGGTATGGAGAAACAGCGATTTTTAGGCGATGGTGTTGTGACAGGTTTTGGAACTATCAATGGGCGTTTGGTTTATGTTTTTTCACAAGACTTTACCGTTTTTGGCGGTTCACTGAGCGAGACACATGCCGAAAAAATTTGTAAAATAATGGATTTAGCGCTTGAAAACGGAGCCCCTGTAATTGGTTTAAACGATAGTGGTGGTGCAAGGATTCAAGAAGGTGTTGTTTCTTTGGGTGGTTATGCGGATATTTTTTATAGAAATACCATTGCCAGTGGCGTTATTCCACAGATTTCAGCCATCATGGGGCCATGTGCAGGTGGAGCAGTTTATTCTCCAGCTATCACAGATTTTATTGCCATGGTAGAAAACACAAGCTATATGTTTGTAACAGGGCCAAACGTTGTAAAAACCGTTACCAACGAAGAGGTGACTAGCGAACAATTGGGTGGTGCATCTGTTCATTCTACAAAGTCGGGTGTGGCACATTTTGCCTTTGCCAACGAAATAGAATGTTTAAATGGTATCAAATCCATGTTAAGTTATATGCCACAAAATTGCGAAGAAAAAGCAATGGCATTGCCTTATACCACGCAAGATGAAACGCGTGATGTCTTAAAAAATATTATTCCTGAAAATGCCAATCAACCATATGATATGAGGGAAGTGATAGAAGGCATAGTTGACGACAACAGTTTTTATGAAGTACATAAGAACTTTGCGGAAAATATAGTTGTAGGTTTTGCTAGGTTAGCCGGTAGAAGTATCGGTATTGTTGCCAACAATCCAGCGTCATTAGCTGGTGTTTTAGATGTTGATTCATCTACAAAAGGCGCAAGATTTGTTCGCTTTTGCGATGCCTTTAATATTCCTTTGTTGGTTTTAGAAGATGTACCTGGTTTTTTACCCGGAACAGACCAAGAATGGAATGCTATTATCACCAATGGGGCTAAATTATTATATGCTTTTAGCGAAGCCACAGTGCCTCGAATTACTGTTATTACCAGAAAAGCTTACGGTGGTGCTTATGATGTTATGAACAGTAAACACATTGGTGCTGATATGAATTTTGCTTGGCCCAATGCCGAAATTGCCGTGATGGGAGCCAAAGGAGCTGCTGAAATTGTTTTCAAAAAAGACATTACAACAGCATCTAATCCAGAACAAGCTTGGAAAGAAAAAGAAGCTGAGTATGCCGAAATTTTTGCCAATCCATACAGAGCCGCAGAGAGAGGTTTTATTGATGAAGTGATTTTCCCTGAAAATACCAGAACCAAACTCATTACAGCATTTAAAATGCTTGAAAATAAAGTTAAAAACTTGCCAAGAAAAAAACATGGCAACATTCCACTTTAGTATCATTATAGCCAATTTATGAAATTAATTTCTGTCATAGTGCCCTGTTTCAATGAGGAAGCTGTTTTTCCTGAAACATTGAAAAGACTAACCGATACCATGTCGGAGTTGCCCACAGAAACTTATGATTTTGAATTAATTTTTGTTAACGATGGAAGCAAAGACCAAACTTTGCAACTTATTAAACAAGCAGCTCAAAACAATCAACGCATCAAATGTTTAAATTTTTCTAGAAACTTTGGGCATCAATTAGCCATAACAGCAGGGCTAGACCATTGCCAAGGGGATGCCGCAATTGTGATTGACGCAGATTTACAAGACCCACCAAGTATTATGCTTGCTATGATAGAAAAATGGTCTGAGGGATTTGATGTGGTTTTTGGCAAACGAAAGGATAGGGAAGGAGAGAGCGGTTTTAAACTTTGGACCGCCAAATATTTTTATAAAATCATCAACCGACTGAGCGATGTAGACATTCCAAAAGACACAGGTGATTTCAGATTGATGGACAGACAAGCATTGAATCAGTTTCTTAAAATGCGTGAATCGTATCGTTTTGTAAGAGGCATGGTAGCATGGATAGGTTTTAACCAAACTTTTGTAGAATACGACAGAGACAGTCGATATGCAGGGGAAACCAAATATCCACTCAAAAAAATGATAGGTTTAGCCAGCGATGCCATCTTGTCTTTTTCAAATACACCACTTAAAATAGCCACCTTTGTGGGTTTTCTAACCTCAGTAGCGGCTTTTGTAGGTATTGTTTATTCCTTATACATCCGTCTGTTCACCAAATCGTGGGTAGAAGGTTGGACATTTTTAATGATAGCCATTTTACTCATAGGGGGCATTATTCTTTTGGTGCTCGGCATCATTGGCGGTTATGTTGGCAGAATCTATGGCGAAATCAAACAAAGGCCACTTTATATCGTAAAGGATAAAATTGGGTTTTAGGTATATAGAGGGAAAAATGATTTTGCTTTTTTGACGCTTTTGGGATTCTCTTTCTTGTTCGAAATGAATTTTTTGACTCCAAAATTTTAAAAAAAATCGTCTTTGCTTTAGTACTAAGTCCAAAGCACTTTTAATAATTTCTGTTAAACTTATCGTTCGCTAAATTTAAATTTTTGTCATCCTTCAAAGTGAAATACTTTATTAGTTTATTCAATATTGTTCTTTCAAAATGTCAATTTTAGTTTCAGTTTATATTCAAAGTGCAAATCGGTCAGTAATTTGTTGTTGAGGGTGTAATTTACGATTTCTAATAAAATAAAAAAATGTCTACAAATAGCCCAATTTTTAGGTTGTTTGTGCTCATTTAAATTCTCTCTTTAAGATAAATATTTCACTAATGTAAGTACAAGTAATTTCTTAAGGGATTTGTTATCAAATATGAATGATTTGTGTTTTTGGATTAAAGTCAAAATGTTAGTGAAACGTTTTAATTTTTCAAAATTTGAAAAATAGCCTTATGTCCAGCAGATTCTATAGTAAGGATGTAAATACCAGATGGCTCAGTAATACTTAGATTAATGGTCTGAGTGTTGATGAATTCTGAAGTCTGAATTAGTCTTCCACTTATATCAGTTATATTAATTTTTATAGAACCCATAAATTCGCCTAAATCAACCGATAAACTTCCATTGGTTGGATTTGGATACAATATTAAATTCTTGCCAAAACTGTTTTCAATGATGCCTAAATTGGAAATCGTAACACATGAAGACGTGTCTATACACCCATTTTTTGTTAGTTTAACAGCATAACTGCCATTAGCGGAAGGCGTGTAAGTAGCTTTTGTTTCCTCACTAATAACAGCATAATTATTGTTGCAGTCTAACCATTGATAGGATGCATCAATCGCATTTGATGAAATGTTCGATCCAGTTAGTGTTGTAGATGTATTTATAGTGGTATTGATTATATTCTGAGTTTTGGTAATTGTATTTCCATTGCCATCGTCAAAAGTCCAGGTTACAACTGTTGTTCCCGGAGTCGTGATTGGCAAGCAAGCATCGTTTGATACATTAACAGTGGAAGCAAAATCATCTGTTGCTGTTGGAGCTGTTAGAGCAAAAACAGAAAAACAATAATTAACATCAGATAGGGTTGCTGAATCAGGAACAGGCGCTGTAACATCTTGAGCGCCATTAAACTCATATGCCCCTATGTCACTCATGTTTGGTCTGCCATATCCCCTTTGATCGTAGATAAGGTTTGTTGTTCCTGCATTTATTAATATAGAACCTGTATTTATTGAACAGGTAGGTGTTTTTCCGCCATTATTGCCCAATGCCGATAAACCTCCAGATACATTTAGGATGTTATTTGCTCCTGAAATATTAGCAGAGGAGGTATTACTCATATGTGAGTAATTCATAGACAAACTTCCGAAAAATTCATTGGGTGTATTGTTTTCAAAAGTGGTGTTAAGAACTACGGGTGATGCATTTGCTGCCCTAATTGCTCCACCAAAACTTTGCAAGCATGAATTATTCATGAAAGTGCAATTTTCAATGAATAGCCCCCCTGAAACATTAGCTACATACATTACTCCAGCATATTCAGCTGAATAATTGTTGTAGAATGTGCTATTTGATAGTTTTATGCTCCCGCCCATATTAGCAATATACATAACCCCCGATTGAATACTATTAGTGTTATTAGAAAATGTGCTGTTTTCTATGATTAAATCCCCTGAGCTATTTGGAATATATAGAAATCTAACAGTATTTGAATCAACGTTGCAATTCTTTATATGAATATCCCCTGCAGAGTTTGGCTTGTAAATTATAGCTTGTCCAACTACCCCTGATGAAAATTTTGTAAAATGAAAACCTTCTATTTGTATTGAACCCTCTCCATAATGATACATAAATCCCCCAGGGGTTCCCCTAATTGTTAGATTATTAGGCCCTGACCCAATTATCGAAATGTTGTGATTTGTGTTTAGGTTTATTTGGCTGTTCCAGTTAATTATTCCCGAAACTCCCGATGCATCTACAATGGCATCTCCGCAATTATATGCTGAAGCTGAATTAATGGCATCTCTAAAAGAGCCTGCACCAGTATTGTTGAGATTGCTAACTACAAAAATTCCAGTGTTATTTATAGCAAGGCTGCCAATTGGTGCAGTAATTGTTGGTGTTTCTGTATTCCCATTTACAACTATGTTAACACATTCAGCATCAACAGTATCTGATAATGTAGCTGAATCAGAAATATCACAAGCTAACCAAAAATAATTAGTGCCTTCACTTAGGTTTATTTTGCTATTGATGGTGTATGTACCCGTAAGTTCAGTGGAGCCAATTAGATTAATTGTGCTAAAACTATTGCTTGTTCCAGTATAATAAATTTTCTTCAATCTTACATCATTGCAATCATCTGATGATCCGCTTGTATTCATCACTAATTTAGTTAAATCAATTGGATTTAGTGTTCCTTGAGTTACTACTTCAATCTTCATAATTGCTTGATTGTTGTAACCTTGTTTTAATCCGCAATTTACATGAGAAGTTGTTGATGAAAGGTAAGCCATATTAGTCTGTTCAATTATCTCAATATTGTCAATACCCACATTTATCATATCTGCACTGAAAGGCGAAGATTCCTTTCCTCTGAATCGAATTGATACATCGGTCGAATTGCCATATGAAGATAAATCAACTGAAACTAATGTCCAATTGCTGTAGTTCGAAGAAAATGTTTGTAGAACTGAATATGTTCCCCCCGAGTCACTTGCTGCAATCTCAATTTCTTCACCCCCATCAGGATGTTTAATATAGAATTTTAACATGGGTGAGGAATAAGAAGACATGTCAACATTGTTAATAATCATATCTACTTCAAAAAAAGGATTATAACCATCTAATCTGTTAGAATATAGAATTACACAATTGCCCGTTCCACCAAAGCCATTGTTTAGTCCGTCATTGCCAAAAGTGCCATTAACAACAACGTCATCACTTCGATACCATGTTGCTGGATTGCCTGATGAAGTGCCCCCTGACCATATAGGGTTTGTAATTACATTTGGAGTTGTAGGCGGGAAAACTCCAGAATCAAAATCTTGCAATTGTGCGTAGGTAATTATTTGAATTGAAGTTAATAGGAGTAGAATTATTTTTTTCATTAGGTTATATTTTGTTTTGAAATTTATGCTAACGTCCATGGAATGGTAAAATTTTCTCCAAAAAACATAAATAGAACTTTTTAAATGGATGATTTATTCTCAATATTTCAGTTTAGCTTTTGCAAATAAAGTCCATTTTTAACAAATCCCCAAATTATTAAATATTGCCTTGTTGTAACTAGGTTTATTCTTTGCCTCCAATCACATAAGTCAGCCTTAGTGAGAAATGTTTATTGTTAAAGTAAATTAACGGCAATTTAATTTAAGTGTAATGCAGAAAATTATCACAAACCAATCTCATTAATATAAAACCAATTTCATAGTAGTTTACAATTATATAAGTCTATCTTCGTATGATGATTGCTTTTAATCTTAAACCATATACTTTTCAATGAAAGCCTCTTTAGCCAAAAAGAAAACGACTGCAAAAGTAGATGTTAAAGTAAATACTTTTCCTGTAGTAGCCATTGGGGCTTCTGCTGGGGGGCTTGAGGCAATGATGGAACTTTTGAGGTATCTGCCTGCCGACACTGGTATGGCATTTATTTATGTGCAACATCTAAGTCCCGACCACAAAAGTATGCTGTCAGAAATTTTGGCAAAAAAGACTAGCATGATTGTGCAAGAGATTGATGATATGGATAAAATACAACCCAATAATGTGTTTGTAATTCCATACAATAAGGGCATTGAGGTAACAGATGGTCATATAAAATTAATCCCCCGTTCAGATAGCAGTGCAGCCATTTCTATTGATATTCTTTTCTCTTCGCTTGCAGCAGCGCAAAAAGAAAGGGTAATTGGTGTTATTCTAAGTGGTAGTGCTAGCGATGGAACCATTGGTATGAAAGCTATTAAGCACGAGGGTGGGCTTACCTTTGCGCAAGATGACACAGCCAAATTTACTAGCATGCCTCATTCTGCCATTGCCGCTGGTGTGGTAGATTTTACGTTATCTCCCAAAGATATCGCTTTAGAATTAAACCGACTGAGCAAAAATCCATTGGTGAAAACGATTGGCGATAAAAACGCTGAGGAAGACCTGATTGATAATCATAATCCAGATTTGAAAATTATTTTAACCTTGTTGCACAAAGAAACAGGGGTTGACTTTAGTGCATACAAAATGAACACCATCAAAAGGCGAATTATTCGAAGAATGATGTTGAATAAAGTAACATTACTTAAAGATTATGCAAATCTACTTATTCAAAAAAAGGAGGAAATTGACATTCTTTATCAAGATTTATTAATTAATGTAACCAGTTTTTTTCGTGATACTGATACTCATAAATATTTAAAGGAAACAATTTTTCCAAAGTTGCTAAAAAAGAAAACATTAGGAGATACACTCCGCATTTGGGTGCCTGCATGTGCATCTGGGGAGGAGGCTTATTCCATTGCAATGATATTGCTCGAAATACAGGAGAGTAAATCGTCATTACTACCTATCCAAATTTTTGCAACAGATCTCAGTGTTCAGGCAATCAACAAAGCCAGAATTGGTCATTATTCATTACAAGAATTGGAATCTGTTTCGCCCAAGCGCATCCAACGTTTTTTTGTTAAATCAGAGGGTGGATTTAGGGTAAATAAAGCGGTGCGCGATATGTGTGTATTTGCTCAACATAATATTTTAAGAGACCCACCCTTTTCAAGATTGGATTTTATCAGTTGTTGCAATCTGTTTATCTATTTTGATATTCCGGCTCAGAAAAAAACGGTCAACACCTTTCATTATGCGTTGAACGAAGATGGTTTTTTGATGTTAGGGAAATCTGAAAACATCAGTCAATCTGTCAATTTATTTACAGCGTTCAATAAGAAATATAAAGTTTTCTCGCGTAAAATTAATTCAGGTTCTCGAACACTCCCTGCTTTATTGCCTCGTTTTTCACAACAAAGTGCAATTGAAATAATTATTCCTAATAAAAACAAAACTAAGCAGAACTATGCTATAAATCAAAATGGTCTTGATAATGCCATTGATGCTTTGTTGGTGTCTGATTTTATGCCAGCAAGTGTGGTTATTAATCATCAAATGGAAATTGTTCAGTTTAGAGGCTCAACCGATTTGTTTTTAACCCATCCCAAAGGCAAACCTACGTTTAATATTTTAAAAATGGCACGCCCTGAAATTGCTTTTGAATTACGTAATGCTATTACTAAGGTTATTAAAACAAAACAACCTTATCGCAAAAGTGGCATCGAAATGAATGCTTCGAATAGCGAAACAGCTCTCAGAATCATGAGTTTGGAAATTGTTCCATTAAAAAACGATGTAATGAATAATGATATGGAAGAACCGCTACTTCTGGTTGTTTTTAAAGAACATGAACAAATAGAGTCGTTTTTTTTAAATCCGCAATCGGGAAATAAGGGCGCTTCGTTAGCTAAAGACCGCAGGATAAAAAAGCTTGAATTGGAATTGGCGGCAGCCCAAGCAGATGCTCTCGAGATAGCAATGGAACATGAGGCTTTTACTGAGGAGCTGCAGAGCTCAAATGAAGAGGTTGTATCTAGTAACGAGGAGTTGCAAACATTAAACGAAGAATTGGAAACTTCCAAAGAGGAAATTGAATCAGCCAACGAAGAATTGACCACCACCAATCAGGAATTGCAAACTAGAAATGATCTGCTCAATGAGGCATATGAGTATGCCGATGCTTTACTTTCTACGCTTCATGAGCCCATGTTGGTGTTGGATAAGAATCTTCGAGTAAAATCTGCAAATGAATCGTTTTATAATGCCTTTTATGTAAATAGAGATGAAACAGAAGGGGTTTTATTGTATGATTTAGGAAACAAACAATGGGATATTCCCCGTCTTAGAGAATTGTTAGACGATATTCTTCCAAGAAATACAGATTTAAGAGATTTTGAAATTTCACACATGTTTCCGTCTATTGGCGAAAAAACGATGTTGCTCAATGCCAGGCGAATCATTCAAAAGATGAATCAAGAAGAATTAATCCTCTTAGCTATTTCGGATGTAACAAAAAATAAGTTGTTTGAAAAAGAGTTAATGGATGCCAAAATAAATGCTGAAAATGCAACTAAATCCAAGCAACAGTTTTTGTCAAATATGAGTCATGAAATCAGAACACCTTTAAATTCAATTTTAGGTTTTACAAGTGTATTAATGAAAAGTCAAATAGCTGCAGATCAAAAAGAGTTTGTTCAGGCTATACATACAAGCGGCAAGTCCTTAAACTTGCTGATAAATGATATTCTTGATTTGGCAAAAGTTGATGCAGGCAGAATGACTTTTGAAAACCAGCCTTTTGAAATACGTAAATCTATCAGATCGATCTTGCATTCTTTTTATTTAAAAATCAAAGAGAAGAATTTAGAGATTGTTAAGGAATTTGACAGTAAAATTCCATTAATCGTTTTAGGTGATTCAGTGAGATTAAATCAGATTTTGTTAAATCTCTTAAGTAATGCTGTTAAATTTACTCACAAAGGGAAAATTTCTGTAAGCTTAACGTTGCTTAAAGAAGTAGATGAAAATGTAATTATTGAGTTTGCTGTTACTGATACTGGAATTGGTGTTTCTTCTAATAAAATAGATGCGATTTTCAATGTGTTTGAACAGGCTGAAATT
Organism: Bacteroidota bacterium; assembly: GCA_030682255.1. Classification (GTDB taxonomy): domain Bacteria; phylum Bacteroidota; class Bacteroidia; order NS11-12g; family UBA955; genus JABMMZ01. Next base: position 43,337 of record JAUXOK010000026.1, on the reverse strand, counting down.
GGTACAGCTAATACTTATGGCGGCACTGGATTGGGTTTAGCAATTGTAAAGCAATTAATAGAATCTCAAGGTGGAAGTATAAGTCTAAAAAGTAAGATTGGTGTTGGCTCAACATTTAAATTTAGTATGCCTTTTGGAAAAACAAATATAAAGGCAGAAGAAGACGAAGAGATAGAAACACTTGTAATAGATAAAGCAATAAAGGGGCTCAAAGTGTTGGTAGCGGAAGATTTTGAATTAAATAAATTGCTGATTAAAATCATCTTAACAGATTTTGGATTTGATTTTGATATTGTAGATAACGGAAAATTGGCAATTGAAAAATTGGTAAACAACAATTATGATATCATATTGATGGATTTGCAAATGCCAGAAATGAATGGTTTTGAAGCTACAGAACACATTCGCCAAGTTATGAAATCTCAAATTCCGATTATTGCACTAACCGCAGATGTAACCACAGCCGATGTTTCAAAATGCCAAGAATTTGGAATGAATGGTTACATATCTAAGCCAATCAATGAAAGTTTGTTGTACAACAAGATAGTTAAGTTGGTGAAAGGTAAAAACTAAGAATTGTCATTTTTTTATCATTTTTTCTGGTGTTGTGAAACGTTTTTAACGTATGATGTGTCTAATATATAAAATCAGGCACAATAATTGAACATGTTATTGCGTTGAATAAGCAACATTAGAGTCATGAATACTCAAAAAAAATATCAGAATGTAAAAAGTCGCAAACGCGGTGTTGAAAAACCAATTCGCAAAAATGGTGATGGTTTGAAACAAGGCCCTGCTGGGGTTTAACTGCTGTTAGTCTTTTATTAAAAGTTAAGGTAACTGCTTAGCTTCGTAGATGATATTCGTTATTGATTTCCGCTTCCTTCTTTCATTCTTTCCGCATTTTCAGCCACTTTTAATGCATCTATCATGGTTTGAATTTCGCCATTCAAAAAAGCATCTAATGAATAAACAGTCATATTAATACGATGGTCGGTTACCCTGCCTTGAGGAAAATTGTATGTTCTAATTTTAGCGCTTCTATCGCCACTGGCTACTAAAGTTTTTCTGGCGCTAGCAATTTTGGAATTATGTTCTTCTAACGCAATTTCATATAATTTGGTTCTTAGCATTTGCATGGCTCGCTCTCTGTTTCCTAATTGCGAACGTTCTACTTGACAAACAACAACGATGCCTGAGGGTCTGTGGGTTAATTGAACTTTTGTTTCAACTTTGTTGACATTCTGTCCACCAGCGCCACCACTTCTACTGGTTTGCATATCAATGTCAGCAGGGTTTAATTGAACATCTACTTCGTCTGCCTCTGGTAAAACTGCCACTGTGGCAGCCGAGGTGTGAACTCTTCCCGCACTTTCTGTTTTGGGAACCCTTTGCACCCTGTGAACACCACTTTCATATTTTAAATCACCATATACATTTTTGCCAGAAACTTCTAAAATAACTTCCTTGTAACCACCAGCTGTGCCTTCGTTTTCATCTAAAAGCTCCACTTTCCATCCTTTGTTTTCGCAGTATCTGTAATACATTTTCATCAAATCGCCAGCAAACAAACTCGCTTCGTCTCCGCCCGTGCCTGCTCTGATTTCTATAATGGCATTTTTGGCATCTTCTGGATCTTTGGGGATTAGCATTAATCGAATGGTATCCTCTAATTCTGCAATTTTGGTTTCCATTTCATCTGCTTCTATACGTGCCATTTCTTTCATCTCACTATCTTTTTCGTTTGCCAACATGTCTTTGGCTTGTTGATAGTAGTTTAATGAATTGCGGTATTCGATGGTTGTATCAACCACTTCTTTTAAATCACTGTATTCTTTGTTCAGCTGTGTAAAACGTTTCATGTCCTGCATGGTTTCTGAATTACTCAGCAATAATTCTAATTCACGAAATCTGGCTTCTATCGCCTCTAATTTTTCTAACATGGTCTTTCCCTTTTTATTGAAGGGGTTGCAAAATTACATATTCATCCGTTAATATGTAAATTCTATTTTTAACAATTCTAATATCTTTTACAAGATTTGGTGTTGCAAGAGGTATGCTCGATATTTTAAAGTTTTGGGTATCGAATAGCAGGAGTTGATTGTTTTTGGTAAAAGCAATCATGTGCTCATATTTTTGAAATGAAATTAATGTGTCGCTAAAAACCATTTTGTTGTAATTGCCAAAAATATCGAATTCAAAAATTTGATTTTTGTTGAGAATATATAAACCTGAATTGAAATCACTAATTTGAGTAGGATTGATTTGTTTGAAATTGGGCAATAAATTAAAAGGCGCACTTTCTAAAATGAGTTTTAAATCTTTGCTGTATTTTTTCAATTTAAAATCTGCCATATCAAACAACCAGATTTGATTGTCGAAACTTCTCGATATACAAGCAATTTGTGAAATGCCAATGGATTCAAAGTCTATAATAGATAGCTGGTTGAGGAGATTATCCAATAAAAGCAATTTGTTTTGGTCTCTGAAAAAAACATAAATTTCAAATGGGTTGCTCGCATCTATCCAAGAAATATTGCCTAAAACTTTATTGTTTACTGTAGCGATTAATTTGCCTTTGAAATCGTATTTGATGATGTCGTTTGTAGGTGTAATCACATAGAGATTCCCCAAGCCGTCATGACTGATAGAGCTGCCATTGATGATTTTGATTGAATCGATTTTTGTAATATTCGTTTGACTGAATAATGGGAAATTAAGCAAAAGACTTATGATAAGTATGGCTTTGTGTTTCATGATTTTAGTTATTGAATGATTTAAGTTCAATATGTGTGCCATCAAATACAGCATAAGTGAAATCATGTACCCATTCTCCTAAATTGATGTATTGCGATTTTTCATCTAGTTGAATGTTGAGTGGCAGATGTCGATGCCCAAATATGAAATAATCATAATGTTGACGGGTTAACATCTCTTTGCAAAATAAAGTAGAAAACTCTTTATCATCCCCAAGATAGGTTTTGTCGGAATCGCCTTTGCCAAGTCTGCTTTTTCTGGAAAGGTACTTAGCCAAGCCAGCTCCCAATCTCGGATGCAGAAAACCAAATAAAGCGATAGAAAAAGGATGTCTAAAAATCTTTTTGATTATTTTGTATCCCTTGTCGCCCGGGCCAATACCATCACCGTGATGTAAAAAGAAGGTTTTGTTATTTCGCTCAATGATTAGCTCATTTGAAATCATCTGAACTCCAAGTTCTTTTTCTAAATAGCCAAAGGTCCACATATCGTGGTTGCCTTTAAAAAAAGTAATTTTGATACCTTGGTCTGTCAATTCTGCAATTTTGCCTAAAAAACGAACACTTCCTTTTGGTACTACATCCTTGTACTCGAACCAAAAATCGAAACAATCCCCCAATAAATAAATTTCTGTTGCATCTTTTTTAATAGTGTCTAACCAACGGCAAATTTTTTTTTCTCGAGCTAGTGAGGCTTCAAAATTTGGGACACCTAAATGAAAATCTGATGCAAAGTATATCATTAATGCTGATTGATGTTTCAAACATAAATAAAAATTGGTTGTTAAGCAAACAAAAGTATAGGCGAGATTTTAGTTTAAAATTTAAATAATAGGATTAGAATATCCATATTTCATCTCTCAAAGCTTACAATAACATCAATCAACTTTTAGTAATTTAATGACTTTAGAATCTATAAAAAGAAAATAAATGCCAGCTTTGTAGTTTTCCATTGTAATAATATTCAAACCATTTTTAAGTCTATTGGATTGAATGATTTGACCTGTTAAATTTGTAATGTAATAATTTGAAGATGTGTTTCCTTCTATATTAACCTGAATTAAATTATTGAAGGGATTTGGATAAACAGAAATTGATTCTTTTGAGTTGTAATTGATTAAATTCAAGTTTGATATTTCATAACAGTCTGATGTGTCGATGCAATTTTTGTTGCTTATTATCACAGCATAACGACCATTCTTTGTCGCATTAAAAGAGGAGTTTGTTTCAGTTGGTATGATGCTAAATCCTTTGTTGCAATCAATCCATTGAAATGTTTCTCCTGAAAAAGGTGCAGTTAGTGTCGAATTTACTTGTGATACTTGAATGTCGATTTTTGTTAAAGTTAAATCAAGTGTAACCAAACTATCGCACCCATTTGCAGCACCACCTGAAATGATAAATTGGGCGGAATCTGAACTTGCGGTGTATGTTTTGCCATCTATCCAAGTATATGAATTGCATGCCATTTGTTGGTCTGTTGCAAAAGATTTTGGCAGAATTTTCAAGTTGAGAGTAATGATGCTGTCGCACCCATTTGCAGCACCACCTGAAATGATAAATTGGGCGGAATCTGAACTTGCAGTATATGTTTTGCCATCTATCCAAGTATACGAATTGCATGCCATTTGTTGGTCTGTTGCAAAAGATTTTGGCAAAATTTTCAAGTTGAGGGTAATGATGCTATCACACCCATTAGTAGCACCACCTGAAATGATAAATTGAGCGGAATCTGTACTTGATGTGTATGTTTTGCCATCTATCCAAGTAAACGAATTGCATGCCATTTGTTGGTCTGTTGCAAAAGATTTTGGCAGAATTTTCAAGTTGAGAGTAATGATGCTGTCGCACCCATTTGCAGCACCACCTGAAATGATAAATTGGGCGGAATCTGAACTTGCAGTGTATGTTTTGCCATCTATCCATTTATAACTTTCGCATGTTTTAATTGAAAACAAACTTTTAGCATTTGGTTTAATTATTAAGTTTAAAATTACTATGCTATCATTACCATTCTTATCACCACCTGATATTTTATAAACAGCAGTTTTAGTGTTTTGGGTATAGATTATACTATCTATCCATTGATATTCTTGACATGATACTATGGAATCAATTCCAAATGAGCCATAATAAGAATTAGATACTTTGCAGTTGGCATAGTTTTCCATAGCATCTGAGGACGTGGAGTAGCAAAGTGTGGAATAACCAGCTGAATCTTCATTTCTGATTTGTAAAGAATTAAACCCCATTATTCCCAAATAATATTTGTAAAGTTCGGACCGTAAAACAACTTTTTGGGTAAATGCATTCGAAGAATTGGATCTGCATTCAAGTCCTCCATTGATAATATTATTGGTATGTGCAAAGCCCTTGTAATACATTCTTTGAGAAGAATAAGAGCTGTCATTTTCCCATTCATCATGCATCACTTGATGGCAAGATGGTTTAGGGCATTGAGGCATCATCCAAAACCAAATTGCGCTTTTAAATGCCAAAACGCCATTTTCTAGAATAGAATCGGGATAGTTTAGCAAAGTGTTTTTGTCGTTGTAAATAAATTTACTAAACTGTCCATAATTATAATTCCAAGATAATTGAATGGGACCTCTTCCATAATATCCAACATTTGGGTTTGGTGGATATTCTGCATGAGACTGAGAATATGTGCCTGCACTATTAGATGGCGTGTAGCCCACTTCGTGAACAAAATATAAGCCCCAAGATGCGTAATCTCCGGATGTGCCTCCACCAACAGGGAATTGCCATCCTCCTGTAGTTTCTTTGGATATATTTGCCAAAAAAGCGGATAATTCACGTTTGTTATTGGTTTGAGAGTTTTTATTCAAAAAGTCTTCAAAATCAACAATTACAATGTTTTCGGGTGTTGAATTGGTATACCACCAATTATCAACATTGGAATATGTGTATGTTTGTAGCGTTGATTTTCTAGTGATGGTGATTAATTGTCCCCATACTCCTGATTTTGTTCTTATAACTACAAAATAATCAGACATTTCGTCAACCGCTTGATTGAGATTGTTATAAGAATAAAAATCATAAGTATAACCTTGAGGGTGTGTTCCAAAGGTGCCAGCCCTTTTGGGAAATAAAGAATCCCAAGTGGATAGTGAAACTAAATTATTGAGATTGCTTTGTGCATAACTTTGAAAACTGGATGTGATTATTATTAAGAAAAAGAGCACATTGTTCTTGAATTCCATTTTATCTATTTGAGGTAATTTAGCTTGCTTGGCAAAATTAATCATTTGGAATTTAATATTAGGTATTTTTGTGAATTTAAAACCCATGTCCTATCCAGGAGTTTCTTAACAGTGTGACCTAATTCCTAAAAATACCTCCCAAAAATCAGGGAAAGATTTTTTAACTACCATTTCATCGTCTATGGATATTGAAGTTTTGAAGGCAAATAAACTACAAGCCATTGCAATGCGGTGGTCATCAAAAACATTAAAAAAGCAATGCTCTGGAAACAGGATGTTTGAACAATCAATGTGTAAAGAGTCTGAAGATGTTTGCTTAAACACTGCGCCCATCGTTTGTGTGTTTTGTTTCATGGCTGCTATACGGTTACTTTCTTTGATAGTGAGATTTTCAACGCCAGAAAAATGCACATCTATGTGATTGGCTATACAAACGGTTGCCAAAACAGGAAACATATCGGGATAATCTATCAAGTTGAATTCAACTGCTTCTTGCTGAAAATCGGGTATATAGCTCAGTACAATATCTTCACCAGAAGTATGACTTTGAATCCCTAATTGTTCAAAAAACCTCACAGTCGCCACATCACCTTGTAGGGAGTTTTTGGAAATGTTTTTTAGTTTAATGCTACCTTTTTGATGCACCGCCATCATGCCATATATAAACCCAGCCGCACTCCAATCAGATTCTATGGTTATAAATTCGTTAACACGATATTTTCCTGAAGGAATGTGAATGTTTCTCTCACTTTCTGAATATGCAATGCCCGCTTTTTGCATGATATCTAGTGTTAAACGGATGTATGGCAAAGAACTTGGTTTGCCTTTTAAATGGATGTTTAAACCTTTGTTGAAAAAAGGCGCAATAAGCATCAGCGCACTGATAAACTGACTACTCATGCTGCCATCAATGTCCACATTTTGGATATCGAGGTTCACACTTTTAATAATTTGAATAGGCGGATAATTGGCTTGTTCCAAATATTTTATTTCAGCGCCCAATTGGGTTAAAGCCTCCACTAACGGATGTATGGGGCGTTTTTTTAAGCCAGAACTGCAAAGCAAAGGTGTTGAAATGCCTTTCAAAGCGGCATAAGTGGTAAAAAAACGATAGGGTGTGCCAGCATCCTCGAGATTAATTTGCTTGGGATTATGAATGGCATTATTCAAAACCTTGGTATCGTTGCTCTCCGAAAGATGGATGATTTCGAAAGGATGTTCAGACAAGGCTTTTATCATCAACCAGCGGTTGGCAAGGCTTTTAGACGAAGGCAAATAAACCTCATGTTCAAAAATCAAAGTTTCAGATATTTTATAAATGCGTTTCACTTAGCTGATAACTGCAATATTAACAACTATTTTATAAAACACAACATTTGTATTATTTAGTTTAAATCAATTATAAACATTATGAATTTAATTTCTATAGAAAAAGTCAATACCTATAAACATAAAATTTCTTTTTCTTTTTGGTGCCAAAAAGAAACAAAAAGGCACCACCAAATAAAAATTTCTCATTTTGGAGCTGCACGGCTAGACACAATCATCTCCAAAATGGAAATTTCACTCATTTGCTGTTCCGCATAAATCCATGTGGAATCCAGCCGCACGTTTACTGTTTATAATTTATTTAGCGAAAATAAAATCTGAGCGATATGCACCTTTATTAAATTTGACTTTTTAATGTGGATTTTTCAGGGAAACCACAAGGGAAGTTCCTTGAGTGGACTCAAGGAAATCACCCGCAGTGGTCTGAAAAATCAAGTTGAAAAGTCTAAATTTAATATGGGGCTAGCTTTTTTTACTCATTCTTGTTTGTTTTATTGCATTCGTGAGGTCGCTTCGCTTTGTTGTTTCTTTTTTTTGCAATGAAAAAAAAGAAAAGACTAGATTTTTAGAAAAACGCTAGACAATATGCAATGATTTATATTCTTTGTCTATATTTTCATGTACTATAATTGTTTAAAAAAAATATTATCTAATTTTTAATATACTTTAGTTTTTTGTAGAATTTAATAGTCGTTATTCTAAGTTCCATTGGTGCTATATTATCAAATTCAACAAATTCTATCATGAAGAATTGGAATGTTTAGCAAGTGAATTTAATTGTTTCTTAACTTATATATTAACACCTATTTTATAAAACACAACATTTGTAGTTGCACGAATAGATATTACCTTTGCTTACTTAATATTATGACGATTGCCAATTACAAACATACCGCAGAAGAACGTTTCCTTAAATATGTTCAAATAGACACCGAAGCCGACCCCAACTCTGCTACACAACCTTCCTCTTTCAAACAGATGGATTTGAGTAAACTACTTGTTGAGGAGCTACATGCAATGGGTGTTGTTGATGCGCAATTGGATGAATTTGGTTACGTTTATGCTACCATTCCTTCCAATGTTGAGGCCAATGTGCCAGTTTTGTGTTTCTGTTCTCATGTGGATACTTCACCTGATGTAACAGGCAAGGGCGTAAAACCTGTAGTTCATAGAAATTACAATGGCGGAGATATTCATTTTGCTGATGACGAAACGCTTGTATTAAGCCCTGCCGAACATCCTTATTTAAAAGACAGAATTGGCGATACCATCATCACCGCTTCTGGGCAAACACTGCTTGGTGCAGACGATAAAGCAGGCGTTGCTATCATCATGGATTTTGCCAATTTTTTAATTCAACATCCTGAAGTGAAACATGGTGCAATCAAACTATTATTTACCCCAGATGAAGAAATAGGCAGAGGTGTAAATGCAATAGACATGAAAAAACTGGGTGCAGACTTTGGCTATACTTTAGATGGCGGCCCTAGAGGTTCTCTGGAAGGCGAATCTTTTTCAGCCGATGGAATGACCGTTATTTTTGAAGGCGTAAGTGCCCATCCCGGCTATGCCAAAGGCAAAATGGTTTCGGCAATTAAAGTGGCAGCCCATTTTGTTGAATTGTTACCCAAAGACCGTTGGAGCCCTGAAACCACCTCAGGTATGCAAGGTTTTGTGCATCCTTTGCACATTGAAGGCGGCATTGAAAAAACCAGTGTGCAGTTTATCATCAGAGATTTTGAAACATCTCAATTAGCTGTTTACGAACAACAAATAGAAGAAATAGCCAAACAAGCGATTGCTCAATTTCCTGGGGCAACTTATCAAGTAAAAGTAAGCGAACAATATCGCAACATGCGCGAAATCTTAGACCAATACCCGATGGTGATGCAAAACGCAGAAGAGGCTTATCAAAGAGCTGGTCTAACCCCTAAGATAGAAAGCATCAGAGGTGGCACCGATGGCTCAAGATTGTCATTCATGGGTTTGCCTTGTCCCAATATTTTTACTGGCGAAATGGCGATACACTCCCGAAAAGAATATGTCAGTGTTGAGGATATGCAAAAAGCTGTTGAATGTTTGATGCATTTGGTACAGGTGTGGTTGGAGAAAGGTGAGTAGAAGGCTCCTAAAACCAATCCTTCATTTTATCAAAGAAACCTTTGTCTTTTTTGGCATTCTTTGAAGAAAAGTTTTCGGAATTTTGAAGTTTTTTAAGCATTTCCGTTTCTTCAGAATTAATTTTCTTTGGTATCCAAATATGCACTTTAATGAGTTGGTCACCTGTTTGGTAGCCATTGATTTCAGGAAAACCTTTGCCTCTTAATCTTAAAACCTTGCCACTTTGTGTGCCGGGTTCTATGGTTATTTTGGCTTTGCCTTCAATGGTTGGCACTTCAACTTGCACACCCAAGATAGCATCAGCTATGCCAATGACTAAGTTGTATATCACATGATTGTCTTGTCTTTCTAGTTCTGGATGCGGTTCTTCTTCTATTAAAATAAGCAAATCGCCATCTACTCCTCCACCTGGAGCTGCATTGCCTTTACCACTTAATGAAAGTTGCATACCTTCTTGTACGCCAGCTGGTATTTTGATGGTTGTTTCAATTTCTTCATGAACCAAGCCGTTCTCGTTAGAACCAGGGGCTCTATTAGCAATCATTTTGCCACTACCTTGACAAGAAGGACAGGTGCTTACAGTCTGCATTTGACCCAAAAAAGTTTGTGTCACACGATTAACTTGTCCTCTGCCTTTACAAGCTGTACATTCTTTGTAGGTAGTACCTTTAGCTAAAACGAGTTTTTTGTATTTGATTTTCTTTTCTACACCGTTTTTAATGTCGGCAAAAGAAAGTTTAAGTTTGATACGAATGTTAGAACCCACAGCAGTTCTCGTTCTGCCACCTCTGCCTGAATTGCCAAAGAAATCGCCAAAACCACCGCCACCACCGCCAAAAATATCACCAAACTGACTGAAAATGTCATCCATATTCATGCCACCTCCGCCATATCCACCACCTGAAGCACCACCAACACCTGCATGTCCATATTGGTCGTACCTTTGTTTTTTCTCAGCATTGCTCAATACTTCATAAGCTTCAGCCGCTTCCTTAAACTTTTCTTCCGAAGCTTTGTCGCCAGGGTTTTTATCAGGATGATATTTGATAGCCATCTTGCGATAAGCTTTCTTTATCTCCTCTTCGCTAGCATTTTTGCTAACTTCTAATATGTCGTAATAATCTCTTTTAGCCAATTTGATTGTTAATTTATGTTATTCTCCAATGATTACTTTAGCAAAACGCACCACATGTCCATTTAACGTGTATCCTTTTTCAGTTTCGTCTATCACTTTGCCTTTTAAATCTTCTGTTGGAGCAGGAATTTTGGTAATGGCTTCGTGCAAATCTACATTGAATTCTTTGCCTATACTTTCCAAAGGAGTTAACCCTTTAGCAGACAAAGTGTTGATGAATTTGTTGTGAATCAATGAAATGCCTTCTTTGTAGGCGTTTAAATCTGCTTTTTCGTCAGCTGCTTTCAATGCTCTTTCAAAATCATCTATGATAGGTAAAAATGACAAAATGACCTCTTTGCCAGCCGTTTGTAATAATTCAGCTCTTTCTTTGATGGTTCTTCTTTTGTAATTATCAAATTCTGCATAAAGCCTCAAGAACTTATCATTGGCTTCGCTCACTTGTTTTTTTAGTTCATCCAATTCTGAAACAGGGTTGTTTGTTTCAGTTTGTTCAGAATCATTGTTTTCGTTAATAGTTTCAGATGTTTCGTTCATCTGTAATTCTTCCTCAGTCATGCTATTCACTTTTCAAAAACATTGCCACACATCAAGATGTGACATTATGGCGCTGAGTTATATTAAATTGTCAGAAGAGTTGAAAATTTATTTCAAAATAGCTTGCAAATCAATGTCTAATTCGGCTACACTAATAGGGTAAGATTTAGATTTGTTTTTATTGATTAAAATCAACTTCGGAATGCTAATGATTCCAAATTGCTTAGCAAATTTAGAATCGTATTTTTTGAAATCACAAAAATGCTGTTTCCAAACCATGCCATCTTCTTCCATAGCAATTTTCCAATTGGATTCATCTGTATCTAATGAAATGCTTATAATTTCTATATTTGGATTGGTTTTGTGTTTTTGATAAATTCTAACCAAATTCTTGTTTTCAGTTCTACTTGTTTTGCTCCATGATGCCCAAAAATGAATCACGAGTATTTTATCTTTGTATTTGCTTAAATCTATTGTATCCGAAAATGATTGATGTGCATTTAAAGCCGTTTGCTTACTTGATGTAAATGCATAATTAACCCATATCAAACTGATAAAAAGCGAAAAAGACAATATGGAATATTTAGATTTCATGTTTTACTAATCTATTCTTACAATATCTGCGCCAATTTGGTTCAACCGCTTATCAATGAATTGATAACCACGGTCAATTTGTTCAATATTTTTGATAGTGCTTGTTCCTTTGGCACTCATAGCCGCAATCAGCATGGCAACTCCAGCTCTGATATCGGGCGAACTCATGGTGATTCCTTTAAGAGGCATTTTTTTATCCAATCCCATTACATTGGCTCGGTGTGGGTCGCACAAAATAATTTTAGCGCCCATGTCAATTAAATTATCCACAAAAAACAAGCGGCTTTCAAACATCTTTTGATGAATGAGCACATTGCCTCTTGCTTGAGTAGCTGTTACTAAAATAATACTGATTAAATCGGGAGTAAAACCAGGCCAAGGCGCATCAGAAATGGTTAAGATACTACCATCAATAAATGATTCAATTTCATAATTTTCTTGTGCAGGCACAAATATATCATCCCCTCTAAATTCGAGTTTAATACCTAATCTTTTAAAAATATCCGGAATAATACCTAATTCGGCTATTTGACAATTTTTGATGGTGATTTCGCTACCTGTCATAGCTGCCATACCTATAAAACTACCAATTTCAATCATATCAGGCAACATGGTATGTTCGGTGCCTTTTAAAGATTCAACACCCTGAATGGTTAATAAGTTACTGCCAATGCCTGAAATATTTGCACCCATACGATTCAACATTTTACAAAGCTGTTGTAAATAGGGTTCGCAAGCTGCATTGTATATGGTAGTGGTGCCTTCTGCCAAACTAGCTGCCATTAATATATTAGCAGTGCCTGTAACTGAGGCTTCGTCTAGCAACATGTAACATCCTTTAAGTTTGTTGTTTTCGCAGCTTACTTTATAGAACTGTTCGCTGGCTAAATACTCAAACTTGGCGCCAAGTTTCATAAAGCCAACAAAATGTGTATCCAATCTTCTTCTTCCAATTTTATCGCCACCTGGACTAGGAATATAACCTTTTCCAAATCTGGCTAACAATGGACCAATAATCATGATAGACCCTCTTAATGCGGCACCTTTTTGTTTAAATTCAGCAGAGTTTAAAAAATCTAGGTTAATATTGTCTGCCTTAAATGAATAGGTATCTTCTGAAAGTTTACTCACTTTAACACCTAGGTCTATCATTAAGTCTATCAATTTCATCACATCTCTGATGGCAGGTATGTTTTTGATAACAACTTCTTCAGGAGTTAACAATACAGCCGAAATAATTTGTAAGGCTTCATTTTTGGCGCCCTGAGGGATTATTTCACCCTTTAATTTTTTGCCACCTGTAACTTTAAATGTTCCCATATTGAATTATTTCCTGTTGTTATTGTTTTTAAATTTGTTGTTTTTGAATTTGTTATTTGGCTTGAAGAATTTTTTCTTTTTATTCTGATTCATTGGCGAAGCATTATTGTCTATAGTTAATTCCAATTCTTCAGGATTAATTTTCAATTGACGGTTAGAGAGGGTTTCAAGGTGTTCGGCTAATTGTTGATTATTAAGATTTTCATTATTCCAACTTTTAGAGGAATTGGTCATAAAAGATGCCAAAAGATTAACAAATTCATTTTTTAGTTCAGGACTTTCAATTGAAGCTGCTTTGTTTGCCATTAATTGAAGATTTCTGCCATAAAATCTATATTTAATGGGTTGACTTGGATATGGAATTCGCTCTGGTTTTTGATGAATCTTTGTTTTTTCTGGTGCAGGATATGGGGACTCTACATTGAGTTTGAAATCAGAAATTATATACAGATGGTCCCATAATTTTTGTTTGTAATCACTTTGATTTTTAGCAGAAGGGTTCAAAATCTCCATAACACTTATAAGCGCTTCTGCCATTTTCAATCTTTTTTCAGGTTCATTAATGGTACAAACATGTTTTACCATATTTTGAAATGAACGGCCATATTCTGAAATAATCAATTGGTCATTTTGGGTATTGTACTGATATAATTCTTGCATTGATAATGACTTCAAAGTTAAATAAAAATTCAAAAAAAAACCTACAATTTATGAGATTGTAGGTTTTAGAAAGATTTTTATTTGATTTAATTGTTTTTTGCTCTTTGTCTAGGTGTTTCGTAGTTCCAAGCTTCGAAAGTGATTAAATGTTTTTTGCCATCTAAAGCTACAAAAGAAAATTTCATTTCTTTATTTTTTAATTGAATAATTTCACACTTCAAAACATCGGTGTTTCTAGCTTCAGATAAATCTGAATTGCCATTATTGCCAAAGTGAACGTTGTTGTGTTTTTGGTGAAAAGCCCATCTGCCTGAATTAACTAAAGCATTTTGAGCAAAATAATTGTTTTTCAAATGACTATACAATTCAATAAGATTAGGGTCATATGAATGAAGCTTATTGTTATTTGCTTTAGAAAATGCTCTTGTGTATTGTGGATTGGTTGAAAAATAACCAGATCTACTTATAGTAAGCAACATTTCAAGAGAATCACCACTTTTAAAAGATTTTAGTGCAGAATCATTGTCGTTGCCATCTATTTTGTAGTTGATTACAGACCATTCATTAGAAATTCTATCTCTTTTTGAAATTAATGAAATTCCAGGACCTTCTTCATACTTACAAGAGGATAAAACTAATGTAAAAACGAAAAGTGTTAATGCAATTTTTTTCATGACTTAATTATTAAAGGTGCAAATATAGGCTTTAAAACTTAAAAACAAAATTAAAAATAAAAGATTAATCTTAAGTTTCCGTTAAATTCATCGGTGTCTAAATTAAATGTTCTACTCCTTGTTGAGTAAACTTCTTTTGATGTAACCTCTTTATTTATAGAATTATAGGTTTCGTTCTTGATTTTTGTTCTCAGATTGTAATTCAATTGTGGGCCATAACCAAGGTCAAACCCTAAAGAAAATTTAGGGGCTATAAAATACTCAGCGCCAACGAATGCCCTTAAACCAATTCCAATTTGTCTGCCTGCTTTTATGTGTAATATTCTTGATGTATCGGTATTTAAGTATTCAATTTTATTGCCATATTCGTACTTGGTTGTATTATTTAATGACACATTTAGAAAGGTTTCAAGTCCCCAAATGCCCTGAAGCCTAGTTTTGCCTCGTCTGTTTTCAACCCCAAAACTAAAGTTAAAATGATTTGATTTGCGAATTTCAGATTCTTTTACCATGTCTGTAGGCGCTGCATCAGGACTTAAATTATTAGACTCTTTTTCTAACTTATTATTGTATAATCCAATTCTAAAACCACCTCTATAAGCTTTATTGTCACTAATCATATATTTGCCGTAGAAGGCTTGATTGTTTTGAAATGTTGCTTTTGGTAAACTCGTATTTGAATTGGTTAATGAGTTTAAATAATTAAAAAAGGGGTCTGTACTAATTCCAAAACTATAATCGCCTTTTTCTGGCAAAATATTAATGCCTCTTTTGTTCTTTAATGTCGGTTGAAGCTGTGCTGAGAGAATTAAGGCAGTTGAGTAAATAAAACTAAGAAAAATTGTTTTTTTCATGCCGCAAATTTATTAATAATTATGAATGTATCATCAATTTTGCAAATTTTAATACTAAGGTCTTTGAACCTGTTTCTATAAATTGAACGGTTGCTTTTTTGTTTTCTCCAGTGTCTTCGACTGAAATTACAGTACCCATGCCAAATCTTTGATGTTCTACCTTGTCTCCAACTTTTATCAATTGGTTATCCGAAGGTATAAAATTTGCAGATGTTTTTATAGTTGGTAATGGATTCGATATCATTCTGCCAACATTCATGCCATAGCCTTTGCCATAATTATTGGTTTCCTCTTTTGGCTTAAATAATGTTGCATTGCTTGATCTTTGTGCATGCGTAAAATCTAAGTATTGCTTATCTATTTCATCGATGAAACGACTTGGTTCGCATGGAATTAAATTGCCGTATTTAAATCTTGATGTGGCAAACGATAATGTTAGTTTTTCCTCGGCCCTTGTTACTGCAACATAAAATAAGCGTCTTTCCTCTTCTAATTCCTGTCTGCTGTTTAAACTTAATTGACTTGGAAATAAATTTTCTTCTAAGCCTACCACAAAAACATTTTTAAATTCCAAGCCTTTGCTACTGTGAATGGTCATGAGTGTTACCTTGTTGTTGTCATCGGTTTCTTTGTCAGCATCTGTTAATAATGCAATATCTTGTAAAAAAAGAGAAAGACTTTTTTCGTTTTCTGTAGTATCATCTTCTGTAAACTCCTTGATTGCATTCAATAACTCAACAATGTTTTCATAACGAGCAACCCCTTCAACTGTTTTATCCTCTTTTAACATGCTAACTAATCCAGAACTTTTTGCTACAGTTTCTGCAACTTCATAAGCTGTTTTAGTAGTTGCCATCGATTGGAAATTTGACATCATCATATAGAAATTCCTAACATGGTGTGCCGCAGCCCCAAAATCTTTGATTAAATGAATGTTTTTGATAACCTCCCAAATTGTTGTTTGATTTTGATTGGCAACAAATGTTAATTTTTCAATTGTTGTATTGCCGATTTTTCTAACAGGATAGTTGATGATTCTTTTGAGAGCTTCTTCGTCATTTGGGTTAATGACTAATCTCAGGTATGCAATCATGTCTTTTACCTCTTTTCGTTGGTAAAAACTTGTGCCTCCATAAATGCGATATGGAATATTGTTTTTTCTTAATGATTCCTCAAAAGATCTGCTTTGAGCATTGGTTCTGTATAAAATTGCAAAATCAGAGTTTTGTAGTTGTTTTTGATTTTTTTCTTCGAAAATCATTTGTGCCACAAATCTACCCTCCTCATTATCACTAAGCGCTTTAATAACGTTGATTTTTTCTCCTGCTTCGTTTTCTGTGAATATATTTTTATGTAGTTTTTCTTTGTTTTTTGCAATGATGCTGCTGCTAGCATTAACAATATTTGAAGAACTTCTGTAATTATGCTCTAATTTAAAAGTGGCCAAATCTGGATAGTCTTTTTCGAAATTTAAAATATTTTGAATACTTGCCCCTCTAAAACTGTAAATACTCTGTGAATCGTCTCCAACTACACAAAGGTTCTCGTGACTGGCAGCGAGTTTTTTGACAATCATATATTGACATAAATTGGTGTCTTGATACTCATCAACCATGATGTATTTGAATTTGTGCTGGTATTTAAATAAAATATTTGGATGCCCTTTGAATAATCTAAAGGTGTTTAATAATAGGTCGTCAAAATCCATCGCGCCAGCTTTGAAGCATCTTAACTGATACGCTTCGAATATTTGGCCAATTTGTGGGCGACCTTGAGAGGCATCTGCTTCAATGAGTTCGGGAATAGACTTGTAATCTTTGCTGTTTATTAAATTGTTTTTAGCATTGCTGATTCTATTGTATACTAAACCCGGTTTGTAAAGCTTTTCATCTAATTGATATTCTTTTAAGATGGTTTTAATTAAACTTTTGGCATCATCGGTGTCATAAATTGTAAAATCCTTGGGGTATCCAATGTGTTCTGCTTCAATTCTTAATATTTTAGCAAATACACTGTGAAAAGTTCCCATCCAAAGGTTTCTTGCTTCCGATCCAACAACAGATTCAATTCTGTTTTTCATTTCTCTAGCTGCTTTATTGGTAAAAGTGAGCGAAAGAATGTTAAATGGATCTATTCCTTGTTTAATAATATGCGCAATTCTATATGTTAATACCCTTGTTTTACCACTGCCGGCACCAGCTATAATCATCACTGGTCCATCAATTTTCATAGCAGCTTCTCTCTGAGTTTCGTTGAGTTTGTCTAAATATGGTGGATATTGATTAGTCATCAGTTTTGTTATTTTTTATAAATTCAACTTTGTAGATTAAATAATTTGTTTCTCCTTGCCAAGACATAGCCTTTAATTTTTCTTTGTAAAAAATCTTAATCATCTTGCCTTCAGCATTTTCTAAAGTTTGGATGGTTGATTTTTCGTTTTTTTCTACGCTAAAATGAAAAACATTGGCGGTTAATCCTGCCATATTAGTATTGATGAATCCTACATTAATATCACCTTCGTATGTTTTAAATAAGAACCCTTTTTTTGAAAATTTCATTAATATGCCAGTTCTACTCCCATCGCTGTATGTGTAACTACAAATTGCAAAATAGATAACAAAGCCTAATATTATAAATAGGGAGCCATAAATGGCGAATTTTCTCATGTTACAAAATTATTGAACTTTGTTGAAAAATATTGTTTTTTTTCTCAACTATCTATTGTCAATAAAATAGTGTATTGTTGATTAATTTGTTAACATATTTAGTTTTTTTATTTTGGGTAAATAAAGAATTTTTGGATTAAAATTGTAATGTTATTTTATTTGCAATTATTGATATTGAAACAACAGGCGGAAATCCAGACAAGGATAAAATAACAGAAATTGCTGTTGTGATTCATGATGGTGAAAAAGTGATAGAAACTTTTGAAACTCTAATTAACCCCAAAATTAGAATCCCATTCGGTATAACTCAAATTACAGGGATTTCAGATGAAATGGTAAGAGATGCACCTATGTTTCATGAAATTGCTAAACGGTTAGTTGAATTAACAGATCAAGCCGTTTTTGTAGCTCATAATGTTAGATTTGATTATTCATTTGTTAGAGCAGCATTCAAGGATTTGGGTTATGTTTATCAACGACAAACTCTGTGTACTGTAAGATTAAGTAGAAAGGTTTTTAAAAATTTAACTTCATATAGCTTAGGAAAATTATGTGAATCATTGTCAATTTCAATTGAGAATAGACATCGCGCAATGGGTGATGCCAAAGCGACAAGTTTTTTATTTCAAAAAATTGTTAAACAACTTGCTGCTGAAAATATGGATTGGTATAATGAAGCTATCGGGCAAACCAAAATACCACCACTTTTGGATTTAAACGTATATAGCCAAATACCAGACAATATAACGGGTGTTTATTATTTTTATAACCATGCAGGTGAAGTTATTTATATAGGGAAAGGCAAAAACATCAAAAAAAGGATTGAACAACATTTTGCTATTGGTTCTAAAGGGAGTAGGAGAGCTTTGCAAATGAAAACTGATATTGCCGATATTAGTTACGAAAACACAGGGAATGAACTTATTGCCCTATTATTAGAGTCTGATGAAATTAAAAAACTCAAACCCATTTATAATATTTCTCAAAAAAAGAGTAGAACTGTGCCATTGTTTGCTGCTTATGTCAATACAGATATAAATGGATATAAAAACTTGAGAATAGATAAGTATAATGAATTAAGGGAAGCAGTTTTTACAATGGATAGTTTATCAAAAATGAATGCTTATTTATATCAACTAACGGATAAATATGCACTCTGTTTATCTAAAATGAACTTAAATGCAATTAAGGGGCCTTGTTTTTATCACCAAATTCATAAATGCGAAGGAGCTTGTATTAATTCAGAACCTACAGATTTATACAATGAAAGGTTTGACGACATGTTAAATAAGTATAGTTTTTTAAACGAACAATTGATAATGATAGGTGAGGGTCGCCATGCTTTTGAAAAGGGAGTAGTTTATATATGTAACGGTCAATATAAGGGATTTGGGTATATTGATATTCAATTCAACGAGCCAAAAATTGACGAATTAATTTCATGCGTTAAGAAGTATTCCCACAATCGGGATATTCAACAAATTATTGCATTGCATCAACATAAATATGTCAAAATAACTTTATGATTTATTCTTAAAATCAAAATAATAAAGAGCCATTAATTCTAAATTCAATTGATTTTCAAGAAGAATTTTGTAGTATTTTAAACTGATTAGTAAAATATACTACATGCAAAATAGACTCTAAGGTATTGATTTTCAATATATTGATTTATGTCAAATATTTTTAATTTCTTTTGTAAATTTAATTTTTGTCATATATTTGATTCTATAATCAACAAACATATGAAAAAGTCATTACTTGTCATCATCTTATTATTGGATTTAGCCATCATAATCCTCCAGTCTTAAATTAGGCTTGTCAATTATGGTTTAATCATGTTTTATGGTTGAGTCAAATTAAAAAAGTTAAAAAAAATCAAGCAACTATTTATTTTGTTTTGATGTTTTGTCTGTATTATTTATTTTTATACAAAGATAATCTTAAGATAATGCATAATGTCTATGTTGAATGACAAGTATATTGACTTTTAATAAATATATGCATAATATACATAAAAATAGTGAAAGAGGCTATGCTGAAATTAGTCCATTTTGAATGAAATTACGATATCATTTTAAATGTTGAATTGGTATTTCACAAGTTTTTTGATGATATTTTTAAATACAAAAATACCATAGGTTAAGACTTTAAAACAATGAATCAAATGACCATTCATTTAAAAGTTTTAATTATTATTTAATCAATTTATTTTAATTCATTCGAAAATAAATAAACAGGAAGAATTTTGTAGTATAATTAGCCTAATGGTACTTTAATACCACCTATTATAAAGGTTTTAAATATTTGATAATCAATTTGTTGTGTTATAATGTTATTTTAATTAAATTTTTAAAAAAACTAAAAACAAGTTAAGTTTGTAACACTAAATTTACTTATTACTTATGAAAAATATATTACTAATAATCACATTTTTATTTACAATTACTTTGATGTCACAGATTATGACATTTCCTAGAGGGTCGTACATTGTTAACATGGGTGTTATTCCACAAACAGTTGGTAATGGACTAAAACCATATGGTTTGATTTATGACTTAGTCAATAATTACGATGTGTCTGTTAAATGGATTATAAGACAAGGTAAACCAAAAGACAGCTTTGATTTTATTCATAACAATGTTCGATATTCCGGAGGACCTTTTTTAATTCCAAAACAATATATAAACTCAACCACTCTCTCCAGACTAGCCTATTGGGTAACTCAAGGTGTTGTTTTAGATACGTTGGTTTCTGACGAGGATTTAATTGTCACCTATCATTTAAATTCTATGCCCAATTGGACAATTAATTCAACTAATTCCAATGTTGCCATAGACATGTATCCTTTGGCTGGTATTCCTAACACATCCTATAATTTAAAATCGCCATCCTCTTTAGGTGCTTGTGATGATATTTTTGTAATGCCTCATGCTGATCCAACGTGGGCAGACCATAGCAACCTTAGAACTTGGAATATTAATAACAGAGGGGCAATTTTTGCAATGTGCCATGCTGTCAGCGTATTAGAAAATTTAGTAAATCCTTCTAATTCAGCTCAAAGAATGAATTTTCTATCTAATAATGGATTAATAGATTACATGTCACATGCAGATGGTACTCCGCCTTATAATTACTTTTTTAATAGAGCAAGTTACAATGGTTCACCAATTTCTGCAAGGGTTGATGATCCTGTATTTCAGATGATTGGCAAAGAAGATGGTGCGCATTTAAATGGTTCAGAACAAATTTTTATTCCTGTTGCAGGGGCAGGTTCTGGATGGAGAAACACTACTAAAATTGGCTGTTATGACTCAACCCAAAGCAACGTTTCATCTTTCCCAAATGGACCCGCAGCTGTTACATTGTATGGAAGGGGGTTTGGTCAAACAAGCAATGGATTAGTCATGTATCAAGGTGGTCATGATATAGCATTAACAAGATCTGGCTCATCTAGATTTACTACTGCTGAAAATATATCTGCAGTAAGGCAGTTTTTTAATTTTTCATTAATTGCAATGGGGGATAAAAATCCAGCGTTGTTATCAGTGGGTGTGCCATCTATTATGTTTACTAACAACTCTTATAATGTTAGTGTTAATGCATCTTCCCCTGTGGGTGCAACTTTGTCTTATGAATGGAGTTCTTCTTGCAGTGGTACATTTGCAAATAGATATGCAAGTACTACTACTTTTACCCCAGACACGTTAAACCTAGATAGTAATTGTGTAATTACTTGCATAGTTTCAGATGGTTGCAACAGAAGGATTGTAAATAACACATCTACAAATATTTATGCAGCACTACCCTTGAGTTTATTAGATTTCAAAGCCGTTAAACGCAATAGATTAATAGAAGTGAAATGGGTTTCCGCAGAGGAATCTAGAATCACTAGTTTTGATGTTATGCGTTCTTATGATGGTTTGAATTTTGAAAAAATAGCAACTTTAAATCCAAACAACAACGCCCAAACCAATCAATATTTATATCACGACTATACATACAATGTTA
Source organism: Bacteroidota bacterium (assembly GCA_030682255.1). Classification (GTDB taxonomy): domain Bacteria; phylum Bacteroidota; class Bacteroidia; order NS11-12g; family UBA955; genus JABMMZ01. Next base: position 21,456 of record JAUXOK010000026.1, on the reverse strand, counting down.
ATGTTGAAATTATCTATTATCAATTAAAAATCAATGAAAATGATGGTAGTTTTAAAACTAGTTCTGTTGATGTGATTGAAAGGAGCCAGGTTCATCCTGATATTAAATCCATTAATCCAAATCCGGCAAATAGTGATATAAATATTGAAACCAAAATAAGTGGAAGATTGATTAATCAAATTTTAATTTTTAATTCAAAAGGTCAACTTATTAAATCTTTTTCATTGTTTGATTCAGAATCTAAAACATTTAGTTTTGATGTTTCAGACTTAAGTAAAGGATTGTATTTTATAAATATATTAAAAAAGGATGGTCATACCATTACTGCTAAGTTTGCTAAAAGTTAGTATATTAATTTAAATAAATGACGTTTTTTCTTAAGTTTTTAAACTTATTAAGTTAATTGTACTATGCGTTAATTTGTGTTAAGTATTTGAAATTAAGATGTTTATGTTTTATTTATTTTTAAGGTATTTTCTGAAACAATGAAATGATATTGTATATTCGTAAGACTAAATCACAAATCTTATGAAAAATAAACTACTGCTTTTTATTTTATTATCCTTTTATGTACATCTATCAGCTCAGATGGGGAGTTTAGGCGCTGGCAATATTGCTTCATTAAATACAATTGTAAACACCTATACTTACCTTACTTCAAATGCAATAGCAGGAGCCACCTCGCTAACAGTAAATAGCAACACCATGAGTGGTGGTGCTTTTTCGAGCAACTTAACAACAGGCGACATGATAATGATAATCCAAATGCAAGGAGCAACTATTAACACAACCAACAATTCATCATATGGCAGTATAACTAGCTACAACAGTGCTGGATTGCACGAAACACGATGTGTTGCATCTGTTTCAGGCAGCAACATAATAAATCTTGCAATACCCTTAACCAACAATTATACAGCCTCTGGAAAAGTTCAAATCATTAGAGTTCCTAGATATACAGACTTGAGAATTAGATCCAGTAGCTCAATAATTGCTCCTGCATGGAATGGAAGAGTAGGTGGTGTTGTCGCGCTTGAAATTCAGGGGCAATTAAGGATGGATCATGCTTCAACCAGCCAAATTAATGTAGATCAATTAGGATTTAGAGGAGGCATTCAAGATAACTATACACAAGGAGCGGCTAATCCAATAACAACATTATTCAGATCTACAGATTCTTTAGATGGTGGAGAAAAAGGAGAAAGTATTGCAGGTTTTACAACTGATTATGATGCCTTAAATGGGAGATATGGAAGAGGAGCGCCAGCAAATGGTGGTGGTGGAGGAAACACTCACAATGCTGGTGGCGGTGGTGGTGCAAATGCTGGTAGCATTTCTGCATGGAATGGCCAAGGCAACCCTGTTGCATCGCCTTCAAGTTGGGCAACAGCTTGGAATTTAGAGGGAGGGAGTTTTTCAACCAATACATCATCAGGTGGTGGTAGAGGAGGTTATACTTTTGGCTCGAGCGATCAAAACGCAACATCAGTTCCTCCAGGTGATGCTGCTTGGGGAGGCAACAGGAGACAAAATGTTGGCGGATATGGAGGTCGACCACTTGATTATTCAGGCGGTCGTATTTTTATGGGTGGTGGTGGTGGAGCCGGAGACGGCAATAACAGCGCTGCCAATGGTGGTGCTGCTGGTGGAGGATTAATCTATATACTGCATTATGGCACCTTTCATTCAAATAATGGTATGTTAACGGCTAATGGAGGTAATGGAGGTAATACTTTACCCAATCATAACGATGCGCCAGGTGGTGGTGGTGGTGGTGGTTCCATTATATTTGCTTCTGCAGCTAACATCAATAATGGATATACACTTCGAGCAAATGGCGGCAATGGTGGAAACCAATTAATCACCAACAACGAATCTGAGGGTCCAGGAGGAGGAGGAGGAGGAGGTTATATTGCCATTTCTGGGGGCTCACCAACAAGAACAGCAAATGGAGGAAGCAATGGCACAACATCTTCTGCTGCATTAACTGAATTTATTGCAAATGGCGCAACAAGTGGGGGCGCAGGTGTGATCAATGCAACTATTTCACTTCACAATTTAATTGGCTCAACAGTTTCTCAAGCGGGTTCAGATGATGTGTATTGCGGGCCAATCATGTTAAGCGCTGAACCTTTAGGACCAAATTCTATTGGAACTTGGCAAATAATTTCTGGTGTTGGGGGGAGTATAGATAATGTCAATAATCCTACAGCTCTTTTTACGGGAGATTCTTCATCAAGTTATGTATTGGTTTGGCGAGTTACTAATAACTTATGTCAGGTTTCAACAGATACAGTTAGGATAGTGCCTAATTGTATTGCATTGCCTATACGATTGATAAGTTTTGAAGGGATAAATTATCAATTTGAAAATAAAATGAATTGGAAAGTGGCTTCCGAAGAAAATGTTTTTTATTATGCCATCATGAGGTCTTATGATGAGGTGAATTTTCATGAGATTGGAAGAGTTGATGCTAAAAATCAATATGATATGTTAGTTGATTATCACTTTGTAGATCAGTTCCCTGGTAATCGAAAAACTGTATTTTATAAATTGAAAATTGTGGATTTAGATGGTTCTTATAATTATAGTCCTGTAATTCAGATTGAAAAACTTGTCAATGGGAACGAAATAAAAGGGGTTTTTCCAAATCCAACTAATATGAATCTAACAATAGAAACTCAACAAAAAATGAGTGCATATAGCCAGATTTATTTAACAGATATTCAGGGTAAAATAATTTATCAAATTGCAATAAAAGAGCTTGATGAAAATTCAACTGTTGTAAATTTGTCTGAACTTAGAAATGGGTTATATTTTCTAAATGTCATTAAAAAGAATGGAGAAAAGTATTTGACAAGGTTAACGAAAAATTAAAGATACTATTATCTCATATGACTAAGCAAACAATTCATTACCTTTGCGCGTTGGTGATTTATTGTGGCTAAACAAAGAAATATCGTCATTAAAGGCGCAAGGGTTCATAATCTAAAAAATATAGATGTAGAAATTACATCGGGAGGATTTACAGTTGTTACAGGTGTTTCTGGAAGTGGAAAAAGTAGCTTAGTTTTTGATACTTTATTTGCCGAAGGTCAAAGGCGATATGTAGAAAGTTTGAGCAGTTATGCACGTCAGTTTTTGGGACGAATGAATAAGCCCGAAGTTGATTTTATTGATGGTTTAGCTCCGGCTATTGCCATCGAACAAAAGGTAAATACCAGAAATCCTAGAAGTACGGTTGCAACTAGCACAGAATTATACGATTATTTAAAATTATTATTTGCAAGAGTAGGGAAAACAATTTCTCCAATTAGTGGTAATGAGGTTAAAAAACATACAACTGTAGATGTAATTAATTTTATACAAACTTTGTCTGATGGAGAAATGGTTCTTATTTTATCTCCTTTGATTTTTGATAAATCCAATGCTCTAGTGATGCTAAATTCATTGGTTCAGCAGGGTTTTGTAAGATTAATGCTTGATGGTGAAATTGTTAAAATTGAAGATATAAAAACAACTGTTGGGTTCAATAAGAAGCAATGTTTTTTAGTGTTAGATAGATTAAGTGTTGATTTTTCTGACGAAGACTTTTTAAGTAGAGCTGCAGATTCAATAGAAAGTGCCTTTTGGGAAGGACATGGTGTTTGTGTATTGTCTTATCAAGGCAAATTTCATGATTTTTCTAATAAGTTTGAAGCTGATGGCATGGTGTTTGAAATGCCAACAAAGGATTTTTTGAGTTTTAATAATCCAATTGGAGCTTGTAAGACTTGTGAAGGGTATGGGCAAGTAATTGGCATTGATGAGGATTTAGTTATTCCAGATAAAAATTTAAGTGTATATGAAGGTTGTGTTGCTCCATGGAAAGGTGAAACAATGAGCGAATGGAAAGAATCTTTTGTAAAAAGTGCCATAAATTTAGATTTCCCAATCCATCGTTCTTATTATGATTTAACCGAAAAAGAAATAGATTTATTGTGGCAAGGAGGCAAGGGTGTCAACGGTATTAATGCTTTTTTTAAAAATATTGAGGAGCAATCTTATAAAATACAATACAGGGTGATGTTAAGCCGATACAGGGGAAAAACCACATGTCATGCTTGTAAAGGAACCCGATTAAGAGAAGATGCAGGATATGTTAAATTGCTGTCCGTTGATGCTAAAAATCCAAAATTGAAAATTTATACGAGTATTCAAGAGATTATGCTCATGTCGGTTCAAAAAGCCTTTGAGTATTTTGAAAATTTAAAACTTTCAGAAGAAGACGAAACTATTGCAAATAGAATTTTTTTAGAAATTAAAAGTAGGCTAAGGTTTTTAATGAATGTAGGTTTAGGTTATTTGGGCTTGAATAGATTAAGCAATACCTTAAGTGGTGGTGAGTCTCAACGAATTAATCTTGCAACTTCGTTAGGAAGCAGCTTAACAGGAAGTATGTATGTTTTAGACGAGCCAAGTATAGGTTTGCATCCAAAGGATACAGCTAATTTATTAACGGTTTTAAAAGAATTACAAAAAATTGGGAACTCTGTCATTATAGTTGAACATGAAGAGGAAATAATGAAAGCAGCTGAGCAAGTTATTGATATTGGTCCGGGTGCAGGCATATATGGAGGGTCACTGATTTTTAACGGAACTTACAAAGATTTATTAAAATCCAAGGATAGTTTAACAGGACAATATTTATCTGGAGTACTTAAAATTGATGTGCCTTTACAAAGAAGAATTTGGAAAAATAAAATCAATATAGTTGGTGCTAGAGAAAATAATTTAAAAAACATCAATGTTTCATTCCCTTTAAATGTGTTAACCTGTGTTACGGGAGTTAGCGGAAGTGGAAAAACAACTTTAGTTAAAAGTGTTTTATTTCCAGCATTAAGTAAGGCATTAGGGCAATATACTGGGACAAAAACAGGGAAACATGAGCGCATTTCTGGTGAAATTAATTTACTGAAGGAAATCGAAATGGTTGATCAAAATCCTATTGGTAAATCAAGTAGAAGCAATCCTGTTACCTACATCAAAGCTTATGACAGCATCAGAGATTTGTTTTCTGAATTACCATTAGCAAAGTCCAAAAAATTAAAACCTTCGCATTTTTCTTTTAATGTGGATGGCGGTAGATGCGACCAATGTAAAGGCGAAGGTGAACAAACTATAGAAATGCAATTTATGGCAGATTTAGTTTTGCCTTGTGAAAATTGCAAAGGAAAAAGATTTAAAGAAGAAATATTGGAAGTTACCTACCATGGGAAAAGTATATCAGATGTTTTGGAATTAACAGTTGATGAAGCAATGGATTTTTTTAAGGATGAAAAAACTATTGTAAATAAAATAGAAACTTTGCAAAATGTTGGATTAGGTTATGTCGCTTTAGGACAATCAAGTAATACGCTAAGTGGCGGAGAAGCTCAAAGAATAAAATTAGCGACTTTTCTGGCTAAAGGCAATCAAAAAGACCATCATACCTTTTTTGTTTTTGATGAACCAACAACAGGATTGCATTTTCATGATATTAAAAAATTGTTGCATTGTTTTGACGCCTTGATTAAAAAAGGTCACACTGTTTTGGTAATAGAGCATAATCCAGATGTTATTAAGTATGCAGATTGGGTAATAGATTTGGGGCCTAATGGTGGTGACACTGGTGGGCAATTGGTTTTTGAAGGAACCCCTGAAGACTTGATAAATTGCAAGGCTAGTTATACTTCAGAATATTTAAAAGATAAATTATAATTTTTTGTTAATTTGTAATTCTACTAAGTCAATCACTCTCAGATTCAGATTAATTATTGTATCTGTTTTATTAGTGATAAATGGTTGTAAGGTACACAAACAAATAGTAGAATCTAAAGAATTGTTTTTTCAGGAGGATGTGAGTTTAAATAATTCCAAAAGTTTACTTTCTGAAAAACATAGGTTGATTTTGGATGACAAAAATGATTCTATCGATGTATCAAATTTTCTTGAAAAACATTCCCCAACCGAAATTAAAAAAATTTATTTCAAAATGGAAACTGAAAACAGTTATGATTCCATGATTGCAATTAAACAGAATCTTGGCATAAGTAAAGTAGATGGCAAGGTCAGAGATTTAAGAGTCCTGTTTGTTTATTTAGGTATAGGATTATTTGTTTTAGCGTTAGTGTTTTTGGTGTTTGCTATAATCAAATGGCATTACATTTATTTATTAGGAACAGCCATTTCTTCAGGTGCAAGTTATTTGTTGTTAAAGCTGGGTAAAAAAAAATTAAAGGGTAAACTTGTGATATTGGACAAAAAAGCAATCAAGCAATTGAAGAAATGGGCATTGAGATTATTCTTGGTCAGTTTAGCCGTTTATCTTTTCCTAGGATTGTTTTATTAAGAAGCCATTCAACTAATGTTAAATGTCAAATTTATACAATGCTTAAAATTTTGAAAGCTTTCTCAAAAAGATGGAAGAGCTTATAAACTCCAATATTCTAACTGTTTAATTTTAGATCGGTAAATACCTTTTAAATCAAGTATAAATGAATTTGGATTGCAAATAGATATGAAAAAATCCTCAGTAAGTGTTTTATATTCATGGTGACTAACCGCAGCGATTATTCCATCATAGCCTTTACCAATTTCTGGGGATAAGTGAAAACCGTATTCTTCAAAAACCTCTTCAGCATCAGCTCTAGGGTCAACAACTTCAACATTAATGCTATAGCTTTTCAATTCTTTTACGATATCAATTATTTTGGAATTTCTAATGTCTGCAACATCTTCTTTGAAAGTTGCTCCTAAAATCAATATTTTAGAGTTTTTAATGATTTTATCATTCGCAATTAGCTTTTTTAAAGCAACTTTGGCAATGTGCGCGCCCATCATATCGTTGGTAAATCGGCCTGCAGCAATTACTCTTGGGTGTAAACCTAGTTCGGTTGCTTTGTATGTTAAGTAATATGGGTCAACACCAATGCAATGCCCTCCAACTAAACCGGGACTAAATTTCAAGAAATTCCATTTAGTGCCAGCAGCTTCTATTACATCATATGTGTTGATATTTAATTTATCAAATATTAAACTTAATTCATTCATCAAAGAGATATTTAAATCTCTTTGAGTGTTCTCTATGATTTTTGCAGCTTCTGCAACTTTCAATGTTGGTGCTTCATGTATGCCAGCAGTGATAATTGACCCATATAAAGCAGAGATTTCTTTTAAACTTTCAGTATCGCTACCCGAAACAATTTTTAATATTTTGGTAAGCGTATTGATTTTGTCACCTGGATTAATTCTTTCAGGAGAATATCCAACTTTAAAATCTGTGTTAAACTCTAATCCACTTTCTTTTTCAATGACAGGAACACAATCCTCTTCTGTGCAGCCGGGGTAAACCGTACTTTCAAATACCACATAGTCTCCTTTTTTAATAACTTTCCCTACTGTCTTAGATGCACCAATCAAAGGTCTTAAATCAGGGCTTTTAGCATCGTCTATAGGTGTTGGAACAGCAACAATATAAAAGTTGCAGTTTTTAATATCGTCTAAATTGTGTGAAAATGTGATATCACAACCTTCAAATTCATGAGCTTCAACCTCTTTGCTAGGGTCTTCTTTTCTTTTTAACATTTCTACTCGTTTGGGGTTGATGTCAAATCCTACCACTTTGAATTTTTTTGCAAACTCTAATGCCAAAGGTAAGCCAACATAACCTAACCCAATAACTGCAATTGATTTGTTTTTTTGTTGAATATCGTTAAATATGCTCATTTTTGTTAAGAATGTGCAAAAATAAGGATTATATTTTTATATTAAATAGAGTTTTTTGAATAGTTTAATATATTTGCGCAATGCCATTTTATCAATCTACGCCAAAATTATTGCAACTTGTTTTTTCGAAATTATTTTGGCATGGCGATCGTTCAAAACCAGATATTTACCTGACATTTGATGATGGTCCACATCCTGATATAACACCTTGGGTGATACAAGAATTGGCTAAATATAATTTTAAGGCAACTTTTTTTTGCGTAGGTCAGAATGTTCAAAAATACCCAGAAGTTTTTTCTCAATTGTTGCATGAAGGTCATCAAATTGGTAATCATACCATGCATCACATAAAAGGATGGGAAAGTAGTTTGAAAGATTATGTTAAAGATGTGGAGGAATGTCGACATTTTGTAAAATCTAATTTATTCCGTCCGCCTTATGGTAGAATTTCTCCCAAACAAATTAAAGCGCTATCTCCACATTATAAATTAGTCATGTGGTCTTTATTGTCTTGTGATTATTTAAAGGGTTTAAATTGTGAGCTTAGCTTGGCGATATTGAAAGATAAAACTCAGAATGGAAGTGTTGTGGTTTTTCATGATTCAGTTAAAGCTGAAGAAAACCTTAAGATTTTGTTACCTCAATATTTACAATTTATTAATGAGAAAGGTTTTAATTGCATCACTTTATGATTTTGTTTGTTGTTGCCATTATTTTCTGCTTAATTTATCTTATTATTCAAATAGGGTATTTGTTTTCGTTGTTTTTATACAAAAAAAAGAACTTTGTAGAATTGGATGAATATCCTAAAATTTCGATTTTAATTGCAGCTAGAAACGAAGCCTCAAATATTAAAACCTGCTTAGGAGCGATAGAAAATTTAGATTATGATAAAAATCTAATTGAAGTTTTGATTGGCAACGATCAAAGTACAGATGAAACACAAGCAATAATAGAGGCTTTTATCCAAAATAAACCATGGTTTAAGTTGGTAAATTTAAAATCAACTGATAATACCCAAACAAAAGGAAAAGCTAGGGTTTTAGCAACTTTAGGGCAATTGGCAAGTGGGGCATACATACTTGTTACTGATGCTGATATCATTGTAAACCCAAAATGGGCAAAGGGTTTGGTGAGTGAAATGATAAATAATAGAGTAGATATGGCTGGTGGAACAACCAATATTACAGCAGATAATTTATTTGAAAAGTTTCAACAAGTAGATTGGTTATATTTTATGGGGATTATTCATGTTTTAGATTTTTTCAAAAAACCTATCACAATGGTAGGTAATAATATGTCATTTAGCATGAGTGCTTATCAAAAAGTTGGTGGTTATGAAACCATACCATTTAGTATCACAGAAGATTATGCATTGTTTAAAGCATTGAAAGAAAAAGGTTTTTTAAGTTCTCAAGTTTTAAATCAAGAGACGCTAGTTTACTCAAAACCTATCGAAACTTTTGTTGGTATAATGAAGCAACGTAAAAGGTGGTTGGTGGGCGGTTGGGATTTGCCTTTGAATTATAGAATTATGTTGTTTGTGTTTTCTACTTGGTATTTTTCCTTGCCTATTCTTTTGTTATTTAATTGGCAATTAGCATTAGGTTTATTTGTTTTTAAATGCTTCATACAATTGTTTCAAATATTAAGAATATATCAGATTTTAAATATTCGTCCAGAACATTGGATGGCTATTTTGTTTTATGATGTTTATTTATTTATAATGATTCCTTGCACCGGGATTTATTTTTTATGGCCTTCTAAAACAACTTGGAAAGGTAGAAAATATTAATCCAATTGAAATAAATGTTGTAAAATTGCACTCGTGCAAATAAGCCATTTTATAGCAAGGCGACTGGCCCTAGGTAAATTCAAATCTTTTGCTTCATTGATTATCAAGTTAGCATGGATTGGTGTGGGTTTGAGTGTTGCAGTTATGATTATTGCTGTAGCCATAGTGATAGGTTATAAAAATGAAATTACAGAAAAGGTAATTGGTTTTGGTGGGCATATCGAAATACATTCTACAGGCACTTCAGGTAATTTTGATTACATACAGTTTAGTGATTCCAGTCATTTGGTAAAACAGATATTAGATGTAGAAAATATTTCAACAGTAAGCCCTGTTATTTCTAGACCAGGAATTATCAAAGCAGAAAATGATTTAGAAGGAATTGTTTTTAAAGGTGTAAATGGCCAATATGATTTTTCTTTTTTGAAAAAAAATATCTTGAAAGGTAGAATCCCTTTGGATATAGATAGTTTTGGTAAAAGAGAAATTTTGGTTTCTAAAATTATTGCTAGTAAATTAAAAATAGATACAGGAGACATCGTAAAAGTGTATTTTATTAATGATCCTGTACGTGTAATTCCTTGCAGCGTAGTAGGTGTATATGAAACCGGTATTGAGGAAACCGATATGTTATTTGTTGTTGGTAGTTTGGTAGAAATGCAACGAATTTTTGCTAATAAGCAAAATGAAATAACACATTATGAGGTAAAGACTAAAGATTTTAAAAATGTAATGAGTACCACTCAATTGGTAAATCAACATATTCCCATCGAGTTAAACTCAGAAAACCTTGTGCAGTTAAATCCTCAGATATTTGATTGGTTAGGTTATTTGGATCAAAACATCAGTATTATTTTGATATTGATGATAGTGGTAGCTTGTATCAATATGATAACAGCCTTATTGATTTTAATAATTGAAAGAACTACTATGATTGGGGTTTTAAAAGCCTTAGGAGCTAGAAATTCAACCATCAGAAATATCTTTTTAAAACATGCGTTTTTTATTTTGCTTATTGGATTGATTCTTGGAAATTCTTTGGGAATTGGGTTAGCATGGTTTCAGGATTATTATAGATTTATTACTTTGCCTCAAGAAACCTATTATTTGTCTTATGTGCCTGTTGAAATAAATGCAGCCTATGTTTGGTATATCAATTTGGGAACTATCGCTATTTGCATGGTTGCACTTTGGTTGCCTGTTCGAATCATCAATAAAATTGACCCAGTTAAAGCTATCAAATTTAATTAATATATATTCTTTTAATGAACTATCCATTTATTCTCAAATTTTCTTCAATTACTCACTTAACAGATGCTAGGTATGCGGCTGGCATGTGGGCCGATTTTGTAGGATTTTGTTTCAATCCAAATTCTGAAAATTTTATTGAACCCCAAAAAGCTAAACAAATCATAGATTGGATAAACGGGCCTATTGTAGTTGGGGAGTTTAATCATCAACCTAAAGATTGGATTGCCGATTTTGTTAATGAACTTGGACTTAAAGCGATTCAATTGCCAGCCAATTACGATGATTTAAGCGTGTCTGATTTAGATGTTAAAATTATTTTAGAAATATTAGATCCTTTATTAGATATGCCACTTTTATCTAAAGCTCATTTAGTGTTAGTGCACTCAGACGAAGCATATCAATTTATGAAATCAAGAACAGAATTGCCCATCATTGTTAAAGCCTTTGATGGCATTAATTGTGAGAGCTATGAAGGGATTGAATTGGAAGGGGAAAAAGAAATTGCAATTGGTTTTCGTGACCACGATAAATGGAATAAGATTTTAGAACCTTACACAAATTGAAATTTTAAATATTTGATAGGGATGTTTTTTTCTCTCCACATTTTTTCATAATAAGTGCTGATTTTTAATTCATCCTGCAAATCTTCTTTGTCATCTATATTAAATAAGAGTTCTTGGATTTGCACATTGATATCTTTAACGGATTCGGTTGTAAATTGAAATAAAAAATCGCTGTCTGTTTTTAAATTTACAGATTTGAATTTACCCAATAAAAGAAAATATTTTTCTAAAAATTTAATATGGGTGAGTCTTTGTTTAGCTCTTGGTTTTTGGGGTTGTGGGTCAGGGAAAGTAATCCATATTTCGTCAATTTCTCCTGCTTCAAAATAATCGAGTAAAAAATCTATTTGAATTCTTAAAAATGCAACATTATTTAAATGATTTTCTATTGCATATTTGGCCCCTTCCCACATTCTAGCAGCTTTTACATCTAAGCCGATAAAGTTTTTGTTTGGGTTTAATTGTGCTAAACCAATGCAATATTCACCTCTTCCACAAGCAAGTTCAAGAACGATGGGATTGTTGTTTTTAAAAACCTCTTGGTGCCATTTGCCTTTTAATAAATTTCTAGCATCATAAGTGTTAGGAAAAGTTTCGTATTGAGAAAATTTTTTTAATTTGGTCTTTGGCATTTAAGGTGCAAAAATAATGACTTTAATTATTTGAATGCCTTTAAAATTAAAATATTTTAAAGTATTTGTTTGTTGATTGGGTTGTTTTATTTATAGTTTAGGTATTAAAAGCAACTTGCCAAAATTAGGAAATCAATTTAAAGCGTTTTAATATTGTAGTGTATTTTGACTAAAAAAGAAAAAGCCCAATATGTAGCCAGCACACTGGAGCAATTATATCCCGAAACTCCTATTCCCCTTAATCATTCTGATGCTTACACGCTTTTAATAGCGGTATTGCTTTCTGCACAATGTACAGACGAAAGGGTCAATAAAATTACGCCTATTTTGTTTGCAAAAGCAAAATCGCCTCAAGAAATGTTGCTTTTGAGCATCGAAGAAATCAGGGAAATTATCAAGCCTTGTGGGCTATCTCCTGCTAAGTCTAAAGCAATTTTTAATCTTAGTCGGATGATTATTGAACAGCATGATGGACAAGTTCCGGCTTCGTTCGAATCCTTAGAGGCCCTGCCTGGTGTGGGACATAAAACAGCGTCAGTTGTCATGTCTCAAGCTTTCGGAGTGCCAGCATTTCCTGTCGATACGCATATTCATCGCTTGGCTGAAAGATGGCAACTTAGTAATGGTAAAAATGTAACTCAAACGGAAAAAGACCTTAAAAAACTTTTCAAAAAAGACATTTGGAATAAAATTCACCTTCAAATTATTTTCTATGGAAGAGAATATTGTCCAGCGCGTGGACATCAAATAGAAAAATGTATCATCTGTAATCAATTAAATTCAAAAAAATGAATGATTGTAAATTATTAGATTTAGGATTAATAGATTATCAATTAGTATGGAATCAACAAAAAATGCTTTTTAATCAGTCTATTGCCCAAAAGTTAAATAACGAAAAACCCGCAAACCATTTAATTGTCTGCGAACATGCTCATGTTTATACCATGGGAAAAAGTGCCAATGTCAAAAATTTATTATTGAATAACTTGCAATTGAGTGAAAAAAAAATTGATGTTTATGAAATAGAAAGAGGTGGAGATATTACCTATCATGGACCAGGACAATTGGTTGTGTATCCGATTTTTGATCTAGAACAAATGGGTATAGGAGTTAAACAGTTTGTGTTTAATATCGAGCAATGCTTAATTAATACGCTTGCTCAAATCGGTATAGTTTCTGAAAGAATAGAAGGGCGAATAGGTATTTGGTTGGGCAAAGAAACTCCAAACGAGAGAAAAATTGCAGCTATTGGTATTAAATGTAGCCGACATATAACCATGCATGGTTTAGCATTTAATGTTAATCCAGACTTAACGATGTTTAATTTTATAATACCTTGTGGCATTATCGATAAAAGTGTTACAAGTATTGAAAAAGAATTTGGTCGAAGTATTGATGCATTAGAAATAAAAAAAATATTATTAAAAGAATTTTCTGCTATTTTTGACCTAAAATTTATATAACATGAAAAAAGGATATTTAATCATTCTAGGAGCTCTTTTATTATTGACTTTTTATAGCTGCAGTAAATACAATGGCTTGGTTAGTGCAGATGAAAACGTGAAAAATGCTTGGGGAAACGTTCAGGCTGATTATCAAAGGAGGGCAGATTTGATTCCCTCTTTAATTACAACAGTTAAAAAAGCAGCTGAAAACGAAAAAGACATTTTAACAACCGTAACAAATGCACGTGCTGGAATTTCTAATTTAGAAAAAGAAGCAGCAGACAATCAAACTCAAATTGCAAATGCAAAAACACCTCAAGATTTAGATGCTGTTGGACAAAGAATTAACTCTGCTATTAAAATAACTTTAGAGGCTTATCCAAGCATCAGAAGTACAGATGCATTTATTGGCTTACAAGGTCAATTAGAAGGAACAGAAAACCGAATTAAAACTTCAAGAAGTGATTATAATGGTCAAGTAAAATTATACAATATTGCAGCAAGATCTTTTCCTAATAATATTTTTGCAAGCATTTTTGGTTTTGCAGTTAAAGAAGAATTTAAAGCAGCAGAGGGCAGCGACAAAGCTCCTGATGTAAAAGCATTGTTTGACTAATTTTTTTTAAATTAATTTAATGTCTCATTTTTTATCTCCGGCAGAGGATTTGCTTATTGTTGAGGCTGTACAATTGGCAGAAAAAGGAACAAGTGGAGAAATAAGGGTTCATTTTGCTAAGAAGATAAAGAAGGATGTTTTAACTGATGCAAAAAACACTTTTGAAGAACTTAAAATGCATCAAACCAAAGTTAGAAATGGCGTTTTGATATACATGGTTCTTCAAGAAAAACAATTCAGTATTATAGGTGATATTGGAATTGATCAAAAAACTGGAGATAGTTTTTGGCAATCTTGCAGAAATGCAATGCAAATAGAGTTTTCTAAAGGTGAAATAGCGCTTGGTATTATAAAAGGGATTGAAGCCGTAAAAGAAGTGTTAAAGAAAGATTTTCCATATCAAAATGAGGATGTAAACGAATTAAGTGATGAGATTTCTAAAGATGAGTAAGTGGCTTTTAACGACAGTATTGTTTTTTAGTTTGTTGCTCAATGCGCAAAATAATAACATACCCAAAAGTATTGGTTATGTGAATGATTTTGCTGGTATTTTAAAAACGGAAGAAATTTCAAATCTTAATGCCAATCTCAAAGCTTATGAGGATAGCACATCTACTCAAATTGCAATTGTTGTTGAGCAATCATTAAATGGTAGTGATGAATTCAATCGAAGTATGGCATTTGCAAGAGAATGGCAAATTGGACAAGCTGGCAAAAATAATGGTGTATTAATTTATTTTGTTATAGAAGAACGCAAGATTTTCATACAAACAGCGGATAAAACCCAAGGTATATTAACAGATTACTTATCTAAACTCATTATAGAAAAATCAATATTGCCATCGTTTAAGCAAGGCGATTATTATGGCGGGTTATTGAATGGCATTACAAGTATTCAGCAAGCTTTAGTTGGTGAATTTAAGCCTGATGCTAAAACTAAAAAATCAGAAAAATTCCCGGTCTTTTTAGTGCTTTTAATAATTGTTATTTTGTTTTTGATTATTTCTAGAAATAACAGAAATAATGGGGGAGGTATCAATAGGAGAGGGATATATCCATTGCCTATGGGTGGTGGATGGATGGGTGGTGGTGGTTTTGGAGGCGGTGGTTCTTCAGGAGGCGGTTGGGGTGGATTTGGTGGAGGAGGCGGTTTTAATGGTGGAGGAGCTGGAGGAAGTTGGTAATTTAAAATTATATAAGATGCTTAATAATATAAATTTATCTCATTTGTTAGTTATAGACATTGAAACTGTGTCTCAAAAAGCAAATTTTAATGAACTTGATGAGGATTGGCAAGAGCTTTGGTCAAAAAAAGTTGGTGCTTTGAATAATCCAGAGATTGATGCTTCGCTCAATTATGATAGAGCCGCAATTTATGCTGAATTTGGCAAAATTGTATGCATTGGTGTTGGTGCTTTTCATTATTCTGATGGTCAGTTGCAACTCAGAGTAAAATCTATTCATGGTCATAATGAAAAATCTTTGTTGAATGATTTTAATGAATTATTGAATAAGCATTACAATGGAGAACAACATGCATTGGTAGCTCATAATGGCAGAGAATTTGATTTCCCTTACATTTGTAGACGTTTATTAATCAATGGTTTAGAGATACCACGTATTTTAGATATTTCAGGGAAAAAACCTTGGGAGGTCAAACACCTTGATACAATGGATTTGTGGAAATTCGGTGATTATAAAAATTACACTTCTTTAAATGTATTAGCAAAGTGTTTTGGAATTCCTTCTCCAAAGGATGATATTGACGGTAGTATGGTTGGTCACACTTATTGGCAACAAGATGATTTAAATCGTATTGCGGTTTATTGTAAAAAAGATATTGTAACAACAGCACAAGTGCTTTTAAAATATAAAAATTTGCCGATGTTAAAGGATGAACAAGTTTTTGTTGTTTGATTTCGCAACGAACAATATGCAACTTTTTTTGTTTTAATTTGTCTATATATAAAATGAAAATCTTATTTTTGTAAGTTGTTGAAAGGAATATTTTTAATATCGCTTTTTTTAATTTCTGTAAATTTATTTGCCGTAAGGCCCACTGTTCAGGCAAGTAATTTAGGTTATAACAATTTATTGTGTACTTCTGTTATCCTTCAATGGACAAATGGCAATGGAACTGCTAGAATAATTGTAGCTAAAGAAGGTTCTGCGACAGATTTCACACCTGTTGATTTTGAAGTTTATACACCAAATAAAGATTTTGGACTTTCAACACAATATGGTGTTGGAAATTATATAGTATACAATACCAATGGTACAAATTTTATAAAGGTAGATAATCTGCAATCTGGTAAAACATACCATTTCAAGATTTTTGAACATGATAACAATGGTCCTGGTACTTTGTATTTAACAGATAATGCCCCTACCATAAGTATTACAACACCCAGTATTAATCTAGGATTTGATATCAGGTATATTGATAGCTGTCAACAAAAAAACAGGTATGAGTTTACAAATACTTCAACTTCAACAATATCAGGATTAACTTATACTTTTGACTTTGGATCTGGCCAAACAAGTACTTCCAATCCTATTGAGCATAGTTTTAAAACCGGTGGCCTTGTGCCTGTTAGAATCATAGCAACTCCATCTAATGGCTGTGTTAATACCTTAACTAAGAATGTTAGAGTTTATAATAAAAGAGTTGCCTACATAGATTACAATGTATTCAAAGATACCATTCAGTGTTTAGAAGGCAATTATTTTGATATTGATCCCACGCCTGTAATTTCACCACTATTGGCTTCTTATCGCTATAATTGGGATTTTGGAGATGGAACTTTTTCCACCTTCAAAAGAATGAAAAAGAGTTATGCTCAGGGTAATGTTTATACAATAAAATTGGAAATTATAACCAATGTTAATTTACAACCAACAGGATGTAAAGATACTCTGATATTCAAACTGCAAGTATTGCCGAACCCTGCAGGTGGTTTTAATATCAATAAACCGCTTCAATGTTTAACTAATAATAATTTTGTTTTTGAAAACACAGATGTCAACATGAATTTATACAAATGGTATTTTTCTGATGGAGATTCTAGCAGTTCTCGAATTGCAAATCATTCATTTAAAGATACTGGGTTATACAGAGTTATACATGTAGCCTTTTCTAATGAAGGTTGCAAAGGGCGAGATACGGCATTTGTAAGGGTAGTTCAAGATGCAGATGCTACATTTGCTGGAATTAATGATACATATTGTCAATCCAATAATACAGTTACAATTGTGCCCTTAAATGCAGGTGGAACATATTCTGGATATTCAACTTCAAAAGATTTTACGCCTAATTTGCCCGGCAATCATTTTGTGGCTTACACAATTAACAATGGCGCATGTTCTGATAGCGATACTTTTAATTTTGAAATTCTTAAAAATCCTGTACCCAAAATTGGTAATGATACTTCAATTTGTTCGGGAGGTAGTTTTGTTTTAAATAGTAATGAAATTGGTCAGCACACTTGGAGTACAGGAGAAACAACCACATCAATCAGTGTTTCTAATACAGGTCGGTATATTTTAAATGTCAAACAAGGTAATTGTGAAGGTTCAGATTCAATTGATATTGTGTTTACCCAAGCTCCAATTGTTGATTTAGGAAGAGATACCATTTTATGTAAAGGGGGCGGACTAAGGCTCAATGCAACAAATCCAAGAGCAACTTATTTGTGGAATAATGGTTCAACAGATAGTCTTTTGTTTGCTTTTTTACCTGGAAAATACAAGGTGAGTGTAACTAATCCGTGTGGGTTTTATGAAGATTCAATTTTTATTACCATTCAATCAGATTATTGCGATTTGTTTATGGTAAATGCTTTCTCTCCAGGCAATGATTTATTAAATAATGTATTCATGCCACGAGGAAGAAATATTACAGTTAAATTATTTCAGATATATAACAGATGGGGTGAACTTGTTTTTGAAACTGACCAAAATAATGTGGGATGGGATGGCACCTTTAAAAACAAAGACGCTGAAATGGGGGTTTATATTTGGAAATTGTTTTATACAATTCCCAACGGTGTTTATATCAAAAAAGCCAACGCATTTGGTGAAATTACACTGCTGAGGTAATGTTTGTTTAGAAACAAATTCTAGTTTTCTTTACTTAAATTTAACAGTTTATTCTTATTCAAAATTTAAATATCATTTTAAATTTCTTACTTTTGCTTTATGGTTAAGTTAAAAAAAGAAAGAAAAATTTATGTATTAGATACCTCTGTTATTCTATATGACCATTTGTCTTTTAAAAATTTTGAAGACAATGATATAGCATTGCCAATAACAGTTTTAGAAGAATTAGATAATTTTAAAAAAGGAAATGATACTAAAAACTATGAAGCGAGAGAGTTTATTCGCATCATTGATAAATTATCTGAAAATTATACCCTGCAAGATTGGATTCCTATTGAAAATACCAAAAAAAGCGGGAAATTTAAAATTGTATTAGAGAATGCAAACCTTACTGTTAATGCCATCAAAGTTTTTGGAGATGCCAAGGCAGATCACCGAATATTAAATGCCGTGCTTTCTCTTGCTGAAACAGAAACAAATTGCAAAGTAGTATTAGTTACCAAAGATATTAATTTGAGATTGAAAGCTAAAGCTTTGAATATAAAAGCTGAGGATTATATGACTGGTAAAATCACCGATTTAAAGGAATTGTATACTGGTATAGATAATCACGAGCAAGTAGAAAGTGCTTCAATTAATAGTTTGTATAAAGATGGTTTTGTTGATGAAATCAAGGGGATAAAAAAACCGGGGTCTGCGCATTATTACATTCTAAAAAATGGTAAAACATCTTGTTTAGCTGCCTACAATCCTTTTTCAGAAAGATACGAAAGAATTGAAAAGGAATATGTTTATGGCATTAAACCTCGAAATGCCGAACAAGCGTTTGCTATCTCTGCTATTTTGAATGATGATATAAAGTTAGTAACGCTTCAAGGCGTAGCTGGAACAGGGAAAACATTGCTTTCTTTGGCAGCAGCATTGGAGCAAAAGAATGGATTCAATCAAATTATTTTAGCACGTCCAATTGTGCCATTAAGCAACAAGGAGATTGGATTCTTGCCTGGAGATGCTAACGATAAAATTGGCCCTTACATGGAGCCACTTTGGGATAATTTAACCTATATCAAAAATCAATTTGGGGAAAACGAGAAAAAAAGAAAGGAGATTGATCGCATGATAGAAGACAAGAAAATTATCATCACACCTTTGGCATTTATAAGAGGAAGGAGTTTTTCAAATATCATGTTTATCATTGATGAAGCTCAGAATTTAACGCCACACGAAGTGAAAACGATTATTACAAGAGCTGGCGAAAATACCAAAATAATTTTTACGGGTGATATTTATCAAATTGATACACCTTATTTGGACGAACAAAGTAATGGATTGAGTTACATCATCGACCGTTTGAAAAATAGCAAGCTATTTGCCCATGTTACACTGCAAAAAGGTGAAAGAAGTGAGTTGGCTAATTTAGCCAATGAGTTGTTATAATTATTTATAAGTAACCGCTTTGCAGGTTTCAACTATCTTTTTAACAGATGGTAAAAATGCATCAACAAACACGCCCGCATAAGGCAATGGCGTATCTAGAGTAGTTACTCTTCGGATAGGTGCATCTAGATAATCAAATGCGTGTCTTTGAACCTGATAGGTTATTTCACTGCTGATAGAAGCAAGGGGCCAAGCCTCTTCAACGATTACCAAACGGTTGGTTTTCTTTATAGAATTAATGATGGTTTCGTGGTCAAGTGGTCTAACAGTTCTTAAATCAATTACTTCTGCATTGATGCCTTCTTTCTCAAGTTCAGCAACAGCTTCGTTGACCCTGAGCATCATTTTACCAAAAGAAACAATGGTTACGTCTGTGCCTTGTTTTGCAAAATGTGCTTTGCCAAGTTCCAATATGTATTCTTCTTCAGGTACTTCACCTTTCAAACCATACATTTGCTCGCTCTCCATAAATATAATTGGATTGCCATCTCTGATAGAAGCTTTTAATAAACCTTTTGCATCATAAGGATTTGAAGGCACAACTACTTTTAGTCCAGGGGTGTTAGCATACCAGTTTTCAAAGTTTTGAGAGTGTTGGGCGCCTAATTGACCTGCACTGCCTGTTGGTCCTCTAAAAACCATGTGGCATTTGTATTGTCCAGCCGTCATGCTATTCATTTTAGCTGCACTGTTTATAATTTGGTCTATAGCAACCAAAGAGAAATTAAAAGTCATGAATTCAACAATTGGTACCAAGCCATTCATGGCAGCACCAACAGCTATACCCGCAAAACCTAATTCGGCAATAGGGGTATCAATCACTCTTTTGGCGCCAAACTCAGCTAACATGCCTTGGCTTACCTTGTATGCACCGTTGTATTCAGCCACTTCCTCGCCTAACAAAAATACACGTTCGTCTCTGCGCATTTCTTCGTTCATGGCTTCTCTAAGGGCTTCTCTAAATTGAATTTCTCTCATTTCGATGTTTTAAAATAGTGACGCAAAAATAAACTTTTGATTCTAATATAAAAAACTAGTTTTACAATTAACAATCAAAGCTATAGGTATTAGATAATTGTGTAAAAATCAATTTCATTTTTTTTTGTGAAAGGGTCCTCTGGCAAAATTAAAAGTATTACCCGCAATGCTGTAAGCAACAAGCCCAATTTAGAATACGAATACAGCTCTGATGGACACCATGTGTATAAAAAAGTGATATTACCTAATGGCAATATCAAAGAAATATATTATATTCGTGATGCACAACTTAGGGTCACGCCCGATTTCACGAATGCCGTTTAAAAATAAAATATAAAATGAGTAAGGCAATACCATGAGCACCTATACTTTTGATACCGATACTTTTCGATGGAGCGAAGCCCACATTTATGGCAGCAGTCGCATAGGGGTTTACAATGCAGAGCAAGTATTGGTGGTAGGCACAACAACACAAAATAGCCATTTGCAAGCCAATGAACACGAAAATATTAGAGGCAAACGCCATTATGAACTAAGCGAAGCGGTCTCGCGAATGCCATTAAATAAAAAAATAATAAATGAGCAATTGAGCAATCTCCCGCAAGCTTGCGGGATGGGCAATGTGTTGGCAGTGGTAAGTGATAGAAGAACAGGCATTTGCACAGGCAATGGCTTGATAGCCTATGAAGCCGAAGTGGTAAGTGCTACGGATTATTATGCATTTGGTCAAGCCTCCCGCAAGCTTGCGGGACTAGGCAGACAGGGCATACAGCAATGCAGCACTGTTACCAACACGGTAACCGTAACCAACTATGCCGCACAGGAAGATTTTAGTAGTAGTAGTGTTGGAGGCTTTGTGGCTGGCACTGGCTCTAGGACAGTGAGTAACCCTACT
>JAUXOK010000003.1 GCA_030682255.1 Bacteroidota bacterium | reverse complement strand
AAATGTAATGAAACTATCCAAAAACTGTGATCTTGGAATATAGGTTAATGTGCCTGGACCTGATGGTGATGGTGCAACTAATGTATATTGTGTGTCTGGAACCACTACATTGTATCTAGTTCTAGCTACCACACTGTTTATGGTCCATGTAATGCCATGATCAGCATTGGTAAAGCCTGTTGGTGGATTTAACTCGTAAGTTAAAGTTTTACCTAATTCAATAATATCTGGTGATGATGGAATACCTAGTTTAACTTGACCTTGGAATGGTGTGCCAGTTACGACACTAGCGCCAGTTGGACGTGGTTTTACTGTTACGGTAAGTGGAACACGCGTACTTGACTCACATGCCACTTTATACATCATTGCCATTTCTGGGTGCCAATTATTTAATACTTGTTGTGATCCAAATTGACCAATAATGATTGAACCTCCTCCTGCTATTGTCATATTAGCATCTGAAACGGCTTGTCCATTATTCTGACATGCGACACAATTTCCTATAGTTACAAAATAAAAACTATATGTTGTTGAGGGTTCTAAAACAAAATTATTTGTTGGGACTCTTGCATAATTAAGACCATTACGTTGGAACAATGTTGCTGGACCTTGTGATAACAATGTCCAAGCAGATGCATTAGTTTGGAATCCATTAAAGGTTCCTATTCTATAATAAACTTGATAAGTAAGGTTTGTATTTAAAACATTGTACCACATTCTCATGAGCATACTGTCTAAAAAAACACGTTGATTTACTGTTACTGATAGCATTCCTCCGTAATCAACGGATTGATTAACATTTACCGCTGTATTAGCGGTGGGTCTTAATGTTAATAGACCTCCAAATTTTGCAGCTTGGGCATAAAAAGTACTGCTTTGAGTTAAGTATGGCCCTTGAATATTTCTTCCTATACCCAATAAACTTCCACCTGATGATTGATTAAACCACAATATTGAATCTAAACTTGAATTTGGTGTACCTACTAATCTAGGGAAACCATTTCCACATTGCGTAAAATCTGTAACTGATGGTGCATTGGGATTTCCTAAAAAGAAAAAGGAATAACGCAAGGTGTCATTTTCTGCAATTGAGTCAGTTTGGTTATTAGGTCTGTGTGTCCATACTTTAAATGTATAATTTGAATTTGCTGTGAAATTGTAATTATTAAAAAGTGTTATTGAAGTATCTTTATTTCTACCTAATCTACTTTGAATATACATAGGCGTTTGTAAAACGCCATTGATTGACCAATACAATCTAAAACTATCAATAGTCGTAGTTCCGAAATTACTGATTCTAGAAACTAATGTCTGAGTATAATTACATAAATCAGGCCTTGTTAAACCAACAACACCCATATCATTAGGCTTAGATGGTTTTTCGAAAATTACTGTTAGCCTTTGTGTTGGACCAGAACATGTATTTGAATTAACACCACCCCAATTGGGATTTCCAGGATTAATTTGAGGTCTTAAACACCAGCCATTATTACACCAACAAATGCTGGTAGCAGTATTAACATTCAACTCAGGACCTGAACCACAATTACCAACTGACCAAACATAATTATCGCAAGTGGCATTGTAAGTTCCTGCATTTCGCAAAGCCATTGCTAATCTTCTAACGATAGTTCTATCAGTACATGTCCTCCCTGTCTGATCAAACGTCCCTTTCATGGTAACTTTTAACAAAGTTTGATTACTTGTATCTAGTGAATTTCTAAAAGAAGCCCAATTATCCCATTGTGAGGAACCAGAGGAATACCCTGCACCATTTGTGAATGTATCGGAGTAAACAATGTTTTGCGCGTTTATTTTTTCAATAAAAACAAAAACTGCAATAAGTAGAATTAATTTGAGTAATATTTTTTTCATTTATCAAGATATTTTGGGCGGGAAATTAGAACAAAATTTTCAATTATTATCTAAAAACACCTTTTTATGACTGATTTTTTACAAAAAAAGAGCCTTCATTATTACATGAAGGCTCTTTTAAGCTTATAAATTAGTTTGTTTGACTATTGCGCCAAAGTTACTTTGTTTACTGTTGTTACACCATTGATGGTTACTTTAACAAGATAAATACCTT
>JAUXOK010000018.1 GCA_030682255.1 Bacteroidota bacterium | reverse complement strand
AAAAAAAGAAACAAAAAAAGCTAGCCCCATATTAAATTTAGACTTTTCATCTTGATTTTTCAGACCACTGCGGGTGATTTCCTTGAGTCCACTCAAGGAACTTCCCTTGTGGTTTCCCTGAAAAATCTGCATTAAAAAGTCTAAATTTAATAAAGGTGCGAACGTCTTCGATTTTAGTTATTATTTTAATGAAATTTTTAAGGATGGCTTTTTCAGCAGACCCTAGTTAAGGGTTAATTGTTAATAGTTAAGTGATTTAAAAAATCTAAAATCTAAAATCAAAAAAGGTCTATCTCTGTAACACCAATTTATAAGCCTTGCCCTCAAACTTCAGAAAATAAATTCCTTCACTGAATGTTTCTAGGTTCAAAGAAATTTCCCCCTCGTGGATGTGGGTGTTGAGCAGCAATTTTCCATCAATGTTATAGATTTCCACTTGCCCAGAGATGCTAGTTTTGATAGTGAACAAAGCGTTGCTAGGGTTAGGGAAGATTTGGAGTGGGGTGTTAGTAATTGCTTGGAGATTTGAAAACTGATTGGTATTAATTATAAGAAAATGATTGCCTTCGCATGCATTGCTGTCTTTTACTTTTAAAGTTATAGTGTATAGCCTTGGAGGTCCAAGCGATTTTGCCCAAAACTCATTGTTTTTTGCTTTAATGCCATTGTTCCAAAAATAAGTTTTAAAATCTTGGTTTGCGCTGAGTTTTACATATTCGTGGTAATTGTAGTTTGTGTCTCCTATGATACTAACATTAACTTTATAGGGAGCAATTTGAATAGATTGACTAGCAATGCAATGATTGTTGTCTTTTAAAGTATGTGTAATGAATGTTGTATCAGAAAATTTGCCTGAAAGTGTACCCGAGGTATCGTTGGTTTTAATGTTGTTGACATACCATTCGTAAGATTGAATAGGGTTAGAATTATTGATGTTTAATTTTATTTGTATGGTTTGCCCATCGCAAAATTTTGGGGCTACAATTTCAAAGTTTGGTCGTGATAAAAGAGACGTTGTCATGGATTTTTCGGAACTACACCCAAATGAATCAACAGCTTTTAAAGTGATTAATTGTTGGTTCTTGAAATCGTAATAGAGCGTTTTGCTATGGTGGTTTAATGTATCACCATCAATGGTCCAGAAATAATTCAAAGGTGAGTTGAAAGAGTCTATTACCGTAATAAAGGGAGTTAAGCTTCTGCAAGAAGAAGAATCTATAAAACTAATTAAAGGTAAAGGTTGTGTTTTAAAATTCATTGTTTGACTATAGGAACATCCAATAGAATCGCTGATTTTTAACTGAACTTTAGTCTGAAGATTGTTGAAAAGATAGGTAAGTTCAGAGTTGTTGTTTCCCAAAGGCATTTGGTTAATCATCCAAGAATACGATTGAATGGATAAAGAATGATTTGAATAAAATGGTTGGATTGTTTTAGGCGTGTTTTGACAAGAAAAACTATCCGTAAAATGGAACATAGGTAAGGCTTTTGAAACAATCAATATGTTTTTTTCTTCGATGCATTTGGGGTTGTTTATCAATTGAATTTTAATGTGTTTGTCGTTGTCTATTTTTAAGTTGCCATAATTTGTTACATAGGTGCTGTCTGTATTATTGATAATCCATAATATTTTTGCTTTAGGAAACACATTAACCAATTTTAATGGGATGGTATTATCATTACAAATGCCGGTGTCTTTAAAGTTGGTTTCAAAGTTGTTGGAATCTGAATAAATAGTTAGGTCTTGAAAACTGTTGCATTGATTGTTTTGGTAACGCATTCTGATGTTATTTCGATTGCCATTTTGAATAAAAGCAAAAACATTGCTAGAATCTAAAACCTTGTTGCCTATAGGAAATTCCCAACTGACCTTAGCTAGTGATAAATCAAAGAGTTTATCACCTAAAACAATCGTATCGCCTTTGCAGACTAAACTGTCTTTTACGCCATCAATCATGGGAAAAATGCCAATCAATTCTATCGTATCAAAATTAGTTATTCCACAATTGGATGGTTTATAATAAAGCTTAGATTCGATGACATATTTGCCGTTTTGTTCAAATTTAAAAGTATCTGTTGGTTTAGATGAATTAAAAGCAGTTTGTTGATTGGCCAAATGTTTTATTTGTAATTTGTATTCCAAATTTTGATTAGGTATAATACTGTCTTGGTTAATGGGTTTTAATTCAAGTGCCAAAGCATTGCAACCAATAATCACTTGAGTGGTAAGTTTGCTTTTGATAGTTGGTAGTGCATTAATTACAAATCCTTTGGAAATAAATGAGTTGCATTGTTTGTTAGAAGCAATTAAGGCAAAGTAATATTTTCTTGTTCGATTATTCAATGATTGTGGCGTTGTGCAAATAGATATTTCTTTTTGCAGCGTATTAGAATCTGTTAATTTCACATTTGCTTCTTTAATTGTGTTATTCCAATTTAAATAAACTGAATCTTTGTTTGAATTGCTTGCATTAATTTTAATACAAGCTTCTTGGTCGGAACAAAGATTAAATTTGTTAGAATTAACAGTGTAACCAGGGTATTCAGTGTTGTTATCTATATAAACTTTTTGCACCATTTCTCTTTGAACATAACCAATCAATTCATGTTTTTTGTTTACATTGTCATAACGGTATTGATTAATTTTAAATTTAATAATACTGACTTCATCGCATTTGGTGGGGGTATAGGTTATTTCGCAAACATCTTTGTCAAAATAAAATCCTCTTGGTGGTTTGGCATTTGGCAACGGTCTGCAATTGATAACACCAGGATTAGGCGGGCAGTATGGTGTAACAGGAAATTCCAAGGAGAAATTAGAGGTGTAAGATATAAATTTCCCTTTATCATATTCTATAGGTCTTAACTCAAATCCCAAGGAATCCTCATTGTCAAAATTTACAACACCAGGGTTGTATGTCATGGGTTGATTACAAATAATATTAGATTTTGGTTTGATATTAAACTCAGGTGATTTAACAAATTTGCCCCCATGGCAAATGTTCACCATCGCATCTAAATAAAACCAATTGTCTTCTAAAGTATTTAAATTGCCTTCTCTAAAAGGTTGATTTATTCCAAAATATATATTGCAAATATTCTTTTGTAAAATAATTTTATAAGAAGAAGATTTTAAATTAATGGTATCTACATAAGTGTGTTTTTCAATGCCTGGGTTTGACATATTATTTTGAATATTGCATGGATTTCCACAAGTGTCGCTTATATTTATAATTGATACCCTCTGAAAATTCATGTTGATTTTTAAGGAGTCAGTGTATATAAAGGCGTTGATGTTGCCTAACGAGCTTCCTTCACATTTTCTGTATAAATGAGCCGTTACAATGTATTTAAAACTATCTATCTGTTCATAAAAAATTTCGCCAGCAATTATCCTTTGTGCTGATAAATGCTTCATAGAAATTATGCAAAAAAAGATGTAAAGTAATTTTTTATTCAAATTGGATGATTGATAATTTTCAAAATTAATTGAATTATAGTTTTGATTGTTAAAGTATTTGTCATCTTTCTGTCAATTTTTTTTAAAATTTGGGTATAATTAAAAATTACAATTCAAAACAAACAATTTGTAAATGAAAGTGTTATCTTTGCAACCGAAATTATAAAATGAAGATAAAAGATTCATTGTTCTATGCTAAAATTCTGCTCTTTGGAGAATATGGTATCATCGAAGACTCCATGGGTTTGTCTATTCCTTATAACAAATTCAATGGCTGCTTAAAAATTGATGACAGAAAAGATGATTTTACCAAATTATCGAATGCTGATATTAAAAAGTTTTACGATTTTCTTTTAACTCTGAAAGATAAGCAACAATTGCCTTGTGAGATTGATTTCAAATCTTTAGAAAACGACCTCAGTCAGGGTTTGTATTTTGATAGCAGCATTCCGCAAGGTTTTGGTGTGGGTAGCAGTGGAGCTTTGGTGGCTTCTATCTATGATAGATATGGGATTCATAAAATTGAAGTTCAATCGCAACAACAGGGCGATGAGATTTTAAAACTCAAACAAATTTTCAGTCAATTAGAATCTTTTTTCCATGGCAAAAGTTCGGGTTTAGATCCTCTGATTTGCTATTTAAATTTACCTGTGTTGATACAGTCTAAAACACAATTAGACACTGTTGGTTTGCCTTCACCAAATGTGAATGGCAAAGGCGCTATTTTTTTAATGGACAGTGGCACAACGGGGCAAACCCAAAACATGGTGTCTATCTTTTTAGAGAAATGCAAAAACGAGGGTTTTAGAAACATTATTAAACATCAGTTTAAAAAATACAACGATGAGTGCATTCATGCGTTTTTAAATAAAGATTTTAAACCATTGATGACTTCGATAAAAAGTTTGTCGCAATTGGTTTACGATAATTTTTCTCCTATGATTCCAGACAATTACAAACAGCTTTGGAAAGATGGCATTGATTCCAATTTATATTATTTAAAATTGTGTGGCAGTGGTGGTGGTGGTTTCATTTTGGGTTTTACCCACGATTACGAGCAAGCAGCTGAGAAATTGAAAGACCAAAAACTACAAGTTATTTATACTTTTTAATGGTTCAGCAGACAGACACATCGTCCTCTGTCAAAATGAACAAACTTGCCCTCAAAATAGTTGCTTTATTTTCTGTTGTTAGATGGTATAATATTCTGCTAACCATCATTGCACAATACATTTCTGCCTTTATTTTTATCAGACAAGCGCATTTGCCTTATAGCAATATATTGTCGGATTTTAAGCTTCATGGCATTGTTTTATCGTCTGTTTTTAGTATTGCTGGTGGTTTTATAATCAATAATTTTTATGATTTCGAAAAAGATTTAATCAATCGCCCTCATAATGCCTTGTTTCATCGGATGATTAGTAAAAGAACGACTTTGAATCTCTACATCATTTTTAATTTGATGGCATTGTTTATTGCTTTTTTATCTTCATTTAAAATCGGTGTTTTCTTTCTTTTTTTTATTGCTGCCCTTTGGATATATTCTCACAAACTTCAAAAAATATCCTTTGTTAAAGAATTGGCAGCTTCCATTTTAAGCATCACTTGCTTTTTTGCGGTATTGTTGCACTACAATCAATTTTATACCTTTATTTTTATTTATGGTGCATTTTTCATGTCGCTGGTTTATAGCAGAGAACTTGTCAAACAGTTTATCAATTACAATGGAGATGTTGCTATTGGTGTTCGTTCCATTCCAGTGGTTTTAGGAATAAATTTAGGAAAATCATTTTATTATTTTGTTGTTGCCATCACGATGATGATTGGTTTGGGTGTGTTGTTTTACGATGGTTTAGAAATTAGAAACCAGTTTATATTGTTGGTGTTAATTTCCAATTTAATGACTTTATTTTTAGTCGGCATTGATAAGTTTAAAGTGGTGAATTCCATCTATAAAATTTTAATCATCTTGGGTATTATCAATTTGTTGACATTTTTAATTTAACAAGATTTTAGATTTTAGCCCTATTTTTGCATGGTTTCAGAATAGATAATTCTCTCAAAATGCGCCATTTATTATTTCCTTTCATATTCATTTATATATTATCTGCTTCGGCTCAAATACTGCCTGGTGCTTATCAAACGGAGTTGTATTTGGATGTTATAAAAAAGAAAAAAATTGCTTTAGTGGTGAATCAAACCAGTTTTATTGGTCAAACCCATTTGGTAGATTCCCTATTGAAATTAGGCATAGACATTACATGCATTTTTGCTCCAGAGCATGGTTTTAGAGGCAATGTAAGTGCTGGCACAACTGTAAACAGTGGAAAAGATGCCAAAACTGGCATTGCAATTATCTCTTTATACGGCAATCATAAGAAACCAACAAAAGAAGATTTAAGAGATATAGAACACGTAATTTTTGATATTCAAGATGTTGGAGTTAGGTTTTACACTTATATCAGCACCATGCATTATGTGATGGAAGCCTGTGCAGAAAACAATATTCCTTTTATGGTTTTGGATAGGCCTAATCCCAACGGACATTACATAGACGGTCCTGTTTTAGATACAACACTGAGGAGTTTTGTTGGCATGCATCCAATTCCTTTGGTTCATGGTTGCACAGTTGGTGAAATTGCACAAATGATTAACGGAGAGGGTTGGCTGAATAATAAAGTGAAATGCACCTTAGAAATAGTAAAAGTAAAAAACTACAAGCACCATTTGCCATATATTTTACCCATAAAACCATCACCAAACCTTCAAACGCAAAGTTCCATTTATTTATATCCATCTTTGGGTTTATTCGAAGGCACTTCCATCAGTATGGGACATGGCACTGATAAGCCTTATCAATCCTTTGGTTCACCCGATTTTACTTGGGGCAATCTAAAAATATCGCCTAGAAGTATCAAAGGGGTTTATGAAGCGCCCAAATTTTTAAATCACAATTTTATAGGATTTGATTTGACTCAATATGGAGAGAAAAAAGCATTTAGCGATGGATGCATAAATTTAAATTGGTTGCTTATTGCTTATCAAAACAGTGTTAAAAAAGACCAATTTTTTATACCTTTTTTTGAAAAATTGGCAGGAACAAACCAATTAAGAAAGCAAATTATAGCAGGAAAAAGTGTCTATGAAATAAGACAAACTTGGGTAAAAGATCTTGAAAAATACCGAAAAATAAGGCAAAAATATGTCTTATATGAATGATAAATGAGGTGTGTTTTGATATTTTTTATCTTTTTTTTGTAAACTATTTGGAAAGTTGACAATTTATTCACTACATTTGCACTCCCAAAATAAAACGTCATGTCAAGAGTTTGTGATTTATCAGGAAAAAAAGCGCTAGCCGGAAATAATGTTTCCCATAGTAACCGCAAAACAAAGCGTAGGTTCTATCCTAACCTACACGAGAAAAGGTTTTTTATCCCTGAAACAGGAGAGTGGATTACCTTAAAAGTATCTACAACAACTATCAGAACTATCAATAAAATTGGTATTACTGAAGCATTAAACAGAGTATTTAAGAAAGGAACAATATAATTATGGCAAAGAAAGGCAATCGTATACAGGTTATTCTTGAATGTACAGAACAAAAAAATTCTGATGTTCCGGGAATGAGCAGATACATCACAACCAAAAACAAGAAAAATACAACTGAAAGAATTGAATTGAAAAAATACAATTCTTTTATGAAAAAAGTAACCCTACATAAAGAAATAAAATAAGATTATGGCTAAAAAAGTAGTTGCAACATTAAAAAAAGCAGGAGAAGGCAAAGATTACGTAAAAGTTTTCAGAGCTGTTAAATCTAAAAACGGAGCTTATTCTTTTCAAGAAAGCATTGTTACTGGCGAAGAAGCCAAAACACATTTTAAATAAATTATTAAAAAAATTGTTTAGATTGCCTCCGGAAACGGGGGCTTTTTTTTTAAAATTTTATACATCATTCATTATCGTTCTGAGCATATATGTCAATATTCGACTTATTTAAAAAAAACAAAACCGAAAACATCAAGCAAGAAAATGATGTTTCGAATAAAGGAATTGAAAAAACCAAAGAGTCTATTTTTGCCAAACTTTCTAAATCTATAGCTGGAAAATCTTCCATCGATGCCAGTTTTTTAGATGAATTAGAAGAAATATTGGTAACTAGCGATGTTGGCATCTCTACAACTCTCAAAATCATTGAAAGAGTTGAACAAAGGGTTAAAAAAGATAAATACATTAACACCAATGAGTTGCACACACTTCTGAGAGATGAAATTGCTATTTTATTAACCGAAAATAAGAAAACACTTGATTTTGATTTTCAACTAACAAATATGCCTAAGCCTTTTGTATTGATGGTGGTAGGCGTAAATGGTGTTGGAAAAACAACAACAATTGGCAAGTTAGCCCATCAATTTGTTAAAAACGGTAAAAAAGTTTTGTTAGCAGCGGGTGATACTTTCAGAGCAGGCGCAGTAGACCAATTAGAAATATGGAGTCAAAGAGTTGGATGTGGTTTTTTTGCCAAAGGCATGAATACTGATCCATCAGCAGTTGCTTTCGAAGCATTGCAAATTGCTAAAAATGAACAATATGACATTGTGATTGTTGACACAGCAGGCAGATTGCATAATAAAGTGAATTTGATGAATGAATTGAGTAAAATAAAAAGAGTGATGACCAAAGTTATTGAAGGCGCACCAAACGATGTCATGCTAGTATTGGATGCCTCTACGGGTCAAAATGCTTTTGAGCAAGCCAAACATTTTACATCCGCTACAGAAGTGAGTTCATTGGCTTTAACTAAATTAGATGGCACTGCAAAGGGCGGTGTTGTAATTGGCATCAGCGATCAGTTTCAAATTCCTGTAAGATTCATTGGTGTTGGCGAGGGAATAGAAGATATTCGTTTATTTAATCCATCAGAATTTGTTAATTCATTGTTTGAAGTTTAATAACTTATGAAAACCAAAACCCTTAAAAAGAATAAAATCAATATTATTACACTTGGGTGTAGTAAAAATTTGGTAGATAGCGAAGTTTTATTGAGTCAACTCAAAGGCAATCAGATGGATGCTACACATGAAGCAGAAAATGATGAAGCCAATATCATTGTGGTTAATACCTGTGGATTTATAGACAATGCCAAACAAGAGAGTATCGATACCATTTTGCAATATGTGGATGAAAAAGAAGCAGGCAGAATAGATAAATTGTATGTAACAGGTTGTCTATCTCATCGTTATAAAGATGAATTAGAAAATGAGATTCCACAAGTGGACGCCTATTTTGGCACCTTAGAATTACCCAATTTATTGAAGACATTAGGTGCGGATTACAAACATGAATTAATTGGAGAAAGATTAACGACAACGCCACAGCATTATGCGTATTTAAAAATTAGCGAAGGATGCAATAGACCTTGTTCTTTTTGTGCAATTCCACTGATGAGAGGTAAACATGTTAGTAAATCCATTGAGCAAATTGTTACAGAGGCTAAGAATTTGGTAAAAAACGGCACCAAAGAAATCATGTTAATTGCCCAAGATAGTACCTATTATGGCATAGATTTGTATGGTGAGCGCAAGTTGAAAGAATTGTTAGAAGAATTAGTGAAGGTTGAAGGATTATCTTGGATTAGGTTGCATTATGCCTATCCATCTCAATTTCCAGAGGAGATTTTGCCTGTAATGGCGCAAAACCAAAATATTTGCAAATACATTGACATGCCAGTTCAGCATATCTCAGATAATGTTTTAAAAATCATGCGCAGAGGAATTTCAAAAAGAAGAACTTACGAATTGCTCAATACAATTAAAGAACAAGTGCCGGGTATTGCTTTAAGGACAACTTTGTTGGTTGGGCATCCAGGCGAAACTGAGGCAGATTTTGAAGAATTGAAACAATTTGTTAAAGATTTTAAATTTGACAGATTGGGTGTTTTTACATATTCACATGAAGAAAACACACATGCGCATTCCTTAGCAGATGATATTCCTGAACATACCAAAAAACAGAGAGCAGAAGAAATCATGGCAATTCAAGAAGAAATTTCTATGGCAAAAAATCAAGCGATGATAGGCAAAGTGGTCAAAGTGTTGTTTGATAGAAAAGAAGGACAATATTTTGTTGGAAGAACAGAGTGGGATTCTCCAGAGGTGGACAATGAAGTACTTGTAGATGCCAGCAATCAATTTGTGAGATTGGGCGATTTTGCTAATGTTAAAATCACCAATGTAGAGTCTTTTGATTTGATTGGCGAATTAGTTAAACAATAAAATTAAATAAAAGTGCAATTCAATTTAAGTGAGATAGATTTTTTGTCATCTGCCACCAAGGCATTTGTGGATGGTCAAACAGAGTTGAAAAATTTAATTGGAGAGCAACACCCTTTTTATAATATTGATGAAGCGATCAATGGTAAATCAGATTTTAGTGTTCAGCACCGACAGATATTAGTTGATGAACTTTTGCATTTTTATAAAAATCAACTTCAGGATTCAGTTATATCCGAAAAAGTTATAAATAATATTTCTGCCTTAAAAAATAAAAATACATACACAATTACAACGGGGCAACAATTGCATCCATGCCTTGGTCCTGCTTTGGTGCTGTATAAAATAATAGATGTAATAGTTGCTGCAGAAATATTCAATAAAAAATATCCAGATTGTTTGTTTGTGCCAATATTTTGGATGGCATCAGAAGATCATGATTACGATGAAGTAAAAACAATTAAAATTTATAACAAAGAATTCACTTGGCAAACCAATCAAAGTGGCGCATTAGGTAGATATCACACAAAAGATTTTGCTTTGTTTTTTGATGAATTGATAAGTAAAGTAAATTTTAATGAACAAGCTTTAGTCTTAGTTTCTCAAATAAAAGATTGTTATCTTAGTTCTTCCAATTTATCGCAAGCCACTGCAAAAATTGTAAATCATTTGTTTGGAGAAAAGGGCTTAGTTGTTTTAGAGGCTGATAATAAGAATTTTAAATCTTTATTTACAAAGGTAATGATTGATGACATTACCCAAAACAATACAAATCATTCCTTTCAAAATTTTTCCGAGAAAATAAAAACTCAAAATCTTTCATTGCAATTAAACTCAAGGGCAATAAATTTTTTTTATTTAACTGACAAAGATAGAAAACGGATTGTTTATGAAGATAAAAAATACAAAGTTTTAGAAACAGACATCGAATATAGTGAAACTGAAATATTAGAATTAATTAATCATTTTCCTGAAAAATTCAGCCCCAATGCTGTTTTAAGGCCTCTTTATCAAGAAACAATCTTGCCAAATGTAAGTTACATTGGCGGGAATGCAGAAATCAATTATTGGTTACAATTAAAAGAAGTTTTTGAAGCACATCATCTTAATCCGCCTCATCTAAAATTAAGATCCAGCTATTGGATTATGAATCAAACACAAAGCAATTGGTTAAAAGAAAATAAAATCAATCCAATAGAATTATTAAAAAGTATAGACAAACAAGACCGTTATAAATTAATAAATTTACCTGAGTCGGAGTATTTAACTTTCCTCATTCAATTTAGCGAATTAAAGACACAAATATTAGATTATACATCAAAAGTTAAGCTGAATGAATTACATGCAATTTCAGAAAAGTCAAAAGAATTTGAAAAACTATTAAAAAAGGTTAATACCGCTTTTGAAGAAAAGAGTATAAAAGAGAATGAATTTATAATCAATAAGTTAGATAAAATATATTTTCAAACATTCGACCTAAATAACATACAAGAAAGACATCAAACCGTGTTGGAATTGTATATAAACTGTAATGCTATAGTCGATTTTTTATCAAATATTCACGCGAAATTTATCAATAATGCTCAAATAATCAAACTGTAATCATTTGACAATCAATACTATAAATTAATTATTATGCTACTATGTTATTTTATAGTTAATTATTTTGAAATTTGAATCAAAATCACCTATTTTTGCCCATTCAAATTAATCTAAGAAATTAACATCAAGATGAAAGCAATTAAAATTATTTTGTTTAGTATTATCACTCTAGTATTTGTAAGTGCTAAAGCTAACACAAACACATTAAACATTCCTCTGAAAGACACTACTAAGTCATGGAAAAGACACCCTTATGCAGACAAAAAATGGGCTGATGGCATAACATCAGATTCAGGACAAAAATCACAATCTTCATACTTTCAAGATAGAAGAGCAAAAAAATGGACTTTAGGATTAATGGCAGGTGGAACATTTTTTAATGGAGATGCAGACAAAAAACAATTAGGTTATGATTTTGCTCCATTTATCAAATATTCAATATCTCAAACTTTTGCTTTAAGAGCAGAATATAATTTTGCTATGTTAAGAGGAGAGAGAGATTTACAAAGTCCAACTGGTTTTAAAGATAACTTTAGATTCAGATCAAGCACTCAAGATTGGAATGTACAAGCTCACTTCACTTTAGGTAATATATCTTTTTTAAGACCCTTAAGAAAAACCCAAATGTATTTATTTGCTGGTATTGGACAAGCATCGTTTAAATCTAAAGCACATTTTATTGATCAAAGATTATTTACAGGAGATTATTATTTAACATCTTCATTTGGTAATGGTAGCCCAAATCCAAATTATGGATTACAAGTTACAGAATCATACCAAGGACGTCATTTTATTGTTCCAGTAGGCTTAGGCTTTAAACATTATTTAAGCAGACATTTTGATTTAGGCATTGAATATCGTCATACTTGGGTAAGAAGCGATGATATTGATGTTTATAATACAGCTATATTTGCAAATAGATGGTGGGATTCTTACTCATTTTTAAGAGCATCTTTTGGTTGGAAGTTTGGAGCTAAAAACCCTCAACATTATGATTGGTTAAGTCCAGTTGAATCTATTTATGACCAAATAGCGGATATCAAAAAGAAAACAGATTGCTTAGGTGTAGATGATGACAATGACCATGTTTCAAATTGCTTTGACCAAGAAAATGATACGCCAGATTCTTGTATGGTATATGGTAATGGTATGGCTGTAGATTCAGATGGTGATGGTGTTCCAGATTGTCAAGACGAAGAGCCTTTTTCTGATAAAGGGGCTACTGTTGATGAAAAAGGCAGATCTATTGATAGTGATGGTGACGGCATTCCTGATCACAGAGATAGAGAACCAAATTCTTCTCCAGGAGCTTTAGTTGATGCTAATGGTATAGAATTTAAAGTTTGTTGTAGCTGCGATAACGTTACCTTCCCTCCTATCACAATTTCAAGTAACTGCTTAACAAAAGAAGTAAAAAACTTACTTTATCAAGTAGCTGACAAAATGAAACAATGTCCTGATAAAAAATTAATTTTAAACGGTCCAGGTGGTAAAAGTTCAAAATATAATGCAGCTGGAAACACCCGTTGTATGGAAGAAATCATAAAATTCTTAAATGAAAAATTCGGTATCTCTCGTGATAGAATTATTACCAACCATAATGGTGGTACTGAATCTAAAAACACTATTGAGATGATTATCAAATAAGAACTAAGATAGATATTTAAAAGCCCTGGATTATTTCAGGGCTTTTTTTTTAATACCGATAGTAATTTATAATAATGAACATAGACAAAATTAAACAAATCATAGAAGCCGCATGGGACAATAGAGAACTCATGAAAAATGATGAAACTAAAATAGCCATTTCTACGTTATTAGAAGGTTTGAATGCTGGTCAAATTAGAGTAGCAGAACCAATTGAAAATGGATGGCAAGTTAATGAATGGGTAAAAAAGGGAGTCATTTTATATTTCCCAACTACTTCAAACAAAACGGAGAAAATTGGACCTTATGAATTTTATGATAAAATACCTCTTAAATCAAATTTTGAAGCTCAAGGCGTTAGAGCTGTAATGGGTTCTGTTGCTCGATATGGAGCATTTATAAATAGTGGCGTAATTTTAATGCCAAGCTTTGTTAATATTGGTGCATATGTTGATAGTGGTACTATGGTTGATACATGGGCTACTGTTGGTAGTTGTGCTCAAATTGGAAAGAATGTGCATTTAAGTGGTGGCGTAGGTATTGGCGGTGTATTAGAGCCTATTCAAGCAGCACCGGTAATCATCGAAGATGATTGCTTTATTGGTTCTAGATGTATTGTTGTTGAAGGCGCTAGAATAGGCAGAGAAGCTGTTTTAGGTGCTGGTGTCACTATTACACAATCTACCAAAATAATTGATGTAACTACCCCTGAAAGGATCACTTATCAAGGCTTTGTTCCCGAAAGAAGTGTAGTTATACCGGGAAGTTACGAAAAAGATTTTCCTGCTGGTAAATTTCATGTTCCATGTGCAATTATAATTGGCAAAAGGAAACAGAGTACAGATCTCAAAACATCATTAAATGATGCATTGAGAGAAAACAATGTAGCGGTTTAAGAGGTGAATATTGGATTTGATGCTAAGAGGTATTTTCACAACAAATCTGGCTTAGGTAACTATAGTCGTGATTTGGTGGATTCGCTTATTCATAATTTTCCGAATGATCAGTTTTTTTTATTCGACAAATCTACACAAGAACAATCTAACTCAAATAGACATATTGTGTCTCATTCCAAAAAAAGTCCATTATGGAGAGAACATGGTATTATAAAAGACATCAAACAACTAGATATCAATGTATATCATGGTTTGAGCAATGAATTACCTTTTGGAAAATGGCCACAAAATATCAAGCGTGTGGTAACTATTCATGATGTAATATTTAAAACACATCCCGAAAAATATTCTTATATAGATAGAAATATTTATGATATTAAGACAAAACATGCACTTCAATATGCAGATAGTATCATTGCAACTAGTGAATTTACTTTAAAACAAATGACTGATTTTTATATGTTTGATAAAAATAAAGTCAAAATAGTTTATCAAACATGTGCTGATCAGTTTTGGACAAAACAAACTCAAAATAATTTAGATAATTTTAAGATTAAATATCAACTAACTAAACCATTTTTATTATATGTTAGTTCTTTTAATCAAAGAAAAAACCACAAGTTTTTAATACAAGCTTTTAAAAAATTGAATCGAAATGATATTCAATTGGTTCTAGTTGGTCAAAAAGGTGATGCTTATATTGAAACTATAAAGCTTGTAAAACAATTAGACTTATCTGAAAAGGTTTTAATTTTTCCAAATTTTAATCAACTTGAACTTCCTTTACTTTATCAATCAGCGCAAGCTTTTGTCTATCCAAGTTTAACTGAAGGATTTGGAATCCCTTTGCTCGAGGCTATGGTATCAGGTTTGCCTATTTTAGCCACAGATTTAATGGTTTTCAGAGAAATTGCTAGTACAGAAGTTCATTTTTTTGAATTGGATAACGAATCAGATTTAATCAATAAATTAAACCTCCTATTGGAACAAACAACAATTGATTATTCTAAACACATTTTAAAATTCAACAAGAACGAAATTGCCAATCAAGTGATGAAGATCTATAAAAGTTAATAAAATTATAATATCTTTGGCACAAATATTGAAATTTACAAATTTATGAATATGATAAAATTAAAAACTATTTTTGCAGCCTTATTATTAATTATGACATTAGAAGAAAGTATTGCACAGAAAGAAGATGGTTTATATGCCAAATTTACAGTATCAAAAGGTACTATTCTCATTCAATTATATCCTGACAAAGCACCCTTAACTGTGTGTAATTTTGTTGGATTAGCTGAAGGTAAAATCAATAATACAGCTAAGGCTCTAGGTGTTCCTTATTATAATGGATTAAAGTTTCACCGTGTAATAAGTATTGCAAATGGTGATGGACAGGATTTCATGGTACAAGGTGGCGACCCAAAAGGCAATGGCACAGGAGGACCTGGGTATTCATTTGCTGATGAATTTCATCCAACTTTGAAACATGATGGACCAGGCTATTTATCTATGGCAAATTCTGGAGTTAATACTAACGGAAGTCAGTTTTTTATTACCATAGTAGCTACACCTTGGTTAGATAATAAACATTCAATATTTGGCAAAGTCATTGAAGGGCAAGATGTTGTTAATTCGTCTAAAACGAATGATGATTTAATCAAAGTAGAAATTATCAGAAAAGGTGCTAATGCAAAAAAATATGTTGCTGATCAAGCTACTTTCGATAAATTAAAAAGTGAAGTTGTTGCCAGACAAACAGAATTGGCTAGAATCGAAAAAGAAAAAGAAGTTGAATTACTTAAAAATGCCAAAGCTAATGCAGAAAAAGAATTCCAAGATTTAATTACAAAAAAATATCCAACAGCACAAAAAACAGCAAGTGGCTTATATTATGTTGTTGAACAAGAAGGCACAGGTGTTCAGGCTCAAGCAGGCAATCAAGTTAAAGTTCATTATGTTGGAAAATTTACTGATAGCAGTGAATTTGATAATTCATACACTAGAAAAGATCCAATAGCCTTTCAGCTAGGGAAAAATCAAGTAATTGCAGGTTGGGATGAAGGTATTGCCTTGATGAAAGTTGGAGCGAAATATAAATTAATTATCCCTTACTATTTAGGATATGGCGAAAAAGGATATCCAGGTGCAATTCCACCATATGCAACTTTGATTTTTGATACTGAATTGGTAGAAGTTAACTAAAATTATTTTCTATAAATAATTATTGATAGGGCAAATCGAAAGGTTTGCCTTATTCTTTTTCTAGCTCAAAAGACAAATTGGCACTAGACCAAAATTCTATTTTTTTGTCTTTCTCATAAATTAAAAAGGCCTTCAATTCAGGTTTTGATTCTATTAATTGAATAGATTTTTTTAAACCCATTACCATACAAGCAGTTGCGTAGGCATCTGCAAGCGCAGCATTCGGAGCTAAAATTGTAGCACTTAACATTTCATTGCGAGCTGGATACCCACTAATAGGGTCAATGCTATGACCATAACGCTTTCCTTCTTTAAAGAAAAACTGGCGATAATTACCACTAGTAGCTAAGCTGTAATTTTTTAAAGGTAGGGTGGCAAATGCAATCTGCTTATGTGAATTCAACATGGGTTTTTCAATTTTGATAGGCCAATATGAATCACTCCCATTATTACCCTTTGCTCTTATTTCCCCACTGATATTGATATAATAATTTTTAAAATGATAAATAGAATCAAACGTTTTGGCGATTAAATCAACCATCTGACCAGCTGCTATGCCATTATAATTTAGTTTTTGGTTGACATTCAATTTCAAGGGATGTAAACCTAGAAAATCAACTTTAAAACCATAAACTAGTTTTTTTAAACTATCAATAGTTTTAGGATTCATCGATTCTGGATTTTTCTTATTTTCTCCAAATCCCCAATAATTAATCAGAGAAGCTATACCAGGATTAAAACTTCCTTCAGTTGTTTGATAAACCTCGTTGCTTAATCGATCTAAATCTGTAAATATTTCTCTTGAATTATAAAATGAAATAGAATCATCTTGTGTTAGCATGAGATTATTATTAAATTTAGAAATAATAGAACTGCTATCATAAGTACTTAACAAGTAATTATAGAATCCAAGCATGTAATCTATTTGTTCTTGAATATTTATACTGCTGTCATAAGCAATTTCGTAGGTTGAACCCATGGTTTTTCCTTTGATAACAGTGTACTTTTCATGTTGTTTGGGTCCA
This sequence comes from Bacteroidota bacterium, assembly GCA_030682255.1. Taxonomy (GTDB): domain Bacteria; phylum Bacteroidota; class Bacteroidia; order NS11-12g; family UBA955; genus JABMMZ01. The sequence goes on along the minus strand of JAUXOK010000018.1, from coordinate 29,259 downwards.
TCACTACAACTTGAAACAAAAGCAAAAACAAAACTTAAAACTATAAAATTGAATTTCATCTTAATTTAAAATCATCAGTCGTTTTCATCACTTTTCCAAAAATATAATCCTGAATTTGTACAACCTCTTTGTTATTGTTGTTAATAAATGCATAAAAATTCTCTATGTCATATTTCAAAGGATTGCCTTCTTTATCTGCTTGGATATTAGTATCTGGAAAAATGCCTTTATTGTGTATTTTTATTGATGTAACTTGATCTTTTTTATTTGTTAATTTAATTTCTAATAAAGCAGATGTTTTTGATATTGAATCGATTTGATGTGATGATAAATTAATTGGGAAGCCTTCAAAACTTAAGTTTTCCCATAGTTTTAAATATGATTTTAATTTATTTAGATTAATAATTTTATTATTTTGGAGTGCTTTATTGTTGGAAGAAATGATTGGATTTTTATCGGTGTTATCAATGTGAAATGATTTTTGAGGTGAGTTTGTCCAATTCACATCAATATATTTAATTTGATCTTCTTTAGTACTAAATATATTTTTACTTCTCCATGCATTTTGATTGGTATAAAATCGGGTGTTTAAAAAGCCATTAAAGCCAGGTATATGACAAATAAACGGTTCTTTAGCTTTATCCATGTAATAATAAGTACCCATTTCATCCAATGTATTATTGCCTACATAAAATACTTTTGATAGTTTGCCATTTTCATATATTTCAACTTTGTTGCCATTTAAAGCTAAGTTTTTTATAACCTGTTCCATTTGTTTGTCTGAAACAGGTTTTTTAACTCTCACTTTTTTTAATGTTTCAAGAAGTATATCTATTTGATAAATATTTCCAACATATTTATCATTAACAACCCATTCTCTCGAATCTTTTTTACTCAGTGTTACAAATTCTTTAGTGAATTTATTCTTAATAAATATTTTGTCTATTTTATCCGTGTTATCAAATTGAAAATTTCTTTCGTCTACTGATAAAGTACTAACTGTATCTCTGTTTAGCAGAAAATAAACACCTACTATTAAAACTAATGCCAAAAATAAGAAAATGATTTTTTTGTTCATGATTGTTTATTTAGACAACTTTAGAAAATTTGTGCTGCATTATCTGCTATAATTGGGAGCTTCTTTTGTTATTTTAACATCATGAGGATGGCTTTCTTTGATACCAGCATTACTGATTTTAATAAATTGTGCAGTTTGTAAACTTTCAATATCAGCAGAACCACAATAACCCATACCAGCTCTTAAACCACCAACATATTGATAAAGAACTTCGCCAACTTTGCCTTTGTATGTAACTGTGCCAACAATTCCTTCAGGCACTAATTTGGAAATTTCTTGTTCGGCATCTTGGAAATAACGGTCTTTACTACCTTCTTTCATCGCTTCAATACTACCCATACCTCTGTAAGATTTAACCATTCTGCCTTCGTAAATACTGGTTTCGCCAGGACTTTCGTCTGTACCAGCAAATAAACTTCCTGCCATTACAGTACTTGCTCCTGCAACTATCGCTTTTACTAAATCGCCACTGTATCTGATGCCACCATCAGCTATTACAGGAATCCCGGTTCCTTCAAGGGCTGCTGCACAATCCATTACTGCGCTTAGTTGTGGAACACCAATACCGGCAATAATTCTTGTTGTACAAATACTACCCGGACCTACTCCTACTTTTACAGCATCTGCACCGGCATCAGCTAAAGATTTAGCAGCGGCTCCTGTAGCAACATTACCAACAATAACATCTAATTTTGGAAAAGACTTTTTAATTTTTTTAAGTTCAGTTATTACACCTTTTGAATGTCCATGTGCAGTATCTAATGTAATAACATCAACTTCTGCCTCAACCAACGCTTTCACTCTGTCTATGGTGTCTGCTGTGATCCCAACTGCTGCACCAACCAACAATCTGCCATAAGAATCTTTACATGCCAATGGATGACTTTTTACCTTTTGAATATCTTTAAAAGTTATTAAACCCACCAATTTCCCTTTTTTATCTACTATGGGTAATTTTTCTATCTTGTATTTTTGTAAAATAGATTCCGCTTTTGCCAAATCTGTACCCATAACGCTTGTAACAAGGTTTTTGGTAGTCATCACATCTTTGATTTTTTTTGCTGTATTTTTCTCAAACCTTAAATCACGATTTGTGATGATGCCAATTAACAATTCTTTATCATCTATAATCGGAATACCACCTATATGATGTTCTTTCATTAATTTTAAGGCATCTTTAAGCGAAGCATCTCCTTTTAATGTAATGGGGTGTTGAATCATACCACTTTCACTTCGTTTTACTTTAGCAACCTCTTTGGCTTGTTGGGATATTGTCATGTTTTTATGAATAATACCAATGCCACCTTCTCTGGCAATAGCAATAGCCATAGCACTTTCTGTTACAGTATCCATTGCTGCAGAAACAATCGGAATATTGATAAATATATTTTTAGTTAATTTGGTTTTGGTATTAACGTCTCTAGGAAGTATTTCACTGTATCTTGGTAAAACCAAAACATCATCGAAAGTCAGACTTTCGCCTGCAATTTTGTTAGTAAAAATAGATTGATTTTTTGTTTTTGACATGCAAATAATTGATTAGCTTATTTGCGGTACAAAAGTAGTATAAATTTGGCAATTATAAAACTAATTGACTTATTATTGTTTTCTATAAGCTTATTATTTAATATTTAAACATCAACTCTTAGTTTTATCAAATATTGTTAACATTTGAGGATCAATGTAATTTATATAATTTTCAATCACATTTAATTTTGTTGTTATGCTAATAACAGATTGAATGTAAATTTTTGACCAACGCAATTAATTAGTCGCCAAAACTTAAACTTTATTTCATAATTATAAATACCTTTGTGTTTTATGAAAAGTATTTTTAACTTGTTATTAATTTTTTGTTTTTTTGCAAGTACATTGTTGTCATATTCACAGAAAGATTCCGCAAAGTTTATTTCCGAAATTGATATATTAAAAAAGGATTTGGATAGCTGTCGGGTGTTTTTGAGTGGGGAAAGCCATCAATATGTTAAAACAAATTCAAAAATAAAACTTGAGCTTTTAAGTTTTCTTCACGATCAATATGACTTTAAGAATCTCATCATCGAACTTGGTTATTCCAGAGGTTATATGATAGACCAATATATTAACAACGATACAAGTTATTTTGAACTTTTAGCTTCAAATACCGACAAACAATATTTAGATTTTTATAGAAAATTAAGACAATTGAATTTAACATATCCCGAAAATAAAAAAATCCGTGTTTATGGTATCGATGTTGAGCGTTTTCCTGAAGATGGATTTATATTGATGAAGAAAATTTTAGATTCAAATTTGGTAGTTCCTGATACCCTCTCTTTTGTGATTGAAAATATAAATGCATTTAGTAAATACTTCATGTCTAGAAGGTCGATGGATACATATGATATTGAAGATGATGAAGACAATTACAAGTATAATAACACAACTTTTTACAACTCAAAAACCATTGATACACTCATTCGAGAATATTCTCAATATCGCACTGTCTTTCAAAATTACTTGAAGCAAGATTTTGAGTTGTTTGATAAGGTTATTCAAACTGTGGTGGAGTTCAGAAAGTATGAAAAATACAGTTCTATGCCTCATCAATATGTGTATCGAGAAACGTATATGTTTAATCAACTTAAGTCATTGATGGCACAAAACCCCACTGAAAAATTTTATGGGCAATTTGGCAGATGCCATGTCAGTCAAACAGAGTTGAATAGCGAATGCAATTGGTGGGCATTTAATGCTTTGGCAAAAAGGATTCAAAATAAATTGCCTGATTCTAAAATTATAAGCATAGGCATTTTCTATGAAAATTCTTCAAATTACAACTATTTTGGACAGAAAGAAACTAACGAAGAGTTAGAAAAATATTATAGTTTATCAAGTATCGAAGATTCAAGACTAATGAAAATTGGAGCAAAGGACACTTTTTTACGAAAACATTATCAATACCTCATAGTTGTTAAAAACCCAAATTTAAGCAAGTGGTCTAGTTCGGATAATGAAAAAAAATACTTAGACATTGGTTTTGGTCAATCCTATTATCAGTTTAACAACCTCAATCAAACAATAGCTGGCAACAGTTTTTCGAACAATGTATTTCAGTATCATATTGGATTCAATAATTATAAAGATAGGGCCAGGTTTGGGTACTCTATAAGTGGCTTATTTAGAAATGAAATTAATGGAACCGAAGCAAAATACAGAATGGGAGGCAGTTCAATATCTGGATTTTTAGGGTATGAATTTGTTCATAAACAGCGTTTTTCTTTGTCATTATCAGGCTTATTGGCTTATAAAAGACTAAATTTATTAGTTGAGAAAAATCCAGGGTTTTCAAGTCCAAATATCAATGGTTTTACTAATCTTGATGTAGTTAAATTTTTTAATCCAGCTATCATTATTGGAACAGAATTAGATGTAAGACATGATTTAGGACGACACTTTTGTGTTTTTGTAAAGGGAAACTACAATTGGGATTTTTCAAGAAAAAAATGGTATCAATCTGTGGGCAACGGCAGTCGTTATTTAAAGCAATCGCCAACAACCACTTTAGGGACTTACGGATGGATGTTTGGTTTCGGACTGAAACTATAGTTAATTTCTATTTTCAATACAATGATTCACCCCAAACCAATAGGGCATTTCATTGATGGATTCAAAAGCACGGGTTGTAATAAAGGCAGCTTTTTTGCCTTTGGTAATACTGCCATATTCTTTTTCTAACCCCAAAGCTTTTGCTGCATTGATGGTGAGTGCATTAAAACCTTCGTTGGGCAACAAGCCGTTGTATAAACAAGCCAAACTCCATGTAAACCATAAGTTGTAATGTGGACTGCTGCCCGGATTAAAATCGGACGCTATGGCTACAGGCAAACCCGCATCTATCATTTGTCTGCATGGTGTATAAGGTATTTTCAGGAAAAAAGAACTGCCCGGCAATGCCACAGGTATGGTTTCGCTGCTTAACAAACATTCTATCTCTTCTTGTCCAATGTGTTCGAGGTGGTCTACTGATAAAGCATTGTTTTTAACCGCCACTTGAACGCCACCACTGATGCCCAATTCGTTACCATGTATTTTGGCTTTGATACCGTATTGTTCGGCTGCTTTTAATAACACATCGGTTTCTTGGGGGGTGAAAAATCCAAAATCACAAAACACATCCATAAAATCAGCCAATTTTTCTTTGGCTATTTGTGGTAACATATCGTTGATAATTAGGTCGATATAAGCACCTCGATTTTCTTTGTATTCAGTTGGAATGGCATGTGCTCCTAAAAAAGTAGAAAGAATTTTAATGGGAACAGTGTTTTTTAAGCGTTTAATTACTCTCAAAATCTTCAATTCAGCTTCTGTGCTTAATCCGTAACCACTTTTTATTTCCATAACGGCAGTGCCGCAAGCTATTGCATTGTTGATATGAACTAAAGCTTTTTGGTATAGCAATTCCTCATCCATCTCTCTTAGTTTTTTAGCTGAATTAAGTATGCCCCCACCCTCGTTGGCAATTTCAACATAAGTTTTACCTTGAATTCTCATCACAAATTCTTGATGTCTAGCAGTGGCAAAAACAGCATGGGTATGTGAATCTACAAAACCGGGCATTAACCATTTGCCTTGATGATCATAAACAGTAAAATTATTTTTCGGACATACTGACATTGGCCCGAAATCAACGATTAAATCATCTTGAACCATGATGAATGCATTGTCTATGGTTTCAATGTGTTGCATATCCTTGCCTTTTAAAACGCTTACACCTTCGGGCAAAATACCAATTAATTTACCTATGTTTGTAATTAAATATTGCTTATTCATGAATCAATTTATAGAAAATATCAAAAAAAATTTCAGCAAAGGTAAGGAAGTTTTCATTGCAGATACAGCCAGAGTAATTGGCAATGTTGATATTGGCGATGAGGTAACCATTCTGTTTGGTGCTGTTATTCGTGGAGACACAGAAAAAATCACCATACACAATCAATCCAATATTCAAGACAATGCTGTGATACATGCAGACCCTGGTTTTCCAACAATTATTGGTGAAGCTTGTATCATTGGTCATGCAGCCATTGTTCATGGTGCGATTTTAGAAAACAATGTTTTAGTGGGCATGCACGCTACCATAATGAATGGTGCAAAAATTGGCCAGTTTTCAATCATTGGAGCAGGGGCTTTAGTGCCTGAGGGCATGATAGTGCCACCCGAAAGTATAGTGCTAGGCGTTCCAGCTAAAATTATTAAAACTATTAATGGAGAACAAAAGACCAAAATTATTCAAAATGCGGCTTCGTATGTAGCATTGGGTAAGGCTTATTTAGAAACTCTATAAAATTATCAAAACAAAATACATGGCTTTGATGTTAAATTTATTAATTTTGTAGAATAATTCTAAATAAGAAATCAAATGAGCGATTTTATCACCATATACGCAGAGGCAACTCCTAATCCAGACAGCATGAAATTTGTAGTAAGTAAAATGATTTTACCTAACGACAGTGCGGATTACAGAACCAAAGAAAAAGCTGAAGGTTCTTCTCCATTAGCAACTGAAATTTTTGAAAAATACTCATTTGCCAATGGTGTTTTCATCATGAATAATTTTATTTCTATCACCAAATTACCTGATGTAACTTGGGAAACACACATCACACCGATACGTGAATTTTTAAAATCATATATAGAAAGTGGCAAAGAAATTATTTTAAAAAATAAAGTTTTAAGTGCGGATGAAGCAGGCGAAATTGAATCAAAAATTATTAAATTGTTAGACGATCATGTAAAACCAGCAGTTGAAATGGATGGTGGCGCCATCAGTTTCAAATCTTTTAAAGATGGGGTTGTAACGGTAGTTATGAAAGGCAGTTGCAGTGGTTGCCCATCCTCAACTTTTACATTAAAAGCAGGTATTGAAAATCTTTTGAAAAGAATGGTGCCTGAGGTTGAAGCAGTAGAGGCAGAAGCAGAATAAATAATTTATATTATATTTGTGCCTGAACATGAAAAAAGGCTTTATTTATTTATCTCTAATTGTATTACTAGTTTTTAATGCTTGCAAAAAAGAAGGAAGCAATAATGACAACAATGTTGTTAGTCTGCCATCAGGTCCTCAAGATACTATCACCAGTTTCATGATTACATTCTTCAACACCTTAGATTCGTCTAATAGTGTTGCAGAATATGCTGACGAAGATGGTCCAGGGCCTAAAAGCCCTACTTTTGGAGGCTTTTCGCTTGAGAAAAACACCCCTTATGAAGTATCATTTAGAATTGAAGATGGCACTGGAGTTCCCATTGTACTGAACAATAAAATCAGAACAAATGGTAAAGACTACAAAATTTGTATCAATAATCCATTAGGAATTACAGTTGTTCCAACTGATTCAGACGGTTCTCTTCCTATTGGATTAATTCAAAATATTACAACATCATCAACAACAGGTGATGCAACTATGACATTTACTATTAAGTATCAAAAAGGGGTTAAGAATGGACAATGTGAACCAGGCGTTGTTTACTTTAGTTGCACATTGCCTTTTTCAGTTAAATAGAAAACGGATATTATTAATGAGGTCTTTCAGGTCTCATTTGAGGGAAAAACAACACCTCTTGAATTGAAGACTGATTGGTCATCATCATTGTTAATCTATCTATTCCAACGCCTAAACCGGCTGTAGGTGGCATACCAAATTCTAAAGATCTAAGAAAATCTTCATCAAAAGGCATAGCTTCATCATCGCCTCTACCAGCTAATTTCAATTGTTCCTCAAAACGTTCTCTTTGATCAATTGGGTCGTTTAATTCGGTATATGCATTTGCAATTTCTTTACCATTTACAAATAATTCAAAACGCTCTACTAGTCCTGGAGAGGTGCGATGTTTTTTGGTTAATGGACTCATTTCGATTGGATAATCTGTGATGAATGTTGGTTGAATACAATGCATTTCGCATTTGGCGCCAAAAATTTCGTCTATCAATTTACCTTTACCCATACTTGGGTCTGTTGAAACACCCATTTGTTTACAAGCTTGTCTGATTTCATCTTCGTTCATTTTAGAAATATCTACACCTGTGTGTTCTTTGATAGCATCAAACATCGTAATACGTTTGTATGGACGAGCAAAACTAATATCTTGTTCCCCAACTTTCACTTGGGTAGTACCATTGACATCAATAGCCACTTTTTCGATCATTTCTTCGGTATAATCCATCATCCAATTGTAATCTTTATAAGCTACATAAATTTCAAGACCCGTAAATTCTGGGTTATGGGTTTTGTCTATACCTTCGTTTCTGAAGTTTTTTGCAAATTCGAATACACCATCAAAGCCACCAACTATTAGTCTTTTAAGATAAAGTTCGTTAGCTATTCTAAGAAATAAAGGAATATCGAGAGCATTGTGATGGGTTTTAAAAGGTCTAGCAGCTGCACCACCGTGAACAGTTTGAAGAATAGGGGTTTCAACTTCCAAATAATCACTTTTAAGAAATGTATTTCTTAAAGATTGAATTACTTTAGAACGTTTGATAAAAGTATCTTTAACATGTGTATTGACAATTAAATCTACATATCTCATGCGATGTCTTAATTCTGGGTCGCTAAAGGCATCGTATATAACACCGTCTTTTTCTTTTACAACAGGCAAAGGATTGAGCGCTTTTGAGAGTACTTTTAAAGTTTTAACTCTCAATGTAGTTTCTCCAGTTTTGGTAACAAACACCTCGCCTGTAACACCAATAATATCACCAATATCTAAAAGATGTAGGACCACTTTTTCAAAAAAAGTTTTATCCTCGTCAGGGCAGACATTGTCTCTACCAACGTATAATTGCAAACGACCATCTTTATCTTGTATCTTCATAAAACAAACCTTACCCTTAGGTTGAATACTCATAATTCTACCAGCCATAGAAACAGACTGAAAATTATTTTCTTCCGCATTAAAGTTGGCTAATATCTCTTGAGAATAGGCGTTGATTTCCCATAATTCAGCAGGATAAGGATTAATACCCAACTGATAAAGTTGTTCTAATTTTTCTCTTCTTTGAATTTGTAATTCGTTTAGTTCAGACATGAATTTTTTGGTTATTTGATATTTGAGATGGCAAAAATAAGCTTGATTGAGTTAATTTCTATCTTCATCAGACAACTAAAACGATAAAAAGTTTATCTTTGTATTAAAATTGACATTGTTGAACATAAAAACACATAGCTCAAATTGCTTGAAATTTTTTTCGATGTTTATATTTTGTTTTCTGTTTATCAATTTAAATAGTCAAAATTTGATGGAGAACAAAAGTAGATTTGAAGCAAATATTCAATTTACAAAGGCATTTAACAGTGGCATGACCTATTACACCAACGAGGGCTTTGTTGTTTTATTAAAAGACAAAGTTGGATATGATAGTTTTTGGCATCATTATCATCATTACAAAACGCTCAAACATGATTTTACATTAAAATACCATCGGTTTGATGTATCATTTATGGGTGATTCTTTAAACAAGCTAACTTCAATCAAAAAAGAATTACCAAACTCAACACGATTTCATTTTTATAAAGGATCAGACCCTAATAAATGGTCGACCAATGTAAGAGCATACGGTAAAATTACATATCAAAATTTATACCCTGGCATTGATTGGGAAATTATTTCTTTTGATGAGCTATCTAAACATAATTTTCTTGTTAAGAAAAAGGCAAATCCTAATCAAATAGTAATGAAATATAGTTTTGCCGAACATGTAAAAATAGAAAACAAGTGTTTGATAATTGAAACAAGTGTTGGAAAAGTGATAGAACAAGAGCCATATGCATTTCAAATTATCCATGGAGATACAATTCAAGTAGAGTGTTTTTACAAGTTATCTAAACACAAAGATTACACCTTGGTTTCATTTCAAATTGGAGCTTACCAAAATGAATATGATTTGATAATAGATCCTGTGCTAGTATTTTCATCATACAGTGGTAGCGAAGGAGATAATTTCGGCTTTACATCCACCCACGATTCGAAGTCGAATTTATATGGGGCGGGCATAGTAGATGGTGGAACTGGAACCAATGGCGGTCCTTTTCCAGTAACAGTTGGCGCATTTCAAACAGTTTATTCAGGTGGTCAAGGTTTGTCACCTGCAAATTTACCGTGTGATATTGGTATTAATAAGTTTGATAGCGCTGGCAACACATTATTGTATAGTACTTATTTGGGAGGCAGTAGAGATGAATACCCACACAGTCTTGTTGTAGATAATTTTGATAATTTGTTGATTATGGGCACTACTTATTCCAATGGTTTTCCGGTTACACCAGATGCTTATGACAATAGTTACAATGGGCAAACTGATATTTTTGTAGTTAAACTGACCGAAGATGGTAGTGATATGATTGGAGGCACTTATTTTGGGGGCACTAGTTTTGATGGGTTAAACAGAAGGACTTTGCGTTATAATTACGCAGATGATTTTAGAGGCGACATCATTGTAGACAAGGACAACAATGTATACATAGCAAGCACTACTGAAAGCAATAATTTTCCTGTAAAGAATGCCATACAAGACACAAGAGCTTCTGCTCAAGATGGTTGTGTTTTTAGTTTTGATGATTCCCTGAAAAAATTGCGTTTTAGCACCTATTTAGGAGGCAATAATGATGATGCTGCATACTCCATTCGGATGTATGACACATTCATTTATGTTGGCGGTGGAACAGCAAGCAATGCCGTTGCCTTTGCCGTAAATGGTCACAAAAACACCTATTCAGGAGGCAGGGCTGATGGATTCATAGCTAAATTGACCTATAATGGCTTTTTGATAAATAGCACTTATTTTGGCACTAATACATATGATCAAATTTTCTTTTTAGACATCGATAAAAACGGCAGTATATATGCGTCAGGACAAACTGAAGGCAGTCTATCTCGGTCAGCAAATACATATGGTTCGGATAATAAAAGCCAATTTATCGTTCGATATTCACCTAATTTGGCCAATATAAATCTTACCACTACTTTTGGAAATAGAAACAATAATCCGGAACTTTCTCCTTCAGCATTTCTTGTTGATAGATGCGATAATATTTATTTTTCGGGTTGGGGCAGTCCAATTGATTATGACGGTTTACATTCATTAACTACTCAAGGACTTCCTGTTACTTCGAATGCCATTCAACCTACAACGGACAATAAAGATTTCTACCTTTTTGTTTTGAGTAAAAATGCGAACAGTCTGCTATATGCAACCTATTTTGGAGGAGATAAAACAGACGACCATGTAGATGGCGGGACTTCTAGATTTGATAAAAGAGGCGTTGTTTATCAATCAGTTTGTGCAAGTTGTCCAGAAACTGGAGGCAATCAGGATTTTCCTGTAACATCTAATGTCCCCTTTAGGAACAATCCAAGCCCAAGATGTAGTAATGCTGTTTTCAAAATAGATTTTCAGATAAATTTTATTGTTGATGCTAAATTTAGTGCTACACCAAAAGAAGGTTGCTTACCAGTTGAAGTAAATTTTACGAATTTAAGTAAATATGCAAAAAGTTTTCAGTGGAATTTTGGCGATGGCAGCCCAATAGACACCAATAGAAACACTAAACATTTATTTGAAAAACCAGGGTCGTATAAAGTTAAACTAACTTCAATTGATTCATTTTCTTGTAATATCTCAGAAGAAGACTCAGTAATAATTATTGTTAAAGATGTTCCAAAGGCAGATTTTGAATTTGAAACAGTTGATTGCAGCAGAGAAATATCTTTCATAAATAAATCTTCAGATTTTGTTCAGCCTCAATGGGATTTTGGAGATAGTACAGACCTTGTATTTGAAGAAAACCCCAAACACACATTTTTAAAAGACGGGAAATTTAAAATCATTTTGCAAGTAAAACATCCGAATAGTGATTGTGTTGATACTCAAAGTTTAATCATTGACATGACCAGTGATCCAACTAAAACACTCAAAGTACCTAATGTTTTCACACCTAATTTTGATTCCAAAAATGATTGTTACACTATTGATGGCATTATGCCTGGATGTGACGAAGCCGAAATTTGGATTTACGATAGATGGGGTATTTTAGTTTTTAATGGTTTTTTACCACAAGACTGTTGGCTTGGCACTATAAAAAACAACAGAACTGACCTCTCCTCTGGTGTATATTATTATATCCTAGAATTAAAAAGCAAACGACCGGAGTTTAAAAACAAAGAAAAATACAGTGGGGTTATTCATCTCATTCGATAAACTATTTTATTTTCTCCAAAATTTTAAAGTCAAAAGAATAGGCATGATTATCATCTTTGGCATGATGTTCAGAAAAAACCTCATGCCATTCGTTAGCATTCCACTTAGGGAAAAAAGTATCCGCATTATCAAACACATGATTAACAATGGTGATGTATAAAACATCTGCATTATTGATGGCATCTTGATATACCTTACCACCCCCAATAACCATAAGTTCTTCTGTATTTTCAGGCAAAAACATTTTGGCATCATTCCAATTATACACATGAATAAATCCAGGTATAATATCATTGCTAGAAGAAGACAACACCAAGTTAATTCTACCCGGTAATGGTTTTCCCAAAGATAACATTGTATTTCTTCCCATCAACATTGGTTTACCTTTGGTGTGGGTTTTAAACCATTTAAAATCATCTGGTAAATGCCACATTAATTGATTAGATGCTCCAATTGCATGTTTTTCATCGATAGCTGCTATAAGTGATATTTTCATTTTGATTTATTATTTTGAGAAATAAAAAGCTTTTCCTTTTTGGTTGATGTAAAAAAGACCACTTTCTTTTTTGAAAACCAATGCATACCCATTTTTAAAAGGATATGCTTCATCGTAATCAAACGGAATTATTGTTTTACAATTATTGTTTATGTAACCCCATTTGCCATCTGGATTTCTAACATTAATTAAACCTTCAGAATACTCTCCAATATAAGTGGGTTTGTTTTGAAATTGTCCCATCACATAAAGATTTTTATCCATAATTCTAATGTCAGGCATATAAACGCCAATCATTCCTATAAAAAGTGAATCGCCAAGATGTTTTGCAAAGCTGTATAAAGGCGAAAAGTTGCCTTTTATATCAATTAAATAATAGTCTAATCCAATCTCGTTCTGAGTAGATACTATGGCTTTTCCATCTCTAAAACCTTGAACTAACATAATATGTTCTGCATAATTAAAGCCTTCAAATATAAAATTCCTTAAAACATCAAATCCATTGGTGTCAATAAATTGAAGCACTTCAATATCTTCGTCTGTTTCACCCATACTTTTAGTTTTAACATAAACGGGCGCATAGTTATCGCTAAAAATACCTGCAGGACGCATATTTTTGGGCAAAATCATTTCTTCTCCATTTTTATTTAGATAAAAATATCTACCCTTGGATAATGCCAATAAAAAACCCGATTTGAAACTTCTGCTACTGGTGTCAAAACTTGGTTTTTTTATCCATTCGCCTTTGGTATTGATGATACCAAGTTTTTTATTAATAGAAACAACCGCTAAACCTTCTGAAAAACCCTCGCAAATGTCAAAGTTTTGGTTAAATGCTTTCTTGCCATCGTAGTTGATATAATAATTAAGTTGATTGGTATCAATAACTTGACACAATCCAGATGAAAAATCACCGTGGTATTTAAATGGCCCGCATAGGATTTTTTCAGAAGTATTAATACCATAGTAAAAACTATCTTTCATTACAAAGGCAAAGTTGTTTTCAAAAAAATGGGTTTCTTGATATTTAGGTGCAATTTTAATAAGGCCACTTGTATCACTATACCCCCATTTTTCGCCAACTCTATAGGGTATAAGCTGTGCTGTAAGTGAATAGCTTAATTGAAAAAACAATATAAAAAAACAATACTTCATTTTCATAAGACAATCTTTGGATTAAATAAGTTGCTTATCATTGGTATCAGAACAAATTTCTATTAAAACGCCATTGGTTGATTTGGGATGAGCAAAAGCAATGGTTTTATTATCAGCGCCAGATTTTCCCTTTTGGTGAATCATTTCTATGCCTTCAATTTGTAATCTTTTAATATCAGACTCCACATCATCTACTCCAAAAGCAATATGGTGAATACCTTCGCCCTTTTTATCAATGAATTTTGCAATAGCACTTTCAGAATGTGTAGCTTGTAAAAGTTCAATTTTGGTTTCTCCAACCATAAAAAAACTGGTAATCACACCTTCGCTTTCTACCATTTCGGATTTATAGGGTTGTGTATTCAGTATTTTAGAGAATAGATTGTTCGAGGCTTCAATATCTTTAACTGCTATGCCAATATGTTCGATTTTGTTCATTAAAAATTAATTCATACAAAATTATACAATAATTTTGTTTTATTTGCGTTTACCAAAAATCTATGTTAAAAAAGCTATTTGCATTTCTAATTTTTACATTATGTATATTTCAATTAAAGTCTCAAAATATTGTTTATGGCTATGTACAAGATTCTTCATCTCAGGAAAAATTAATAGGTACTAATATCAAGGTTTTGAATAGATCTGGAAGCACATTGAGTAATAACTACGGCTATTTTAGTTTAAAATACCAAGAAGATACAATCATATTAAGTATTTCTCATTTAGGTTATAAACAAACCTATTTATCTGTTAATAAAAATACACCAATGCCAATTATTATTCCAATAGCTCAGGAAAGTGTTTTGTTTGGTAATGTTACAGTTAAAACAAAAAAAGAGTCAAAAATTGTGGAAGAAGTTCAAATGAGCACCATCAACATCACAATGAATCAAATAAAGATGTTGCCAAGGTTTATGGGAGAAACTGACATTTTAAAGGCTATTCAATTGATGCCAGGCATAAAAGGCGGATCAGAAGGCAGTACAGGATTATATGTGAGAGGTGGTGGTGCCGATCAAAATTTAATATTATTAGATGGAGCTATGGTTTATAACCCCTCACATTTATTTGGTTTCTTTTCTGTTTTCAATACTGATGCTATTAATAACGTTCAAATGTTGAAAGGTGGTTTTCCTGCAAGATATGGTGGTCGATTAAGCAGTGTTCTTGATATTTCAATGAAAGATGGTAATATGAAAAAATTTAAAGGCGAGGGCAGTATTGGTGCATTAGCTAGCAAATTTACTTTCGAAGGTCCAATTATAAAGGATAAAGTTTCGTTTATGGTTTCGGCTAGAAGAACTTATTTGGATTTAATGTTACAACCAATTTTAAGATTAAGTTCAGGTAACCCCAATTTAAGACAAGGTTATTTCTTTTCAGATTTTAATGGCAAAGTAAATTGGCGATTAAATGCTAAAAACAGGTTATATTTTAGTTATTACAATGGTGTTGATAGGTTTTATCAAGAAAATAAGCCATACACATATTTATATGATGGCAATGTGATTAAAGAGCAAAGTTTAGCTAGAAATCAGTGGGGGAATCAATTGGCAACACTAAGATTTAATCAAATCATCAACAAAAATCTATTTGTAAACACACAACTGAATTTAACAAAGTATTTTTATGAAATTGATGAGTCTTTTTCTAACAGTGAACAAACAGACACTGGTTTAACCGAACAATACAATTTTAATGGATTTGGAAGTAAAATAAATGATATCACATTAAAAAGTGATGCTGAATACAATCAAGGACGACACTACATAAGATTTGGTCTATCTGCTATTTATCATCGTTTTGTACCTGGTCAAAGTTCAATTGTATTTAGAAAAACAGGTGAAAAAAGTATTGATACCACGTTTGGAAGTGGCGTAACTAAATCTGTGGAAATGAGTGCTTATTTGGAAGATGATTTTGATTTTTCTAAACAATTGAAATTAAATTATGGGCTTCATTTTAATCTCTACAATTATAAAAAAAGTTTTTTTCCATCTATACAACCTAGAGTAGCACTTAGGTATCTTTTAAATAAAACATTGTCTTTAAAAGGTTCTTATGCCAATATGGTTCAAAACATTCATTTGTTAACTAACAACACAATAGGTTTGCCTAATGATTTATGGGTTCCTGCAACTAATTTAGTTAAACCAATGAAATCTAACCAAGTGGCAGTTGGTTTGGCAAAGATGGTAGGAAAATTTGAATTGACGTTTGAAACCTATTACAAAAACATGCGAAATGTGATTGAATTCAAAGAAGGGGCTTCATTTTTAAATGTCAACAATTCATGGGAAAACAAAGTAGCAAGAGGCAATGGCAAAGCTTATGGATTTGAATTTTTAGCTCAAAAGAAATCTGGGAATTTGACGGGTTGGATAGGATACACGTTGTCTTGGGTTAAAAGAACCATTCCTGAGTTAAATTTTGGCAAAGAGTTTTACTACAAATATGATAGTCGTCATGATGTTTCTTTTGTATTAAATTACAAAGAAAATGAAAAATGGGATTACGGTTTGGTTTGGGTATTTAGAACAGGCAACGCGCTGACTATGCCAACAGGCGCTTATCCTGGTCATTTGCCTGGAGGTAGTTGGTCAGGAACAGTGTTTACATACTCAGGTAGAAATAATTTTAGATTTGCCGATTATCACCGATTAGATTTAAGTGTAACAAGACATTATAAGAAAAAATGGGGGATGTTAGATTTAAATTTCAGTATTTATAACACTTACAGTAGAATTAATCCTTTTTACTACCGCATTGGCACCGACTTTAAAGGCAATAAACAAATTACAAGGGTTGGATTATTTCCAATACTGCCATCATTAAATCTAGGTTTTAAATTTTAAAAACATGAGATATTTAATTTTAATAATAGCCATTTTATTTTTTTCATCTTGCGAAAAAACCGAGAAGATTGAGGATTATCCGTTGCACAAAAGCCAATTGGTGGTTAATTGTTTTTTTAGTCCTGATAGTGCTATTAAGTTATATATGTATAAAAGTTTATCTCCACTTGACAATGCGCCTTTCAAAGAACTAATACACAACAACGCTTATGTGAAGCTATATGAAAATGATGTGTTTTTTGATTCTTTTGGATATGACATTAATCAACAGTGTTATTATAGTCATAAATTCCCCAAACCCAATGTGAAATACAAATTTGAAGCTTATTTTCCAAGATACGAAAAAGTATATGGTGAGGATATTTCTCCAGACTTGATGGAACTTAAGGAAGTTAAAGTTTCTAAATTTCTAAAGAAATTTGACAATTCAAATGTTTTGACATTAAATATTGATTTGAGTTTTTCTGATATTCATCGTAATAATGATTTTATGATTATTGAGGTTAATCGCCTGATAAAGAGTGATACCAATGGTTATTTTTATTTTTACGAAAACTTGGATGATTTAACTTTAAATAACAAAATTTATGAGTTTGAAAAAATTGATAATAAACTGTATGTAAAAACCAATGGACAGAAGTTAACGAGCATAAGTATAAGAAGAGAGTCTAGAGAATATACTTACAATAATTTTCAAAATCAAGATAGTTTACAAATTCAAGTTACAAATTGTTCCAAAAATACTTTTGAATATATCAGAAGATTACATATTCAGCAATACAATCTTGACGATCCTTTTGCTGAACCAATTCCAATGTCCAATAATATTTTGAATGGCTATGGTGTTTTTGGCGGTTTGACTTTTTACAAAAGCAATATCAAATTTTGATATATATATATGAGAGCAAATAGAACATATTTCAATTTGATGATTTCATTAATAATATTAATTTTTTCTGCTTGTGAAAAAACAGAGAAAATAGAAGATTATCCATTTCACAAAAGTCAACTGGTGGTTAACTGTTATTTTAGTCCAGACACCTCTTTTAGAGCTTTTGTTTTTAAAAGTTTATCTCCACTTGATAATGCGCCCTATCGAATATTAGAACATCCTAAGGCTTATGTTAAAATATTGCATGAAAATACTTTAATTGATTCCTTAATTTTTAATAGTCAATGCAGATGCTACCAAGGCGGAGGTGTTAAACCATTAAAAAATATAACATATAACATGGAAGCCTATTTCCCTGGTTTCCCCAAAGTTCAGTCTTTTAGTTTTATTCCAGATACTGTAAGGGTGTTGAACTTTAATGTTGAATCACAAGTATATCAACAAAAATATAATTTTGATGGTGTTAAAACCATTGATATTAATTTGGAAAATAATAATTTGGATGAAGGGAAATACTTGGAAATAACACCTAATATATTTTTTAAAGATTCTAATTTGAGAGTTCCCTATAGTTTTAGAGGACTTACTTTAATACCTATAGAATCAGAAAATGAATATACAGTTATAAACAATCAGATTTACATTTCAAATTTTGATAAACCAATTCTGAAAATAAGATTCAAAATAAATACTTATTTTTTTAATGATGATCAATTTCGTTATTTTAGAGAATCAAAAGTTACACTTAGTGTTGTTAACCATACGAAAGAAGGTTTTGAATATATCAAAAGGTATAAAACCCAAAATTCAATTGTCAATGATCCTTTTTCAGAACCAATACCAATTTCAAACAACATCATCAATGGTTATGGTGTTTTCTCTGGCTTCAGATATCAAATGTTAGCGCAAACATTTTAACACTCAAATTTGTTTATAAATAAATTCTATTACAAAAAATGATATTTGTCATTATCTTTGCAAAATAGAATTAGTCTAAATAAGAACAATGTTAAAACTACCCATATACCTAGATAACAACGCCACTACTCCAATGGACCCAAGAGTATTGGAAATAATGATTCCATATTTTACCGAAAATTTTGGTAATGCAGCTAGCAGAAATCACCCTTTTGGTTGGAAAGCTGAAGAAGCCGTTGATTATGCAAGAGAACAAATCGCACAATTGATAAACGCAAATGAGAAAGAAATAATCTTTACAAGTGGTGCTACAGAATCTAATAATTTAGCTATTAAAGGTGTTTTTGAAATGTATGCTGCTAAAGGCAATCATATTATCACCATTGAAACCGAACACAAAGCGGTTTTAGACACTTGCAAACATCTAGAAAAATTAGGTGCTGAAATAACTTATCTTAAAACTGATGAAAAAGGTTTGATTACTCTTGCTCAAATTGAGGAAGCAATTAAACCTAGTACCATATTAATAAGTATCATGTATGCCAACAATGAAATAGGCGTTATTCAACCGATGAAAGAAATTGGCGCTTTGTGTAAATCAAAAGGCATTTTGTTTCATACAGATGCTACACAAGCAGTTGGCAAAATTCCAGTGGATGTAATCGCTGACAACATAGATTTATTAAGTTTTACAGGACATAAAATGTATGGTCCAAAAGGAGTTGGCGCATTGTATGTTAGAAGAAAAAATCCTAGAGTGAAAGTGACAGCACAAATGGATGGGGGCGGACACGAAAGAGGCATGAGAAGCGGTACTTTGAATGTGCCTGGTATTGTTGGATTTGGAAAAGCTTGCGAATTGTGTAGATTGGAAATGGATGCAGATACAGCGAAAATTTCTAAAATGAGAGATAGGCTTGAAAAAGAGTTGTTGGTTTTAGAAGAATCTTACATCAATGGCAGCGTTGAACATCGTTTGCCACATGTTAGTAATATGTCTTTTAAATATGTTGAAGGCGAAGGTTTAATCATGGGGGTTAAAAACATAGCGGTTTCCTCTGGTTCTGCTTGTACAAGCGCTAGTCTCGAGCCAAGTTATGTATTAAAAGCATTAGGTTTAGACGATGAATTGGCGCATTCTTCTCTTAGATTTGGTTTAAGCAGATTTACAACAGATGAGGAAATAGATTATGCCATCAATCATGTAAAAGAAGCTGTTTTAAAATTAAGAGAAATGAGTCCTTTGTGGGAAATGTTTAAAGAAGGGATTGATTTAAAATCGATACAATGGGCTGAACATTGAGGAATAGGATATAGGAACTAGGAAAAAGGAATTAGGGAAAAGGGATATAAATTGATAAATAATTAAATTACAATCAAAAATACACTTTAACGGTATTTATTAAAACCAAAAATTATAAAATCAATTGCGAAGCAGCATTAATACAAATAAAAAAACAATAAAAACATTAATAAAATAAATTATGGCTTATTCAGAAAAAGTAATCGATCACTACAGTAATCCAAGAAATATTGGAACTTTAGATAAAGCAAGCAAACAAGTTGGTACTGGACTTGTTGGTGCACCGGAGTGTGGAGACGTCATGCGTTTGCAAATAGAAGTAGATGAAACGACCGGTATTATTAAAGATGCCAAATTTAAAACATTTGGTTGTGGCAGTGCCATTGCGTCATCTTCTTTAGCAACAGAGTGGCTTAAAGGAAAAAGCGTTGATGAAGCATTATGCATAGATAACATGGACATTGTAGAAGAATTGGCATTACCACCAGTTAAAATTCATTGCAGTGTTTTAGCAGAAGATGCTATCAAATCTGCCATTAATGATTATAGGGTTAAAAACGGCTTAGAACCAATTGAAGATAATAAGAAGCACTATTAATTGGTGGGTGGTTAATGGTTATTAGTTAAGTGTGTGAAATAGAATGAAAAATTATCATATCAATTCTATTCTTAGCAATTAAAATTACAAATCAAAAATTCAAAAATTCAAAAATCAAACCGCGCAGCAGCATTGTTGCCTTTGAAAAATAAATAATTAAACTATAAATAAATTATGTCTGCAGGGATAACAATTACAGAAAATGCAATAAAAAAAGTTCATCAATTGATGGGTGAAGAAAATATGGGTCCTGACTATTTTGTTAGGGTTTCGGTAAAGGGAGGCGGTTGTAGCGGTTTAAGTTATGACTTAGATTTCGACAACGAAATGAAAGCAGGCGACCAAGAATTTATGCACGAAGATATCAAAATCGTTTGCGACCTTAAAAGTTATTTATATTTGGCAGGCACAGAATTGGAATTTTCCGATGGATTGAATGGCAAAGGATTTCAATTTATCAATCCTAACGCCAAACGCACATGCGGTTGTGGAGAAAGTTTTGCGGTGTAACGCAATTTGATTATATGATGATATGATTTGAAGATTATTTGATGATACAATTATATAATTATCAAAACCAATCAATCGGGTATGATTTGAGGATTGATACATTATCCGATGATTGGATTATATAATGAAATCATCCAATTGCTATTTGGCATGATTTGATAAAAAAAGAAGGAAATCAATTAACTCATTTTTTCATACTTGAAATTTCGTTATTGAGTACATTGATAATTTGGTCTTTGGTTTTGATTATTTCATCTTTTACTTTAATAAGAGAAGAAATATAATACCTTTTCATTTTTAACTTCTTGGTAATTGATATTAGCACCTTGATTACCTTCTTCTTGCTTGACAGTATAATTGAAACTATTACCAGAGGTGAATTTTAAAAACTCCTCAAGAGAGCAATTGAAAATATTACACAATTCATAAAGCCTTTTAACAGTTATGTTGCTTTTGCCAGATTCAATGTATGAATAAATTCGAGTATCAACATTAAGTTCAGCTGCAACAAATTCACGCGTAAGATTTTTTAATTCTCTAATTTGTTTTATTTAAAATGGGATATTTAGTTCATCATATGAAATCATATTATTTTTTTAATCTAGTTTTTCAATTAGGTTTAAAAAAATAAAGCAATTAGGTGTTATTAACAATTAATTTTATCTAATTTTAATGTGTACATTTTTTTGGGGGAGCTTACAGTATTATTAATTTCTCGAATTTCTATATTTACTTTTGTAATATTTTTATTGAACAATCAACTTAATACTTCCTCTAAACACACCATTGTTTTTCATACTTACGAAATAAACTCCAGGAGCCCAATCGCTAACAGACAATTGAAGCTCTGTAGAGCTATAATCTAATTTTTGTATGTAAATTTCTTTACCATTCAAATCCTTAACTTCTATATAATTATTATCAGAGTTAACTGCATTGAATTGAATTTGAGCTATTTCGTTAGTTGGATTTGGCGAAACACTAAAGTAATTTACATCTGTGATATTGATGTTGCTATTGTGATCATCACAAATAGGCAAATAAACACAGACGTCTTGCCAACATGAACTGCCATTTAACGTTAATAAAACTCTAAAGCAAATTATACTATCTCTAACACCAATATCTGTGAAAGGCACATTAATGGTGCTAATTCCAGAAGGAACAGTTGAAGGATTTGGCGTTCCAAAAACACCTGCACTTATTGGCAATATTGAAACAGTAGCACCCGACCCAACAGTGTTGTTAATAGTTAATTCAATGTTATATAAAGGTCCTGAAGCAGTAATTTCTTTGCAATGAACACAAATCCCATATATCCCAAAATTACATTCTTTAGCACATGGTTTGTATTGAACCCTAACAGAGTCTCTACAAATCTTATTGGAAATTGAATCAAAGAAACTGAAATAGAAAGTTGTAAAAGATGAAGTTGGAGGCAAGTCTGTATAAGTAAAGCAGAGCGTTTGTGTGCCATTATTTATTGTTATTGGATTTGGCATAAAAGAACCAGACACATTATTGATGGTTAATTGTGAGCCATTACTTCCTCCCCAAAACACATCAGCACAAACATAATACATTGGATTACCTGATGCATCATAACCAGCACATTCTATAGATTTAATTTTAACAGATTTTTCACAATTAGTTTCACAAGGTGGCAGTTCTAAACAAATGGTTGTATCGCATTTTTTATTTTTATTAAAAATGGTGACAGTGAAACAAATACCAATATCCACAGGAGGAATATCCGTAAAGGTAAAACTAACTGTATTGACACCTAAGGCAAGTGTACCAGGACTTAGTCCTGTTATGGTTCCATTGGGCGAACTGACTGATACACCAGCCCCAGCAGACAGATTATTTGTTATTTGCATACTTACACTGTATGTTTGATAACCTACTGAATTGACAGGCCCACAATCTATTTTAACATTGATATTCGATATACAGTTTCCACAATTAATAAATTTAATATTTACACTTGGCGACATTTTAGAACAACCATAAACACTTGTTAACATCACAGTGTAGGTTCCTGCTTTATACAAAGGTATATGTATAGTATCATTGGTAGCCCATGGCAATGGGTTGCCATTATAATACCATTGATAAGTTGCATATCCTTTTGGCGCATACCAAACTAGTTTTTTAACTGTATCACAAATTTCATAACAACCAGAAACAAATCCACAAAAATCAGGCAAAGGGTGTATGGTTTTAGAAGCAGAATTTCTACAAGCATTGGAATCTACAACTGTGTAAACAAAAACACCTGAGTTTGAAACATTGATAGAATTTGTATTGGCACCAGTGTTCCAATATTGAGCAATAATATTAGTAGAACTACTTCCACCAGTTAATGTATGCACAACACCTTCGCATAAATTTGCTGCTGGACCTACAAAAACATTGGGCAATGGATGAACTATAAACAACATTGTGTCGTATCCAACACAACCATCTGGACTTAATACTTGAACTGTCACAACATGATTACCAACAGGCGGATTAAATACGAACATACTGGATTGATTAGACCAAAAATTGCCGTTCAATTGCCATGCGATGGTGTAGGGAGAAGATGGATAATTAACAGAGAATTCTGGATTTTTACCACTGCAAACTGAATTTGGACCTGTGATATTTGGTCTGGGTTTAGGATGAACTAATACATCGATTACGTTTGATCGTGCAAAACATCCTTTTGAATCTGTAACATCAACGTAATATTGTCCTGTATATTTTGCACTGATAGAAGGGGTAGTTTGTGTTGTAGACCATAACGTAGAATAGCCAGGATAGCCATTTAAAATTGTTCTAACCAAAGTCACACTATCGCCTTCACAAAAACTTGTAGGGCCTGTGGCAGAAATAGAAACATTGAGAGTATTAGGTAAAACCCTGATAGTTTTGGTAATGGAATCTCTACAACCAAACGAATTTGTAATTCTTAATTTAACTGATATCAATCCCGAAGAAGCAAATGTTTTAGTTGGCGAATTGATTAGAGAGCTAGCACCATCACTGAATGTCCATTGAGAGTTAACAAATACACCTGTAGAGGTATTAGTAAACAAGACAGGGACATTTACACAAACAGAATCAGGTCTTGTAAAATTAGCGATTGGCAAAGCAGGAATAACTACTGAAATAGTTCTTACGCAATTGCCATTTACTACCAGTGTAAAGTTATAGGTACCTGATGGCAATAAGATGGTAGGATTGGCGACCGTGCTAAATGTTGGATTACCGTTATAACTCCAAGCATAAGATGGGGTTGGAAAACCAGATAATATTTTGGTAGTGTTTAATAAATTTACTTGAACAGAACCTGAACCTGCAACACAAGACAATGATGGAATAAAATTGGCAATGTATTTTATGGTATCTACTTTTATTTTACATATTCTACATGAGTCTGTATTAGTAGTATTGGGAACATTTACACAAAATTTAACTCTATAGTATCCTGGCTCTGGAAACACATGGCTAGCATTGCTAGCTGAAACTACATTTGGACTTCCATAAGGGTCGTCAAAATTATAAGAAGGACTAGATGCACCTGATGTGAAAGTGCCAACAAAGCTATCTTTGTTACAGCCTTGTTTAATGATGTTAAAATTAACTGAGTAATTAGGATCAGGGATACAATTTACACAATTGGTATCTATTAAGATGGTATTACTTGTACCTTGACATCCAAAAGCATTGGTAGCCACTACATAATAAGACCCTAAAATATTAGATGTATGGGATGTTCCAGTCCCTACGCTTGTTGAAGGAGCCCTAAACCACTGGTAAGTAGTTGAAATAGCAGGTGAAGCAACATACATATTGACATTACCAACGGTACCACAGAAAATATTGGGGTCAGGCGTAGAGATTGAAACATTCGGACGAGGATTAACAACTATGGTAGCAAAACTAACAGCAATACCTGTACATGTGCCCGTATAGGTAGCAGTAAGGGTAACAATATAAGTGCCCGCTGTATTATAAACATGACTAACAGGACTACCTGAACCTGTTCCGCCATCACCAAAATTCCATGTAAATGTTGCTCCAGGAGTAGAAGATGACATGGTAGCAGACGAACCTTGACATACAGAGGTAGGCACAGAAATAGTAGGGGCTGGTGGAGCAATAACATTCACCGTATAATTTGTTGAAACACTTGTGCCACAAACGGTTCTAACCAAAGTGATGGTAGCTAAGCCTGTCCAATTATTCCATTGAACTGATATATTGGGTGTATTATTGCCCGACATCACACTTCCTGCAATGGCAGGAGAAATACTCCAAACAAAATTTGTTCCGGGTGAAGATGTTGAATAAAAATTAGAAGTATTAGAATTATTGCAAGCTGATGTAGCTCCGGTGATTACTGAAGGTGATAATGGCAAATTGCTATTAACATTATAGGTGATCGGTGTGGATTGACAGCCTGTTTTTGGATCTAATTGTGTTAACGATATATTATAAGGACCAGATGGGCCCCAAAGTATTGAAACAAATGGGCCTGAAGCTGTTGATGGTGTTCCTCCAGTAATATTCCACATTAAAGAAAGATTACTTGATGTCGCAAATCCTAAATATTGGTAAGGAGAATTTGGACAAACTTGAGTTTCTCCAGTAATAGCATTTGGTGGTGGCGGAATTGGGTTAACCTTTAAAACAAAGCTTTGAGGCGAATTGCAATAATTACCACTTAAATCAGTAGCGGTGATAGTGAAAGTGCCTGGTCCCCAAACCCAAAATGGACTGTAGAAAAACGAAGCCGATTGTATGCTTGAAGCCACTGGCATAGGATTACCAGATTGAAAAATCTCCCATTGAATATTGCCAGTAGATGATGTATTATGGGTACCTCCCAATGTTGTTAAATCACAAATTTCCGATGGATAAAACAAAGACAATTTTGGCCTTTTTATAACAGTTAATGTTGCTACCCCTCCACAAGACAATGGTGGAACAGCACCAGGAGTATTATGATAATATGTTGCAGTTATATTTCCAAAAGTAAATAATGTGTTGTAAAAACACACTTTAATCACATTGACATTAATTGAATCTGTAATAATTGTAACCCCTGCAGGTACCGTCCATTTAATACTATCAATAGGAATGGTACAAGATATCCGATACTCTTCACACTCAAACTCACAAACCAAAGGTTTACCTGAAATGGTGGCAACTGATGGTATTATAGGCACAACTACAGTTGTTGGCGCAGTACATGTTCCTGAACATCCCAGAGTTTGAAGAGTTAGATACCCTGGTCCAACAGAACCCCAAGAAACAGTTACAGATTGGTTAGTATTACTACCAATGATAGTTCCATTAACAACTGACCATAAATAATTTGGACAAATTGCAGTGGTATTATATGTTACTGTTGTTCCAGGACAAACAGTACTTACACACTGAATATCTGGACCTGGCTTGTTATCTACAACTACTTTAACAAAAGCTGTATCTTTGCAATGACATTCATTTTCAACGATAAGCATCAAATTATAAGAGCCTGCTGAAGTGTACATATGGCTAGAATTACCAGATCCCGCTCCGCTTAAAACAGTTGTATTACCATCACCCCAAACCCAAGTATAAGTCCAAAGTGGACTTCCACCACCTGTATTAGATGTGTTGATAAATTGTATACTTTGATTCAAACAAGCATTAATTATACCGCCAACCGCTGCTGGTAACGAAGTAAAAGATGCATTTGGCTTAGCAACAACAACAACACATAATTCATCAATCCCTATACAACCATGAACACTCGTTTCAGTAACTTTAATAGAACCAGAACCAACACCAGTCCATTTAACTTGAATAGAATTGGTAATACTGGGAACAACAATAGCACTCCCTAAAACCTGCCAAGAATAGGTGCTCCCGGGATGATTGATTACAGTATATGTTACCCATGTTGAATCACAAACACTTAGACATTCATTCCCTTTTCTATCCTGCCCTGAAGAACCACCTCCCTTTCGTATGGAATCTTGAGCCCCACATAATGCCACAAAAGAAGGCAGAATAAATGGCTTCGGTGAGGCATAAATTGTTATAAGTTTTGTTGCTGTACAAACAACTTGATTGAGCGCATTTCTCACAACTAAATTAACTTGGCCAGAACCGGGATTTGACCATGTTACATTGATACTTGAACCAACACCAACAACAACACCACCTAAGGCATTCCACTGATAAGTGAATCCAGCACCTGTATTAGATGTGGTATAAGTAACAACTTCATTTTCACATACTATTGAATCTCCAATAACGTTACAAATTTGTGCCTTTATTTGAAAATTAAAACCTATTATCAAAAATAAAATAAGGGAAAACTGTTTTGCTGATTTTGTAAAATTTAATTCCATATTTTGAGAATGTATATGCAAATGTAACCGAATATTTAACTTAACCCCCCATATAAATTAAAAAAATTGACAAAAAAATGACATTAAAATATTTCATCATATATTTTAATCTATTCACCTTTTAACACTCATTAAAAATAGTAAAGCATTCATTATCATATAAATAATGCATTGTTAAAGAATTTATTATTCAAAAAAATATATATTGCAAAAAAGTTTTGCACTTAAATAAAAAAACTCTATTTTTGCAAACCCAAATTAATTACACATCATGGATTTAATTAAACTCGTAGAACAAGAATACCTAAAAACTGAACTTCCAGAATTTAAAGCTGGTGATAAAGTAACAGTTCATTATAAAATCAAAGAAGGAAATAAAGAAAGAATTCAGTTATTTCAAGGAGATGTTCTTCAAAGAAGAAATTCAGGATTAAATGCTACTTTTACTGTTAGAAAGATTTCTAATGGTGTAGGTGTTGAGAGAATATTTCCTTTACATTCACCAAACATTAGTAAAATTGAAGTAAACAAAGTTGGTAAAGTAAGAAGAGCTAGAATATTCTACTTGAGAGGTTTGAGTGGAAAAGCTGCAAGAATTGCTGAAAAACGTTAATAAGAAATATAAATCTTAAAAAAGGAGAAAATTATTTTTCTCCTTTTTTTGTATACGAATATTTAAGTTTTAAAAAAATCATTAAACATTGAAGAATTTAATTCCTTTTGAAGTAAATATCAATTTATTAATAAAGGATATCAGAAAATAAAAAAAAGAGAACCTATAAAAATAAGTTCTCTTTTAAAAATTAAAATTATTAATTAATGTTTACTTAGATATTCCGCAACACCTTTAAATGAAGCATCCATAGCATCTTGCCCTTTTTCCCAATTGGCAGGACATACTTCTCCGTTTTGTTCAACATGTTGAAGTGCATCAACTATTCTTAATGTCTCATCTACACTTCTTCCCAAAGGCAAATGATTAACTGTTTGATGCATAACAACCCCTTCTTTATCAATTAAAAACAATCCCCTAAAAGCTATCATTGGACCATTCGCAATTAAGTTACCATGATCATTGTAATCATAACTTCCAAATAATACTCCAAAATTTGTACTGATAGTTTTTGACGTATCTGCTACTATTGGATAAGTAATACCTTGAATTCCACCATTGTCTTTTGGCATTTGCAACCAATTATAGTGACTTTCTTCAGTATCTGTACTACATGCAACAACTTTCACTCCTCTTTTTTCAAATTCGTCTAATTGCGCTTGAAAAGCGTGCAATTCTGTAGGGCAAACAAAGGTAAAATCTTTAGGGTAAAAGAAAAATACTACATGGTTTTTCCCTAAATATTGCTCTAAACTAAAATTTTCAACAATTTCTTCTCCGTTTATTACGGCTGATGCACTAAAGTGCGGTGCTTTTTTTCCAACTAATACTGTCATAATGGGTGCAAAATTGAACTATTTAAATAAGATATAAAAATAGAATCTGTAAATTTATTTATTCATAATATTTATAAACAAAAAAAGGGCAGCTAATAGCTGCCCTTTTTGATATGTGATAAAATTGATTATTGTAATACGATAAGCTTGCTTACCACTTGTCCATCTACAATCAATTTGATATTATAAACACCTTTTGCATTGCCGCTTAAGTCGATTTCAAACTTACCAACTGCATCTGTATAGATTTGACTCAATACTTTTTGTCCCATGGCGTTGAATACTTCTAAAGTTGCATTTTGGGTCATTGCTCCTTTTAAATCGATGTTAACGATTCCTGTACTTGGATTTGGATATACATTGATGCTTTCTTC
>JAUXOK010000007.1 GCA_030682255.1 Bacteroidota bacterium | reverse complement strand
ATAAACAGTGTGGTAGCTAGAACTAGATACAATGTAGTGGTTCCAGACACACAATATACATTAGTTGCACCATCACCATCAGGTCCAGGCACATTAACCTATATTCCAAGATCACAGTTTTTGGATAGTTTCATTACATTTTCAGTTAATTACTCAGATTTAGGACCACATTTTTGTGATTCAACAGTTGTAAGAACTTTGGTCGTAGCACCAACCCCAAAACCAAACTTTGTATTTCCAGCATCAATTTGTTTAGGAGAGGCAGTATTGTTTGAAAATACAACGACTATCCATTCTGGCAACAACAGCTTTATGTGGTATTTTGACAATGGTGATTCATCAGATTTAAACAGTCCTGTATACGAATATCCACAAGCAGGTATTTATAATGTAAGATTAAGAGCTACAAGTTTTCCATGGAATGTTGTAAAAGATACAGTAATTGTAGTAGAAGTAGGTGAATTGCCAACAGTTGCCTTTAGGGTAAACAATAAATGCGAAGGCGTAGCGGTTACATTTGCAAACGCAACCTTTGTTGCCAACGGTGCATTGACCTTTCAATGGACTTATGGAGATGGTACACCAACCTTTAATACCAGTTCAATGCTTCCAGTATCACATTTATATGCATCACCAGGTTCTTATAGAGTGACATTAAGAGCCGAAGCCAATGGTTGTGTATCAACATTAACCAAAAATGCATATCAGTTTGCTAAGCCAGTTTCCAATTTTACCGTTCCATCAGGACCAGTTTGTGCAAATTCAAATGTTAGTTTAACTAATACTTCAACTATATCACAAGGATTGAAAGGAGCATTGTGGAATTTAGGAGATGGCAAAGTATCAACACAAAATAACATTAACCACATGTATGCTAATCCAAATACATATAATGTAAAATTAACATCAGTTTCGGAATTTGATTGCAGAGATAGTGTTACTAAACAAGTAACGATCATTCCAACCCCGAAACCAAATTTCAGTGGCGACCAGTTTTGTGATAATAAATTAACAAACTTTACAAATACAAGTTTAGAAGCATTGCCTAACCCAACCTATACATGGACAATAAGTGATGGATTTACAGCTCAAAGCAAAAATGTATCAAATAAACAGTGGACTAACAATGGTCCAGTTCAAGTAACTTTGCATTCAAAATACTCAAATTTATGTGAAGCAAGTACTACCAAAGATTTTGAAATTTTGATTCAGCCAAAAGCTAAATTCACGGTTCAAGATATTTGTTCAGGCGAGAGTGCTAGATTTGTGAACTTAACCGAAGGCGATAGAGCCGGTATTCAATACTTATGGGATTTTGGAAATGGCACAGACAATACGCCAGCGCCTGTGAGATTATATAACAATGCACAGACCCAAACCTATACAGTTAAATTAGTTGCATCATATGCTGCAGGATGTGGAGATACAGCGTCAGAATCATTAACAGTAAGCGAAACTCCAACATGTGGATTTGCATTCAAACACAATGGATTTTTAGATGTAGACTTTACACCAAGTAATACCAGTTATACTAAATACGAATGGTTCTTTGGAGAAGGCGGATATACAACCACCACATCACCAAAGTATAAATATTTGTATTCAGGCAACTTTAATGTTACAATGAAAGCAACCAATTCAGCAGGATGCACATGTGAAGTAACACAAAAAGTTAGTGCCTCTACATCAGTTAAAACAGTGAATAATATGGAAGGATTGAATATCTATCCAAATCCAAACAATGGTTCATTTGTTATTAGCAATTCAAGTAATAGCGGAATGACAGTAGAGATATTCAATGTTTTAGGTAGTAAAATCTACAGCAAACAAACTGAACAAGGTAATTTGAATGTTAACTTAACAGGAGAATCAAAAGGTATTTATCTTGTTAAAGTAACCATCAATGGTGTAACAACAGTAAACAAAGTAACTTTGGCGCAATAGTCAAACAAACTAATTTATAAGCTTAAAAGAGCCTTCATGTAATAATGAAGGCTCTTTTTTTGTAAAAAAT
>JAUXOK010000028.1:522500-613320 GCA_030682255.1 Bacteroidota bacterium | reverse complement strand
AAAAAACATATTACGTAATGCTATTCAACAGATGGGGCGAGATATTATGGGAAAGTACCGATAAGTTTGCAGGATGGGACGGCACCTATAGGGGTGAAGATGCTCAACAAGATGTATATATATGGCATGTGAAGGTGACAGCATATGATGGAGAAGAATATCAATACGAAGGAACAGTAACCTTGTTGAGATAATCAAAAACAACAATGAAAAACTACAAACTAATGTATTGTAGTTTTTCGTTTTATATAATATTTCAAATGAAACAAATGAAAAAAAATATCAATTTATTATTAATAACAATGTTGATGTTTTTTTATTTTCAGTCTTTTGAAATAGAGGCTTCACATATTCTTGGTTCGGAATTAACCTATAAGAATGTAATAGGTAATCGTTATAAATTTCAATTAAAAGTATACAGAGATTGTAAAGAATGTAAATTTAATGGAATAGGAGGAGGGACTAATAGTAATAATTGTAATGAGGTTCCCAATTTAATAGTCAGAGAATCAATGACTAATAATATCTTATCAAATCAGTTAGGTCAAATAGAATTATCAAGAGTTGGAATAAAAGATATCACCCCAATATGTAATACAGTTTCATCGAAGTGTTCATTTAATGGAGGTAACTCAAGTTTTGGTTTTGAAGAGCAATTATTTGAAGGATATTTCGATTTTACGAATTTATTAAATCAAAGCCTTTGCAAATTCGACATTTCAATAAGTATTTCTTCTAGAAACAACAAAATAAATACGGCCTTTGCTGAACAGAATTTTTTCAATTATACGTTTATAAATCTATGTAACGGTCAAATAAATTCCACAGTTGATTTTAATCAAATACCTAAATTTATAAATCTAAATAATCAACCTAATTTTTTATCCTTAGGTGTAGTTAATCCAGATGGTGATTCATTGTCATTTAAACTTGGAAAAGCTTTGGTAAATAGACTAGCTTCTGTTAACTATGGAAGTGGTAGAGGGCATGAAAATCCATTTACATTTTACTGTCCTAATTCTCAGTTAAATTGTGTTTCAAATTCTAATGTAACGCCAGGGAATCCAGTTCATGGTTTTTGTTTTTCTCAATCAACAGGGGATATTGCATTTACGCCAATTATCAATAATCAAGGAGGCGTTATTGTCGTAGAATGTGAAGAGTGGAGGAAGGATGTAAATAGTAATTATGTTTTAGTTGGATTAACGAGAAGGGATATTTTTTCTGAGGTTGTAGATATTAATAATAACTTGCCATTAATCTATAATAACTTTAATGATAATGTCAAAATTTGTGAAGGAGAAAACAAAACTATTAGATTGAGTTTATTTGATTTGCCTAATATTGGAGGTGTTATAGATACACTTGATTTGGAAATAATTCAATCAACTCCAGGGGTAACATTAAATAAGGTTCCGATTAATTCTGCCCCATTTTTTAATTATTTTTTGAATATTGAACATAATGGAAGTATGTATGGAAAGAGTTTAATTACTTTAGAAGTAAGTGATAATCATTGTGACTTAAAAGGAACAAATTCAAAGTCTTTAACTATTGATTTTTTAAAAAACAGAAACTTTAAAATTAGTCATGTGATAAAAAATTGTGATGAATTAATTATAAGCCCTGAAATAAATATTAATGAAAATGTATATTGGGAAATTTTAAATATAAATGGAGACGTATTAGCTCAAAGCTACTCTCGCAAAATAAATTATAGAATTTTGAATGGAGGTTTTTATATTATCAAAGCAAAACTTCAGTCTCAATTAGGTTTTTGTGAGATGAATATTATTGATACGATTCAATTGAATGATATATTAAAACCAAGTATTAAATTTAATGGTTCATTAATGGTATGTCAAGGAACTGAGTTGATTATTACTCCATCAGAATTTAAAGCAACTGAAAACAGTTTGTTGTATGTTAATAATCAGTCGATAGCTCAGTTTCCATATAAACTAGTTGTGAATGAAAATATTGATTTGAATTTTAAGGTTATTCAAGATAATGGTTGTTTGGATTTAGCAACTCAAAAAGTTTTATTAATGCCTAAACTTAAAATCTTAAATAAAGATTTAACATTTTGCTTGAATGACTTTGATGATGAAGTTGTTTTGCCAAAACCTATAATTGAAAATGCCAATTTATTAAGAAGTTATGATTTAATAGGCAATAGATCATTTTTTGATTTTTATAAATTACCTGATGATAGATGGTCAATACATCTTAAGGAAAAAAGATCATTAGTTTCAACTTTAATGTATCTATACATTGATACCAATAATTGTGTTTTAATGGATACTTTGAATATACAAGTAATAGATACCCCCCATATTGATATTAAGTTATTTGAACCAACTTGTATAAATAATTTCCCCATAGAATTGCCCGGTTATGATAAGGGGGTATGGAGTTCAAATTCAAATGGGAGTTTAATTGAGAATGGTCGATTTTTAAGTGTTCTTGATTCGGTTTCATCTGTTCAATTGTTTTATCAAAAATCTGATTTTTGTTCATCTAAAAAAAGTTATTTAGTTGCTGTTTTAGATACTTCAAGTATTAATTTGGCTTTCCCTAATCAATTAAAATTATGTGAAAATTCGGATAAATTTGAGTTACAAGCATCTCCATCAGGAGGGCTATGGTTTGGTGAAAAAATCGTTGGAAATAAATTTTATTTAACCAACCTAGTAGAAAATATGTATGAGTTTAAATATTTATACCAAAATCCCAATGGTTGTTTTTCAAGCGTAAATGGACAAATTCTAATTGATAGAATTCCCCAATTTTTTATTCAATCATCAAGAGATAGCATTTGTTATGGTGATGTTTTATCGCTTCAAGCATTTAGTGAAGATACATTGAATGGATATTGGTATACTGATGGATTAGGTAGAATTGATAAGCCAAACCAAATGATAAGTCAATATTTTCCTTCGAAAGACGATATTAATATTGGTTTTATAAATTTGTCATATACCATGCAATCAGATAATTCATGCGGAAATATATCGAAAAGTATAAAGGTATTTATTAAAGACGGCCCCAAAGGAGAAATTTTCATTAATTCAAATAACAACCAATGTGAACCGTCTTTACACACTTTTAATAGTTCATTCAAAAATGTGGAACAGCAAAAATGGTTTGTCAATGATAGTTTAATTGATGATTTTGATTACGCTTTTCCCTCTAAAATATTATTAAGAGCAGGTGATTATAGTGTTAAAACTATTGTTAGAGATGGGGCATGTTTTGTTACTTCATTTTCAAGTAAATTTACCGTTTTGCCTACTCCCAAAATCAAATATTATTCTAATCCAAACGAGAGGCTTTCAATAGAAATGCCACGTTTATTTTTGAAAGATCAATCCTATTGTAAATACGGTCATGAAGTTAAATGGTTAATAGACGATTCACTGATTTCTAAAGACAGAGAATTCAGTATCATGTTAGATAAGCCAATTGGAACATTTAATTTAAAATTAATAGCCACGAGTTTAAAAGGTAGTTGCACAGATTCTATTCAAAAGAAATATTATATTTCCTCGATTCAACAGTTATTTATCCCAGATGCATTTTCTCCAGATACAAAAGGCCCAGATGATAATAATGTTTTTAGAGTTTATGGACCACCTATGAAAAAGTTCGAAATTGAGATTTTTAATAGATTTGGAGAAAAAGTATACATCTCAAATAATCAAAATGAGTCATGGGATGGAACCTATAAACGACAAATATGTATGCCTGGTGTTTATTTTTATAAAATTGTCACAAAAGACAGTGATGGAATTGATAGAGATTATTCTGGTACAGTAACACTCATTAGATAAAATTGATTTTAATAATTCTTTTAAATCTTTTTGAAATCTTATTTGATGTTTCAGTTTTTATTTGATAATTTCGCAACAATATCAAAATAGGATTGTTGAAATTAAATATCGAAAAAAATATGCCAGAATCAAAACCACAAAATTGTACTATCACGCTAGATGGGCAGAACTATGAATTTCCTGTAATTGTAGGAACTGAAGGTGAAAAAGCTATAGATATTTCTAAATTAAGAGATACAACAGGATACGTAACCCTTGATGTTGGTTATAAAAATACAGGTGCTACAAAAAGTAAAATTACATTTCTAGATGGAGAGTTAGGAATATTAAGACATCGTGGTTATTCTATTGAAGATTTAGCTGAAAAAGCAAATTTCTTAGAAGTAGCATATTTGCTTTTAAAAGGTGAACTCCCCAATAAAGAAGAGTTTGAATCCTTTGATGCTGATATTAGACATCACACACTAGTAAATGAAGACCTGCAAAATATTTTCAAAACTTTTCCTACTGGCTCACATCCAATGGGGCAGTTGATTGCTATGATTTCTTCATTGTCTGCTTATTATCCTAAAGCTTTAGATCCAAACAGAAGCCAAGAAGCTAAAAATAGAACCACATTGAGATTGTTAGCAAAAATGCCTACAATTTGTGCAATGATTTATAAAAAGAGCCTAGGACATCCAGTGGTATACCCAAGTAATAATTTAGATTATGTAAGCAACTTCCTTACCATGACATTTAAGCATGTAAGTGACCATGAATATCAACCAGACCCAGTTGTTGTTGATGCAATGAATAAATTGTTGATTTTGCATGCAGATCATGAACAAAATTGTTCTGCAAGTACAGTTAGATTAGTTGGTTCTTCACAAGCAAACTTATATGCTACAACAGCTGCAGGTATTGCTGCACTATGGGGACCACTTCATGGTGGAGCAAATCAGGAAGTTTTAGAAATGCTTAATGCTATCAAGGCTGATGGAGGTAATGTTCAAAAATGGGTTGATAAGGCTAAAGATAAGAATGATTCTTTCAGATTGATGGGATTTGGTCATCGTGTATATAAAAACTTCGACCCAAGGGCTAAAATCATCAAAAAAGCTTGTGATGATGTTTTAAACAAACTTGGGATTAATGACCCTGTCTTAGAGATAGCGAAAAAGCTAGAAGAAGCTGCTTTAACGGATCCTTATTTTATAGAAAGAAAGTTGTACCCAAATGTAGATTTTTATTCAGGTATTATCTATCGTTCAATTGGTTTCCCTACTGAAATGTTTACAGCACTATTTGCTTTAGGTAGATTACCTGGTTGGATTGCTCAATGGCAAGAAATGATTGGAGAAGGACAACCAATTGGTAGACCAAGACAAATTTACACTGGTCAAACACCAAGATCTTTTGTAAATAGAGGTGATAGATCTTAAATAAATTAAATAAATTTTTTAAAAAAATAGCTCCAATTTGGGGCTATTTTTATGATTCAAGCTTCCATTTTCCAACAACATTAGAAGGTCTTTTGGACTTGATGGATTCAATAAAGTTATGAATTTGCGGAGCTTCTGGTGCAGATGGATCTAATATTAAAATTTGATTTAGATGATGTAATAAATCATCAATTTCAATATTTGTTAGACCTGTTCTTCTCAAAATTCTTTCATAACTTTTGCTGATTTGTTTATACGCTTCTATGTGACTGCCACTTTTTTCAATCAATATGAATTTTTTGTAATTTAAAATTGCTAAACTATCTTTTTTGAGTTTAATCAAATTCATCCCTTTATACCAATATGCTTTGCTTTGATTGCTATCATTTAAAATTGAAATATTGTAAAAAGAATCAGCTTTGTTAAAATATTTTTGTTTGTGAAAAGAAAATCCTAGTAATGTATATAAATGCCAATTTTGAGGCTCTTTTATTAAAGCCATTGTATAATAAGTTTCTGCCTGCTTGAAGTTGCCTTCATTCATCTCTTTGTTTCCTAATGCTATTAGATTAACCCCATCTTGAGAATAAGCTAATGTTATTCCTAAACTAAGAGAGATAAATAGGATTATTTTTTTCATAGGTTATTGATATTCAAAAATTATGCCCAGAATATTTTTTCTTAATAAATATTTCGTTGAATTGCCTTTGATAAAATAATGATGTTTTAATCGATTCTGTCCATTCAATCCACCAAATCATGTTTGTCATTGGTTTTTGCTTAGTCTTTTTATTATTAAAAGTTGTATTCTCAATAAACGGTAAATGATAAAATAAAGACCATTTTGATTTGATGTCATAAACAATGAATTTTATAGAATCTTTATTAATTGTTTGAATATGTATTGTAAATCCACCTAATATTTGTTCATAAATGTCAAATTTAGCTCTTAATACACCCTTGAAAGTTTGGAAGCGTCCACTGAAATCAGTAACATTTTGCCAATTTTGATTTCCAGTTTGAAATGAATTTAAATTTTTATTGTACCAAAATTCTCGAGCTCTTTTTACTTGATAAGCATCTTTTAATGAGTTTGTAATTATGGGAAATTGGTTTTGTTTGAAAAAGTAAATACTATCGGACTTACCCAACATCCAATTTTTTAGATTTTGACGGATGATTTTAAACTCATTTTCTTGTGAGTATGCTTTAATTTCTAATGATAAAAATATAAATAATAAAAATAATCTCAATTAATAAACAATAAGAACATTTCCCTTTTCTTCATTTCGAAGTTCATCAGCTCCGATAAATTCAATTCGATAAAAATAAAGACCTTGTTCAACTATTTTATTGTTGAATTTGCCATCCCATCCATTTTGAGGGTTTATTGTTTCAAATAGAATTTCACCCCATCGGTTGAAGACAATAAACTTAAATTCCAAAGCAAATGCTAGTCCAACCGGTTTAAAAGTTTCATTGATGTTATCATCATTGGGAGAAAATGCAGTTGGAACATAATAAATTACATCTGGCATAATAAATAAGTTTTGAATGCTAGTATCTCTACATCCAA
Organism: Bacteroidota bacterium; assembly: GCA_030682255.1. Lineage (GTDB taxonomy): Bacteria > Bacteroidota > Bacteroidia > NS11-12g > UBA955 > JABMMZ01. The sequence goes on along the minus strand of JAUXOK010000028.1, from coordinate 606,487 downwards.
ATATATTAGTAACGATTAAACTAGTTAATTGTCTAAGAGTATCGTTATAGAAAAGAAGCGGATTTTGTTCATTTGATGTGCCCATTGAAGAAAAATCCCAATTCCAAGCTATAGCATCAGTTGATAAGTCTCTATATTGAATATCTACCTCATTTTCCCATGAACGAATTTTTTCATAAGTGAAATTTGACTTTGGATTTGGATTAACAATAGCAATACCTGGTATGAATAATGTATCTACACAACCTTGGTCTGTTGTTGCAATTAATCTAATGTCATAATTGCCAATATCTCTGTATTTGTGTTTAGGAGAAAAAAGTGTTGAAGTTCTGCCGTTTCCAAAAAACCATCTCCAACTAATGATTTGTCCACTTGAGATCGAACTTAGATTAGTGAATTCACTTGAATCCTTCAAACAAACTGGGTCAACTTCAAAATTTAAATCTGGATTTGGTTTTATATACACCATTCTACTTACTGTGTCTTGACAACCTCTGTCACTTGTAGTTTTTAATATAATTTTAAAATCACCACTTGAGGAGTAATTGTAATTGGCTGGATCTCTTGTAATGATAGAATCTCCATCTCCATAATAAAAAATATGTTCATTAATTAAACCTTTACTTATTGTAGATTTGTTGGTAAACCTAATTGAATTATTTTTGAAACATGTTATGGTTGGGGTAATATCAAAATTTGCAATTGGCATTGCATTCGTGTATGTCTTTTTAAAAGTAGAATCCAAACAACCCCTATCAGATAATACAATTAATGATACTCTGAAAGAATCTACTCTGTTATATGATTTACTAGGGTTGTTGCTCGTGGAAGTTGTGTTATCTCCAAATTTCCAATTAGTTACATCAATAGTACCAGAAGAAACTGTCGATGTTGAAGTGAAATTAAAAAGATTATTTTGTATACATTGAATATTATTATCTATGTCAAAATCTGCGTTTGGCATTGGAAATACTTGGATATTTTTGTCTATTGTATCTTTACAATTTCCTATGTTAGTTGATGATATTAATCTAACAGTATAAATGCCACTACTTAAATAGTTTTTGGATCCAGAAGTACTATTAATCAAACTATCTCCGTTTCCATAGTACCATTTGTGGTTCATTGTTAAACCACTTGATACAGTACTTGTAACATTGAATTCAAAGTTATTTCCTTGTAAACAATGTCTATCATAATTAAAGTTAAAGTCTGCATTTGGCATTGGTAATACTCTTATTGGTCGAATGATTGTATCTAAACAGCCATTATTTGTAGTGCTAATTAGTCTTACATTGTAAAATTGTGCAGCTCCATATGTTTGAGAAACTGTACTAGAATTTCCTGCAACATTCCCATTTCCAAAATTCCAATTTAAAACAAATGTACCTGATTTTAATGTTGTATTTGAATTAAAATTAAAAGTATTCCCAATTAAACATTGTATGTCATTATTTATACTAAAATTTGTTTCAGATTTTGGATAAATTGTAACAGTTTTATATGCAGTGTCTGTACATCCAATGTCACTGTATGTAATATTTATAATAGTATAAGTAGTATCTTTATTGTATTTTTTAGATGGTGAATTAACATTCGAGCTTGTTCCATCGCCAAAAAACCATCTATTAGTAAATCCACCTTCGGTAATAAAACTATTAGGTGAAAAAACAAATGTATTGTTATTAATACACTGGTCTGCATCGTTTATATTAAAATCAGTGCCTGGATGTGGGTATACTTTGACTATTTGGAAACTGGTATCTATGCATCCATTGTCGGCAATTACGACTAACCCTGTATTAAAGATATCTTCTGAATTGTATCTGTGATTTGTGATGTTTGTATTCTGTTCTGAATTGCCATCACCAAAAAGCCACTGGGTATTTGTTATAGTTCCAGCATTGAAAAAAGAAAGATTCTCAAAATTAAATATATTTTCTCTAAAACATTGATCTGTATTATCAATATTATAAGTTGAAACAGGCATTTCTAAAATAGTGATTGGATAAGTGATGGAATCTTTACAATTAAAGTTTGAGTTTAATGCCAATGTAATGGTATAGTTACCGTGTGTCGAAAACTCATGAACAATATTATTAACCCCTACATAATCATTGCCGTCACTTATAATCCATTCATTTGTAAAAGTGCCTGTATTTATACTAGATAATGAATTGGCTTCTAATGAATGGTATTTGTAACATTGGGTGTCATTATTGATGCTAAAATCTGCTATTGGGGAAGATCTTATTGTAATGTTTGTTGTTGTAGAATCTATACACCCTTTATTGGATGTTGAAATAATTTTTATTGTATAATTTCCATCAGAGTTGTATGTATGTGCAGTGGAATCTAGGTTGTTTGATGTATTTCCATCGCCATATCTCCAAAAATGACTCATTGTGCCGTTTGAAATAGTTGATGCACTCTTGAATCTAAATAAATTGTTTTTAAAACATTGAGTTCCGTCTAAGTTATTGATTCCTGCAATTGGCATAGGGTTTACTAAAATTGCTTGAATTGATGTGTCTGCACATCCATCTATGCCATCATCACTAATCGTTATAAGTTCAATAGTTCTATTGCCATGTGTATTGAACGTTTTATGTATAGAATCTAATTCATCTCTATATTCGGTATTATTGATATTCCAATAGTTTAATAATGGTAGTCCATTGCCAATTGTAGATAATGACTCGAATGTGAAATAATTTCCTAATAAACATTGGTCAGTATCATTAGTGTTTATAATAGTATTTGGGTGTTCATTTACCAAGCAAGATAGATAACCCGTATCAATACAACCATTTGAATGATGATTGATTTGTCTAAATTGATAAGCGCCATCATTGATAAAGGAATGAGAAAAAGAGTCAATATTCTCAATTAATGATGTGCCATCATTTATTAACCAACTTTTATATGTAATACTTCCAGTATAGATATCTGAACGGCTTTGAATAGTAAAAAAATTGCCTTTTAAGCACTGTATGGTGTCATTAAATTCTGCTAAAACTCTTGTGCTTTCTTTTATGTTGACTTGTCTCGAAAAAGAGTCTGTGCAACCTAAATTACTCACAACCGTTAATTTGGGGTAATAAAAAAACAAAAAATTAATAAATTTGTGTGAAGCAGTATTGATGGTTAAAGAGTCTGTTCTGCCATCCCCCCAATACCATATGAAACTATCAATTGTGCCTGAGCTAATAGTTGAATTTGAGTTAAATTGGTAATTATTCCAAGTGTAACATTGGCTATCATTTGTGAAGGTATATGATGCAACTGGCCTAGGATGGACAGTCAATGAAGGCGTTGATATGAAAGTTGTTGAGGGGTTGTTTGATACAATTCTAATTTTATATCCCGAACCTTGTGTTAATATTTTGGGTAACTCAGCTAAAACAGATGTAATTATTGTGTCATTGACACTTGATAATAATATTGGACTTCCAAAATTGCCAAATTCATTGGATAATTCTATATTAAACGTATTGCCATTGTTAAAGTATATGTTGTTCTTTGTAAATGTAATTTGAAGATTGCCCCCCGGACAAATGCTTTTTGGGTTAAAGTCTATACTAATGCTTTGAGAAAATACATTCAGCTTAGTAATAAGTAAAATTAAAATTATAAGTAGTTTTTTATTCATTGTCTATTTTTTTACTAAAATCTTTATTAATCCACGAAAATAACCTTTTATACTAAAAATTTAAAATAAACTTTTATTACCACAATTTAGTATTATCAAAGTTACCAGAACTCATAAACAATAAGACACATGGTTTGCCTATATAGTTGCTTCGGATTTCAGAAATTTTTTCAAGTATTTTTTTGGAGTCTTGAATTATGGCTATTTTTTCGCCAAAGTATTGTCTAATTTCTTTATTATCAATTGGTTCTAGTTTTTTATGTTTTATTACTTCAGGATTAAAATAGATTAAACCTTCGTCAGTATTTTCCATGGTGCCTTGATATTCAGGGAAGAAGTTTTTATTCAAGCTGCTAAATGTATGGAGTTCGTAAATTGAAATAATTAAGTGTTCTGGAAATTGGTTTTTTATAGCATTAATACTTGCTTTGAGTTTGCTTGGGGAATGTGCAAAATCTCTAAAAATAATTGTTTCTTTATCTTCATAAACTTTTTCTAGTCTTTTTGATGTGCCTTTAAAAGTGCTTAATGAAGCATAAAATTCTTTTTCATTAATTCCCAATTCTTTGCAAATCAGTCTTACTCCTTCTGAGTTCTGTAAATTATGTTCGCCAAAAATATCTAAAGTGTATTTTTCAGCTTTACTAATAATTGTTTTGCCATTTCTGATATGGTACATGGGCGTTTGATATGAATAATTTAATACATCAATGTTTTGAGTGAGTTTAAGAAGTTCTGAATCATCTTTGAAAAAAATAAGTTTCCCTTCTTTATTAATCAAATCAATAAATATTTTGAATTGTAAAATATAGTTTTCAAATGTTGGAAAAACATTTATATGATCCCAAGAAATGCCTGTAATCATGGCGATGTGGGGCATGTATTTATGGAATTTTGGTACAGGATCTAATGCAGATGTTAAATATTCATCGCCTTCGATTACCATAATAGGGGCTTCACTAAATTTAACCATGGTATCAAAACCGTCTAATTGTGAACCAACTAAATAATCAAAATCAATATTTTGATCTTTTAAAACATGCATCAACATGGCTGTTGATGTTGTTTTTCCATGACTTCCCCCAATTACAATCCTCATTTTGTTTTTGGCATGTTCATAGATATAGTCCGGGAAACTATAAATTTTCAGATTGAGTTGAATTGCCTTTCTTAATTCAGGATTTTCTTTCCTAGCATGCATGCCTAAAATAATAAAGTCAATGTTTGGATCAATTTTATTTTCGTTCCAACCAATTTGACTTGGCAATAGATTGTGTTTTTGTAATCTTGATAAGGCTGGTTCAAAAATTTCATCGTCACTTCCTGTAACCTGATGACCCAATAAATGAAGTGCTATTGCGATATTATGCATAACAGCTCCTCCACAAGCTATGATATGAATTCTACTCATAAATTTAAGGTTGCAAGTTGCAAAAAAAAATCGAGAAATTCTTATTCGTGTCTTAGTGCTTCAATAGGGTCAAGTTTAGATGCTTTCGAAGCAGGGTAATAACCCGATAAAACCCCGACAATTAAACAAATAATACTTGAAAGAATCATCCAATTCCATGGAATAATAAAACCTGAATTCATGTAAAGTGATACTGAATTTCCAAGTATTATTCCCAGAATAATACCTCCAAGTCCTCCAATTTGACAGATTAATGCAGCTTCGGTCAAAAATTGAGTTTTAATAATTTTTGGTGTAGCACCTAAAGCTTTTCTAACCCCAATTTCTCTTGTTCTTTCTGTTACACTTACTAACATGATATTCATCAGTCCAATAGAAGCTCCTATTAATGTAAATATTGCAATGAAAATAGCAGCAATTTTAAGTGAAATTAAATTTTCCTTGAGTTTGTCGCTAATACTATCGCTTTTTGTAATGCTAAAATTATTAGGTTGCCCGGCTTTTAATTTTCTAATTTTTCTGAATGTTCCTTCTGCTTCTGATACCCCGATTTCGAGTTGTTTAATATCTTCCATAGCTATAGAAATAGCTAAAGAGTTATCTTCAGTGATATATTTATTTAGCGCGTTGCCCATCGAAATCATAACAGTTCTGTCATCACTAGACATTCCCATTGAATTTCCCTTGCTTTTTAATACGCCAACAACATGGTATATTTGATTGCTGATTTGAATTTGCTCTCCAATGATATTTTCTTTATTAAATAATAGAGTGGCTATTTCTTTACCGACTAAAACATTGGTTGAATTGTTAATACATTCATTATAACTTAAGTTTCTTCCAAATTTTAACTCAAAACCTCCTATAGGTAAGTATGATTCATCAATGGCAATAATTCTTATGTTTGGATTTGTTTTTTTGTTAGACGATTTCACTGTTGCCGACATGCTTATTATGGCACTTGATGAAATGGTAGCATTAAGAGCAAAATCTTTTTTAAATATTAATGTTTCAAATATAGAGATAGCTTTATAATCAATAGTTTGTTGTTTTCTGCCTCCAAATTGTATATTTCCCTCTTTATTCCTAATTGTAAATGTATTGCTTCCCATTTTTTGGAAAGTGCCTGATAAGCTTTTTTCTATACCATCAACGGCTGTCAACATTCCAACAAGAGCCGCAATTCCAATAGCTATAATTAAACATGTAATTATGGTTCTAAGATAATTAGATTGTATGGATGTTAGAGCAATTTTTAAGTTCTGTGAAAGGTTCAAAATGAATTACAAAACTAATGGTAATTTTAAACGAAAATTCAATTTGATTCTATAATTCTATGAAAGTGATATAAAAAAAGTCAAAAAAATAAGAATCCTATTCAAACTTTAATTATTTTTGCATTCACTTCAAAATGGATCCAGTATTATCAGCCGTATTAGAAATCGTCAAGTTTATTATACCAGCATTGGTGGTTTTAGCAATTACTTATGTAATAATCAATAAAGTAATGGAGGATCATGCCAATAGATTAGAGCTAGAAATAAGGAAGAAAAATGCTAGTATGTTAACTCCCTTGAAGTTACAGGCTTATGAAAGAATGATACTTTTTCTTGAAAGAATTAGTCCACAAAGTTTAATTAACAATTACAACGATGGTACAAATTCGGCAAAGGGATTAAGGCATCTGATGGAAGCAAGTGTATACCAAGAATATAGTCATAATTTATCGCAACAGATTTATATCAGTAATCAAGCATGGAATATTATTAAAGTAGTGAAAGAAGAAGTTATTCAATTAATTCACGTAACTTCTGAAAGAATGCCTCAAGATGCATCAGGTATTGAATTGTCAAAAGCAATAATTGATAGAATGATACAAGATAATTCAATTCCTACTCAAAAAGCAATTGATTTTTTAAAAGCGGAAATTAATTTATATTTTTAATGACTGAAGAAAAAAAAATCTTTAACGATAGTGGTATTGAAATTAAAGAGTGTTACAATCATGAAAACAATGATTTTCCTGGTGAATTCCCATACACAAGAGGTGTAAAAAAAGATATGTACAGAGGACGACTCTGGACGATGAGACAATATGCAGGTTTTTCCACAGCCGCAGAATCAAACAAAAGATATCATTATTTATTAAGTCAAGGAACAACAGGATTATCTGTGGCTTTTGATTTGCCAACACAGATAGGTTATGATAGTGATCATGAATTTTCAGAAGGCGAGGTTGGAAAGGTAGGAGTTGCAATAGATTCTCTTAAAGATATTGAAGAGTTATTTGATGGTATATTACTTCAGGATATAACCACAAGTATGACAATTAATTCAACTGCATCAATCTTATTAGCTATGTATATTGCATTAGCTAAAAAACAAAATGCCGACTTAACTAAAATTTCAGGAACTATCCAAAACGATATTTTGAAAGAGTATGCAGCTAGGGGGACTTATATTTATCCACCAAAGCCAAGCATGAGAATTATTACTGATATTTTTGAATATTGTAGCAAAGAGTTGCCAAAATGGAATACTATTTCAATATCTGGTTATCATATCAGAGAGGCAGGAAGTACAGCTGTTCAAGAGCTAGCATTTACTTTGGCAAATGGTAAATCATATGTTAAAGCCGCACTGGAAAAAGGGTTAGATATTAATGTTTTTTCAAAAAGACTTTCGTTTTTTTTTAATGCTCACAATGATATCTTTGAAGAAGTTGCTAAGTTTCGAGCTGCAAGAAGAATGTGGGCAAATATTACCAAATCTCTTGGTGCAACAGATCCTCTTGCTCAAATGTTAAGATTTCATACCCAAACGGGAGGATCTACGCTTACAGCTCAACAAGCTGATAACAATATAATAAGAGTTACACTTCAAGCTTTTTCAGCTGTTTTGGGCGGAACACAAAGCTTGCATACCAACGGATTTGATGAAGCGTTAAGTTTGCCAACCGAAAATGCTGCTAGAATTGCTTTAAGAACCCAACAGATAATAGGATACGAAAGTGGTGTAACTAATACCGTTGATCCATTGGCAGGTAGTTATTATATTGAATCTTTAACCAATGAAATGGAGGCTAAAGCATATCAATATATTGAAACAATTGATGCTATGGGTGGAAGTGTTTCTGCCATTGAACAAGGCTATATTCAAAATGAGATAGCTAAAAGCGCATATATTTATCAAAATAATATTGAAAGTGGTGAAAAAATTATAGTTGGCGTAAATAAATTCAAATCAAATGAGACCTCCATTAATGCTGTTTTTAAAATTGATGATAGTATTCGAGAGACCCAAATTGACAAACTTACTAAATTAAAGTTAGAAAGAAATTCAAATGATGTTTCAAAATCTTTAATTGAATTAGAAAATGCTGCAAAAGGTGATGTTAATTTGATGCCTTTTATTATTGATTGTGTGGAAAAGTATGCTACAATTGGTGAAATTGCAGATGTACTTAGAAATGTTTTTGGTGAATTTAAAGGTTGATTTTTTGTTAATTGATTGTTAATCTTATTGTTTACTGACTTCAATCGTATTTCTACTTAAAGCATTGCGTAATTTTAAATAAAAAAAGAACAAAAACAAGCCAAAAAAATTTTTTTGGTAACTATTTTTTAACTTTATTTCAGGATTGAATTCTAAAGTATACAGTAATTAATAAAACATTGAAAATCAGCATAATATAATGAGCATGAGTGGACAACAATTTAACGCAGAAACAGTTTGGGCGAATTGCATAAAAATAATTAAAGACAACTTACCAACACAAAGTTTCAAAACTTGGTTTGAACCGATTCTTCCGGTTAAATTAGAAAATAAAGTTTTAACTATTCAAGTGCCAAGTCAATTTTTTTATGAATGGTTGGAAGAACATTATGTTTCTTTACTTCAAAAAACGCTTAAACAGATTTTAGGTGTTGGTTCAAAATTAGAATATAGCATTGTTGTTGAAAGTAGCAATATGAATAAAGCGCCAAGAACTATTAATGTGCCGACAGGTAGTGGAAAAAAAATTGTTACTAATGATGTTAATTTGCCATTAGATGTTACAAGCAATATTAAAAATCCATTTATTATTCCAGGTTTAAGAAAAATTCCAGTTGATTCTCAACTAAATTCAAAATATACTTTTGATAATTTTATAGAAGGAGAATGTAATAGATTGGCTCGTGGTGCTGGTTTAGCTGTTGCTCATAATCCAGGGGGTACTGCATATAATCCATTGATGATATTTGGAGGTGTTGGGTTAGGTAAAACTCACTTAGTTCACGCCATTGGTAACATGATTAAACAAGTTAATAAAAACAAAACTGTAATTTATGTATCAACAGAAAGATTTGTTAATCAGTTCATCGAATCAGTTAAATCAAATAATCAAAATGATTTTGTAAACTTTTACCAAAGTATAGATGTCTTAATATTAGACGATATTCATCATTTGTCTCAAAAAACAAGATCTCAAGAAATCTTTTTTACGATATTTAATCATCTTCACCAAACCGGTAAGCAAATCATTTTAACAAGTGATAAAGCCCCTAAAGACATCAAAGATGTGGATGAAAGATTATTGTCTAGATTTAAATGGGGTCTGTCTGCTGACTTAGGAATACCAGATTATGAAACAAGGATTGCTATTTTAGAAAATAAAGCCTACGAAAGTGGTTTGTCACTTCATCGCGAAGTAGTCGAATATATTGCACATAACATCGATAATAATATCAGGGAAATTGAGGGTGCACTTATTTCATTATTGGCTCAAAGCTCTTTAAACAGAAAAGAGATTGATTTAGATTTAGCTAAGCAAATGATGAAAAACTTTGTAAAAAATGCTACTCGTGAAATTAGTATTGATTACATCCAAAAATTAGTCTGTGATTTTTATAATGTTTCTGTTGATAGCGTAAAATCCAAGACTAGAAAAAGAGAAATTGTTCAAGCTAGACAAATTGCTATGTATTTTGCTAAAGATTTAACTAAAGCATCTCTTAAAAATATTGGTACTCATTTTGGAAATAGAGACCATAGTACTGTTATTCACGCTTGTCAAACAGTTAATGATTTAATCGATACAGATAAAAAATTCAGACATGACGTTGAAGAATTAAATAAAAGAATTAGAATAAATACCTATTAAAAATTAACTTAATTGATTAGAAAACGCAATATTTAACTATTGCGTTTTTTTTGTTTTAATAAAAATTAGATAAAATTCAATATAAATTACATAACAACATCATCCAAATTTTAAATAAAAATAAGTGTATATAACTAGAAATCATGGTATGAAAGTACTGATTTTTTAAAAAACACAAGTTTTTACACAATATTTTATAAAAAAATTTGTTTTAATGATAATATGCTTTCATATTTGTAAATTGTTATTCATCTACAGCGAATGAAAAAAAATATACAGTTATCCATTCTATTAATATTTTTGGTGTTTACCAAAAATGAGGCGTTTGCTCAGCAAGATCCTTACATTACTCATTATGCTTTCAACAGAATGTTATATAATCCAGCTGCCGCTGGTGCTGGTCAAAGGTACTGTTTCACAGCTCTTTCTCATTATCAATATCTAGGTTATGAAGATAGAACGCCTGAACTTTATGATTTAAACAAAGTAGAAGCACCACAAAAAAATGTTGGTCCCAAAACACAGATGTTTTCATTCTCAGCCCCTGTTACCAAATATGGAGGTTTAGGAATTGGATTTATCAATGATAAACTCGGTTATGAATCAAGCACACACGTTAAAATTGATGCCGCGGGTAGAATTCCCCTTGCAAGTGGTGCAACAATTGCCTTAGGTTTTGAAGCAAACATATTACAAAAAGGAATCGAAGGTGGAATGCTAAAGCCCTTAGCTCCTGGCGATCCATCTATACCAACCAATACTGTTCAAGATATGCATCCTGTATTTGGTGGAGGTGTTTATTATACCGATCCTATGCAAAATTCTGTTTCGACAAGGAATTTGTGGGTTGGATTATCTGTATTAAATATTAATAGCCCAACTTTTGAATTCAGTACTCCCGGAGGAAACTCTATTACTTTTTCTACTCCTGAAAAAAATATTCATCTAATGGGTGGTATAACTATGGAAGACTTTTTAGGAAACCCTAATCTTAAATTTCATCCTTCTGCTAAATTCAAAAGAGCTGGAGTTAATCAAATAGATTTAACAGGTCTTGTTGAATACCAAGATAAACTTTGGGGTGGATTAGCTTATAGAAGTACTTCTGATGCAGTTTCTATATTATTAGGGTATTCTGGTTTCAAAGGTAAATTACAAGGGTTAAGAGTTGGATACTCTTATGATTTAACTTTATCAAGAATATTATCAGTGTCATCTGGAACACACGAATTACAATTAAACTATTGTTTTGATATTAAAATAGATCCTCCTAAGAAAATTAATATCTTAACGCCACCATTCATGAATAGACAATCTGATTAATTTTTTTAGACTATTACACAATAAAAAGATTTTAGAAACGTTATAGATTAAAATACCAAGTTAAAATATCAAGTAGAAATATTAATAAAAAACTTTATTTTTGCCGATTGACACAAAATATTACACACACACAAACAATATATTACCAAAATGAACAAAGAAATGGATTTTGTTACCAGTAATTCAAAACTGGAAACTAAAAATACAAAGATGAAGAAGCAACAAAAAAATAAATACATGAGAATGTTTTTTGTTTTGTCGTTGTTTACATTCATAGGTTGTGCGCCTAGAACTACTGGAGATTTAACCGGTGTTGAAGGTAGAGGATTATGGTTTCACCCTCAACCATATGGAACTGTATATATTCCATCTGGAACATTTCATACTGGCCAATCAGATCAGGATGTTTTTCAATCTTTTATTACTCCAAATAAACAAGTAAGTATAGTTGCTTTCTGGATGGATGAAACTGAAATTTCAAACAATGAATACCGTCAATTCGTTAATTTTGTTATTGATTCTATCAAAAGAGTTTGGACTGGTGACGAAACATTGTTTACCCCATTTCCTGATGATTATACAGGTGACCAAGATTTAAACCAAGGACTAGGTTTCATTAATTACGAAGCTAGAATTGATTGGGAAAAATACAAAGATGAACTAGAACCACTATATTATAGTGCTGAAGAACGTTTTAGAGGCAAAAAACAAATTGACGTAAACCAGCTCAATTACGAATACCAGTGGTTTGATTTTCAATTTGCAGCTAATGATGCCGATAATCAAGATAGATATAAAGAAGGTAGAGTAAAAAATAGAAGAAAATATATCAAAACTGAAAAAACATTAGTTTATCCAGACACATTATGTTGGGTAAGAGATTTTACATATTCATATAATGATCCAATGGCTCGTCATTACTACAACCACGTGAAATATGATGATTATCCAGTTGTAGGCGTAAATTGGCATCAAGCTAATGCATTTGCAGCATGGAGAACAATCTATAAAAACACTTACTGGGAAGCTATGGGTGATCCTGTAACTGAAGACTTTAGATTACCTACAGAATACGAATGGGAATATGCAGCTAGAGGCGGTAGAGTTGGAAGTCCTTATCCTTGGGGAGGTCCTTATACTAGAAACAGTAAAGGTTGTATGTTAGCAAACTTTAAACCATTAAGAGGTAATTATGGTGCAGACGGAGGTATTTATCCAGTTAGAATAGATTCTTATTTTCCTAATGATTATGGATTGTATAACATGGCTGGTAATGTAGCGGAATGGACTATAAATACATGGAGCGAACAATCACACATTTTTACACATGATTTAAATCCAGATTATAGAACTTCTGTTCCTGAAACAGGGGCAATTGCTGCATCAACAAGTATAACGTTGAAACGTAAAGTGATTAAAGGTGGATCATGGAAAGATGTCGCTTATTTTATACAAAATGGAAGCAGAACTTATGAATATCAAGATACTTGTAAAAGTTATGTTGGATTTAGATGTATCCAAAATTACATAGGTAGATCTAATAAAGATAGGAAATAGCATTTGGTTTTTCAAGTAACAAACAACAGATAACAATTTAACAATAACAAATAACAATTTAACAAACAATTTATCAATTATGAGCAGTAACAGCATTTTCGAAAGTAAAGGATTTAAAAAAGTAATGGCATACATCTATGGATGGGGTGCATCAGTAGTAATTATCGGAGCATTATTTAAAATTATGCACTGGCCTGGCGCAGATGCCATGTTGATCGCAGGATTAGGAACAGAAGCATTGATTTTCTTTGTTTCGGTATTTGAACCTATTCATGCTGAATATGATTGGACACTCGTTTATCCTGAATTAGCAGGTATCGAACCATCAGAAAAAAAACAAAAAGCTACAGGTACTGTTTCGCAACAATTAGATAAAATGCTAGCTGAAGCTAAAGTAGGTCCAGAATTAATAGGCAGTTTAGGAAACGGATTAAAATCATTAAGCGATAATGTAAAAGATATGTCATCTTTAAGCAACGCAACAGTTGCTACAAATGAATATACTTCCAATATATCAAAAGCATCAAAAGCTATCGAATCTATCGGCACATCATCTAATGAAATTAGTTCTTCAATGGCATCTTTTGCCGGAGGATTGAGTTCTATGGTGAATAATTTAACATCAACAGCTAACGAAAGCGTTGAATTTAAAGACAATATTTCTAAATTAAATAAAAATTTAGGAAACTTAAATTCAGTATATGGTAACATGTTAAGTGCTATGGGTGGTGCTTCAAGTAAATAAAATTTAAAATAATTTAAAGACAACTAATTATGGCAAGTGGAAAATTATCCCCTAGGCAGAAAATGATTAACATGATGTATCTCGTGTTGATCGCTCTCTTAGCCTTAAACGTATCAAAAGATATCCTAAAAGCGTTTCATATGTTTGAATTGTCATTCATAAATGCAAATAAAAACGCAGATTTAAAAAATCAAGAATCTTTAAACTTCTTCAAAGCTAGTATGGAAGAAGAAAATAAGAAAAAGAAAACTGAGCCCTTTTATCTAAAAGCGTTGGAAGTTCAAAAAATTTCAGATGAATTTTCAGCTTTTGTTGAGAAAATTAAAACCGATTTAATTACTCAGGCTGGTGGAAGAAAAGATAATGAAGCTCTCGGTGAACTAACTCAACCAGATAATATGGAAAAACATGCTAATTATTTTATACCTGAAGGTGGTGGAAATGGGAAAAAACTTCAAGATAAAATCAATGAAACAAGAGCTAAACTTTTAAAAGTTATTCAGGATGATAAGGTTAAAGGCGGAGTTGAGTACGCAAAAGGATTAGAAAAATCTACGCAATTAAAAGCTGAGGACCCACCAAAAGAAGGTTTGAAAAATATAACTTGGGTATCTAGGTATTTAGAACATGCTCCTTTAGCAGGTGTAGTTACATTATTGACTAAAACTCAAAATGATTGCAAGTCTTTAGAATCTGAAATATTAACTTACTTAGCAAATAGTATTGATGCACAAACTGTTAAATTTGATAAGCAAGCAGCTATGATTATTCCAGAATCAACTAACGTAATGGCAGGTTCATCCTTTAAAGCAAAAGTTGCTTTAATGGCATACAATTCAACTGCTGCTGCAGAAATTTTAGTAAATGGACAAAAAGTAAGCGTTGTTGACGGAATCGGAGAATATACTCAGATGGCTAGTGGTGTTGGAAGTAGAAAAGTTGAAGCTAAAATTCAAACATTAGATCCTGAAACAGGTGAACTTACTTATGTATCAGCAACACCTGTAGAATGGACTTCTTTTATGCCTTCAGCTACGATTTCTGCTGATGCAATGAATGTGCTATACATAGGTTTAGATAACCCTATGTCAATTTCTGTGCCTGGTGTTACTTCTGCTAATACTACTGTAACTGCTGGTCCTGGATTAACTTTAACAAAATCAGGTGATGGGAAATTTAATGCTAAAGTAGATGCTGGTGCAAGAGAAACATCGATTTCTGTTAGTGCAAGAATGCCTGATGGTACTACAAAACCTATGGGTAAAATGCCTTTCAGAATAAAACAAGTTCCAAAACCAGAAGCAATGTTAGGGTCCCTAATTTCCGGGTCTTATCCAAAAGAAATTATACAAGGTCAATCGTTTTTAAACGCAGCATTATCGGGATTTGTATACGATGGTGTAAAGTTTACAGTTACAAAATATAGAGTATTATTATTGTCAAAAAAAGATGGTCTTCAAGAATCTTCTGGTTCTGGAAATAATCCTGCTCCAATTAAAGCTTTTGCAGCTAAAGCTAAAAAAGGCGATATTATCTTGGTAGATGGTATTTATGCTAGAGGCCCTGCTGGAGAAAGATTATTAAGCCCATTAACATTTACAATACAATAATTATGAATAAGATAGCAATTTTAATTTTGGTTTTAATTTATTCAACTTTAAATGGTCAAGTTGATTATGCCGATTACATTACAAGTGGAGAACATACAAGTTATGTTAAAGTTGCAGTAAGAGAAAGACCAGTTATTGCTTATCCATACATGAGAGAGGCAGATGTTAAGTTTTCAAGACGCGTTATCAGATGTATAGATGGTCGTCAAAAGATAAACAAACAATTGGAGTGGCCAAGAAATCCTCTTAATAGATTTTTATATACTGAATTAAGTTTAGGAAATATAATAGCATATAGAAACGATTCTCTAATTTCATCTTATACTACTGAAGATTTTGTAAAAAGGGGTGGAAGTGAAATGGCATTGTGGGTTCAAGACGATCCAGACGATCCAGAGTATGGCCATGATTCTATCATCACTATTCCTTACAAATGGGAAGATATTCATAAATATTGGGTGATGGAAGATTGGGTTTTTGATTATAAATATTCAATCTTTAAACCAAGAATTATTGCAATTGCCCCAATATTTGCACCAACTATTGCCGGTTTAACTGTACCAGACCAACCACTGTGTTGGATTAAAATGGATGAAATTAGATATATGTTAGCTGGCTTAGAAATGTTTAACAGATATAATGATGCAGCTAGATTAAGTTATGACGATTTCTTTCAGATGAGAATCTTTGATAGTTATATTGTTTATGAATCAAATGTTTTTGATAATTTTATTAACAAGTTTAATGAATATGCCGATGATGGAGTTGGGGCATTATTAAAAAGTGATGAAATAAAAAATGATTTATTCATTTTTGAACATGATTTATGGCAATATTAATTTAGCATTAAAAAAATTATTAAAAATCCCGAAATACTGTTTCGGGATTTTTTTTGTGTTAAGATTTGTGGTTTTAAACCTTAAGTGGTTTATTTTGCTTACCTTTGCAAACTTCGTAAAAAATAGGAATAAATGGAACAAGCCATCAGAAACATTGCAATCATAGCCCACGTTGACCACGGTAAAACTACTCTTGTTGACAAAATTTTGTATCACTGCAAACTCTTTAGAGATAATGAAGAATCAGGGGAACTAATCTTAGATAATAATGACTTAGAAAGAGAAAGAGGAATCACTATCTTTTCAAAAAACGTATCTGTACAATACAAAGGCATTAAAATCAATATTATAGACACACCTGGTCACGCTGACTTTGGTGGTGAGGTAGAACGTGTTTTAAAAATGGCAGACGGTGTCGTTTTGTTGGTTGATGCTTTTGAAGGTCCCATGCCACAAACTAGATTTGTTTTGCAAAAAGCACTTCAACTAGGATTAAAACCAATTTTGTTGGTTAATAAAGTTGATAAAGAAAATTGTAGACCAGAAGAAGTACATGAAATGGTTTTTGATTTATTCTTTAATTTAGATGCTAACGAACAACAATTAAGTTTCCCAACCATCTATGGAAGTAGTAAACAAGGTTGGATGAGCACAGATTATAAACAGCCCACCGATAATATTTCTCCATTGTTAGATTGTATATTAGACTATGTACCAGCACCTATTAACAATGAAGGAACTCTACAAATGCAAATAACATCATTAGATTACAGCAGTTTCCTTGGTAGAATTGCAGTAGGCAAAATCCATAGAGGTGTTGTAAAAGAAGGTCAACCTGTTTCATTAGTTAAGAATGATGGATCAATAACTAAAATGAGAGTTAAAGAACTTTATACTTTCGAAGGTTTAGGCAAAAAGAGAGTTACAGAAATTCAAAATGGAGATATTTGTGCCATTGTAGGGATTGAAAATTTTCAAATTGGAGATGTCGTAGCAGATTTTGATAAACCAGAAGGACTTGGTAAAATTAGTATTGATGAACCTACAATGAGTATGTTGTTTACTATTAATAATTCTCCTTTCTTTGGAAAAGAAGGTAAATTCGTAACATCAAGACATTTAAGAGAAAGATTGGAAAAAGAAACAGAGAAAAACTTAGCATTAAGAATTGAAGACACAGATAGTCAAGATAGTATATTAGTATATGGTAGAGGAGTATTACACTTATCAATTTTGATTGAAACCATGAGAAGAGAAGGTTATGAATTACAAGTTGGTATGCCAAGAGTATTGGTTAAAGAAATTGATGGTGTAAAACATGAACCAATAGAAATGCTAGTTGTTGATGTTCCGGAGGCTTTTGCTGGAAAAGTAATTGAATTAGCAACACAGAAAAAAGGTGAATTAACCATTATGGAACCAAAAGGGGATTTACAACATTTAGAATTTAAAATACCATCAAGAGGATTAATGGGATTAAGAAGCAATATGTTAACCGCTACTCAAGGAGAAGCCATAATGGCGCATCGTTTTGTTGCATATGAACCTTGGAAAGGTGATATTAATGGAAGAAACAATGGTTCTTTGGTTAGTATGGAAACAGGCATAGCAACGGCATACTCTATAGATAAAATGAGTGATAGAGGTGTGTTTTTTGTTGAGCCAGGGGATGAAATATATGAAGGACAAGTAGTTGGAGAAAATAATCGTCAAGATGATATGGTTTTAAATTTAGTAAGAGCAAAGCAGTTAACTAATTTTAGAGCTGCTGGTAAAGATGATTCTACCAAACTAGCACCAAAAATTCAGTTCTCTCTTGAAGAAGCTTTAGAATATATCATGAAAGATGAATTTGTAGAGTTAACCCCTAAATCTATTCGAATTAGAAAAATTAATTTAAGGCAATCAGACAGAGAAAGAATGTCTAAACAAACAAATTAAAAAATAAATTTTGAAAACAAGAAATTTATATTAGCTTTGCAAAGATTTTAATTATAAAATAAACAGACAAAATGAAAAAATTATTAGTTATCGCTATCGCTGCTTTCGCATTTACTGCTTGCAACAGCGCACCACAAGAAACAGAGTCTACTGAAACTCCAACAACTGAAGAAACTTCTGCTGAAGCTCCTGCTACTGAAGAAGTTCCTGCTACTGAAGAAGCTCCAGCTACTGAAGCTCCAGCTACTGAAACTCCAGCTGCTAAATAATCAGTTAAGTTTTATTTAAAAAAGCAGCACATAGTGCTGCTTTTTTTTGTTTTTTAATTTTTATTTAATATATTTGCAAAATATTTGAAACATTTATTTTTAATATCATTTGTTATTTTATCATTCTTTAGTGTTGAAGCTCAACAGCAGCCATTAACTTATAAAATGTATCCTAATCCAATGACAAGTGATGTCTTAGAAGTTTCATTTCAGTCTGGTTTTAAAAGTATTAAAAATTTGACTTTTGTAATTTCTAATGTTATTGGACAAACTGTTTTTCAATATTCATTAACAGAAGAAGACCTAAAAAAGGGTGTTTTTGTTGTTAAAATTGATCAAATTAAATTAGAAAAAGGTTTTTATTTAACCAAAATTTCAAATGGTGAGCTTTCAACAGTTCAAAAACTGGTTGTCAGATAAGTGAACCCAACAATTACTTTTAAATTATCACAAGAGTTTATACCATTAATTCAATTATTGAAATATGTTGGTATTGCAAATACTGGCTCTGAAGCTTCATATTTAGTCGATTCAGGTCAAGTTTTATGTAATAATTTTGTTGAAACAAGAAAAAGATATAAAGTAAAACAAGGTGATATTATTCTAGTTTCAAACAGGAAAATTGAGGTTGTGATATGATTAATATAAGAGAAGCTCTACCACAAGATATGCCATCTGTATTTGAACTAATCAAAGAATTAGCAATTTTTGAAAAAGCAGAATATGAATTAGAAAATACTATAGAAAACTTGTTTAAAGATGGATTTATGTCTAATCCACTTTTTTACTGTATTGTGGCAGAAAATCACAATGGAATTGTTGGAATGGCGTTGTGTTATAATCGTTATTCTACTTGGAAGGGAAAATGTCTTTATCTCGAAGACATTATTGTTAATGAAAATCATAGAAACATAGGAGTTGGTAAACAATTGATGAACCATCTTATACAATTTGCACAACAAAATAACTATCCCAAAATACAATGGCAAGTATTAAATTGGAACAGGGATGCAATTCGTTTTTATGAATCCTTTAAAGCTGATTTTGATGACGAATGGATTAACGTTTCGCTAAGTTTAAAGAAATAGCTTTAATTTACACTTCAATAATAATAGTGATTTTTCAAGATTTGATTGATGAAAAATTGTTGTTTTGATAACAATTCTATTCTAAGTTTTTCTTTTAAAACTATTTCATCTTCATTCATTTCAACTTTCGCCATATTGTTCTTCATGCTTTTGGTTTGCATAAAAAAGTTAGTTTGATTGTTAGGAAAAATCTGCAAACAATATGGATATTGAATGATTTGAAAATAATCCATTTCATGATTGATAGCAGAACTATTTTCGGATTCAAAAATGCTTTTACCTATGGCGCAGAAAGAATCATTAATCTGAGCCAAGTCAATAATACTTGAAAAAATATCTAAGTGGGATACAGTTTTTTCTTTGTTAACTTTTGGTTCAATAAACTTAGGCGAATAAATCAAAAGTGGAATTTCAAATTTCCCCATTGGTGAATAAAAGTATTCATCTTTACTGTAAGATGTATGATCAGCAGTAATAATAAAAACTGTATTATCGAACCATTCTGTATATTTTGCTTTTTCAAAAAACTGTTTTAAAGCATAATCTGTATACTCAACAGCTTTGTGAATCGGAAGCTCCCCGCCTTTAAATATTGATTTATATTTTTTAGGGATTTTATAAGGGTCGTGAGATGTAAGTGTAAAAACAGTACTAAAAAATGGTAATTGTTTTTTGTTCAGTTCTTCTGAGAAATAATTGAGATATTCTTCATCCCATATGCCCCAACTGCCGTCAAAATCTTGTTTATTGGGGTATTCGTTTTTGCCCAAATATGAAATTTTACCAGAACTTTTTAAAAAATTTTGAAATCCCATCGAACCATTTTCCGCACCGTAATAAAAAGAGCAATCAAAACCAGCTTTACTCAAATAATGATGAACTCCTTTAACATGATTACTCTGAAAATTACTGTTAATATAAGGTACTTCCAAAAGCGATGGAATAGACGCAAAAATGGCAGGAATACTCTCAATAGAAGAATAGCCACTACTATATGCATGTTCAAAAACCAAGGATTTTTTTGATAGAGAATCTAAAAATGGGGTGAATCTTGGTTTGTCGTTCAAAAAACCACAATAATCTCTTCCAATGCTTTCCAAAATAATTAATACAATATTCGGCTTGATGTTAAGTTGTATGGATTGGCTATTATTTTTATATGGTTTTATATGATTTAATACCTCTTGATTATTAAACAATGTAATTTTTTGTGGGGTAGGAGCATTATAGGAGGTTATAAGCTGTGTGAATGAATTAATAGTGGCATGGGTCCATGATGGATGGACAAATCTCGCTGCATCAAAACTTCTCAAGGGTTTAGTTTGTAATCCGCCTCTAGCGGCTAAAAACAGCAAACCAGACATGATGATAAAAACAAAAGAATTAATTAACAGAGTTTTAGTATTATTGAATTGATGTGTATTATTAATTTTAATTGGGTAAAATTTGATTAAAGCCCAAATAAATCCAAATAACAAAATCACTAAATACCAATAGGATATTAAGTATGATGAAATTGGGTTAGAAGGGTCGTTTATAAGGTGAAACAATTCAATGCCACTTCTTCTGTTTTTTATTTTGAAAAATTCAAAGTCAATGAGATTTAAGATTAAAATGAAAGAAATCCCTAGCACAAAACTAAATTTTATAAAAATTTTGGTAAATTTATTTGATTTAATTTTGTAGGGAAACAAACTGATTAAATGAAAAGGGATTAAACAATAAGTAAAGGCTTGTAAGTCGAAAAACATACCATAAAATAGAACTTGTGGAATTTGAGTTAAATCATTGTTTTTGAAATAGTTAAATTGTATAATGATAAATAGAATTCGACATAAAGTAAGTATGCTTAATCCTAATAAACAACGTTTAATCCAAGTGTTCAATCCTGAAAATGGGGTTAAATTCATAATGGTTTTGAGGTGCAAAAATGCGAAACAATTATGGTATTATTAAAAAAGTGAAAAAAAAAGCAGAATATTTTTGCAGAAATAAAAAAAAGTCCTACTTTTGCAGTCCTTTTTACAAAAAAGAAAATATTTAATAAGATTATGCCAACCATACAACAACTGGTAAGAAAGGGGCGACAAACCTTAAAGTTTAAGAGCAAATCTCCAGCTCTTGATTCTTGTCCTCAAAGACGCGGTGTTTGCACCCGTGTTTATACGACTACCCCTAAAAAACCAAATTCCGCCATGCGTAAAGTGGCCCGTGTTAGATTAACCAACCAAAAAGAAATTAATGCATATATTCCTGGAGAGGGACATAATTTGCAAGAGCACTCTATTGTTTTAGTTAGAGGAGGAAGGGTTAAAGATTTACCGGGAGTTCGTTATCACATTGTTCGTGGAGCGTTGGATACTTCAGGAGTAGAAGGTAGAAACCAAAGAAGAAGCAAATACGGCACTAAAAAACCTAAAGTTAAAGGTGGAGCACCTGCTGCACCGGCTAAAGGTAAAAAGAAATAAGGATAAGAATCAATGAGAAAAGCAAAAGCAAAGAAACGAGTATTATTACCTGATCCAAAGTTTAACGATCCAATGGTTACTAGATTCGTTAACAACATGATGTTTGATGGTAAAAAAAGTGTAGCATTTGGAATTTTTTACAATGCTATTGACTTAGTTGAAAAGAAAGCAACGGAAGAAACAGGAATTGATGTTTGGAAAAAAGCACTCAATAATGTTATGCCAATGGTCGAAGTTAAAGCAAGAAGAGTAGGTGGAGCAACATTTCAAATTCCAATGGAAATTGCCCCTGAAAGAAGAGCTGCAATGGGTATCAAATGGTTAATCCAATATGCTAGAAGAAGAAATGAAAAGTCAATGCATGAAAAATTAGCAGCTGAAATTATTGCAGCAGCTAAAGGTGAAGGTGCTACAGTCAAGAAAAAAGATGATACTCATAAGATGGCAGAAGCAAATAAAGCTTTTGCACATTTCAAAGCTAACTAGGAGATTATAAATGTCACGCGATTTAAAATATACAAGAAATATAGGTATTGCTGCTCACATTGATGCAGGAAAAACCACCACAACCGAGCGTATTCTTTATTACGCTGGTGTGAACCATAAAATTGGTGAAGTACACGATGGTGCTTCAACAATGGATTGGATGGTTCAAGAGGCGGAACGTGGAATAACAATCACATCTGCAGCTACAACTGTTCAATGGAATTACAGAAATAACAAATATCACATTAACATTATTGATACACCTGGTCACGTAGATTTTACAGTTGAAGTAAATCGTTCATTACGTGTATTAGATGGTTTAGTTTTTTTATTTAGTGCAGTTGATGGTGTTGAACCACAGTCTGAAACTAACTGGAGATTAGCAAACAATTATAATGTTGCAAGAATAGGATTCGTAAATAAAATGGATCGTTCTGGTGCAGATTTCTTAAATGTTGTAAAACAAGTTAGAGATATGTTAGGAAGCAACGCAGTACCCCTTCAATTGCCTATAGGTGCCGAAGATAACTTTAAAGGTGTTGTTGATTTGATTAATTTCCGTGGAATGGTTTGGAACGAACATGACAAAGGAATGACTTATGAAGTTATTGATATACCTGAAGACATGGTTGAAGAAGCTACCGAATGGAGAGAAAAATTATTAGAAGCAGTTTCTGAATATGATGAAAGATTAATGGAGAAATTCTTCGAAGATTCATCATCAATTACTGAAAGAGAGATATTAGATGCATTAAGAGCAGCTTGTTTAGATATGAAAATCGTACCAATGGTATGTGGTTCATCATTTAAAAACAAAGGCGTTCAAACCATGTTAGATTTAGTTATGGAATTAATGCCAAGTCCTATGGATAGAGCAAGCGTAACTGGAACTAATCCTGATAACGATGAAGAAGTTTCTCGTAAACCTGATTATAATGAACCATTTGCAGCATTAGCATTTAAAATTGCTACTGACCCATTTGTTGGTAGATTAGCTTTCATGAGAGCATACTCTGGCAAATTGGATGCGGGTTCTTATGTTTTAAACACAAGAAGCGGAAACAAAGAAAGAATTTCTAGAATATTCCAAATGCATGCTAACAAACAAAATCCAATTGAGTTCTTAGGAGCTGGTGATATTGGAGCTGCTGTTGGATTTAAAGATATTAAAACTGGTGATACGTTGTGTGATGAAAAACATCCAATCGTATTAGAGTCTATGGATTTCCCTGAACCAGTTATTGGATTAGCAATTGAGCCTAAAACTCAAGCAGATGTTGATAAATTAGGTGTAGGTTTAGGTAAATTAGCTGAAGAAGATCCAACATTCAGAGTTAAAACTGATGAAGAAACTGGTCAAACAGTTATTTCAGGAATGGGTGAATTACATTTAGAAATTATTGTTGATAGATTAAGAAGAGAATTTAAAGTTGAAGTTAACCAAGGTGCACCACAGGTAGCATACAAAGAAGCTATTAAAGGTTCAACTACCCATAGAGAGACTTTCAAAAAACAAACAGGTGGTAGAGGTAAATTTGCTGATATTCAATTTGAAATTGGACCGGCAGATGAAGATTTCAAACTAGAGGGTTTGCAGTTCGTTAATGAGGTTGTTGGTGGATCTATTCCAAGAGAATATATTCCCTCAGTTCAAAAAGGATTTGCTGAGGCAATGAAAACCGGTACTTTGGCAGGCTATCCAATCACAAAAATGAAAGTTAGATTGTTTGATGGTTCTTTCCACGCAGTCGATTCAGATTCATTGTCTTTCGAGATTTGTGCTAAATCCGCTTTCAGAGAAGCTGCCCCAAAAGCTCAACCAATTTTGTTAGAGCCTATCATGAAATTAGAGGTATTAACACCTGCAGATTACATGGGAGATGTTCAAGGAGATTTGAATAGAAGAAGAGGAATGTTAGAAGGTGTTGATGAAAGAGCCGGTTCACAAGTTATAAAAGCAAAAGTGCCACTATCTGAAATGTTTGGATATGTAACAAGTTTACGTACCATTACATCCGGAAGAGCATCTTCAACCATGGAATTTGATCATTATGAAGAAGTTCCACGTTCATTAGCAGAAGAAGTAATTAAAAAGTTAAAAGGTCATAAAGCCAACGCATAATCAAATGGTAACACAAAAAATAAGAATTAAACTGCGTTCTCACGATCACAATCTGATTGATAAATCAGCTGAGAAAATTGTAAAATCTGTTAAAGCAACAGGTGCAGTAGTTAGTGGACCAATTCCATTGCCTACCAACAAAAAGATTTTTACAGTTTTAAGATCGCCACACGTAAACAAGAAAGCTAGAGAACAATTTCAATTGTGTTCTTACAAACGCTTGTTAGATATCCATAGCTCTACAGCTAAAACTGTTGAAGCTCTTATGAAATTAGAACTTCCAAGTGGAGTTGATGTAGAAATTAAAGTTTAAAAGATATGGTAGGATTAATTGGAAAAAAAATAGGTATGACTAGCATCATTGATGCTAATGGGTTTAAAGTTGCATGTACATTAGTGCAAGCTGAACCTAATGTTATTTCTCAAGTTAAAACAACAGAGAATGACGGATATAATGCATTGCAAATTTCAGCTTTTGAAACAAAAGAGAAACATTCAAATGCGGCAAAGATTGGTCATTTCAACAAAGCAAACAGTAAACCGATGAGATACTCTCATGAGTTTAGAGTTGATAATGTTGAATCCGAGATTGGTCAAATTGTTGATGTAAATATATTTTCTGATGGAGATTTCGTGGATATTATTGGAACTTCAAAAGGAAAAGGATTCCAAGGCGTAGTTAAAAGACACAACTTTAATGGAGTTGGTCCTGCAACACATGGTCAGCATGATAGACAACGTGCTCCAGGTTCTGTGGGTTCGTCTTCTTATCCATCAAAAGTTTTCAAAGGATTGAGAATGGCAGGCAGAATGGGTGGAAAAAGAGTAAAAAACATCAATTCTCAAATTTTAAAGGTAATGCCTGAACAAAATTTGTTAGTAATTAAAGGTGCAATTACAGGTCATAATGGTTCAACAGTAGTTATAGAAAAATAAGAAAATGGAAGTTAAAGTATTTACAATAAGTGGAACTGAAACTGGTAAAACAGTGCAGCTGCCTTCAGAAATATTTGGAATAACACCCAATGATCATGCAATGTATCTTGATGTTAAACAATATTTAGCAAATCAAAGACAAGGAACTCACAAGTCTAAGGTTAAAGCTGAAGTTAACTACAGTACAAGAAAGATAAAAAAACAAAAAGGTACTGGAGGGGCAAGAGCTGGTAGTATTAAATCAGGTGTTTTTGTTGGTGGAGGAAGAATTCATGGTCCACAACCAAGAGACTATAGTTTTAAATTGAATAAAAAATTGAAAAGATTAGCTAAATTATCTGCATTGTCTTACAAAGCTACTAATAATAATATTTTAGTTTTAGATTCAGTGAATTTTGATAAACCTAGTACCAAATCATTCAATGAAGTATTGTCTAATTTGAAATTAAATAACCAAAGAGTATTATTTGTTACACCGGATCTAAATTCAAATTTACATTTGAGTAGCAGAAATATTTTAAAAGCAGAAACAATGAGAGCATCCGATATCAATACATATCAAATTTTGAAGGCTAAAACCCTAGTATTGTTAAACGATTCAATCGAAGTATTAAAACAATCAATTAATTAAAAGAAATGTCAGTATTATTAAAACCTCTGATAACCGAAAAAATGTCGATGTTGACGGAGAAAAGAAATCAATATGGTTTCGTATGTCTTCGCTCATCTACAAAAGATGAAATTAAAGCAGAGATTGAAAAAGTATATGGTGTAGAAGTAATTTCTATAAGTACAATGGTAACTAGTCCTAAAAGAAAGAAAAACAGAAGAACTGGACAAGTTACTGGCAGAACAAACATATATAAAAAGGCGATTTGTAAATTGAAAGAAGGACAAGCAATTGACTTTTACGAAAATATTTAAAGAAAATGGCAGTAAAAAGACTTAGACCGATTACCCCAGGAACACGTTTCAGAATTGCAAACACTTTTGCAGAAATAACAGCGTCTGAACCTGAAAAAAGCTTAACAGAATCTATTAAGAAATCTGGTGGTAGAAACAATCAAGGTAAAATGACCATGCGCTACATTGGTGGTGGGCATAAAAGAAAATACCGTATAATTGATTTCAAAAGAGATAAACACAATGTAAAAGCTGAAGTTAAAACTGTAGAATACGATCCAAATCGTTCTGCATTTATTGCCTTAGTTGAATACACTGATAATGAAAAAAGATACATTCTTTGTCCTCATGGATTAAAGGTTGGTCAATCAATTAATTCAGGTTCAGGAATTTTACCAGAATTAGGTAATTCTTTACCTCTCTCTGATATACCACTTGGTTCTATTATTCATAATATTGAATTAGCGCCTGGACAAGGAGGAAGAATATGTAGAAGTGCTGGTGCATACGCTCAGTTAACCTCTAAGGATGGTAAATACGTTGTTGTAAAATTACCAAGTGGTGAAACTAGAATGATTTTAGCTACTTGTTATGCAACGATTGGTTCGGTTTCGAATCCTGACCATAGTTTAGAAAACAAAGGTAAAGCAGGTAGAAGCAGATGGTTAGGTAGAAGACCTAGAACAAGACCAGCAGCGATGAATCCAGTGGATCATCCAATGGGTGGAGGAGAAGGTCGTTCTAAAGGTGGACAACCAAGATCAAGAACTGGAATTTATTCTCAAGGACAAAAAACTAGAGATACCAAGAAAAGTTCAAGCAAACATATATTAGTACGTAGAAAAGGAATAAGAAATAAATAATGGCAAGATCACTTAAAAAAGGACCCTTTATTGATTGGAAACTTGAAGAAAAAGTTTCTAAAATGAATGAAACAAAGAAAAAGTCAGTTATCAAAACGTGGAGTAGAAAATCCATGATTGCACCTGATTTTGTTGGACATACATTCGCTGTTCACAATGGTAATAAATTTTTACCAGTTTATTGCACAGAGAATATGGTTGGACACAAACTTGGAGAATTCGCACCAACAAGAACATTTAAAGGACATTCAAAAAAATAGTATGGAAGCAGTAGCAAAATTAAATAATTGTCCACTTTCTCCAAGAAAGATGAGATTGGTTGTAGACCAAATCAGAGGACAAAAAATAGATAAAGCATTAACTATTTTACAACATAGTCAAAGAAGATACTATGCAATTTATGTAGAAAAACTACTTAAATCTGCTATTAGTAACTGGGAACAAAAAAATGAAGGTAAAAAAGCTGACGAAAATGATGTGAAAGTTTCTTCTGTATTTGTTGATGGTGCTGTCGTTGCAAAAAGAATGAGAACTGCTCCTCAAGGTCGTGCATACAGAATCAGAAAAAGATTCAGTCACATAACCATTAAAGTAGAAAGTATTAATAACCAAGAACAAACAATAGCAGAAGCATAACGAATGGGACAAAAAATAAATCCAATAGCGCTTAGATTAGGTATCATCAGAGGTTGGGAAAGCAACTGGTATGGTGGAAAAAACTTTGCTGACAAAATAGCAGAGGATGAAAAAATACGCAAATATTTAAGAGTAAGAATACCTAGAGGTGGCATTTCTAAAATTGTTATCGAACGTACTATTAAACGTATTATCATTACTATTCACACAGCAAAACCAGGTATCGTAATTGGTAAAGGTGGTGCTGAGGTTGATAAAATCAAAGAGGAATTAAAGAAAATCACTAAAAAAGATGTTCAAATTAATATCTACGAGATTAAAAGACCTGAGTTAGATGCTAGATTAGTTGCTGAAACTATTTGCCAACAAATTGAGGGAAGAGTTAGTTACAAGAGAGCTGTAAAACAAGCTATTCAAAATACAATGAGAATTGGTGCAGATGGTATTAAAATTAGCGTTTCTGGAAGATTAAATGGTGCTGAGATAGCTAGATCTGAAAAGTTTAAAGAAGGTAGAACTCCTCTGCATACTTTAAGATCTGATATTGATTACGCATTAGGTGAGGCATTAACTGTATATGGTAAAATAGGTGTTAAAGTTTGGATTTGTAGAGGCGAAATTTATGGTAAAAGAGATTTATCATTAAATATAGGCTCAGATAGAGGTCCAAAAAGAGAAGAAAGACAATACAACGACCCAAGAAGAGGCGGAAGAGGTGGTAACCAGGGTGGTAATAATGCAGGAAGAGATAGAAGAAGAAGAGATTAATAAATTATAAATCAACATTAATAAGGAAAATTAAGACATGTTAAGTCCAAAAAGAACCAAATTTAGAAAGCAACATAAAGGCAAAATCAAAGGATTAGCAACTAGAGGTCATAGATTAAGTTTCGGAACTTTCGGTTTGAAAAGTATGGAACAATCTTGGATCACAGCTAGACAAATCGAATCTGCAAGGGTTGCTTTGACAAGATATATGAAAAGAGAAGGTCAGGTATGGATTAGAATATTCCCTGACAAACCAATCACCAAAAAACCAGCAGAAGTACGTATGGGTAAAGGTAAAGGTGCTCCAGAATATTGGGTTGCCATTGTTAAACCTGGTACTATTATGTTTGAAGTAACTGGTGTGCCACAAGCGGTTGCTGAAAGAGGAATGTACTTAGCTGCGCAAAAATTACCAGTATCAACTAAATTTATTGTTAAACCCGATTATACAGAAGAATAATGAAAAACAGGGATTATAAAGATCTTCCAACTAAAGAGTTAGTTGTTAGGTATAAAGAAGAAAAAGTTAAACTTACTAAAACAAAGTTTAACAATGCCGTTGCAAGAATTGAACAACCGCATAAATTAAAAGAATTAAGAAAAGACATCGCAAGATTGTTAACAGAACTTAATACAAGAAGAATTGATAATGAATTAAAGGCCACTGAAAAAGGGGAATAAAAAATGGAAAACAACAGAAATTCAAGAAAAGAGGTAATAGGAAAAGTGTCAAGTAATGGCATGAATAAATCTATTGTTGTTGCTTTAGAAACTAAAGTAAAACACCCGAAGTATGGTAAATACTTTAAGAAAACTAAAAAGTTTTATGCTCATGATGAAAAAAATGAGTGTAATTTAAACGACATAGTTAAAATCATGGAGACAAGACCTCTCAGCAAATTAAAACGTTGGAGATTAGTAGAAATAATTGAAAAGGCAAAATAATGATACAAACAGAAAGTAGATTAAAAGTAGCTGATAATAGTGGTGCAAAAGAAGTTTTATGCATCAGAGTTTTAGGTGGTACCAAAAGACGTTATGCATCTGTAGGCGACAAAATTGTTGTTGCTATCAAATCAGCATTACCATCAGGTGGTGTTAAAGCTGGAACTGTATCAAAGGCAGTTGTTGTTCGCGTTAAAAAAGAAGTTAAACGTCCAGATGGTTCGTATATCAGATTTGACGAAAATTCTTGTGTTTTACTTAATAATTCAGACGAACCAAGAGGAACACGTATATTCGGACCAGTAGCAAGAGAATTGCGTGAAAAACAATTTATGAAAATAGTATCATTAGCACCAGAAGTTTTATAATTATGAAAACAAAAGCAAGTAAACAATCTCATATAACTAAAAAAGTTCACATCAAAAAAGGTGATTTCGTAAAACAGATTTCTGGTAAAATTATAGATGGAAAAGATACAGGTAAAGTTTTACGTATATACCCAAAAACTTACAGAGCTTTAGTTGAAGGGTTAAACATTATTTCTCGTCACAGCAAACCAAGTGCGGCTTATCCTGAGGGAGGAATAATTAAAAAAGAAGCACCTATTCATATTTCTAACTTGATGGTTCTTGAAAATGGAACAGCTACTAGAGTTGGAAGAAAAGAAAATGAAAAAGGCAAATTACAAAGATATTCAGTTAAGTCTGGAGAATTTATAAGTTAATAATAGAAACATGACGTATACACCAAATTTATATACAAAATACACGGATGTCGTAGTTCCATTTATGCAACAAAAATTTGCATATCAAAATGTTATGGAAATACCAAAAATTGAGAAAATTTGTCTTAACCAAGGTATTGGAGCAGCAGTTAATGATAAAAAATTAATCGACTATGCTGTAGAAGAAATGACTAAAATATCTGGTCAAAAAGCTCAAGCTACCATGTCAAAAAAGGATATTAGTAATTTTAAACTAAGATCTAAAATGCCAATTGGTGCTAAAGTTACTCTTAGGAAAGATAAGATGTATGAATTTATGGAAAGATTAATCTCTATTGCATTGCCTAGAGTAAGAGATTTTCAAGGTTTAGACATCAAAGGTTTTGATGGAAGAGGAAATTTCACTATGGGGATAACTGAGCAAATTATTTTTCCTGAAATAGATATTGATAAAACCAACAGAATATCTGGAATGGATATTACTTTTGTAACTACAGCAAAAACAGATGAAGAGTGTCTAGAGATGTTAAGATCATTTGGATTACCTTTCAAAAAATAAAATAATAAAATGGCAAGAGAAGCAATAAAAGCAAGAGAACTTAAGAAAGAAAGATTAGTTGCAAAGTACGCAGACAGACGTAAGCAATTAAAAGAAGCCGGTGATTTCGTTGGTCTTCAAAAACTTCCTAGAAGTTCATCCAAAGTTAGATTACGCAACAGATGTAAATTAACAGGAAAACCAAGAGGTTATATGAAAATTTTTGGATTATGTAGAAATCAATTCAGAGAGTTGGCTTCAGCAGGTAAAATTCCAGGAGTAACTAAAGCAAGTTGGTAAATAAGAGTATTAAATAAAAACAAGATAATTTACGATTTATTTGTAAACATCAAAAAATAAAAAAATAAAAAAATGACAGATCCTATAGCAGATTACCTAACCCGTCTAAGAAACGCAATGGCTGCAAAACATCGTATAGTAGAAATTCCTGCTTCAAATATTAAGAAAGCAATAACTAAAGTATTGTTCGAGAAAGGCTATATTTTAAACTATAAATTCGAAGAAACAGAGAACAAACAAGGGGTAATTAAAGTTGCATTAAAATATGACCCATTAACTAAAATTCCTGCAATTAGAGAATTAAAAAGAGTTAGTAAACCAGGTCTTAGAAAGTATGTACCTGCAACAAGTATTCCTAGAGTAATTAATGGTTTAGGTATTGCTATATTATCAACTTCAATGGGAGTTATTACAGATAAAGAAGCAAAACAAAATAATGTTGGTGGTGAAGTATTGTGTTACATATCATAATTAAATAAAAAACAATGTCTAGAATAGGTAAAGCATTAATAAAAATCCCAACAGGTGTTGAAATTAAAATTTCAGCAGACAATGTTGTTTCTGTAAAAGGGCCTAAAGGTGAGTTATTTCAACCACTTAAGGAAGGATTCACAATTGATATCACAGACGGTAACTTAACTGTTAAACGTCCAAATGAAGAGAAACAAAGCAAAGCATTGCATGGGTTATATCGTTCTCTTATTAATAATAACGTTGTAGGAGTTACTTTAGGTCACAAAACTCAACAAGAGTTAGTCGGTGTTGGTTACAAAGCCAGCAACGTAGGTCAAGTTTTAGATTTATCAGTAGGTTATTCACACCGAATAATGTTAGAAGTTCCTAAAGAAATTACTTTAACAACTGTAACTGAAAAAGGTAAAAATCCAACAATTATTATGGAAAGCATCGATAAACAATTAATTGGACAAGTTGCTGCTAAGATAAGAGGTTTCCGCAAACCAGAGCCATACAAAGGAAAAGGTATTAAATTTACCAACGAACAATTAAGAAGAAAAGCTGGTAAATCAGCATCTAAAAAATAAACATTTTTGAGAAATGAGTAACGTAAGAAACGCAAGAAGATTAAAAATAAAACGTAGAGTAGCTGGAAGTATAGTTACATCTGCAGATCGTCCTAGATTAGTGGTATTTAGAAGTAATTCTGAAATATATGCTCAAATAGTAGACATAACCAACAAAACTATTTGTGCATCATCAAGTCTTGAAAAAGATATGATTGCTTCAAAAGATAACAAAACTACCAAAGCATCTGAAGTGGGTAAAAGAATTGCCCAAAAAGCTACAGGTTTAGGTATTACTAAGGTTGTATTTGATAGAAATGGTTTTTTATATCATGGCAGAGTTAAATGTCTTGCAGATGCTGCAAGAGAAGGTGGTTTACAGTTTTAATAATAAAAATAAATAATGACAAACAGTAATATAAAACGCGTTAAGCAATCAGAACTGGAGTTGAAAGATAGAGTTGTAGGTGTTAACCGTGTTGCGAAAGTAACTAAAGGTGGAAGAACTTTTACATTCACAGCTATTGTGGTTGTTGGAGATGGTAATGGAATAGTTGGAAATGGATTAGGAAAAGCAGGTGAAGTTACCGATGCTATTCAAAAAGCTATCGAAGACGCAAAGAAAAATCTAGTAAAAGTTCCAATTCTAAAAGGTACTATTCCACACGAACAAATAGGGAAATTTGGTGGTGGAAATGTTTTCATTAAACCAGCATCAAGTGGTACAGGTGTTATTGCAGGTGGTGCCATGCGTGCTGTATTAGAAAGCGCAGGTGTTCATGATGTATTAGCAAAATCAAAAGGTTCTTCAAATCCACATAACGTTGTTAAAGCTACTATTGACGCTTTAACAAAATTAAGAGATCCTTACACAATTTCAAAACAAAGAAATATTAATCTTAAAAAAGTATTTAACGGATAAGCATATGTCAAAAGTAAGAGTCACTAAATTGCGTAGCACTATTGGGCAAAACATCAGAGTTGTCCGTAGTATGGAAGCATTAGGTTTAAATAAAATTAATAGCTTTAATGAATTAGAGCTTACACCTCAAATTAAAGGTATATTACACAAAGTTAATCATTTAGTTAAAATAGAAAACATATAACATGGAATTAAATAACTTAAAACCTGCTGAAGGTTCTATAAAAAACGAAAAAAGAATTGGTAGAGGTCAAGGTTCTGGTAGAGGAGGAACTTCTACAAGAGGTCATAAAGGCGCTCAATCAAGAAGCGGTTACAGCCGTAAGAAAGGTTTTGAGGGAGGACAAATGCCACTTCAAAGAAGAATTCCTAAAGGAGGTTTCAAAAACTTTAACAGAGTTGAATATGCTTCTGTAAATTTGGATGTTATTCAAACAATTGCAGAAAAACATAATTTGACAACTATTGATAGAGAAGTTTTGGTTCAGAATAACATTGTTACTAAAAACGAGTTGTACAAAATTTTAGGTAGAGGTGAATTAAAATCAAAATTAGAAATTTTTGCAAATGGTTTTTCTGAAACGGCTAAAAAAGCTATTGAAGAAAAAGGTGGAACAACTAATATCGTTTCTAAATTTTAATATAAATGAAGAAGTTTATTCAAAGAATAAAGGAAATTTGGAGTATTGAAGATTTAAGAACAAAAATCAAAAATACTGTACTATTTTTAGTAATTTATAGAATAGGTACCTTTATTATATTACCCGGGATAGACGGTTCTGTGTTAATGGGCGCTCTTCAAAGCCAAACTGAGGGTATTTTAGGATTAGTAAATGTATTTGCTGGTGGTGCCTTTGGAAGAGGTGCAATTTTAGCTTTAGGAATAATGCCATATATTTCAGCTTCCATTGTTATGCAATTACTTACTATTGCTGTTCCCACTTTTCAAAGACTTCAAAAAGAGGGAGAGGATGGCAGAAGAAAAATTAATCAATATACTAGGTTCTTAACGATTGCTATAACAGCCGTTCAAGCAGTTGCCTATTTATACAACATTACTGGGAAATCTGATAATTGGGGTGCCTTACTATTTAAAACTCAACCTACAATGATGACAGAATCTTTATTTATGGTAATAAATGTTTCATTGTTAGTAGCTGGAACTATGTTTACCATGTGGTTAGGTGAAAAAATTACGGATAAAGGTCTTGGTAATGGAATATCATTAATTATTATGGTAGGTATTATTGATAGACTCCCAGAAGCTTTAGGATTTGAATTAGATCAAAAATTTGCAAAAGGGGGGTTACCATTATTTATAATTGAAATGGTATTTTGGTTACTTGTAATTATCGCCACAATATTACTGATTCAAGGCACTCGAAAAGTAACAGTTAATTATGCTAAAAGAATTGAAGGAAATAAAATGACAGGTGGTGCTAGGAATTACATCCCTCTTAAAGTTAATGCTGCTGGTGTTATGCCAATAATATTTGCACAAGCAATTATGTTTTTGCCTCCAACACTTGCTCAATCTATTGAGAACCCTGGTGTGTTTTTAAAATCATTAAGTGATTTTGGCTCATTTGGTTATAATATTACTTTTGCTATTTTAATTATTACTTTTACTTATTTTTATACTGCAATTACCGTCAATCCTAATCAAATGGCAGATGATATGAAAAAAAGTGGAGGTTTCATCCCAGGAATTAAGCCAGGCAAACAAACTAGTGAGTTTTTGGATGAGGTTATGTCTAGAATAACATTGCCTGGGGCATTGTTTCTAGCTGCTATTGCTATTTTGCCTGCTATTGCTATGCTATTTGGTGTCAGTCAAAGTTTTGCTCAATTCTATGGCGGTACATCCTTGCTAATAATGGTTGGTGTTGTATTAGATACACTACAACAAATAGAGAGCCATTTATTAATGAGACATTATGATGGATTGATGAAATCAGGAAGAATAAGTGGAAGATCAGGTATGTCACAACAAACAATTTGATAATATAAAATAAAAACATTACTTTTGCACCCCTAATAATATAAAATGGCTAAACAAGACTCGATAAAACAAGATGGTACGATATCAGAGGCGTTGTCTAATGCTATGTTCAGGGTGAAATTGGAAAATGGACATGAAATAATTGCAACAATATCAGGTAAGATGAGAATGAAATATATCAGAGTATTACCAGGTGATAGAGTTCAAGTAGAGATGAGTCCTTATGATTTATCAAGAGGAAGAATTTCGTATAGATATAAATAATCAACATCATGAAAGTAAGAACTTCAGTAAAAAAACGCAGTGCAGACTGCAAATTAGTAAAAAGAAAAGGTAGACTTTTCATTATTAACAAAAAGAACCCTAAATTTAAACAAAGACAAGGATAAAACATGGCAAGAATAGCTGGAATAGATTTACCTAAAAATAAAAGAGGTGTTATAGGTTTAACCTATATTTATGGTATTGGTGCAAGCAGAGCTGCAAAGCTTTTGATGGATGCTAATATTGATGAAAATAAAAAAGTGTCTGAATGGAACGATGATGAGTTAACAACCATCAGGAATATCATTTCAAGTTCTTTTAAAACTGAAGGAGAATTGAGATCTGAAGTTCAATTAAACATAAAACGTTTAATGGATATTGGATGTTACAGAGGAACTCGTCACCGTAAAGGTTTACCTGTAAGAGGTCAAAGTACAAAAAACAATTCTCGTACTAGAAAAGGTAAACGTAAAACTGTCGCTAACAAGAAAAAAGTAACTAAATAATCAATGAGTACTGCTAAAAATAAAAAGAAAGTTAAAGTTGATCCAATGGGTCAAGTGCACATCAAAGCTTCATTTAATAATATTATTGTTTCTGTAACAAACGTAAATGGTGATGTTATTTCTTGGTCTTCTGCTGGTAAAATGGGTTTCAGAGGTTCTAAAAAGAATACACCATATGCTGCTCAGTTAGCTAGTCAAGATTGTGCTAAAGTTGCATTCGAAGCTGGGCTTAGAAAAGTTGATGTTTTTGTTAAAGGTCCTGGTTCAGGAAGAGATTCCGCCATCAGAAACCTTGCAACTGTTGGCTTAGAAGTTTTATCAATCAATGATTGTACACCATTGCCTCATAATGGTTGCAGACCACCTAAACGAAGAAGAATTTAATCGTAACAATAAGAAATAATTAGAATATAATGGCAAGATATACAGGCCCTAAATCAAAAATAGCTAGAAAATTTAAAGAACCTATTTTTGGACCAGACAAAGCTTTAGATAGAAAACCCTATGGACCGGGTATGCACGGTAACTCAAGAAAAAGAAAAAAACAATCTGAGTATGCCATTCAATTAAGTGAAAAGCAAAAAGCTAAATACACTTATGGTGTTTTAGAACGCCAATTTGCAAAAACATTTAAATTAGCTGCAACAAAAAGAGGTATTACAGGCGAAAATTTATTAAAATATTTAGAGTCAAGACTTGATAACACTGTTTATAGATTAGGTATTGCTCCAACAAGAAGTGCAGCTAGACAACTAGTTGGTCACAAACATATTTTAGTGAATAATAATGTTGTAAACATAGCATCATACATTCTTAAACCAGGAGATACAGTTTCAGTAAGAGAAAAATCTAAGTCTTTGGAAGCTATTACGGATTCTCTAACCCAAGGCAACAAACGTTTCAGTTGGTTAGAATGGAGTGATAAGGATATGTCGGGTAAATTTTTGAATATGCCAGATAGAGCTGAAATTCCGGAAAATATCAAAGAACAATTAATCGTAGAGCTTTACTCTAAATAAACAACCATTTAATTAATAAAAAAAAAACGATGCCAATATTAGCATTTCAAAAACCCGAGAGAGTCATCATGCACAAAGATACAGACTTCTTTGGTCTGTTCGAGTTTAGTCCTCTTGAAAGAGGATATGGTGTAACAATCGGGAATTCATTAAGAAGGATTTTATTGTCTTCTTTGGAAGGTTATGCAATCACCTCTTTGAAAATTCAAGGCGTGGACCATGAATTTTCTACTATCAAAGGTGTTGCAGAAGATGTAACAGAAATCATTTTAAATTTAAAACAGGTTCGTTTCAAAAAAGTTGGAACAAACGAAGGCCAAGAAAAAATCTTTCTTAGTATCAAAGGTAAGGAGCAATTTACTGCAGGAGATATTGGAAGGTATACAAATACTTTCGAAATATTAAATCCTGAATTAGTAATATGTAACATGGAACCATTTGTTAGTTTAGATGTTGAATTAACTGTAGACAAAGGAAGAGGATATGTTTCTGCAGAAGAAAATAAAACAAAAGATCCTGTTATAGGATTTATTGCAATTGATTCTATTTTTACGCCTATAAAAAATGTTAAATTTTCAGTTGAAGATTTCAGGGTTGAGCAAAAAACAGATTATGAAAAGTTAATCATTGAATTGCAAACAGATGGTTCTATTCATCCTGAAAATGCATTAAAAGAAGCTGCAAACATTTTAATACAACATTTTATTTTATTTAGTGACGAAAATATTTTGTTAGATTCTCAAGTGAAAAAACCTGCTCAAGAAGTTGATGAAAACTATCTTCACATGAGAAAAATATTAAAAACTAATTTAGCCGACCTTGATTTGTCTGTTAGAGCTTATAATTGCTTAAAAGCTGCTGAAATCAGAACTCTTGGTGAATTAGTTAGCTTTGATATAGACGATTTGTTGAAATTTAGAAATTTTGGAAAAAAATCATTGTCTGAATTAGAAGAATTCGTTAGAGACAAAGGTTTAAATTTTGGAATGGATGTAACTAAGTACAATCTTACGGAAGATTAATTAATGATATAAAAGAATAAGATGAGACACGGAAATAAAGTAAATAAATTAGGAAGAACAGCTTCTCATAGAAGAGCTTTAATGGCTAATATGACCATTTCTTTAATACAAAACAAACGTATTACTACAACATTAGCTAAAGCTAAGGCTTTAAGAGTTTATGTTGAGCCTTTGATAACCAAATCTAAAAGTGATACTACTCACTCAAGAAGAACTGTTTTTGCTTACTTAAGGGATAAAGATTCTATTAAAGAATTATTTGGACCAATTGCAGAAAAAGTTGCAAGTAGACCAGGTGGTTATACTAGGATTCTTAAATTAGGTAATAGAATGGGTGATAATGCTGATATTGCAATGATTGAATTAGTTGATTTCAACGAATTCACTGATGGTATTGGTAAGAAAAATACATCTAAACCAAAAACAAGAAGAGGTAAAACCAAAGCATCAGTTCCTGTAGTGGAAAGTACCCCTTCGTCTGAAGATTCTACTCCTCCTGTTGTTTCTGATGAAACAGAAGCATAAGAAAGAATTAAATTATATTATGAAGCCGCTTTAAAAGCGGCTTTTTTGTTTTTACATGCTGATATTTTTGCATAAAAATATTCAATTTAAATCTTTTGATACTTTTTAAATTAAAAAAAACCACAATTAAGCGGTCTTATTGAATTAAAATCATTTGAATTTAAGCAATTATACTTTTAAAAATATCTTGTCCGTCAGTATTAAGTAAATAATCTGCAAAACATCTTTCTGGGTGAGGCATCATGCCAAAAACATTTTTTTGAGCATTAGTAATGCCTGCAATATGATTCATTGAGCCATTTGGATTGGATGCATCATTGATATTGCCATCAGCATCGCAATATCTAAATAATACTTGATTGTTGATCTCAATGTTTTTGATGGTTTCAGCATCAGCATAAAAATTACCTTCGCCATGGGCAATAGGAATTTGGTAAGCTTTGTTAGCATCAAGCTTATTGGTAATTTTTGTACTAGTATTAACTGGTTTTAAATACACATTTCTGCAAGAAAATTGAAGGTGATTGTTTCTTAATAAAGCACCAGGCAATAAGCCGCTTTCGCATAAAATCTGAAAACCATTGCATATCCCCATCACATAACCACCCTTGTCAGCGTGTTCTTTAATTGCCTGCATTACAGGACTTAATTTGGCTATGGCGCCACTTCTTAAATAATCGCCATAACTAAAGCCTCCTGGCAGAAATACAAAATCAACGCCTTTTAAATCGGTGTCATTATGCCAAAGTTCTTCAACTTTTTCATTAGAAATTTGACTCAACGTTTCGATTAAGTCTTTATCACAATTGCTTCCGGGAAATATAACTACTCCAAATTTCATTTATGGGGCAAAAATAAACATATCAATTTGTATTTTAATCAATAAATAATACACATATTGATATTTATATCTGTTTTATATTTAGTTTCGCATTTTAAAATGGTTTTCAGGATTGTTTTTACTATACTGTATTTATGTCATTTCCAATGGATGAATGGACAAACTCTGTCTATGAATTTGGAAGTTGGTCATTTGTTTGGGTTCAATAATCAAACACAACCCATCGAATCTGGCATCGTTTCAAAACCGTACTCTTTAGGTGGTGGTGTTTATAATCAACTGACTTTTAATATACAACCTGATAGTGCAAATTGGCATTTTGGAATGGGGTTGAATTCATTGTTTGGCAACAACACGATTGTATATAATCAAACAAACTCAGCCAAAACCGAAGCTGATGTTATAAGTAGAAATACAAATTCTTTGCGGTTTGTCGGACTTTTAGGGGTTGACTTCAAAGTGTCTTCACTTCAATTCAATGTTTATTCTGGACTTATAATTCCATTGTTGAATCAATCAACCCAAGAACGCAATCAAAAAAAAGACACCCAGTTTTTTAATTATCAGTATAAAAACAAACACTATTTTGCTGTTGGCTACACTGGGGGAGTTAGAATTACAAAGCCTATCAATGATAAAATTTCGCTATTTTTTAATTGTCAAACCATTATTCTCAATCAGAAAATCAGAAGTCAGGAATTGCGTTCATACAATGATTATCTTAATAGAGATTTACAAGCGGTATTTCCAGACAAAGCACTTCAATCGTCAATTTATCACAAAGATATTTTTGATATTAAAAACAACGAATCCGTTTTTCCAGATTTGTATAACAAAAATCAAGCTACAGATTTGTTAAGCTATTCTGAATCTTTTAACGCATTGGGTTTTTCAATAGGCGTTAATATCAAATTTTAAATGATGGGAAAACAACTGCTTAGTTATATTTACCCAACAGAAATCAAAAAGGGAACAACAACATTGGGTCAATTTTATGAATTGGTTTATGAAAATGGCACAAAAGTGTTGAACAGTCAAAATGTCAATTATAGTTTTGGTAGTTTACACCAAGTCATGCTTAAAGGCATCATCAAAACATTAGAATTTATTCAACCTAAAAATATCCTTATGTTAGGCTTAGGCGGAGGCAGCGCTGTTAAAATTCTCAGAGATAAGTTGCCCAAAGATGTTCAAATCACAGCTGTTGAAATAGATTCAGACATCATTAAAATTGCCAAAACTGATTTTGGATTAGTTGACGATAAATTCATAACTATTATTGAAGAAAGTGCAGAAACGGCATTGAATCAATTAAATGCAGAAGCTTTTGATTTTATCATTGATGATGTTTTTTGGGACAATACAATTCCTTCATTTTGTTTATCAGAAAATTATCTAAAAAATTGCAGCAGAGTTTTGCAAAAAGAAGGGATTTTCTTCAGAAACATAATGTTGAATGACGAGATTGTGCTTTCTAATTATGAATCAATCTTAAATAATTTATTTGAAAAAATTGACAAATCTGTTGTTAAAAAACATGGTAATATCTTATACATTTGTCAGAAATAATTAAACATGAATCAAACATCTACCGTTAACAATCCCAAAATTATGAATGCGTGGTGCATGTATGATTGGGCAAACAGTGTTTTTCCACTTACGATTACTTCTGCTATCTTTCCAATTTATTGGGAAAGTCAAACCAAAGGAGGTGTTTCGATATTAGGGATGCAGTTAGAAGGTTCCGTTTTGTTTAGCTACTGTTTGTCTTTTGCTTTTTTAATCATCGCTTTTATCAATCCAATTTTATGTGGTATTGCAGATAATGCAGGCAATAAAAAAACATTCATGAAGGCATTTGTTTACATTGGTGCTATCAGTTGTTTTGGGATGTATTTTTTTGACAAAAACCATGTTTGGATAGGTGTTTTAACTTTTGTTTTGGGAACCATAGGTTACGCAGGAAGTATCGTGTTCTACAATGCCTTTCTCCCTGAAATAGCAACTGAAGACCGTTTTGATAAACTGAGTGCTAAAGGCTTCTCGATGGGCTATATTGGGGGTGTTTTATTGCTAATTATCAATTTAATTTTCATCCTAAAACCTGAACTTATATTCGATATTCATGGCAAAGCCAATGATTTAATAAATTCAAATGCATTATTAAGTAATGAAGATGCTTTGAAAATGTCTCAATCATTTTATGAAGGAGAGGCTAGTAGGTTAGCTTTTGTTACCGTAGGTGTTTGGTGGATATTGTTTTCTCTAATTCCTTTCTATTATTTGCCAAATGGCCATCAATCGGGGGTGAAAATATCGATTAAAAAAGGATACTTAGAGTTGATGAAAGTGTTTGCTCAAGTTAAAAAATTCACATTGATGAAGCGTTATCTGACAGCATTTTTCTTTTACAGCATGGGTGTTCAAACTGTTATGTATGTAGCCTCTTTATTTGGAGTTAAAGAGCTTCAATTGCCCAAAGAAAATCTTATTATAACGATTTTATTAATACAACTTATTGCCATTGGTGGGGCATATATATTTTCTCATATCTCAATAAAATATGGCAATATACGATCTTTGATGCTCAGTGTTTTGATTTGGATTGGCATTTGTGTGGCAGCTTATTATGTAAAAGGCGTCAATGGTTTTTATTTGTTGGCATCAGTTGTGGGATTGGTAATGGGTGGCATTCAAAGTTTGTCTAGAAGCACCTTTGCTAAATTAATTCCTAACACAGCCAACGAACATGCTTCATATTTTAGTTTTTATGAATTTACAGAAAAGGTTGCCATCGTAATTGGTACTTTCTTTTTTGGTTTTATAGAACAATTTGTTCAATGGGCTTTTAATGTAAATAGTATGCGTTATTCTGTTTTAGCCTTGATGATATTCTTTATCATTGGTTTGTATTTCCTGATTGTTATCAGAAATGAAAAAATTGAAGTGTAATCTAAAATTACTTTTATACCTTTGTATTAAAGTTTGAAACGTTTCATATCCATATTGTTATTTTTCTCAATTTCCATTGGTTTTATTATTAAATCATTGGTTATCATCAACTATCAAGTTGATAAAACAAACTTTATTGCTAAGTTTTGTGAAAATAAAAATAAACCTGAGTTGAATTGTGAAGGAAAATGTCATTTGATGAAACAATTGAACGAAACGTCTTCTAGTGAAAATGAATCTAGTTTGCCTGAAAGTATCACACAATATGAAATTCCAAGTTTTATCGTACCTCGTTCTACTTTCAAATTAGAATTTACATCTATTTGGAATTCTGAAAAACACCGCTCTCATGCTACTTTATTATTAAATGGATACCTTTCATCGGTGTTCAAACCACCAATTGTTTAGTTTTTTTAATCAGTATTTTGTTTAATCTACATCAAATATTTTGATGTGACAGAACATGCAATAAAACCAATTCAGATTTGAAAACACTGAATAAAAAAACAATTAATAATAATCAAAATGAAAAAAAATATTTTCAGCAAAATAATGTTGCTTTCTATAGCAACCACAGCCAT
The DNA here is from genome assembly GCA_030682255.1 of Bacteroidota bacterium. Classification (GTDB taxonomy): domain Bacteria; phylum Bacteroidota; class Bacteroidia; order NS11-12g; family UBA955; genus JABMMZ01. The sequence goes on along the minus strand of JAUXOK010000028.1, from coordinate 563,564 downwards.
CCTATTTACTTCTTGTAAAAAAGACGATGATACTGGCGGAGACAATACACCTACAAAAGGAACCGTGAAATTAGAGTTTGAACATAAATGGGGTATGAATTTAGTGCCTTTTTCAATGGGTGTGGATATAAAACAACCAAAAACCGGAGACACACTAAAATTCACAACTCTTAAATATTATGTTTCAAATATTAAATTTAAGAAATCAGATGGCACTTGGTGGTCTCAAGATGAAAGCTATCATCTTGTAGATGCAAGTATTCCAAGTTCACTCATCATAAGCATTGCGGATGTTCCAATTGGTACTTACACAGAAATGCAATATACCATGGGCGTAGATAGCATTAGGAATGTGTCAGGCGCTCAAACCGGAGCACTTTCTACAGCAAATGGCATGTTTTGGAATTGGAACAGTGGTTATATCATGACAAAAGCAGAAGGCATGTCTCCAAATTCTCCAAGTGGAGATTATGCTTTGCATTTAGGCGGATTTCAAGGTGAGTTTAATGTGGTTACTGTTAAATCTACTGATTTTGGTGGTGAAGTTCTGAATGTTAGTCCAAGTGCAACACCTCAAATTCATCTTGTTGCAAATCCTGCTAAGTTTTGGCATACCAATCCGGGAGTAAAAACGATTAGTAAAATTCACATGCCAGGCGCTAACGCCAAACAAGCGGCAAAAGATTTTTATGACGGTATTTTCTTTGATCACATTCACCCTTAAATTTTCAAAATGAATAAAACGCTAAAAATCAGTTTGATTTTTTTCGTTCTCATTTTTATTTCATCATGTCAAACGTCTGAGATAGAACAACCCGAACAAACATTAGGGTTGTTTTATCCAGATTATGTTTCAAAACCAGTTTATGGTTTTGAGAAAAACAAACTAACACATGATGGCATACAGTTGGGACGAATGTTGTTTTACGACCCTATTTTGTCTTCTGATAGCACTATTTCTTGTGGTTCATGTCATGCCCAAGCCCATGCTTTTGCAGATCACAACATGAAATTAAGTATAGGTGTAAATAATAGAATGGGATTAAGAAACAGTCCACCTATTTTTAATCTAGCATGGCATCCTAATTTCATGTGGGATGGTGGCGTTAATCATATTGAAATAATGCCATTGGCTCCTCTTACTAACCATTTAGAAATGAATGAATCGATTGTTAATATCTTATTAAAATTAAACCGCAGTCAAACTTATAAAAGCAAATTTCTTCAAGTTTTCAAAAAAGATAGTATAGACGACCAAATGATGTATTACGCTTTAACCCAATTTATGGGCAGTATCACTTCTTTTGAATCTAAATATGATCATGTTAAACAAGGAAAAGTTGCGTTTTCATCAAGTGAAAACAGAGGCTATACTTTGTTTAAAACCCATTGCAACTCATGTCATCAAGAGCCTTTGTTTACTAACTTTAGTTTTAGAAACAATGGTTTAGATTCTGTATTTAAGGACTTAGGTCGCGCATTGATAACTCTCAATCATTCAGATGAAGGCTTATTCAAAGTGCCTAGTTTAAGAAATGTAGCTTTAACTTATCCTTACATGCACGATGGCAGATTCAGAACACTTGAAGAAGTCATTAATCACTACACAAGTGGAATAAAACACAGTAAAACCCTTGATACAAGCTTTTTTGAAAATCCTATTCAACTTAATCCAAACTGAAAAACAAGACATCATTGCTTTTCTCAGAACCCTCAACGATTACCAATTACTTAATCAATCCAATATTTCCGAACCATGAAAGTAGCTTTAAGCCTCCTATTCATTTCAATATTCAATATGTCTTATGCCTGTGATATTTGCGGTTGCGCTATCAATGGTAATTCTATTTCTGGCATGATGCCAATGTTCAATAAAAATCTGATTGGATTGCGATTAACTTACCAAGCCTTTAATCATCCTAAAACAATTCTCAATCAATCTGGGGAAAAGGAGGTTTTAAGAGATGTTTATCTTTCAGATGATGTTTGGCTGAGATATTACCTCCATCCTAAAGTACAAGCTTTTGTTAATTTGCCAATTAGACAAAATATCCGTGAATTATTAGATGAAACGCAAAGAATTTCAGGTGTTGGTGATATCTCCATGCAAATCAACTATTCTCTTTTTAATAATTCTGACTCCAATACCCATAAGACAGTATTGATGTGGTGGTTAGGTGGTGGTATCAAACTGCCAAACGGTAAATATCAACAAAGGAATGCTGAAAAAACCATGTATCCCATTGGTTTTCAAGTAGGAACTGGAGCTTATGCCTATTTGATAAACAATCAAATTTCAGTAAGAAGAAATAAAATCGGACTGAATTGGCAAACCAATTTGATATTAAATACAACAAATGAATTGGATTATCAATTGGGGAATATGTATCAAACGGGTTTTCAGGCTTTTTATTGGCATACCATCAGTCCTAAATTTAAATTACTGCCTCAAATTGGTTTGCAATATATTCACTTTGAAAAAGACAAATCATACAAAATAATCAAATTGCATTCAGGAGGAGAAAGAATTAATACAACTCTAGGAATTGATGCATATATAAACCGATTGATGTTTTCTGCACAAATACAACAAACAGTTTTTGAAACAAGAAGTGAATCCATGCCCATTACTCAGCCAACTTATCAATTGAATATGGCTTATTTTTTCTAATTATTCGGTAGAGAATTCAAAATAAATTAAGGTATTTAATCTCTAATTATTATAGTTTAGTCGAAGTTTAAATGTTGGCATTTATTTCTTTGAAAAACAATTGATATATTTGTTAGAAATAAATAAATAAAATATTATGAGAGTCAATTATTTTTTTCTAATCTGTTTTAGTGTTATGTTTTTATACGGCTGTGCTGTAATTAAACCTGGTGAAATTGGTATTAAAAGAAAATTTGGTAAACTTAGTAACAATGCCAAAACAAGTGGAGCAATTTTATACAATCCATTTATTACAAAAGTGATTAAAACTTCGATTCAAACCAGAAATTTGGAGCTAAGTATTAGTTTGCCTAGCAAAGAAGGATTAAGTGTTGTTTCACAGATTTCAATTCTTTACAGATTGGATAAATCCATGGTGCAAAAAGTGATTAACAACTATGGTTTGAATTACGAAAACATCATTTCAAGTATCTTTCGTTCAGCATCAGCAGATGTATGTGCACAGTTTTTTGCAAAAGATATGCATTCAGGTATGCGCTCTCAAATAGAGCAATCAATCAAAGAAAAAATGGGGTCAATATTAACAAGTCAGGGAATCATCATTGAATCCGTTTTAATGAAAAGTATCCAATTGCCTCCAGGTTTAGCCAACTCAATCGAACAAAGATTGCAAGCTGAACAAGATGCCATGCGAATGGAATTTTTAAAACAACAAGCAGAACGACAAGCTGAGATAAAAATCATTGAAGCAAAAGGCGAACGAGATGCACAATTAATACAATCAGAAGGTTTAACGCCTGAAATTATTAAATTAAAAAGCATTGAAGCATTCAAGAATTTATCAGACTCACCCAATGCCAAAATCATTATTACCAATGGTTCTGCTCCATTTCTAATAAATCCTTAAAATTAAATTTCGAGGTTAGACAAAATAGTTTATTTTTGCGCTCGAAATAAGGGGGATTAGCTCATTTGGCTAGAGCGCTTCGCTGGCAGTGAAGAGGTGATCGGTTCGAATCCGATATTCTCCACAAAGAAAAAAGTTTCTGAAATAAGAAGATTTTTTCAAATTAGGATTGAAGTTAAAAATATTTTGGGCATGATTGTTAATAGCCCCAATATCAAACCCAGTATTTCTGTTTTTGCCTGGGATGATTTGGTAGTATCTAAAAACCTCAATTGCTAAACCATCGTTAGAGATTTAGCAAACACATCGATGGAGGCGGAGGCGGACAAGCCTTTCTTGCAATTGCAAGATGCAAAAATTTGAATGGTATTGAAATCCTTATTGCTTTATAAAGTGTTACTTAGATTGAGAAGTTATAATATTTTTCTCCATTCTTTTTAATCTTTCATCTATTTTGGCATTGTTTCTAGATATTACAGCCCATATAGCAGCAGGTAACCAACCAATTAAAGTTATTTGAAGTATTAGGCATAATAATCCAGAAAATATTTTTCCTCTCAGAAAAAAGGATAGCCAAGGTATTAAAATTGCAATTAGTATCATCATTATATGTTTTGTTTTTAAATAAGTTAATAATTAGTTTTTTAAATATGGCTCTAGTCTGTTTGACACACTCATTACTTGAATAATTCTAGAACTCCATTGTTGGTTTACAACAATAGCTGTTACTTTGATTGTTACTACAATTGGATCCATTGTGTTATCATTTAGTAAAGCAAGATATATTTTGCCAAACAATGGCGATTTCATTTGAGAAGCCTCGTTAATTACATCTCCTCTTTTATATTGCATAAATGTTTGACCTGAGTTGAAAAGTGCAACACTGTTTGCATTACTCAAAAACCAGTACTTAACATTGTCTTCACCTTGCACTTTGTTAAAAAACGAAACACCAGTTAATGCTAAAGCAGCCATTGGTCCATAACCTGGCATTTTCGATATTGAAGCTGCTGCATTTTTAGTGAAATTATTTCTTGCATTTTCATATTCAGCTTTGCCCTCTCTTCCTGTACCAATATAAAAGCTCCATGAGATTGTATTTGGAGGCAAAACAAAATCTATAATTTGAGAATTCTTATTTCCGTTTAAAGCATTTTGTGAGGATATTTGTGGATTGGCAGAATAAATATCTTGCGCAATGGTATCACTTTTAACAATGAATTTCTCCTCTTTTGGTGTATAGCTTGTGTCTTGAACCGTTCTCCAATAAACAGAAGTATTAAAGTTTTTTGTTGCATCAGATGCAGGAATTCTTTGGATTTTAATTTTACATATTCTTCCGTTGAGTGATGAGTTTGATAATTTAAATTTATAAATTCCTGTTTTCACAATATTGAGTATTTTATTATCAATCTTTTTAGTCTTATAATCCATAAATTTGGATGAATATGGCAACTCAATAATTTCAAGTTCTTTTAATTCTTTGCCATTCACTTCATTAAAATTAAAAATAATTTGGTCTCCTTCAGCAAAGCCATAATAAAACACTTCCTCGCTTCGACCATTTACTTTTAAGGTGTTTTCAGCAACATCAATTTGAGTTTGACCCAAAAGATTATTCGATAAAATCCAAATCAATTGCAATAAGATTGATGGTTTCTTCATAATTTTAGTCAACTTTTAATTCTAAATCAGGAAAGTGGTCATTCTTACTTTGTAAAAAATTTATTGGAATACAAAAACTCAAAATCATTACTGTTGATAAAGAGAGAATTATTTGTAAAAATATAGAACAGAAACAGTTGCAAAAATTATCTGTAAATACTTTGTTGTAAAAAATAAAGCCCCAAGATACTGCAACTAAGAACGCAAATAAAATTGTAACTTTTGATGTCGAAATATTGGCACCCGAAAGAGGACTGCCATAATTATTCTGTGTCTTTTTGTTAGCAAACACAAAATAAACTCTTTCCTTTGTTTCAAATTTTAAAAGGTCTTTTTCATAATAATTCACAAGATTTATAAAATTTATAATCCAATAGTAGTATCCTTTGGCTGACCAATACCAAAGTACACTAACTATAAATCCCAAAATAGGAAGTAAGTATTCTAACATTGGCAGAGTTTTGTTGGATGACAGAATTGTGCAGTAACCAATAAATAAAGCACCAATTGCAACATAAAAATATGTCATCCATTTACTGAAATTATCATAATGAAAATTTCTTGCGTCAATCAAGATTTTATAGCGTTCTTCTAATATCATTTTTATAATTAATTTTAATTTATTATTCTCTAATATCTGCATTTGGCAATTCAGAACCTCTATCTATTACTTTTCTCAAAACTATTCTTTCTCTTAATTTAAATTCAAAATCCTCAAGTTCGATTGCATGAATTGTTTTACCCTCTTTCATTTCTGTAGTTGTATTTGGGAAATACTTAGCAATTGCTTTATCAAAATGACTTAATGATTCCCAAATACCAATATTTATGTAAGTCGTATAGTTTGGATTTTCAAGAGTAAATGTTTGGAATTTTGGATCAAATGAATTCTTGTTAGGGGTTGTGAGTATTTCTCTGTAAAGCCCTTCATCAGAATGAATTGTCATTTGTTGCCAATATTTTTCAAAATCAGGCTCTCGTCCTTTTTTGATTAACCAATGAACAAAAACTAACTCCATATTATTTTATTGAAGTTTTGTTATTATTTGTGGTGTAGTTCTCTATGCATGTTCCTACCTTACTTCTAAAGGATTTTCCACCACCACAAAAACTCCTATAAGCTTCAATTCTTCTGACATAGGAGTAATATTTTGTTAGATTGATTATTTCCATATTTTCAATTTTGTTTTTGCAAATAAAATAAATAGTTTATTAATTTCCAAAATAAAATAAATTAACTTTATGTCGATTTTAAATTTTCCTCTTGCAAATACAATAATTTTTTACTAACTTCGTTAATGTTTAAAAGCCCTTAAAAGTGATTGGATGGTAGGAAGGTAAAAAAGGGCACAGTCACTGAATCGAATCCTCCATCAACTCCAATTACTTCCCCCAGTTTACAAGCTGGAAACCCTCAACAACAAAGTTCCATTAATCCCTCCCTCAACATGAAAAGCTTCAGAGCCTTATCGAACCTTACTGCGCAGTTTTTTAACTGTGTGGCTGTGTTGTTGGTGTCTATGGCATTGCTGTTGGGTTCTACCCTACTGGCAAAAGGCTCAAATGCGTTGATATTGAATCAAACCAAGCCAACATACAAGTTAACCATCGCAACATACGATTCAATATCTGCTACATACAAGTTAACCTCTCCATCATACTATTCAACAATTGCAACATACAAGCTGCCAACTCAAATGTTGGCTTCTAATGTTGTTGTGTCGAAGTCTAATGTTGTTGTGTTCGAGTCTACAAGAGCAATGTTCGATTCAACATTTGCTTCGTTCGACCAAAAACCTGTTTTGTTGACTTCTAACACTACTATTTTGGCTTCAAAAAGTGCTGTGTTGAAGTCAAAAACTAGCACTGAGCCTTTACAATTGGTTCCGTCAGCTTGTATCTTGGCTTGGTTGAATCGTAAGAAGCAACCGTTAGCTTCGACACAACAATGTTTGAATCGAACAGAACAGTATTTAACTTCGCCCAAACACTTTTTCAGTCCAACGAAGCAATGTTTGACTTCAACAAAGCAATGTTTGAAACGTAGGGAACAATGTTTGACTTCGCCTAAGCAACTTTCCAATCGAAAGAAACAATATTCGAATTCAACTTTGAAACTTTTGAATCCAACACATCAATGTTTGATTTCAACATCCCAATATTTTTTGAAACGTAATGTTCAATATTCTGCTTCGCCAAAGCTTTTGAAGCATCAGAAAAAATCAAATAATACGGCATTTACCAAAACCAAAAAGCTCAAAATTAAGTTATTTAAAAAGAATAAAAACACCATCAAATCTAAAGGGGCATGCATTATAACGGTCAAGTCGAATGAGGTATTGGTTAAGCCCAATAACGAAAGCTATCAAGTAGTTTTTCATATTCGTTCGCCAACCTTGCTTATTTTTTGAAATCAATCGTTTTATGAATGATATTTTTTGTATTTCAAACTCAAAACCATTGGCTTAGATAAGTCAATAAATGATCATAGGACGTTATTGAAGTCCTTCAATTTCAATTCATAAATTTTAAAAATACATATATTATGTTTAATTTTTTTAGAGTATTTATTCCAAGAATTATACTCGATATTCTCCGATTAGCTAAAAATATCCTCGACAAAGATGTTGCGGATGGCGCTACTAGCAAACTAAGTACTCTTAATATAACACTTTTTACAAGTGTTTATACTCAGGCACAAGCTCAACATGATTTGGCAGAACAGCTAGACCGTGATAAAGAAACCGCCATCATGGAACGGAATCTTGCATTGGGCGTTGGCATCAATCAATTTTCTTATACCCCCAATACCGTTAAATTCTATGTTTACAGCATTAGAGAGTTTTTGTTGGGTTATTTTAAAGGCAGGGAGCAATTAATGGGCGACTATGGCTATGTGGTGAACATGAGCAATGGCAATGTTAAAGTGGTGATGCCACGCAGACCGATAGACATATTAAGACTAGCCAAAACCATTATAGATAAAGACACAGCCGATGGCGTTTCTTCTATTCTTGCAGATTTTGATATGGCGGCTTTTAACACCCTTTACACCTTGGCTCAAACCAAAGACGATTTAGCAGAAAAGTATAAAAGGGATAAGGAATCGGCTTTCTTTTTAAGAAACCAACTGATTGGCATTGCCAAAGGTCAAACCAGGTCAACGCCCAATACCCTGTTGAATTTCATTGTTTCTGTTAGGGATATACTTTTGGGTTTCTACAAAGGCAGCGAACAATTGCTTGGCGATTGGGGCTTTGAGGTAAACACCAGTGCACCTCCGCCAGACCCTGACCCAGAGCCATACATCCTTTCGGGTATAGTAACCAGTACGGTTGATGCTACTCCCATTGGTGATGCGATCTTAACCTTCAACACCAGTATGGGTCCGTTAATGACCAACACCAACCCGCTTGGTGAATACTCATTAGAAACACCCATCACCGCAGATGAATCTGCCAATGTTAGTATCCTAGCAATGGGCTTTCAGCCCTATGCTGCCCCTATCATGCTAACTCCTGAAGGCAGCGGTGTGTTCAATTTTGAATTGACGCCAGAGTAAGTAAAAGTTAATTAGTTTTCTAAGTAAAAACCGTTCGCCTAGGCGAACGGTTTTTTTTGTTGAAACGGTTATATGTAGGTTAAAATACTATTCAGTCTTTTCCAATAGACTATTAACGAATAACACTTAACTAAATTCCACCATCTACTCCTTTATCAACACCACCTTACCATCAAAATTCAGTTCAGGTATTTTGATGAAATAAATACCATTGCTATAGTTTTCAAGCGAAAGCGGTATTTCGCCATTGTTGTTAATGGATTTAATTTCATTAAAGATTAATCTACCCATGTTGTCAGTAATTTGAATGGTGAAATGGGTTTGGTTAGGAAACTTGATTTGAAGATTGAATTGGCTGTTGCTAGGGTTGGGATAAATAGAAACATGTGGGTTTATGTTAAGGTCGTTTATAGAAAGCACTTTAGGGAAATGCACAGTAGAATCTGCTTTGAAATCAATTCTGCAATAGTTGCAAACCCCCACTTTGTAAATCATTTGATGCCAATCGTGAATATGAGCTTCATCGGTGTTCCAAAGAGGTGGGCAAAACTTAAATCCTTTGGTCAAGCTGCTGTATTCCTCCACAGTGGCGGTAAATAAGTATTGCGGGTCCATGCTATAAATTTCGATGGTTTGACCAAAATTAATACTATCGCCATTGCATGTTAGATTATTTAATTTCACAAAGGCGCAAGAATCTTCTGTACGGTCGTATTTAGCAAAAAGATAAGTGGATGGTCCACTTGGTGGTGACATAATCATGTCGTCCAATTTCAAGGTGGTTTTTTCTAACTGACAAGTGGCAGTATTGTTATATTCCATGCGATACTGATTGGTAATGGGATATAATTCATAGAAATTATAACTAACGGAATCTACCAATTGATTGTATTGGTTATAAATTCGAATACTTTCGTAAGGCACACCAAAACCATAGTATTCCGATTCACATTCTATGGGATAAAGCTCTTGACTGTTTACAATAGTTTCCTCATTTAGATGCACATGAATATCAGTGATATAATGCGTGAAAGTATTACTATCAATAGCGATTAAAGTATATTCACCATCGCCCAGTTCAAAATCATTGCCCGAAGTGGCAACCATGGCATCGGCATTTTCATCATACATCACATAAGGCAACGCAGGGTTAACGCTGTATACAACTGTTGTTGGACTCACACCATTGTCGCAAAGTTCGAAAGTGGTATCTTTTTCTATATAGGTTGGTTCAGGGTTTACAAACAAATTGTCAGTAAGTGTGAAAATACATTCACCCATCACATAACCCAAACTATCTTTTTGTTGAATACTGGTGTTAAAACTTGCCCCATCAGGAAAACGATTGTTGATGTCTGTATAAGCAAACAAAGGCAATACCATGTCTTGGAAATGGGCAGGAAACACAACATTTTCAAAACAGGCATTGGAAGATGTGACTTGATAGATGTTGTCAATTACATGCGTTAAGCCAGAGTATGAAACAAGTGGACTCCATGCCATAACAGCTTTTAAGCCATCGCCAATTTCAATGTAAGTTTCTGCTTTATCAAAATAGAGTGCATTTTGTGTTTTAATACAAATACTTGATGTGTGTGCTTCCTCATCGTTATTTCTCACAACGATAGTTCCACCATCAATGATGTTGGGGTTGATTGCCATACGTTTAACATCTTTGTTTTTATCGCCATCTTTCATTATGTTTGGATTTAATGGTAAAGTATAAGTATTTCTAGAAACAATGTTATTGTTGTATTTAATATTATAAAACACATCAGTTCGTTCTGTGTTTGTCATGCCATAAGGTGCTATGTCACAGGTTTCTATTCTAGCTAAAAGGCAGATGTTGATTCTTTGTTTTTCCCAAGTTTGGGTATTAAGATTATACCAACCAAATTTAGGAAAATCAGACCAAGGAATCGCAATATCTACAGTAGAGTTTGCAGGTATTTCAGGAATATTGATACCTATGGTATTTATTTCGCCACCCATAGGATAAGCAATAGTAAATGTACCATTGTCTACATAAACAACATTTTGTGGGTTTTTAGTCCAATTTAAATCCCACGATTCATTTGTAGCTCCCCAAGTCCAATAAGTGTAGAGTTTGGCAGATTGAGTTGGGTTTTTGCCTTTGTTTCTAATGGTTACATACACATAGTTTACATCCTTTTGAGTATTGAGGTCTTGATGTTGTTTTATTCCATCTTGATGGTGTCTTATCCAAATGTCTTGACTAGAGGCAAAATTTTGAGAAACATTATCTTCTTCTCTTCCTACATCAAGTTGTGTGTTTTTCATCCAATAGTCAAAAGTGGGAGTTAAAACAGGTGTGATGGTTAAACTTACAATATTAGATGTTAATGTTTCGCATGGATGCTCTACTATTGCTCTATAGTATATAATAGTTTCTGTGCAATTGCCAGTTGATACAAAAAGAGTGTCGTTGTTTGAATTTGGAATATCTTCCCAAGGTCCAGAAGAAGAATTAGAGGTTTGCCATTTGAATGTAGAATTTTCGGGATCGTTAACCACAATATGAAAGATACCTCTATCACCGCCATTAACACTTTTATTGATGGGTTGAGTTAGGATTTTAATATCTTCAGTAGATTGAATTTTAATAGCATTTGTATAGAATGATTCAAACCTTGAACAGTGATATGAAATTTTCAATCTTAGACTATCACCAACTACCAAATCAAACATAGACCCACTAATTAAATATGTATTTGTTTTATTTAAACTAAAACCTGAATTTCCAATATTGCTAATTACATTAAATGGCTCCCAATCTCCACTGATTGATTTTTTCTCAAAGCGCTTTTCAAGTGTTAAATTACTTTCATTATTAAATTCATACTTTAAATAGATAGGGAATGTGTTTTCAGAACATGCGGTTGATTGTTCTAGAGGCTTTGATAAACTAACGCTTGTGTTTTCTATTACATTGCTTATGTATTCGCAACTGCCTGATATAGCTTTTCTTCTGTAATAAGTTTTAATTTCATCATTTACAAAATAGTTTAAATCTTTTTGAGTAGCCCATGAAATATTTTCCCATGTAGAATTGTCTAGTGATTTCTGCCATTGATAAGTAATATTTGTGAAATTGATATTTAAATTATTGCCTCTGATAATTGATGAACAAGTGTCACGTCCAGAATAGGATTTAAAAATAACATTAAGTTTGTCTAAATCTGCTGTTTGAATAATGTTGCTATATACAATGCAGGATAAAGATTTTACACCTCTCATATATTCTTTTAAAGATGGAGATATTGAGTTGATTAAATCTTTACTTGTTTCTGAATATAATATTTGCCAAGGGCTACCATTTTCTCTTATGTGCCAGAGATATTGAAAATTTCCATCGCCACCAGTTGGTGTGCTTCCAATAAACTCAATGTTAGTACATGTGCCTCCAACCGAAACCACATTGTTTTCTATCGCATTTAAAAATTGAAAATTTAGGGAATCTTTAAATTGGCAACCTGTTTTATTATCATTAATGGTTAATTTAATTTTACCATTGCCACTCATATTAACATCAAAGGTGTTATAATTGGCTTGTGAGGCACTGCAATTTACACAACTCCAATCATATTCCATATCGCTACCTGCTTTGGATGTGTAAATAAACACTTTGTCGCCATCGCAGGAAACACTATCGCCAACAATGCGGTAATCGCTTTTAGGTAAACCAATATGTATTTCTTTACTAAAAACAGAATCGCCAACTGTTAATGTAACTGTGTATGTGCCTGAAATTGTGTAGGTGTAGCTAGGTTGTTCTCTATGGCTGGTATCGCCATTTCCAAATTCCCAAATATGATAGCCACCACAGGTTTGATTACTGATAAATTCTACTTCATTACAGTTTTTTTGAATGGCAATAAAGCTCAATGCTTCTTTTTCGACAAGACTGGTGTTAGGAAAGTTTGGTAAATCAACTTGACAAATACCACCTATGCCATTTTCAGATAAAGTTGGACCTTCTTCAATGAAATCAATGTTATTTAAGTTGTTTGAAACAATAGCATCGGGATTATTGATTATTGATAAAAAATTTAAATCGGGTGCTGTTAAATATATCTTTTTGTCTGGGCCATTTTGCATATAACGAATTAATTTATTGCCAGTATTTATGTTTTTTCTTCCCATATTGGATTCTCCACTTTCTATATCATATTGAAATATTGGAGTATAAAATTCTGATTGACTAATCTTCTCAATATAAGACCTGTACAATAATTTGCTATTATTGCTAAAAACTGCGCCATTTACACCATTGGTTTTACCTAGGGCATTTAAAGTTAGGTCTTTATGCAAAATCTTGACTTGTCCGTTTTGACGATTAAAGCTATATAAATATCTTCCAATATTTATATACTTACCATTGGGAGAAAAAACAATTTGAACATGTACGTCTGTTTCTTCTATTAAAGAAAATCCCTCATAAATAATTTGTCTATTATTGCTTACTTTAAATTTATATAAAGTGTCTAATTTGCCTTTAATTAAAACCCAATAATCATTTCCGTTGCAATGCCTAACGGCAGCAATTCCATCTCCACCATCTATAAAATTTCCACTATTATCTTTTAGATTGATATTGTGAACGTAAGAAACAGAATCATTGCTTCTATTTGATACATCAATCTTAATAATAGAGTATACATAACCCGATTGTGGTTTGTTTGTTAAAGAATGGTATGCTGTTTTGCCACCCGAAGATGTAAACAAAATATATTCATTTTGAATGCCAGGCAATTTTAAACTTACACAACTTTGAACATTTGAACTGTATCCAATAACAGGATTGTTTTCATACTGTGATGGGGCTGGCGCCAAATAATATTCTTGTCCTTTAAGCATCGTGTAATTATTGCCGTACACCTCAAATCTATTTGTGCCATAAGCCGCAGCACCATAAAACAACAAATCACCTGTGGAACTATCGCTCAATGCCATACTGCCTTCCTCAACATCTATGTTACTTGGTATTGGTGTATTATATGGTCCTAAATCTCTAAAGGTTCTATTGCCTTCATAAAAGCCTAATCCTGCATATTGCCCAAAATACCAATTGGCACGGTGGTCGGCTATTTTGTTGCCACAGGCACTCACTTCTAATGCTTTGACTATTGTGTATTCTTCTATGCTATTGCCAGAATTGACACTCAATTTGATGTCATAAACGCCTGCCGTAGTGTTTGAAATACTCAATGTATGGGTAGTGCTTGTTAGGCTATTGTCTATGGTGCCATTTCGCCAAACAGTCCACTGATAAGCGACATTGCTTTGCTCATAAGCTGTAAAAATACTATTTTCTAAATTGATAGGGTCAGTACACATAAAGTTTTTATCGCCAGTGAAATTTGCACTCAATACACAATGAGTACTAGTCATGGCATTAATATGTGTGGGTTGCCAAAGTGCTTGCCTATAGGATTGTAGGGTGATGTGCATGATGCTGGTTTGGTCTGCTGTAAAAGAATTTTTACAATCAGGCATGCTATAATCCATGTAGTTTTGTTTTTGGTCGGGCGCATCGTTGTTGTAGGTTTCTTCGCAGGAATTGATATAACTGCAATTTTGATTTTGCCCACTCACAGCAGGCACATCGCAACAAAGGTCTCCTTTTTTGGCACAATCTGATGCGTCTAATCCTGCACAACCACCCTCAAAAGGGTGGTATAAACCAAGATAGTGTCCTATTTCGTGGGTTAAGGCATTGGCTCTGGAATTGGCATCCACTATGCTGCTATATGCAGCATACTCTCCCATCCAATCATAATTGATAACCACACCCTCGCTGCCATTAAATTTACTTCCTGGGCGAGTAGCATAGGCTTTAACCCCCAAATTATTACCATCGGCATCTAATATGCTGCCCACCACCCAAATATGTAAATAATGTGTCATAGGCAAATCTTGAATACCCAATTGCATGAGGGAATCGGTTTGTTTAATTTTTTTATGCTGATATAAATAAGATTGATGTCGGGTAATTCCAGAAATGGTATTGTTTTGAATATCCTTGTTAGCAAGGATGAATTGAATGCCCGTATTTACAGCAGGCGCAGAGGCTAAATAATAATTAGAAAAATGTTTGTTTAGTTCCTCTATTTGATGATTGATTTGGGCATCGCTGATGTTTTCTGTGCCGTTGTTGTGCACCACATGCACTACTACAGGAATGATGAATTTAGTTGGCGCACAGGTGCTGCCACCTACCATCATGCTGCTAGCACCAGGGGTGTAATCATAAATAGGCACAATGCGATTGGGTAAATGGAAAGGGGCAGTTTGCTTTGCTCTAAAGTGTTGAATGTTGGCTTTAAAATTGTGTTGAAAGCCCTCAAAACGAAGGCTATCTTTTTGTCTGATGTGTTGCTCTATGGCAGAGTTGCCACAAAAATTGCTTTGGGCATTTAGGCTGCCAACTAAGCAAAACATTAAAATGATAATAGTGTATTTCATAATGTATTTAAATTAATTGGGGTGCAATATAATAAAAATTCAAAATATATTCTCAATCGAGAATAATTTTACCTTTATTTTATAATTCATTTTGCAGAATGCAAAATGATGAAGATCTTAAAAAGATTGGTTCCAAAATAAAAAAACTCAGAAAAGAGAAAAACTATACTAGTCATGAAAATTTTGCATTTGAACATGAAATTAGTAGTAGTTTCTATTGGTCAGTTGAAAATGGAAGAAATATGAGGTTAGATTATTTTTTAACTCTATTAAAAAAACTAGAGACAAACCCTAAAGATTTTTTTGAAGATTGGGAATAAAATATTAATTTTGTTCTCAATGAAGAATGCACTATTGTTTTTTATTGGATTTTCCTTGTGTTTTAATATTCATTCACAAAATGCATCTAATTACTGGTTTTTTGGTCAGAATGCAGGAATTATTTTTGATAATGGTGTTCCAAATATACAAAACAATAGCTCAATAAATACTTGGGAAGGAACGAGTAGTGTTGCAATTAAAGATAGTTTATTTTTTTATTCTGATGGTACTTCTATCTATAATAAAAATAATAACAAAATCCCAAATATAGTTTTAAATGGAAATAAAAGTTCAACTCAAGGTGTCATATTATTTAAACATATTGACAATGACAGTGTTATTTTTATTATTACAACTACTTTACTTGATTATGGAGAATGCCCTTTATATTTCTACAAACTAAAACTTTTAAACGATACCACGTTGTCTTTAATTTCTAGCCGCTTGATTAATCAATTTGCAAGTGAAAAAACAAATTTAATTTATCATCAAAACCAAAGAGACTTCTTATTAATTACACATTCCTATAATTACAACTCTTATTATATTTATTCTATTAATAAAAATGGCATTAATGATTGTCCTGTTATTAATAATATAGGAGCAAATTATCAAACTCTTAGATTCCCTAATGCAGGTCAAATAAAATTTAGCCCAAAAAGAAATTTCATATGCGCAAGTACACTTGCATTACATCAAGTAGATTTATTTAAGTTAAATTCTACTAATGGGATATTATATGATTCAATTAAAATTGATGTTACTCGAAACTATGGCATAGAGTTTTCTTCTGATGAAACTTTCGTTTACATTTCTGATTTACAAGGTAATTTATACCAATATTCTTTAAAGAATTGGAATAAAGACAGTATTTTAAATTCTGAAAAACTAATTACAAATAAAGGAGTTAAGAAAATATCCGCTTTACAACTTGCTCCTAATGGAAAAATATATTGGAGTATGAATGATTCTCTATATTTAAGTGCAATAGAAGAACCCAATAAAAGAGGGGATAGTTGTAAGTTGAATTTTAGAAGTTTATACTTGAATGGTAAAAAATGTGCTTATGGGTTACCAACATTCAACCAAAGTGAATTCTATACTCCAGCCATTAATTATAGCTACGAAATGAATTGCATAAAAAATAGTATTCAGTTTTGGGGCAAAGATACGTTTGGAGCAAATAGCCATGTTTGGCAAGTTAGGAAGTTGGCTGTTGGCAATTGGCAATTGGTTGGTTCTACTAAAAACATTAACTATACTTTTGCTGATACAGGCACTTATGAAGTTCGTTATATTGCGAGTAATGGCAGCAAAGCAGACACTGTTGTTAAAAGCATTGTGCTTTATGATAAGATTAAACAAGGTTTTTTAGGAAAAGACACAACTTATGTTCAGGGTGATGTCATTAACAAAACTTTGTTTGCGCCAGTTCCCAATCATTGTGTAAGGTGGTGGTTTTCGAAAGACCTCACCCCAGCCCTCTCCAAAGGAGAGGGAGCAAATCTCGTTGTCGATAGTGTTGGCACATATATTTGCAAAGTAACTAATCAAGCATTTTGTGAAGTTTGGGACACCATTGTTATTAGTGAGTGCATCAACAACCTTAATCAACCAAGTTTGTTCAGAAGCAGAGATACTTTAAGAACTTTTCATTTGAATGCAGATAGCTTTGTATGGTTTAGAAACAATCAAATATATAAAGTAACCAAACAACCTTTCTTAGCTTTAACTGATACAGGCACTTACAGAGTAGAAGCAGCAAAGAAAGGACATTGCAATAGGGGAAGTGTGGGTCAGTTAATGGTTAATAGGTTATCGGTTAATGGTATAAATATAGAAGATTTAGGGATAAGGGTTTTTCCTAATCCGAGCGAGGGCAAAATATCAATCCATAGCCAAAATCCTTTTAAATTAAAAATAAACACTCTATTAGGTCAAACTATTTACGAGGCAGAAAACATTGACAATATTCATTTACCCAAAGGGATTTTTTTCTTGCATTTTGAAGTAGGAGGAATTAGAGGTGTTGAGAAAGTAGTGATTTGGTAAGATGGTTTTCTGCGCCCCTCGACTGGCGGCTTGGTTGCTTGCTCTAAACTGTTTGTTGGTTGAAGCAAGCAACGGAACCCAAAAGGCGTGGAAATGGCGCCCAAATTTGTTTTAATCATACTTTCAAAAATTCAAAAATCAAAAATATGATGAGGGTCAGGTTTTAAACTAACCATGGTCATTAATCTGCATGGGTGCTTATTATTAGTTTTGAATCGTGGAAATAATGATCATTTTGATAGGCGCTTCTTTGCTTTTAGCATTGTTCTTTTTGTTGCTTTTTGTGAAGGCAGGTAAGAAAGGACAGTTCGAAGATGTCTATACGCCATCGGTTAGAATGTTATTTGATGATGAGATTATTAGCAAAAAATCAAAACTTATTTCTGAAGATAAAAACCAAACATTAAAAAAATAATATATGACAAAAGAAACATTTAGTTATGACAACAAGATTGTTAAATGGTTTGCCTACGCAACTATGCTTTGGGCTGTTGTGGGTATGCTTGTGGGTGTACTTGCCGCTTTTCAACTTGTTTTTCCGGAATTGAATTTCAATTTAGCACAAACAACCTTCGGTAGAGTTAGACCTTTGCACACGAATGCTGTGATTTTCGCCTTTGTGGGTAATGGTATTTTTATGGGTGTTTATTATTCTTTGCAAAGGCTTTGTAAAGCAAGAATGTTTAGCGACACACTGAGTAAAATTCATTTTTGGGGTTGGCAGTTAATCATTGTATTAGCCGCTGTTACGCTTTTAGCGGGTTTTACGACAGGAAAAGAGTATGCAGAATTAGAATGGCCAATTGATATTTTAATTACAATTATTTGGGTCGTGTTTGGATGGAACATGTTTGGAACCATCATCAAAAGAAGAGAAAGACATTTATATGTAGCTATTTGGTTTTATATTGCAACGTTTGTTACTGTTGCGGTGTTGCATTTGGTTAATTCATTCGAATTGCCATATTCCATGATGAGAAGCTACAGTTGGTATGCAGGTATGCAAGATGCCTTGGTACAATGGTGGTATGGTCATAATGCGGTGGCATTTTTCTTGACAACGCCTTACTTAGGTTTGATGTATTATTTCATGCCTAAAGCAGCTGAAAGACCAGTATATTCTTACAGATTGTCTATCATTCACTTCTGGGCTTTAATTTTCTTATATATTTGGGCGGGTCCTCACCATTTATTATATACTTCATTGCCAGATTGGGCTCAATCTTTAGGTGTAGTATTTTCAGTGATGTTGATTGCACCAAGTTGGGGTGGTATGATTAATGGCTTGTTGACATTGAGAGGTGTTTGGGATAAAGTAAGAGAAGATGCGGTATTGAAATTTATGGTGGTAGCTGTAACAGCTTATGGTATGGCAACATTTGAAGGTCCAATGCTTTCATTTAAAAACGTAAATGCCATTGCCCACTTTACAGATTGGATTGTTGCACACGTTCACATTGGTGCTTTAGGTTGGAATGGTTTCTTAACCTTTGGTATTTTGTATTGGTTGATTCCAAGAATGTTTAAAACAACATTATACAGCAAATCAATGGCGAATACACACTTCTGGTTAGGTACTTTAGGTATGTTGTTGTATGCCATTCCGATGTATTGGGCTGGTTGGACACAAAGTTTGATGTGGAAAGAATTTACTCCAGATGGCACTTTGAAATATCAGTTTTTAGAAACTGTAGTTCATTTAAAACCTTTCTATTTGTTGCGTTCTATTGGAGGTACATTATATCTAACTGGTACAATTGTGATGATTTATAACTTAATCAAAACTATCAAATCTGGTAATTTTGTTGCAAACGAAGAAGCCGAAGCAGCTCCATTAACTAAAGAATATGTTTCTGAACACAAAGAACACTGGCACAGATGGATTGAAAGAAAGCCAGTTCAAATGCTGGTGTTGAGTTTAGTTGTTATTTTAATTGGAGGTATTGTTGAGTTTGTTCCTACATTCTTAATTCAATCGAATGTGCCTACCATCAGCAGTGTGAAACCATATACACCACTTGAATTGCAAGGTAGAGATATTTATGTAAGAGAAGGTTGTTACACTTGTCACTCTCAAATGGTTCGTCCATTCAGAAGTGAAACAGCCAGATATGGCGAATACTCAAAAGCAGGAGAACATGTATATGATCATCCTTTTCAATGGGGTAGTAAAAGAACTGGTCCGGATTTGGCGAGAGAAGGTACTCAGAAATTGAAAAAATCAAATGCTTGGCATTTTAATCACTTCTATGATCCAACCTCAATATCGCCTGGTTCAATTATGCCTAGATATCCATGGTTGTTCGAAAATGATTTAGATATTGATATTACAGAAGCAAAAATCAAAGCGATGCAAACATTAGGTGTGCCTTATGAAGCGGGTTATGAAAAAATTGCGAATCAAGATTTGATGGCTCAAGCCAATGAGATTGTTGCAGATTTAGCAAAAGACAATATTAAAGCGATGCCTCAAAAAGAAGTGATAGCCCTGATAGCATATTTACAAAGATTGGGAACAGATATCAGTGGAGAAAAAAAATAATTTTAATAAAACAATCAAATGAAATTCATCAACTATTTAGAACAAATATCGGGAGTAAGCATATTCCCACTCATTTCCCTCATGATATTCTTCATTTTCTTCGCATTGCTTTTGTTTTATGTGCTGAAAACGGATAAAAACTATTTTAAAAAAATAGGAGAACTGCCATTAGATAACAATTAATAAAAACATTATGAGAAAAAAAATATATTTATTTTCAATATTGGCACTGGGTTTGGTTCCCTCTGTCAGCGCACAATCTACAACCAGTGAAGCAAGTGTATTCAGCAATCCATTGTTTTTGGCTATGGCTGTTATGTCATTGGTTTTGCTTTTTATTGTTTTGGTTTTAACGAATGTAGTTTTGTCTTCAATCAAAACAAAGATTAGAGAAAAAAAAGCAAGTAAGAACATCAATGTCGTTGCAACAGCGTTGTTAATGATTTCGGCATTTTCTGCAAATGCACAAGAGGCAACTAAAAGCTTATATGAAGCTACACCAATTACAGGGATTCACCCATGGTCTTTTTATATCTTGTTTGCCATCATCATCACTGAACTATTTGTAATTTTTTGGTTATGTTTAGTGGTTTTAAGAATTGTTTCTAAAGCAGAGGAGAAATCAGCTGTTGAAGCAGGAGAAGTTGTTAAAAAAGAAAATGCATTTGCTAAATTCTTTTCAAGAAAAGTCTTGGGTGTAATGCCTGTTGAAACAGACAAAGACTTGTTGCTAGACCACGATTATGATGGAATTCAAGAATTGGATAATGATTTGCCACCATGGTGGAAATATGGTTTTTACTTAACAATTGTAATGGCAATTGTTTATTTTGTAGGTTATCATGTAACAGGCACATTTAAATCAAGTTTGCAAGAATACGAAACTGAATTGGCTGATGCAGAAAAAGCAGTTTCGGAATACAGAACAAAGATGGCTTTAAATGTAGATGAAACTAATGTGGTATTTCTAACGGAGGCAGACAAATTAAGTGCAGGACAAGCGGTTTATGTTAAAAATTGTGCAGTTTGTCATGGCAACGAAGGTCAAGGAACTATAGGCCCTAACTTTGCTGATAATTATTGGATTTATGGCGGTCATGCTAAAGATATGTTTGTAGTTGTTAAAAACGGGGCCAAAAATGGAATGAAAGCTTGGAAAGATGAGCTAACACCTACTGAAATGCAAAATGTCATCAGCTATATCCATTCTTTAAAAGGCACAAACCCTGCTAATCCAAAAGCGCCTCAAGGTGATTTGTTTGAGGATGGTGCAACTACTTCTGATACTACTTCTAGTGTTTTAAGCAATGCTATTGATTCTATCAAAATAATTGAAACCAAATAATGTCAGATTCTGATTCTTTTCTCGAACATGTTGATCAGTCTTACAGAGATTCTATAGGAACCATTGGTAAAGACGGAAAACGCAAATGGGTTTTTCCAACCAAACCAAAAGGTAAATTTTATAACGCAAGAACAGCACTATCAATCTTTTATTTGATAGTGTTGTTTACTTTGCCTTTTTTGAAATACAAAGGGCATCCCATGTTTTTGTTCAATGTGCTTGAACGAAAATTTATTTTATTTGGAACCATTTTCTGGCCCCAAGACTTAGTGATTTTTGGCTTAGCCATGATTACCATGGTTTTGTTTGTCGTTTTGTTTACAGTCGCTTTTGGTAGAATATTTTGCGGTTGGGTTTGTCCTCAAACCATTTTCTTGGAAATGGTATTCCGCAAAATTGAATATTGGATAGATGGCTCTGCATCCCAACAACAAAAGTTGAAAGCGGAATCTTGGACCAGTTCCAAAATCAGGAAAAGGGTTTTAAAACACAGTGTGTTTTATGCTATTTCTCTTTTGATTTCAAATACTTTCTTAGCCTATATGATTGGTGTAGATGAATTGTTTAAAATCATTACAGAACCTGTTAGTCAACACATGGTGGGTTTTATTATGATTCTTGTTTTTAGCGGAGCCTTTTATTTTGTTTTTGCTTGGTTCAGGGAACAAGTTTGTATCATTGCATGTCCATACGGCAGGTTACAAGGTGTGATGCTCGATAAAAATTCAATTGTTGTGGCTTATGACTATATTAGAGGAGAGCCAAGAGGCAGGATTAAAAAAGGTGAACCAGCAGATTCCAAAGGCGATTGTATTGATTGTGGTATGTGTGTTAAGGTTTGTCCAACTGCCATAGATATTAGAAACGGTACCCAATTAGAGTGTGTCAATTGCACAGCTTGCATAGATGCTTGCGATGAGGTGATGATAAAAATTGATAGACCAACTAATTTGATAAAATATGCAAGCGAGAATAACATTTCTAAAGGTGAAGGAAAAATCATCAATTGGAGAACTAAATCTTATGCGGCTATTCTTACAGTTTTGTTGGTTGTTTTAACCCTCTTAATTACTAGTCGTTCCAATATTGAAACTACTATTTTAAGAACTTCTGGTACTTTGTATCAACAAATTGATAGCGCACATTATTCTAATTTGTTTGTTATTAAAACCATCAATAAAACCTATCATGACGAGGTGTTAACACTTGATGTTATTGAGCCCAAAGGTGCAGTGGTTAGAATGGTGGGTGATGTAATCAATATCAGAGCAGAATCTAAATATGACGGTCAGTTTTTTATGGATTTACCTGCCTCTAGTATGACAGGACATAAAACCAAAGTTGTAATAGATGTTAAAAAGAATGGCGAAGTGATTCAAAGAGTAAAAACAGGTTTTTTAGGACCCATTTATCAGTAAATTTGTAAAATGAATTATAAATATTTTATCATAGCCCTTTATTCTTTGTTTGTTTTACTCATTGTAGTAATGGTTTTTAAAAGCTGTGGGCAGGACATTGGTTTAGAATCTAAAGATTATTATAACGAGGAGTTGAAATATCAATCTACTATTGATGCCAAACTATTGGGAAATCCATATATAGATTCATTTATTGTGGGTGAACAAGATTCAAAAATAGTGATTTTGTCTCCTTCTTCTCTTCAATCTGATTCTATCAAGGTGCATTTTAAAAGAGAGGATGATTCATCAAAAGACAGACATTTTGTATATTCTGGTAATCTGATATCAAAAATTGATAAATCTGAGTTTTCAGAAGGTTATTATCAAGTTTATATCAGGTGTTTTGAAGGGAAAAAAGAATATCTAATTGAAAAACGAATTAAAATTTAGTGGTCATAAATGGATTGATATTTGGGTTAATTAGTACCTTGCATTGCGTTGGCATGTGTGGACCATTAGCACTTGCTGTTCCATCTAAAGTAAAAACCAATAAATGGCTTTTTGCCATCTTGTATCAAATTGGCAGAATATCGGTTTACATTCTTTTGGGCATGTTAGCCTTCACCATTGGTTTTTCGTTTTCATTGTTCAAAGTTCAGCAATATATGACCATTGTTTTTGGTGCTTTATTGGTTGTTTATGCACTTTTGTCTTATTTTAAGTTTCATCAAAAAAGCAAGTTTGGATTGAAATACAGTCAATTGATTTCAAAAGGTTTTGGCAGTGTTTTAAATCTTCATCCCGTAATGTCTTCTTTGTCTTTAGGGATTATGAATGGCTTGTTGCCTTGTGGTGCTATTTATTTGGCAGCTATTTATGCTTCAGGATTTACCAATGCCTATGATGCTATTTTTTATATGTTTTTGTTTGGACTAGGCACAATGCCCGTTTTTATTGCTGCATGGCTTTTTACATTCAAGAAATTTCAGTTCAATATAAAAAAATTGAATATAATTTATAAATTATTACCTTTGCTAATTGGTGTTTTAATGATATTGAGGGGTTCAAATCTTGGTATTCCGTATTTAAGTCCTGAGTTAAATCAAAACCATGGTAAACCGCAAATTGAAAATTGTTGCAAGCCTTCTAAAAACTAACTAAATATGTCAAAAGAGAGAAACGACAAGATTTTTGAAAGTATGTTTATGGATGCCACAGAGGGTTTTATTGTCTCTAATCAAGTAGGCGAAATCGTTTTGGTAAATCCTAAGGCATGTAAAATGTTTGAATATTCAGAGGAAGAGTTTCTTAAATTAAAAATTGAAGATTTAATTCCACGTAATGTTCAAGCCAAACACACCCATTATAGAGATGGTTATTATGCTAATCCCTCACCACGCTCGATGGGGATAGGCAGAGACTTGTATGCTAAGAAAAAAAATCAAGAAGAGTTTCCTGTAGAAATAAGTTTAAGCCATGTTAAATCCGAAAATCAAACCTTGGTGGTTTCGTTTGTTATAGATATTTCTGACAGAAAAAAGAAAGACGATGAGTTAAGAAAAGCCAATGAAATGCTTAAGAAAGCTAGTTTTCAATTGTCTAAATTGAATCAAGACTTAGAGCAAAAAGTACAATCTAGAACTTTAGAGTTGGCTGAAATGATTAAAAAACTGACAGAATCTAAAAAAGAAGTTGATTTGGCTTTAGAAAAAGAAAAGGATTTGAATGATATGAAATCCAGGTTTATTAGCACTGCTTCTCATGAGTTTAGAACACCTTTGGCTACTATTTTGTCTTCTGTTTCTTTAGTTGGTAAATATTCTGAAATGGGAGAAAAAGATAAATTGGAAAAACATTTGGTAAGAATCAAAGAGTCGGTTAATAACTTAACAGGCATTTTAAATGATTTTTTATCACTTGATAAACTTGAAGAAGGTTATGTAAAGGCTGAACTTGAAAATATTGATGCAGCAGAGTTGATTTTAGATATCATCGAATCCATCAAAGGCATAACTAAGGAAGGTCAAACCATTCATTTTCAGAATGAATTAAACAAAAAAGACATTCATACCGATAGGAGTATATTTAGGAATTTAATGATCAATTTATTGAGCAATGCTATCAAGTATTCCAACGAGGGTACTAAAATTATAGTAAGGGCATATCAAAAAAACTCGGTGTTTTGCATCGATGTAAAAGACCAAGGAATTGGTATTCCTTATGAAGATCAGGTTAATATTTTCGAACGTTTTTTTCGAGCCAACAATATAGGCAATGAAAAAGGCAGTGGATTGGGATTAAATATTGTAAAAAAATATATTGAAATATTAAACGGACGTATTACTTTTGAAAGCACACCAAACAAAGGTTCAACGTTTTATATTGAAATTCCATAAATGGCAAAAATTTTACTAATCGAAGATAACAAAGAAATGAGAGAAAATACCTCCGAGATTCTTGAACTTTCAGGACATCTGGTGGAGGTAGCAGAAAATGGGAAAATTGGTTTTAAAAAAGCACTTGCCAATAAACCCGATTTGATTATTTGCGATATCATGATGCCCGAATTGGATGGTTATGGTGTTTTGCATTTAATCAACAGAGATCCATCCACCAATCAAATTCCCTTTATATTTTTGACTGCAAAAGCAGATAGGGCTGATATTCGCAAGGGGATGCAAATGGGGGCTGATGATTATATTACAAAGCCTTTTGATGATACCGAATTACTTTCTGCTATAGAGGTTAGATTAAAAAAAGCGGAAGCTTTGAGTGCGGCTAACTTTAATAACAAACAAGATGGTTTCGAAAATTTTATTTCTCATGTCAAAACCATCGATTCTTTTGCTCAGATTCATTCAAACATCAAATCAAAAGCTTTCCGAAAAAAAGAAATCATTTATTCTGAAAATAATAATCCCAATTTTTTATTTTACATAGAAAAAGGGAAAGTAAAAACACTAAAATCTAACAGTCAAGACAAAGAATTTATAACCGGATTATACAACGAAGGTGATTTTTTCGGATATGTAACATTGTTAGAAGGGGGTGTTTACGATGACGAAGCTATAGCCATGGAAGATTGTGAGATTAAATTGATTTCTAAAGACGATTTCTTGAAAATGATATACCTCAACAGAGATGTAGCCAACACATTTATGAAATTATTGAGCAAAGAAATTAGAGAAAAAGAAGAACGCCTATTGCAGATTGCCTACAACAGTGTTCGTAAAAAAGTTTCTCAAAGCTTGGTTTTGCTTAAGGACAAATATGGCAACGAAGAAACGGATTCATTTAGCTTTCCGATATCAAGAGAGGATTTAGCCCACATAGCAGGTACAGCAACCGAAACACTAATACGCACCCTTACCGATTTTAAAGACGAGGGTTTGGTTGAAATTAAAGGCAGTTTGATAACAATACTTGAGTTTGACAAACTGAAAAATATGAAGAATTAAAATTCATTTAATGTTGATAGCTTCTTTACTTGGAGAGGATAATTGTGGATTTAGTTTTATTTAGTTATTTTCGAAAAATCAAAAAATTGACAATTAATTGATTTATACAATTACTGATAAATATAGCTTGAAAAAATCAATTCTATTCTCATTTATTACATTACTCTTTACACAAAGTTGTGATAAGAAGACAGAACCACATACAGCATACATAGCTAAAGAAACTAAAGATTTTTGTGTGTTTCAAAAAGGAACTTGGTGGGAATATGAAAATACTCGAACTAATTTGTTGGACACTTGGAAGGTTGTAGAAGTGTTAAATCGTTTTGAAGTGATTGAAAATACAAAAGGAAAAGTCACTTATTGGGCTGAAGATATTAAATTAAATTTAACATCAATTTATAGGGATACATTTTCTGTTTTTGTGGGAGGTGGAGTGGATTTTTCTACTAATAAATACTTTGGACTTCATCAATTGTCTTATTTTGAAAATGGGCTTGATTCAATGTCTGTATGTGATAATTTGAAAATTAAAACTATTACAAGAGATTCAATGGATGGTAAATGTGTTTTAAGGGCATTTAAATATATTACCTATCCTTGTACAACCTTTTTTCCATATTATACCAAATGGGAAAGACATAAAGGCATAACAGAAATGGCTTATTACAATGGCGATACACTTAGATTAAAAAGTTCATATATTATACAATAAAAACTTGTATTTTGCAATTATTGATGTTATCGCCAATGAAAAACAAAGATTTATTTGATAGGAGTTTTGGTGAAAATACCATAGGCTTAGAAATATCATCAATTTGCTGCTTTTTTACTAAAAATCAATAATAAAATTTGCATTTTAGTGAATTTTCAAGACTTGGATTTTATTCTTTATTCTGAAAAAAAGTATTTTAAACTAAAAATTAGTATAATCAAGATCGGTTTTAAAATTATAGTTTTTTCATTGTTAAAATTGTAATAAATAATTCGTTGTAAATATCATCATAGTATAACCTAAAGCAACTTTGTTATCCAATATAAATTAACATTTACAAGACTTCATTATATGAGTAAACTTTCCACAAAAAATCCTATTTTTGCAGCCATTATAAAAAACCAAATGAAAGAAGTATATATAGTATCAGCGGTTAGAACAGCAATGGGTAGTTTTATGGGCGCTTTATCGGGTGTGCCTGCTACTAAAATTGGAGCAGCAGCCATTAAAGGAGCGCTTGAAAAAATTAATTTAGACTCAAATGAGGTTCAAGAAATATATTTTGGCAGTGTTTTACAAGCTGGTTTAGGTCAAGCCCCGGCTCGTCAGGCTGCAAAATTTGCTGGTTTGCCAAATTCTGTTCAGGCTACTACAATCAATAAAGTATGCGCCAGTGGTATGAAATCTATTTCGTTGGCAGCACAACAAATCATGACTGGTGTGGCAGATGTGGTTGTTGCGGGTGGTATGGAAAACATGAGTCAAGTGCCACATTATTTATTAGGCAGCAGAAATGGATTTAAATTTGGCAATGCTAATTTAACAGATGGATTGGCACACGATGGTTTGTTGGATGTATACAATCAACAAATGATGGGTTGGTGTTCAGACAAATGTGCAACCGAACAAAATATCACAAGAGAGCAACAAGATGAGTATGCTATTAATTCATACAAACGTTCTGCTGCTGCTTGGGAAGCGGGTAAATTCAATGATGAAGTTGTGCCTGTAGAAATGGTTGACAAAAAAGGAAACGTAACCATTTTTTACCACGATGAGGAATATAAAAATGTTAAATTTGACAAAATAGCTGGTTTAAAACCTGCATTTAGCAAAGAGGGCAGTGCAACAGCGGCTAATTCTAGCACCATGAATGATGGCGCAGCGGCTTTGATATTAATGAGCAAAGAAAAAATGGAAGCTTTGGGATTAAAACCAATTGCTAAAATAAGAGGTTTTGCTGATGCAGAACATGCTCCTGAATATTTTACTACAGCTCCAAGTTTGGCTATGCCCAAAGCGGCTAAACATGCAGGATTAGAAATGTCTGACATTGAGTTTTTTGAATTCAACGAAGCTTTTTCTTTGGTAAGTTTGGTAAACAATAAATTATTGAATTTATCTCCAGATAAAGTAAATGTGAATGGTGGTGCTGTTTCATTAGGTCATCCTTTGGGATGCAGCGGTGCTAGAATCGTGGTAACATTGATTAATGTATTGAAACAAAATAATGCTAAAATTGGCGGTGCTGCAATATGTAATGGTGGTGGCGGTGCCAGCGCTATGGTAATAGAAGCGCTCTAATTTTTTTTGAATCCAACACAATAAATGGTTACTTTTTTGCTTTATATATATTAAGATGAAAAATGTAATGTTAAAGCAAGGTGTTTTTTTAATTATATGCTTAGGGATTTTTGTAAATTCTAATGCTCAAGAAAACATGAGTTTTCTGAAAAAGTATTCCGATAGCATCCGCTTCAGCAAAGTGGAACAGAAAAGAATTTTGTATAATGATTCCTTTAAATTTTTGTTAAACGACATGTTAAGCGATGAAAATGTGTTTAATTTAAGTTGGGATTCTATTGCTCAAACCGTTTCTGTCTTAGTTTCTGACGACAACAAGATGAAAGTAATCAGTTGGGCTTTGGTTAATGATAAAGAAGAATTTACCAATCATTGTGTGGTTTTGTATAGAAAATCAGATAAAAAGTCAACTCAAACTTATTGGTTGAATGCACATAGCCTTCATAAAACAGATTCGCTTTATGAGGAATATAATGTAGATTTTTGGCCAAGTACATTGTATTATCAGATTTATCATTTCAAAAGAAAAGGTAAAGATTATTATTGTGTGTTAGGTTTTAATGGTAAAAATAGTTTTATGAACCAAAAAATCATTGATGTTTTGTGGGTTGATAAACAAAATGAATTCCACATTGGCGCACCTGTTTTTTATAGTTCCCCAAATGATTACACACCGCAATATCGCGTGTTTTATGAATATGCCGATCAATCTACCATGTTTTTGAGATTCGAAAAAGAAATAAAGTCAATAACTTTTTCTAATTTAGTGCCCTCAAACTACGAAAAGTTAGCCTTGAAACAATATTACATACCCGATGGCAGAATAGATTTTTATCAATTGAACAAAAAAGGCAAATGGATAAAATACGAAGATTTGGAAAATGCTAAAATAAAAGACAATCCCGTAAGATGAAACAAACAAAATTAGTATTTACAGCCCTTTCAATATTGATACTGATGAGTTCTGCTCATTCTGATTTTGCGTATAAAATTGCTAAAGTGAAATACAAAGGAGGCGGAGATTGGTATGCCAACAAAACAGCCTTGCCCAATTTGGTTAATTTCTGCAATCAAAATCTTAAAACCAATATCAATCCATCGGAAGCAGTTGTTGAAGTAGGTTCTCCCGAAATATTTAATTACCCTTGGATATATTTAACAGGTCATGGAAATGTTGTTTTCTCGGATAAAGACGTTTCTAATTTAAGAAAGTACTTAGAGGCTGGTGGTTTTTTGCATATTGATGATAACTATGGACTTAAACCTTTTATCGAAATTCAAATGAAAAAAGTTTTTCCTGAACTCAGTTTTGTGGAATTACCTTTTTCTCACCCCATTTATCATCAAACTTATAAATTTAACAATGGATTGCCCAAAATTCATGAACACGATGGCAAAACAGCACAAGGTTTTGGCTTAATTTTAAAAGGAAAGCTAGTTTGCTTTTTTAGTTACGAAGCGGATTTAGGAAATGGTTGGGAAGATGCATCCGTACACAACGACCCCGAGGAAAAAAGACAATTAGCATTTAAAATGGGTGCTAATATTATCCAATACGCTTTTAATAGATAATGAAATTAAAAGCGGTCGTCATATTCAACCCGTTTTCAGGAAAAAACAAAACATCAAACCTTAATGAATTAATTTTTAAAAACATTGATTCCGAAAAATTTGATGTTCAAGTTTGGCCCACAGAAAAAGCAGATGACCTTATTTTACTCACCGAAACTGCTATCAAAAACAAAGTAGATGTGATAATTGCAGCCGGTGGCGATGGCACCATTAATCAAATTGCCTCTCGAATTGTCAATACGGGGATTTTGTTAGGGATCATTCCATTAGGTTCTGGCAATGGTTTTGCTCGTCATTTTAAAATTCCAATTAATACAGAAAAAGCCATTCAATCTCTTGCTTTGGCAAAACCAAAATTGATTGATACTGTTTGGCTCAATAGACATTGCATGGTAAATATTGGCGGTATTGGATTTGATGCGCATATCAGTGCATTGTTTGCAAACAATAAAAAAAGAGGTTTGATAGGTTATATCAAAACTATTTTAAACCAAACCAATTATAAAAGTCAGGTTTACACCATTTATCAATTCGATAAAATGATTTGGACAGGTAATGCCTTTATGATTAGCATAGCAAATGCCACACAATGGGGCAATAATGTGAAAGTTCATGCGGGTGCAATGCCAGATGATGGATTGTTTAACATTGTAATCGTCAAGAAATTTTCAACTTTAAGTGTCCCTTTCCTCATGAAAAATTTATTGGAGGGAAGATTGCATCAAAATCGCAACAGTGTAACTTTTACAGGAACAGACTTTGTTATCAAAAGAGAAACAGATGGTCCAGTTCATGTAGATGGAGAACCAATTTGGCTAGGTAAAGAAATAAATGTTAATATTGAACCTTTAAGTTTAAATATTTTAAGCAATGAATAAAAAGATTAAAAGAGATTTTGATGGGTTAATGTATAGCACAGATGATTCTATGAGTTTTGAATCAGAAAGTTCTGAACAAGAAACATTGCCGCCCCAACAACAAAAATTGATGATTAGACTAGAAACCAAACAAAGAGGAGGTAAAAAAGCGACTCTAATTAAAGGTTTTATAGGAAAAAGTGAAGATTTAGAAAGTTTGTCTAAAAAATTGAAATCGCATTGCGGAACGGGTGGCAGCATCGTGGATGGCGAAATGTTGATTCAAGGTGATATGGTTCAAAAAGTGAAAGCTTTTTTGCAAGCAAATGGTTACAAAACCAATAATATTTAATTAACTTTTCTCCAATTAATGATTGCCGTAAAAAAAGGAGTTGTTTCCATATTTGTTACCAAAGTCTTAGTTGGTTTTTTAGGCTTGTTGTTAGTTTTATTAACTTCAAGATATTTTGGTGCAGAAGGAAGAGGCGACATCAGCTTGTTTCTAACCTCAATAACTCTTTTACAAATCATAATGGAATTTGGTAGCAATTCTTCTATCATCAATCTGTCTTATCAATACCAACCATCTCAACTTTTCAAAAGTTCATTTTTGTGGATTTGTAGCGTTGGTATTTTGTCTTATGCCATCATTTGGACCTTGCCTCATTTTAAATTTTTGTATGTAGTTCCAATCTTTGCTTTTTTTAATTCAGTTTATAATCTGAACAATATGTTGCTGATGGGGCAACAAAAAGTTAATCAAAGAAATTTCTTAAATGTTTTATATCCAGCCTTGATGGTATTGTATTTCTATATGCTTCATCAATTCTCAGATTTTGGGCTCAATATTTATCCAATGGCATTTGCTTTTGCAATGATTTCAATCCTCGTTTTATCATTCTGGATTATAAATAAGTTTATAACTTTCAAAGACCATCAATTTGTGTTTTTAAAATTGACAATCAAACAGGGTTTTTGGGTGCAATTAGCCCATATCATACAATTCTTAAATTACAGATTAAACTTTTTTTTAATTGCAATATTGATTGGACAATCTGCTTTAGGGATTTACAACAATGCAATTGTGCTTGTTGAGGCAATATGGATACTTGGACATAGTTTTGGTCAAATGCTTCACATGAAAATTTTAAATTCTAACTCAGAAAGCGAAATTAAAAAGACATTATTCAAAATGTTGAAGCTCAACTTTTTTGGGTCAGTTGTTTTGTTGTTGATTTTAGTAGCTATTCCAAATCAATTTTGGGTGTTTCTTTTTGATAAGGATTTTTCCGGTTTGAATCAATTATTCCCTTTTTTAAGTTTGGGTGTTTTAACGTTCAGTATATCAAATATTTTGAATCATTATTTTCATGCAAAAAATGAATTTAAGTTAATCGTTAATGCTAATTTAACAGGATTAGTATTTGGGGTAGTTTCTGCTATTTTCTTAATTCCTCTTTATCAGTTAAATGGAGCAGCTATTTCGTGGAGCATTGGTTTTCTAGGTTCGATGTTATTCTATTTAAATGCTTATTTTAACGGCACTAAATTTTTGCATAAAAAAGATTAAGTTTGCAGTTATGTTTTTGAAGAATTACGCGCTGTTTTTTGTGTTTTTTTATGTGAGCATGGCAACTGCTCAATTTGGAGGAGTAAAAGGTTATGTAAAAGATGTAGTTTCCGGTACTGAATTAGATTTAGCAGGTGTTCAAGTTTTGGGAACCGATATCGGAGCAACTGCAAATTCGGAAGGATATTACATCATCAATAATTTAACTCCGGGTAAATATCAATTGATTGCAACATATTCTGGATATGATGCCGACACTTTGGATGTTCAAATAGTTGAAGGGAAAATTCTTTTATTGAATTACTTTTTAAATCAAACTACCGTTATGCTCGGTGGTGGTAAAATTTCTGAAACTAGAAAAAAAAGAAAGAAGGAAGACGTTGATATAGGAACAACAAAAATCACAGCTAAACAGTTGACCAAAATTCCAACAATTGGTGGAACACCAGATTTGGTACAATATTTACAGATTTTACCTGGTGTTGTTTTCAGTGGCGACCAAGGTGGACAGTTATACATTCGTGGTGGAAGCCCCGTTATGAATAAAATCATTCTCGATGGTATGACCATTTACAACCCATTTCACTCAATTGGACTTTTTTCTGTTTTTGATGTAGATTTAATGAAGTCAGCAGATGTATACAGTGCTGGTTTTGGAGCAGAATATGGCGGAAGAGTTTCTGCAATTGTAGATGTAAAAACCCGTGATGGCGATAGGAATAAATTGGCAGGAAATTTTGCTTTAAGTCCATTCTTAGGTAAACTGTCCTTGGAAGGTCCACTTAAAAAATTTGTACCCGGAAAAGGTAATTCAAGTTTTATCTTTTCTATGAAAAATTCCTATTTAGATAGAAGTTCAAGAGTTTTTTATGAATACGCTGAACCTGATAAATTGCCTTATAGTTTTAATGATTTGTATGGGAAAGTAACTTTCAATTCTTCAAACGGAAGTAGTATAAAACTTTTTGGGTTCAATTTCAAAGACAATGTAAATTTCCCTAATTCCACCAAATACAATTGGAACCAAACCGGTATGGGTGCAAGATTCTCTCTAGTTCCAGAAGGTAAACAATCTAGAATTGATGGATTTGTAACCTATTCGGATTACGATATCAATCAAATTGAATTAGATAACAAACCAAGAAATAGTTCTATCAATGGATTAAATATCGGAGTGAATGCAAATACTTATAATTTAAAGGATGAAATAAAATACGGTTTTGAAATCAATGCGTTTGGAACAGATTTTAATATTTATAATGCCAACGATAGACTCATTAAACAGAATGATAACACCACTGAATTGTGCGGATTTTTCTTATACAAGTTTGTTAAAAAGAAATTCACTTTAGAAACAGGTGTCAGAATTCAATATTATGCATCTTTAGGAAATACATCTTTAGAGCCTCGTATCAATGGAAAGTATAGCTTAACTTCCCGATTAACACTAAAAGCTGCTGTTGGAAAATATTCACAAAATTTATTGTCAGCTTTCAGCGATAGAGATGTGGTTAATTTGTTCTATGGTTTTTTGTCTGGTCCTGATGATTTGCCTACAACTTTTGACAACAAAGAAGTAACATCAAGACTTCAACTTGCTAGACATGCGGTTCTTGGTTTTGATTACGATATCAATAAGTCCAGTGAAATTGGTATGGAAGGTTTTGTTAAGAGTTTTGATCAAATTACAAATATCAACAGAGAAAAATTATTTGATGACAGACCCGAATATGCCGATAAACCGGAAAGATTAAGAAGAGATTTTATCATTGAAAATGGCTTAGCTTATGGTGGCGATATTCGTTATAAATTTGAAAACAAACGAACCTACATTTGGGCGGTTTATTCATACACTTTTGTAAATAGATTTGATGGTATCAATAAATACAATCCTCATTGGGATAGAAGACACAATATTAATCTGGTATTTGATTATGCTTTAGATAAAAAAGGGAAGTGGTCAGCAAATGCAAGATGGAATTTTGGTTCTGGATTTCCTTTTACACAAACTCAAGGTCTTTACGAAAAATTTGATTTTCAAAATGGTCCAAGTGCCAATTATGCAACATCGAATGGACAGTTAGGAATATTGTATGGTGGGTTTAACGAAGGTAGACTGCCAACATATCATAGATTAGATATGTCTGTAAAATACAATTTTAAAATGACCAAAAAAATCAAAAGTTGGATAGTTTTATCTGTTACCAACGTATACAACCGTCCGAATATCTTCTATTTTGATAGAGTCAATTACACCAGAGTAGATCAATTGCCAATTTTACCAGCCATTAGTTTTAATTCATCATTTTAATATTAATAGTTTCAATAACATGAACACAGAAATATATCAACCAAAAAACAAAGTAAGAATCGTAACAGCAGCTTCCCTTTTTGATGGGCACGATGCCGCAATCAATGTCATGAGAAGAATTATACAATCTACGGGTTGCGAAGTAATACATCTTGGTCACGATAGAAGTGCGGAAGAAGTTGTAAATACTGCCATTCAAGAGGATGCCAATGCAATTGCAATGACAAGTTATCAAGGTGGTCATAATGAATATTTTAAATATATGTACGATTTACTTCAAGAAAAGGGAGCCGGTCATATCAAGATTTTTGGTGGTGGTGGCGGAACAATCCTGCCCGAGGAAATCAAGGATTTACAATCTTACGGTATTTCAAAGATTTATCACCCTGATGATGGCAGAGAAATGGGACTTCAAGGTATGATCAATGATTTGGTTCAAAAATCAGATTATCCAACAGGCGAAAATATCAATTTTTCAATGGATCTACTCAATATTGAAAATCCAGCTTTCTTAGCAAAATTAATATCTTGTGCCGAAAATTTTCCTGATGAGTTTAAAAACTACAGAAGTAAAATCGAGGAAACAATTGCTAGCAATCAATACAACTGCCCAGTTTTAGGAATCACAGGAACAGGCGGAGCTGGTAAAAGTAGTCTAGTAGATGAATTTGTTCGCAGATTTTTATACGACCAAAAAGAGTTGAACATTGCAATAATTTCTGTCGACCCTTCTAAAAGAAAAACAGGTGGAGCCCTTTTAGGGGATAGAATTAGAATGAATAGTATAAATAATACTAGAGTTTATATGCGTTCACTCGCAACTAGACAAAGTAATTTGGCATTGAGCAAACATGTTGACGATGCAATTCTAATTTTAAAAGCAGCTAAATTTGATTTAATCATTCTCGAAACAAGTGGCATTGGACAAAGCGATACAGAAATAACTGACCATAGTGATGTTACTCTATATGTAATGACTCCAGAATATGGAGCAGCTTCTCAATTAGAAAAAATTGATATGTTAGATTTTGCAGATATCATTGCTATAAATAAGTTTGATAAAAAAGGATCGGTTGATGCTATTAGAGATGTAAAAAAACAATACCAAAGAAATCACAAACTTTTTGAAGCCAATATTGATACCATGCCAGTTTTTGGAACCATTGCCAGTCAATTCAATGACCCAGGTATGAACACGCTCTATAAAAACTTGATTGATTTGATTAATACCAAGTCCAATAATAAATTTACGAATCAGTTTTTATCGACAGATGAAATGAGCGAAAAGTTATTTATCATTCCGCCTTCAAGAAATAGATACCTCAGTGAAATAACTGAAACTATTAGAAAGTATAATGATTGGTCGAACGAACAAGCAAATATAGCACAGAAGTTATATCAATTAAACGGAACCAAAGAAATCATCAATGGCTCAAACGCTTAGTATTATATTCATTATTGCAGTTTTGATTGCATATTACTTTGATTATAGAAAATCAAAAGCAATTTCTAAAAAATCATCTATACTATATATAATAGTAATAGCCACATTTATCCTCTTATTATTAATCAAACTTTTTAAATAGATTTTATGTCTTATTATAATAACATATTAGAAACAATTGGAAACACGCCTTTAGTAAAGTTAAATACAATTGTAACAGATTTACCGTGTACCGTTCTTGCAAAAATAGAAACAACAAATCCTGGAAATAGTATCAAAGATCGAATGGCTCTTAAAATGATTGAAGATGCTGAAAAATCTGGAGAACTAAAACCTGGTGGAACCATTATTGAAGGAACAAGTGGAAATACTGGAATGGGACTTGCCATCGCTGCCGTTATTAAAGGATATAAATGTATCTTCACTACAACAGATAAACAAAGCAAAGAAAAAGTTGATGCACTAAAAGCATTTGGAGCCGAAGTAATTGTATGCCCCACAGATGTCGAACCTGAAGATCCCCGTTCTTATTATTCTGTCTCTTCAAGATTAGCAGCCGAAATTCCTAATAGTTGGAAACCGAATCAATATGATAACTTAAGTAATTCTCTAGCACACTACGAAACGACTGGTCCAGAAATCTGGAATCAGACAGAAGGTAAAATCACTCATCTAGTAGTTGGGGTCGGAACAGGGGGTACTCTTTGCGGAACTGGCAAATTCCTAAAAGAACAGAATCCACAAATTAAACTATTTGGAATAGACACTTTTGGTTCTGTCTTTAAAAAGTATAAAGAAACAGGTGTTTTCGACAATAATGAAATTTATCCATATATAACTGAAGGAATAGGAGAGGACTTTCTACCCAAAAATGTAGATTTTTCACTAATCGACCATTTTGAAAAGGTAACTGATAAAGATGCAGCTATATTTACAAGGTTAATTCCACGACTCGAGGGCATATTTGCAGGCAATAGTGCAGGTGCTGCAGTTGCAGGATTGATACAAATGAAACATCTTTTCAAAAAAGAAGATGTTGTAGTAGTGATATTTCATGACCATGGTACCAGATATTTAGGTAAAATGTTCAATGATGATTGGATGAGAGACCGAGGTTTTCTCGAAAAATCAAAAGTTTCGAAGGCAATAGACATCATTCAGAAACATAAAGACCTAAAATTAATAACCGTAAATGAGAATTTGACATTATTAGATACATATAATATGATGAAAAAGTACAATATTTCCCAATTACCAGTCTTAAATAACCAAAATGACTATGTTGGTTCAATAAATGACAACGATATTTTGGAACATATTATACTAAATAACGAGAATAAGAACCTAAAAGTGCAGTCTGTAATGAGAAATCCTTTCCCATTTGTGAGCTACAATGCTCCTTTAGAAGAAGTATCTTCATTAATTGATAAAAATAATCAGGCCGTTTTAATTACTGATATGTCAGGAAATACACACATTATTACAAAGTTTGACGTAATTGAGTCCATTTCTAATGCATAAACCATGCTGTTTTAGCTGATATTTAACCAGTTTTTTAATTTAAATATCTTATAATCAATTGATTGAAGCTATTTTCAAAAAAAACAAAAAAAAGTTTGCAATTGTTAAAAATGCACCTACTTTTGCACTCCCGTTCTGAAAGAGATTATAAAGTTAAAAACAACACAATAAAAAGTTTAAAAATAATTTAAAATTAATTTTGTGTTATCAATTTTAATATTACCTTTGCACTCCCGTTCTGAATGAGAGATTTAGCAAGAAAAAAAAGTAGAAATATTTTTTGGATAATTAAAATTTAAATATTACCTTTGCAGTCCCTTTTTAGAAAGGAAAGTTCTTTGAAGTTTAAAGAGAAGAAATAGCGGACCTCAAAATACTTTGAGAAAAAGTCAGTCAAATTTTTTACAATGAAGAGTTTGATCCTGGCTCAGGATGAACGCTAGCGGCAGGCCTAATACATGCAAGTCGAACGTGATTGTTGTAGCAATATGACATGAAAGTGGCGCACGGGTGCGTAACACGTATGCAATCTACCTTTAATAGGAGAATAGCTTCGAGAAATCGGAATTAATACTCCATAACATAATTGAATGGCATCATTCGATTATCAAACCTCCGGGGATTAAAGATGAGCATGCGCAACATTAGCTAGTTGGTAAGGTAATGGCTTACCAAGGCTACGATGTTTAGGGGGTCTGAGAGGATGATCCCCCACACTGGTACTGAGACACGGACCAGACTCCTACGGGAGGCAGCAGTAGGGAATATTGGGCAATGGAGGAAACTCTGACCCAGCCATGCCGCGTGCAGGATGACGGCCCTC
This sequence comes from Bacteroidota bacterium, assembly GCA_030682255.1. Taxonomy (GTDB): domain Bacteria; phylum Bacteroidota; class Bacteroidia; order NS11-12g; family UBA955; genus JABMMZ01. The sequence goes on along the minus strand of JAUXOK010000028.1, from coordinate 524,758 downwards.
TGGGTTGTAAACTGCTTTTATACGGGAAGAAAAAATAGTACGTGTACTATACTGACGGTACCGTAAGAATAAGGATCGGCTAACTCCGTGCCAGCAGCCGCGGTAATACGGAGGATCCAAGCGTTGTCCGGATTTATTGGGTTTAAAGGGTGCGTAGGCGGATTTTTAAGTCAGTGGTGAAAGCCTGCAGCTCAACTGTAGAATTGCCATTGAAACTGAAAATCTTGAATTTGGTTAAAGTAGGCGGAATGTATCATGTAGCGGTGAAATGCTTAGATATGATACAGAACACCGATAGCGAAGGCAGCTTGCTGAACCAATATTGACGCTGAGGCACGAAAGCGTGGGGAGCAAACAGGATTAGATACCCTGGTAGTCCACGCCCTAAACGTTGATTACTCGTTGTTGGCGATATACTGTCAGCGACCAAGCTAAAGCGTTAAGTAATCCACCTGGGAAGTACGACCGCAAGGTTGAAACTCAAAGGAATTGACGGGGGCCCGCACAAGCGGAGGAGCATGTGGTTTAATTCGATGATACGCGAGGAACCTTACCTGGGCTTGAAAGTTAGTGTCTTTCTGTGAAAGCAGAATTCTCTTCGGAGCACAAAACTAGGTGCTGCATGGCTGTCGTCAGCTCGTGCCGTGAGGTGTTGGGTTAAGTCCCGCAACGAGCGCAACCCCTTTCTTTAGTTGCCATCAGGTTATGCTGGGGACTCTAAAGATACTGCCTACGTAAGTAGTGAGGAAGGTGGGGATGACGTCAAGTCATCATGGCCCTTACGTCCAGGGCTACACACGTGCTACAATGGCAGTCACAAATGGATGCTACTTAGTAATAAGATGCAAATCCCAAAAAGATTGTCTCAGTTCGGATTGAGGTCTGCAACTCGACCTCATGAAGCTGGATTCGCTAGTAATCGCATATCAGCAATGATGCGGTGAATACGTTCCCGGGCCTTGTACACACCGCCCGTCAAGCCATGGAAGATGGGAGTACCTGAAGTCGATAACCGCAAGGAGTCGCCTAGGGTAATACCGTTGACTGGGGCTAAGTCGTAACAAGGTAGCCGTACCGGAAGGTGTGGCTGGACCACCTCCTTTCTAGAGATTCTAGATAATTAAGACTGTCCGCTATTTCTTCTCCTAAATTTCATTCCAGACTCATTTAAACCGAGCACAATTAAGCTGAAAACTTCACAGTCTCGTAGCTCAGTTGGTTAGAGCACTACACTGATAATGTAGGGGTCAGCAGTTCAAATCTGCTCGGGACTACCATGATGATCTGGGGAATTAGCTCAGCTGGCTAGAGCACCTGCCTTGCACGCAGGGGGTCATCGGTTCGACTCCGATATTCTCCACAATAATATATACATAGGTATATATTCAAGTTCTTTGACATATTGAAAGTAAGAGATTACAAGAATTTTTAGGATAAGTTACTAAGGGCGTATGGAGGATGCCTAGGCTCTTGAAGGCGATGAAGGACGTGTTAAGCTGCGATAAGCTTCGAGGAGGTGCCAAAAAACCGCTATAGTCGAAGATTTCCGAATGGGAAAACCCACCCGATTTATCGGGTCTAAATTGGCCAACCCGCTGAACTGAAACATCTAAGTAAGCGGAGGAAAAGAAAATAAATAATGATTCCCCAAGTAGTGGCGAGCGAACGGGGAAAAGCCCAAACCATATATGTTAAGGCATATACGGGGTTGTAGGACTACAATATCTATATAAAAATAAATGCGAAGCTTCTGAAAAGTTGCTCCATAGAAGGTGATAGACCTGTAGCAGTAAGTTTTTATATCGTAGTAGTATCCTGAGTAGCGCGGGACCGGAGAAATCCTGCGTGAATCTGCCGGCACCATCCGGTAAGGCTAAATACTCTCAAGAGACCGATAGTGAACAAGTACCGTGAGGGAAAGGTGAAAAGAACCTTGAATAAAGGAGTGAAATAGTACCTGAAACCATACGCTTACAAGCGGTCAGAGCCAGTTTTCTGGTGATGGCGTGCCTTTTGCATAATGAGCCTACGAGTTACTCCTCTCTGGCAAGATTAAATCGCTAAGCGATGTAGTCGAAGCGAAAGCAAGTCTGAATAGGGCGTACAGTCAGAGGGGGTAGACGCGAAACTTTGTGATCTACCCATGGTCAGGATGAAGTGACGGTAACACGTCATGGAGGTCCGAACCGGTAAACGTTGAAAAGTTTTCGGATGAACTGTGGGTAGGGGTGAAAGGCTAATCAAACTGAGAGATAGCT
>JAUXOK010000028.1:0-520000 GCA_030682255.1 Bacteroidota bacterium | reverse complement strand
ATGTGTAAAAGAAAGATTTTTTGAACTTGCTTTTGCTACTATGCATACAACTGGTCAAAGTTTTTTGATGAGTTTTCAGGCATCTGGTCCTCACGCTTGTGATAGGGCATTGGAGGTTTTAGCATCGGCTTATGAACAATTAAATTACTATCCTAAAAATGTTGAATGGGTAAAGAATTTTGGGAAATTTGATCTCAAATTACAAAAAAACTATAAATCAATTCCTAAAGGTGTTTCTTTAATAATAGGTTGTTCCACATTTCCTACTTGGAATTCTGTTCCAGGTATATATGCTAGTTTAATTACAGGAAATCCTGTAATTGTAAAACCACATCCTAAAGCTGTTTACCCTATTGCTATTTTTGTTGAAGAAATCAGAAAAGAATTAATTAAAAATGGTTTATCAGCCGACATTATTCAAATAGGAGTAGATACAACTGCAAATCCTATAACTAAACTATTAGCGGAGAGTGATATTGTGAAGTTGATCGATTATACAGGTGGAAATGAATTTGGAGATTATATTGAAAGTTTAGGTAAAATTTGTTTTACAGAAAAGGCAGGTATTAATTCAGTTATAATTGAATCTTGTGCTGATTTTGATAAAGTTGCTCAAAATCTAGCATTTTCAATGTCATTATACTCTGGTCAAATGTGTACTGCTCCTCAAAATATTTATATTTCCAAAGATGGTGTTAAAACAGATAATGGACATTTATCTTATGATGATTGTATTCAAAAAATAAATGATGCATTTTCTCAGTTATTAAACAATCCTAAAGCTGCTTCACCTACATTAGGTGCAGTACAAAATGAGAACACTTTAAACAGGGTTTTAAATACATTAAAAAATAATAATGCAAATGTTATTCAATTTGATGCCAATGTAATTAATGAAGAATTTCCTGATGCAAGAATTGTTAAACCCATATTAGTTGAATTGTCGTCAAACCAATCTGGAGAATTTGAAAAAGAATGTTTTGGTCCTATATCATTTATTATTAAGACAAGTTCTTTAGAAGAGTCATTAAATTTAGCATCTAATTCTGCTCAAAAATATGGTGCAATTACTTGTTTAGCATATTCAATTGATAAAGAAATAATGCAGTTAATTGAAGATAAGATGAATTCAGTTTATACACCAGTTTCATTCAATTTTGTTGGTGCTGCTTTTGTTAATCAACATGCTGCTTTTAGTGATTTACATGTATCTGGAGGTAATCCTTCAGGAAACGCAACTTTTACAACCACTGAGTTTATAAATAAACGCTATACATGGATAGGAAATAGATATATGTTGTAACGAATATTATATTTAATATTGCAACATGAAATTATATATTTTAACTATTTTAACGATTGTAATACTTGCGTCATGCAATAACAATCAAGCGACACAAACAGAAGAAGCACAAACTACACTTACGTCAACAGAAGGGGATTCATTCTCTCTAGATGTGACTAATTCTGTTATTAATTGGGAAGGTTCATCATTATCTGGAAGTCACAATGGTACTTTGACTTTAAAAGAGGGATTTTTAAAATCAAAAGATGGACAAATTGTTTCGGGTTCATTTGTACTTGATATGGCAAGTATTAAAGATTTAGATTTAGTTGATGTAACTAAAAATGGATATTTAGTTGGTCATTTAAATGATACTGACTTTTTTGATACCAAAAAATTTCCAATTGGTACTTTTGAGATTACCTCTATTGAGAAAATTGAAAATGACAGTTTAGGTAATAACCACAAAATTTCTGGTAATCTTACATTAAAAGGCATATCAAAAAATATCAGTTTCCCTGCTAATGTTAATATTAGTGAAACTTCAATCAGCGCTAAAGGCGAAGTTGTAATTGATCGTTTACAATGGGGAATTACTTATAGATCTTCAACCGCTTTTCCAAGTCTTAAAGCTAAATTGAAAGACAATGCTATTAATGATAACATTAAAGTTGCTTTAAATATTGTTGCGAACAAATAAAATTTTATATTAAAATCAAAAAAACCTTGTTTTACATAAAACAAGGTTTTTTTTTAACCTTAAATTAATAAATAATCCTTAATATTGCAATTAATATATGAACAAAAAGGTTTTAACAATTTTCTTGGTTTTGGTAATTATAGTTGTTGGGTATAATACGTTTCAATCAATTAATAAAGAGATTTCTTATCGTGAACAAGTGAAAGAAATAGATTTAATGGTAATTGGTAGACTTGACACACTTCGTAAAATGCAATTAGCATTTAGAGATGTCAATGGTAAATATGCCGAAAATTTTGATGTACTTTTTGATTTTATGAAAAATGGAAAATATATCAAATTAAAGCAAATTGGTGATAATGATGGTGAAGTGAACAATGCACAAGTTGATACATTGTTTTTAAGTCCAATTGTTGAAATATTAGGGGAGGAAAACATAAATGTTAATATTAATAAATATAAATTTGTTCCTCCTATGGATACTGCATTATTTAAAATTAATGCAGGAACCATTTCTCAAAATAACGTGACAGTTCCAGTATTTGAAATTTCTGATCCTCATCCTTTTAACAAAACGAATAAACCTCTCAAAGTAGGGGATATGTATAATGCAATTACCTCAGGAAATTGGAAATAAACAACATGTTTATTTTGAGCATCAGATAGCTACAAATACTGATTTTAAACAATCAATTCTCTGCGTATCGAGTTTTTATGACTCCGTTTTATTATCTATACATGATAGTAATTACGGTAATATTTTGGGTGTTAGACTTTGTAATAAATTAGATTTTAAAGCTGATTCTTGGTTTGATTTTGACTTTCTTAAAATTTGTTATTATCCTGCCGATGTTAATTTTGATATAGTGCCAATTGATTTCACGGATTTAAAATTGCCATTTATTAAAAGCATAAATGCTGAATCACACAAACCTTTATTTTCTAAATTTGTATCAAATTATAAGAAATCAATTAACTCTGAAAATTATTTCTATATTGAGAAATGGGGTAATGATTACTTGTTTTTTTTAGTGATTTCAGATAAGATTGTTTTATCAAATCAATTTATGATAACAAGTTTGGATGAATTGGTTTATCATATTTTGAATATATTGGAATTGAATAATTTGAAACTTGAAGAGTGTGACTTTTATTTTCATTACAATATTTTAGAAATACAAGAAGTAGTTTCGAAATTAGCCACTTATGGCATTCACGTTGATTTTTTGAAGAGTCAAAATATCAATTTTAAATCTGATTATCCTATGATTTTTGAAAGGTTGTTTGTTAATTATAATTTTGTTCAATGTTTGTTTTAAAAGGACAATTTAAATCTTATAGTTTTAAACCTTATCGAGGTTCAAATACTAGACCTACAACTAATAAATCAAAGGAAATTATATTCAGTGTATTGGAAAATTATATTGATTTTGAAGGAATAACTGTTTTTGATTTTTTTGCAGGAACAGGGAATATAAGTTTAGAATTTTTGTCAAGAGGGGTAAAAAATGCAACAAGTTTCGATATTGAAAGTAAAAATATCAGATATATGACTGATATTAAAATGCAATTAAATATTGCAAATTGGGAGATTATTAAACAAGATGTTTTTCCATTTGTGACAAATCATCAGATTAATTGTAACCTTTATTTTGCCGATCCGCCATACGATTATCCATTGATTCATCCATTTGTCAATCAAATCCAAAAGCAAATTGCTCAAAATGATTCAGAGGATGTCATATTCATTATAGAACATGCGAGTAGAATTGTATTGAATCAAGAATTTTTGTGGCTTAAAAAAGAAATTGGCGACACTAGTATTTCTTTTTATAAAAAACCTTAATTTTGTTTAGAGGTTAAATTTATGAAAATTGCATTATTTCCAGGTTCGTTTGATCCTATAACCAAAGGACATTTTGATATTATCACAAAGGGTTTGAGAATCTTTGATAAAATCGTTGTTGCAATAGGTCATAACACCAATAAAAAAAGTTTATTTTCTGTAGAAGAAAGAAAAAAATGGATTGAAGATTTGTTTATCAATGAACCTCGGGTAGAAATTGTTGCATACACTGGTTTAACGATAGAATTTTGTAAAAAAGTAAATGCTAATTTTATCTTAAGAGGTTTGAGAACTTCTGTAGATTTTGATTACGAACAAAGTATTGCATATGCCAATAAAGAATTAGTTTCAACAATAGAAACTGTTTTCTTGCTTTCAAGCCCTGCTTATTTTAACATCAGCAGTACCATAGTAAGAGATATTATTGTTAATGGAGGAGAGTATCAAAAGTTTGTCCCTGATACGGTCGTTATTAATCTTGAGTGATTTTGTCGATTAATGTTTTGATGTATTCAGCATCTGTAGGTTGAAATTGCAAATAGCTGTTGTAAATATTTTTTAGAACTCTAATGATGATGTCAAGATTGCTACATGCATATTTGTGTTTTTCATTATTCGGGAGTTGCATTTGTTTAATTATAATTTCCAATTGTTCCTTACCAAATACACCTCCTCCATTAAAAGCATTGATATAAAACAATGGTTCTTTAATGGTGTCATTTTCAGTCAATTCTTTTTCATTGAATGAATAATTTACAAAGTTTTCGTCTTCGGGTAAATCTAGGTATGTTAAAATAAAATGATTAGGAAGATTTACACCAAAAATTGGTAGTTTGAGTCTTTGGGCAACTAAAAGATAGATAATTGACAAAGAAATTGGATTGCCTTTTTTATTTTCAATTACTTTGTTAATGAAAGAATTATCTGGGTGAAGAAAATTGATTTCATCTCCTTTAAATCCATGCAGTTGAAATAAAATGTAGTTGATGATTTTTACTTTTTCAAAAGCAGTTAAATCGTAATGAAATTCTAACCATGCATCTAGTCTGAGTTTTTCTAGTTCAAGATTAATTGAGTTTTCTGTTATATCATCGTATTTAATATTACATATTATTGCCAGTGCTTTAACCAGATTATCGGTATGATTATGTTTCCAATCTACTAATTGATTAGATATAGAATCGAACTTAATTTTTTTACTTGCAGATAATACCCTTACATATTGAATGTCAGTGAATTGAATATCATTTAAAAGGTTATTAAGTTGCTCTAATTGTGTTGCATCAATTTTGTGAAGCTCTTCGAGAGATGACTTCCAAACGATTTCATCCTCATCATCAAGAAGTTCAATTAAAGCCTTGATTTTATTTACATTAAACATAGAAGTTTTAATCTAAGACTTCTTTTTTGCTTTTGCTTTCGCCTTAGCTTTTGGTTTAACAATTTCTTTTTTAGCTGCGGCTCTTTTTGCTGTTTTTTGTGGTTGGCTTTCTATGATTTTAATTACTTCATCATATTTTAATTTTTCATATTCAACATCTTTGGGTATTTTATAGTATGCTTTTTTATATGAAATATAAGGTCCCCATTTACCTTTTAGAATTTCTAGTTCAGTGTCTTCATTAAATGATTTTAGAAGTTTTTCAGATTCAGTTTTAATTTTTAATTCAATTAACTCAATTGCTTGGTTTTGATCTATTTCAAAAACGTCTATAGTTTTAGGTATTGAAACAAAAAGACTTCCGTGTTTAATGTATGGTCCAAATCTGCCTATCGCAGCTGTAATTTTCTGTTGATTGTATTCTCCGACATTTCTAGGCAGTTTAAATAATTCCAATGCTTGTTCTAAAGTAATGGTTTCTATAGACTGACCAGCTCTAAGACTAGCAAATTTTTTATCATCATCATCGCTTTCGCCTATTTGAACTAATGGTCCAAATCTGCCAACTCTAACGGTTACTTGTTTGCCTGTTGTTGGGTCTATACCAAGCGTTTTTTCACCTTTTGCTCTTTCAGCATTGGCAAGCGTGTTGTCTACTTCAATGTGAAATGGTTTGTAAAAACTATCAATCATTTTGGTCCAACCAATCATGCCATTAGCTATGTCATCAAACTCTTTTTCAACTTTTGCTGTGAAGTTGTAATCCATGATTTGTTTGAAGTGTTCGTTCAAAAAATCAGTCACTACAGTTCCAATATCAGTTGGGAATAATTTGCTTTTCTCTGCACCAAAATTCTCAGTAAGTGTTTTGGTTTCAGTTTTTTTGTTTTTGAGGGTTGAAATGTTGATTTGTCTTTGTTGTCCCTCTCTGGTTTCTTTTACAACATAACCTCTTTTTTGAATGGTAGAAATTGTAGGTGCATAAGTTGATGGTCTACCGATTCCAAGCTCTTCCATTTTTTTAACCAAACTAGCTTCAGTATATCTTGCACTTGGTCTTGAATATTTTTGTTCTGAAATCATTTCAGATAATTCAAGTTTTTCGTTTACTTCTACTTTTGGCAAAAGATTTTCATTGGTTTCATCATCTTCATCATCTTTTCCTTCTAAATATACTTTTAGAAAGCCATCAAATTTAATAACTTCACCTTCTGCTTTGAATAAATCAGAATAATTGCTACTGCCAATTTCAACAATAGTTTTTTCGATTTCAGCATCAGCCATTTGACTGGCGATTGTTCTTTTCCAAATTAAATCATAAAGGCGGTTTTCTTGAGTATCATCACTTGGATTCTGGTTTTCAAAATAAGTGGGTCTGATGGCTTCGTGAGCCTCTTGAGCACTGGCGCTTTTGGTTGTGTATTTTCTAGGATGACTGTATTTGTCGCCATAAGATTTTTTTATTTCAGCTGCTGCAGCATCAATTGCAAGTTGAGATAAATTAACAGAGTCTGTTCTCATGTATGTAATATGACCGGCCTCGTATAGTTTTTGAGCAAGAAGCATTGTCTTAGCTACAGGATAGCCAAGTTTTCTACTGGCTTCTTGTTGTAAAGTACTGGTTGTAAAAGGTGCAGATGCTTTTCTGTTTAGTGGTTTAATGTCAATTGAATTAACATTAAAAAGGCTGTCAGCGGATTTTTTTAAAAAGTCTAAAGCTTGATTTTCAGTGTCAAATCTTTTGTTTAGTTCTGCTTTTATTAGTTTGTTTTCTTTGTTGGGTTTAAATAGTGCAGAAATTTTAAAACTTAAAGTGTTTTGAAAGTTATTGATTTCTCTTTCTCTTTCTACAATCAATTTTACTGCCACTGATTGAACTCTGCCTGCACTTAACGAAGGTTTTACTTTTTTCCATAACACAGGAGATAGTTCAAAACCAACAAGTCTGTCTAAAACTCTTCTGGCTTGTTGAGCATCTACTAAGGCTTTGTCAATTGTTCTTGGATTTTTGATTGCGTTTTCAATAGCAGGTTTTGTTATTTCATGGAAAACAATTCTCTTAGTATTAGATTCTTTTAATCCCAAAACTTCATATAAATGCCAAGAAATAGCTTCTCCTTCTCTGTCCTCATCCGATGCTAACCAAATCATCTCACTTTCTTTGGTAAGTTTTTTTAGTTCAGAAACAATTTTTGTTTTGTCGGGAGAAATAATGTAATTGGGTTTGAAGTTGTTTTTGATATCAATAGCGCTATCCCCTTTATCTAGGTCTCTGATGTGACCAAAGCTAGATTTTACGATATAATCTTTTCCAAGAAATTTTTCTATTGTTTTTGCTTTTGCGGGAGACTCTACTATTACTAAATTTTTTGCCATACTTTCAATCAATCAGTTTGCAAATATGACCTTTTTATTTATAATTTGTTCATTAACTCTAATTTTTACTATATAAATACCAGATGTTATGGTAGGATTTCTATGGTATTTGATGTTGATTTCGCCATTTTTTGGAGTTAATTCAAGTATTTGGTCTATTTTTTTACCTTCAATATTTTCTATCCATACTTCAGATGTGCCTATTTTATTAAGATAAGATATGTTAAGAATATTTTCAGTTGGGTTTGGATAAATATTTACTTGAATGTTATTTTCGATATCACTAATATTAGTGTTGTATATGCCGATATTGATGTCATCAATATAAACTGGATTTCCTGAGCCACTTTCAATTTCTACCATAAAAGATATATTGCTATCATTTTCAAATTGAGCTAATGACGTGGAAAGTAATTTCCAATGTGAATTTTGACTTGGTTTAAAATCATTGATATATGTATTTGGTTCACTCGACATAAAAAGCGCATTTCTATATAAAAATTGTGTCCAATTATTATTACAGCCAATGCTGTAATAAAGTCTAATACCTTCGCTTGAATTAGATGCTCTTCTCCTGTAACCTAGCATCATAGAAATCTTTGGATTTTGATTTTTTATAGGTCTTAGGTCTACTGGAATTGATGTTAACTGAAATCTTTGTCCGATTGGTGTACTTGAGGTTATTGGTGCAACTAAACAGCCAATTCCGGAAAATCCAGTAGATTCATCTCTTTTAAATTTAATAGTTCCTTCGTCTAATACACTCCAGCCTGATCCAATGTCCCAATTTTCAGTAGCAAATTCTTGTCTAACTGTTGGTTTGTCTATGGCAGTTTTTGGTAATACTCTAATATATTTATCTTCAGTTGTAGTAGAATTTCCATTGGTATTTGAAGCCATTAATGTCACTTTATAAAAACCTGGATTATTATAAGTTACAATTGGATTTTCTATATTAGTACTTATTATATTTGCCCCTTCGAATGTCCATTGGCGAGATGTTACTTCGGCTTTACATGATATATCGGAAAAAGTGACTGGATCTCCAACACAAACTACTCGGGTACTGCTTTTAAAATAAGCTATTGGCGCACTTTGCCCGAAAGCTAACCCTGTTAAAATATGGTTGGCATTGGTAGTTAAATTTTTTCTAATTGAAGTATAGGTTTCCATCACATTGTGCATAATGGATTTTTGATTGTTTGTAAACATGCTTTGACAAGTACCTCTTGAGTAATCCATATAATTTTCCCATTGGTCAATAATGTCAGGCACATCTGTGGAGCATGAGTTTCCATTACTAGGACAATTTGCGTTTGTAAATGTTCCATCTACAGGAGGCGTGTCAGCACATCTATCCCCATTGTTAGAGCCAGTTCCAGAGCAGCCATCTTCGAAAGGGTGAAGTAAGCCTAAATAGTGTCCAACTTCATGTGTTAAAGTTCTGCCGGCTCCAGTAGAAGAGCCAGTGCCAATTGTACCAATATAATCAGAACGACAAACAATGCCATCTAAGTGATGGATGTTTCCTGGTATGATAGAATACGGTAAATAAGCATAACCCAAGGTTATACCTTGTGATGTTTGATCTTGATTTTTAATGGAACTTACCACCCATATGTTTAAATAATTTCTGTTATTCCACCTAGCGCCTGTAATTGATTTTACATTATCTCTTGCTTCCACATGTAAAGGGCTAAAAACACGGTTTACGCCATTGGTACATTTGCCATCTGGATCAATTTTTGCTAATCTAAACTCAAATTCACAATCAGCAGCTACATTAGTAAATTGGCTTCTAATTGAAGATTTATTGGGGTTAGTTAAACTAAAATCTTCATTTAAAATTCTGATTTGATCTTCTATTTGTTCTAATGAAATATTTTCAGGACCATTGGTGTGAATCACATGAAAAACAACAGGTATGATGTATTTTGTTGCCCTTTTTTGGCTGCTGAATTGCGATAAATTGTCAAAGAATTGATTCATCTCTAATGCTACATTAGGATGTTGTTTTAAAATTTCTTTTTGATAGTGGTCTGTTAAACATTGAGCGCTTAGGTTAAGGGATGCAACTGAAAGCAGGAAAGAAAGTAAGATTTTATTTATCATTTTTTTTAAAATATATTTTTGATTTTAGTGTTTAGACGTAGTTATTGATTTTAAATGAGTCATATTTTTGTCATTTTTGTATGTTTTTTTAAGTTAGAGAATATATGGTCAAGTATTACAATTGCTGAGAGGCTTTCAACAATTGGAATTGCTCTAGGTAAAACACAAGGATCGTGTCTGCCTTGTATTTGATGATTTATAATTTCATTGGATTGATTTTCCATCCTTTGTGTGATTTTAATACTTGAAACAGGTTTAAATGCAGTGGTGAATTCGATGTTATTTCCGTTGCTAATTCCTGCAATGATGCCTCCTTCGTTGTTCGTGTTTTTATCTGGTGCGTCATTTCTTTCACTGCCATATTTATAAGTTCCACCGAAGCCATCTCCAAATTCTATGCCTTTTGTTGCATTGATAGAAAACATCGCTTTAGATAGGTCTGCATTTAATTTGTCAAAAACAGGTTCGCCAATACCGATTGGACAATTGCTAATTCTAGTGGCAATTGTCCCGCCTACTGTATCACCTGCTATTTTGGCAGAATCTATTAGTTCAATCATTTTTAAAGCTAACATTGAATCGGGACATTTAATAGTGTTTGTTTGAGCATTAGACCAATCTGATAACATAAAAACATCTTCAATTCCAATATGTTTGACACGATTAACAACTGATTGAATATTAATCTGATAATATTTTAATAGAAATTGTTTAGCTAAAGCGCCTGCGGCAACCCATGGCGCTGTTATTCTTGCGCTACTTCTGCCACCACCTCTATAATCTCTGTTAATATATTTTTGGTCATAGACTTTATCAGCATGACTTGGTCTGTATAGGTTTTTTAATTCTGAGTAATCTTGGCTGTTTTGATTTTTGTTTTCAATTAAAATACAGATTGGTGCACCGGTTGTTTTACCTTCAAATATACCTGAAACAAAAATTGGAATATCGTCTTCTTTTCTTTCGCTTGAGAGGTTTGATTGCCCAGGTTTACGTCTGTCTAATTCGTGTTGTATTTGCGTGAAGTCTATTGCGAAATTTGAGGGAAATCCATCTAAAACAATACCTACATGTGTTCCATGAGATTCTCCAAAAGATGTAATGATTAAATTTTTTCCTAGGGAGTTTCCCATTTATAATATTATTTGGCGTAGTTAACCGCTCTTTTTTCTCTGATAACTGTAATTTTAATTTGACCTGGATAAATCATTTCTTTCATGATTTTCTGAGAAATTTCAAAACTTAAGTTATCGGCTTCTTTATCAGAGGCTCTTTCGCTATCAATCATTACCCTTAATTCTCTACCAGCTTGAATGGCAAATGCTTTTTCAACACCTTTAAAACTTAATGCCAATGCTTCTAAATCTTTTAATCGTTTGATGTAGTTTTCTGAATCTTCTCTTCTTGCACCTGGTCTAGACCCGCTGATTGCATCACAAGCTTGAATAATAGGAGACAACATGCTTGTCATTTCAATTTCATCGTGGTGGGCTCCAATTGCATTGCAAACTTCAGGATGTTCACCATATTTTTCAGCCCATTTCATGCCCAATAAAGCGTGTGGTGTTTCAGCATCATCTTCAGGAACTTTACCAATATCGTGTAATAAACCTGCTCTTTTAGCTAATTTGGCGTTTAGCCCAAGTTCAGTTGCCATTGTTGCGCAAAGATTTGCTACTTCACGGCTGTGTTTCAATAAGTTTTGACCATATGAAGAACGGTATCTTAATCTACCGACAATTCTAATTAATTCAGGGTGAAGTCCATTTACCCCTAAATCGATGACAGTTCTTTGGCCAATTTCAATTATTTCTTGTTCGATGTCTTTTTTTGTTTTTTCAACAATTTCTTCAATTCTAGCAGGGTGAATTCTGCCATCAGCAACTAAACGGTGCAATGATAATCTGGCAATTTCTCTTCTAATTGGGTCAAATCCAGATAATACAATAGCTTCTGGTGTGTCATCAACTATAATTTCTATACCTGTTGCAGCTTCAATAGCTCTGATATTTCTGCCTTCTCGTCCAATGATTCTACCTTTAACATCATCATTTTCTAAGTTAAATACTGTAACCGTATTTTCAATAGCTGTTTCAGCAGCAGTTCTTTGAATAGTTTGCAGAACCAATCTTTTAGCTTCTTTTGTAGCGTTAAGTTTAGCTTCTTCAACAATAATTTTTGATTGGGTCATTGCGTCTGTGTGAGCTTCTGCTTTAACAGCCTCAATCATTTGAGATTTTGCTTCTTCAATTGTAAGATTAGCGATTTTTTCTAGAGATTTTAGTTGTTCTTGTCTAGCTTGTTCTAATTCTTGTTCTTTTCTTGACAAACCGGTTTGTTGGCTTTGAAGTTTAACTTTTAGTTTTTCAATTTCTTCTTCTTTGATTTTGTTTGCTCTGATTTTATCGTCTAATGATTGTTCTTTCTGTTTCATTCTGTTTTCGGTAGATTGAATTTCAGAGTTTCGTCTTTGAACTTCTTTATCGTGTTCAGATTTTAGGGAAAGAAATTTTTCTTTGGCTTCAAGCATTTTAGTTTGTTTGATTGCCTCAGATTTATTTTTAGCTTCTTCTAATAATAAGTCGGCTTGTCCTTTTTGTTGCTTTTTTATTATTGGCATCCCTAAGAAGAATCCAATTGCGACCCCAACAAGAAGGCCGATGATAATAAATACTATTTCTGTCATTTAATTGTTTTTTTAAATGAGTCGTATAAAGGTTGAAACGAAATAATTTAATTAAGAAATAAACAGAAGACTTTCAATTTCATTGATTTTATTTTCAATGAGACTTGTATCTTTTGGTTCATCATTTATTTGATGGTTTATTTGGGATTGCTTTACGGCATCTACAGTAAACTCTAAAGCCGCCATTGCTAGTCCATCAACTCTATCTTTAACAGAAAAGTTAGAATTGAAAAAAGTCGCTTTGTCGTTAATTAATTTTGCGGCTTTTCTTACATATTCTTCTTCTTCTGCCTTAATTCTTAAGGGATAAGTACGATCAATAATATTGATTTTTATAGAAATATCCCCCATCTTTTATTAAATTTATTTACAGTTCTTTATATATAAAACTCAATGCAATTATAGTTTATTTTAATGAGATTAACAAAAAACTTTTCTTACTCTTTTAATTAAGTGGCATCAAACCTTCTCTAATTAATTCGGGTTCTTCGCCTGAGCAATCAATCACGGCTGAACCTAATACGTTTAAGTTGCCAGAATCAATGATTAAATCAACTTGTTTGTTGTATGTTAAATCTATTTCATCGATTTGATTGGTGAATTCTGAATTTTCAGAAAGATTTACAGATGCACAAACTAAAGGTTCATCAATATAATCTACTATTTTTAAAGTTATGAGTTGATTTGGAACTCTAATACCGATCGTTTTTCTTTTATTTAAAAAAAGTTTTGGGATTTTATTATTAGCTTTAAGGATGAATGTATATGGTCCAGGTAAGTTTTTATTCATCATCTTATAAATGTTTTTGTTGAATTGCAAGCTGTAATCGCTAATATGTTTAAGGCTAGAACATATAATTGACAAATTAGCTTTCTCTGGTTTTTTGCCAACAATTTTACAAATTTTTTCTATACCATTCTTGTTGCTTAACTTGCAAACTATGGCATAAAGTGTGTCGGTTGGACAAATGATGATTTTATCATTCAGAATCATTTCTGATACAAATTTTATTTTGTGTTCCTCAGGGTTTGAAGGATTGATTTGTATGATAGCCATAATGAAAAAAGCCTCAAAAATATGAGGCTTTCAAAGTTAAGTATTTATTTCTTACAATTTATCTCCGAATTTTGCAGAGAATCCAACGCCAAAAAAGTTTTTTAACTGTACTTTTCTTTGAACGCCTTCAAGAGATGGATTGGTGTCTACATCCCAGTCCCAAATCACTTGGTTGATGAGTGTAACAGTTACGTATTTGTTAACTTTCATGTTGATGGTGTTTTGCCAATTTCGGTCGATTTTATAAACCTGCATGGTTTTATAGTTTTGAAATAATTCAAGTCTTGATTGATAATTGATATTTTTAGCGATATCTTTATTAAATGATAAGTTGATGTACCAACCTAACTCATTTCTAAAAGTTTGACCATCTTTTGTTTTAATGGGTGCTTTGCCTCCAATTGTGTCATCATAATTAAATTCTGCGGCTTCCACACCATAAAGGCCTAAATCAGCCAGTCTTTGTTCTCTGACAATGGTGTATTTAGCTGTGATAGGAGAGGCATAGATAGATAAAAACGGCTTTGGTTTATAGTCAAATCCAATAGAAACGAAACCAAAGCCTTGGGCTAAAAAGTTTGAAACATGGCTTTTTTCTCTTAAAATATCATCGGCAGCCCAACCAGGGAACATTTGTGTGTTTAAGCTTAATAGCCCAGAATAGTTTAATTTGTCATTAATTTTTCTGCCATATTTTGATAAAAAGACAAGTTTGTCTTCGTTTTTTACAAAAGGATTGGTGATTTTTAAACTTGGGTCATTGGGGTTGTCAATTTTTCCGCCACCATTTCTGATAACACCATAAGCTAAGTCTAAATAATTTTCCCAAATGTATTTATCGCTTGCGGGATGAAAAATAGCAAATAAACTGGAGTTGGCAATAATGGCGGTGTTATTAGTGCCCCCTTGCGACCAATTTGAAAAAGTGGTGTTTGATAAATTGGTGCTAAAAAATCCTCCTCGTATCCAGCCTGTGTCTTTTATAGCGGTTAAAGTGGTTTTTTCTGCGGCTTTCTTTTTAATGTCGTCATCTTGCGCTTGAATTAAGTTGATTGAAAATAGAATTGATAATAATAGGATTGATTTTTTCATTTGATTAATTTCTTTTTTTAACAAAAAAAATGCCAAACATTGTTTGGCATTTTATATAAGTGTGTATTTTTTATTTTTTAAGCTTTGATGCTTTGTTTAGAGCTTTAACAATTATAAATAATACAAACGCGATGATTAAAAAGTTGATAGTTGCTGCTAAAAATTTGCCAATTAAAATTGGGCCTGCAGTTAATTCTGCAATATCATCAACTCCACCTATCATTGCAATGATAGGCATTAAGATATCATCAACAATAGATGTAACTATTTTGCCAAAAGCACCACCTAAAATGACGGCAACAGCTAAATCAACAACATTGCCTTTGTTGATAAATTCTTTAAATTCTGAAATTATACTCATATTTGTGTTCAATTATTAAGTGTGCAAATTAAAGGGTAAATAATTGATTGATTGATTTGCGTGATGAAGATTATTTCAACAAGTTATTTACTTTTAAAGGTTAAGCTAAAACAGTTTTAACTAATTCTGCAGCTTCTTTTAATAAAATAGCTGATTTTACTTCTAAACCACTTTCGTCTATCAGTTTTTTTGCTTCTACCGCATTTGTTCCTTGTAATCTAACGATAATTGGAACATGGATGTTGCCTAGTTTTTTGTATGCATCCACAACGCCTTGAGCCACTCTGTCGCATCTTACAATTCCTCCAAAGATATTGATTAAGATAGCTTTTACATTAGGGTCGCTCAAGATGATTTTGAAGCCAGCTTCTACTGTTTCTGCATTAGCGGTTCCTCCCACGTCCAAGAAATTAGCTGGTTCGCCACCGCTTAATTTAATGATATCCATTGTTGCCATTGCTAAGCCTGCACCGTTTACCATACAGCCAACGTTGCCATCTAATTTAACGTAGTTTAAGTTGAATTTTTTGGCTTCTACTTCAGTTGGATCTTCTTCGCTTTCGTCTCTTAATAATGCGTAATCTTTATGTCTGTATAAAGCATTCTCATCTAAATCTACTTTTGCATCTACTGCAATGATTTTATCATCTGATGTTTTTAAAACTGGATTAATTTCAAACATCGCACTATCAGTTTCTTCGTATGCTCTATATAATGCTGTTACGAATTTCTCCATTTCTTTTTGTGCTTGTCCGGTTAAACCTAAGTTAAAAGCGATTTTTCTTGCTTGAAAAGCTTGAAAACCAATGGTTGGGTCAACCCATTCTCTGTGTATTTTTTCAGGTGTGTGTTCTGCAACTTCTTCAATGTCCATACCACCTTCAGTTGTATAGATAATGACGTTTTTGCTAGTAGCTCTGTCTAATAAAACACTCATGTAGTATTCTTTAGGCTCGTTTGCACCAGGATAAAATACATCTTGAGCTACTAATATTTTGTTAACTACTTTGCCTTTTGGACCTGTTTGAATGGTAACCAAAGTATTTCCTAATAAATTTTCAGCGATGGTTTTAACAGCATCAAGATTTTTTGCAACTGCAACACCTCTTTGCTCGCTTCCGATAATACTACCTTTGCCTCTTCCGCCAGCATGAATTTGTGCTTTAATAACTACCCAATCAGAGCCAGTTTGTTTTTGAATTTCTTTAGCAGCATCAATAGCGGCTTCGGGGGTTTCTGCAACAATGCCTTCTTGGATAGCTACTCCAAAAGATTTTAGAATCTGTTTAGCTTGGTATTCGTGAATATTCATTATGTATGGATTTTTTTACAATTAAGGTTGCGAATTTACAAAAAAAATGCACTTTGTTTTTGATTTATTTAAAAAATATCCCATCTTCGCAGGAGATGATAGAGGCTATTGGAATTACTAAGGAGTATGGCGATTTAAGAGTATTAAAAGGGATAGATTTGAAAATTAATCCAGCTGAAATAATTTCAATAGTAGGGGATTCTGGTGCAGGAAAAACAACTTTCTTGCAAATTTTAGGCACATTAGATTCGCCTAATTCTGGTAAGGTTTTGTACGATAACATTGAAGTCAATAAAATGACATCAAATAGTTTGGCAGATTTTAGAAACGCAAACATTGGTTTTGTTTTTCAGTTTCATCAACTATTACCAGAGTTTACATGTATAGAAAATGTATGTATGCCAGCTTTAATTTCAGGAAAGTCTATCAAGGCAACTACACTAAGAGCTACAGAATTATTAACTTATTTAGGACTTCAACATCGTTTAAGTCATAAGCCTAATCAGTTGTCTGGTGGAGAGCAACAAAGATGTGCTGTTGCCAGAGCTTTGATGAATCAACCAAAGGTAATATTTGCGGATGAACCTAGTGGGAATTTAGATAGTAAAAATGCCAAAGAATTACATCAATTGTTTTTGAATCTAAGAAATGATTTTCAAATAACTTTTGTCATTGTTACCCATAATGAAGAGTTTGCAAATTTAGCAGACAGAAAATTAACCATGAAAGATGGTGTGATTTTCTCTGAACTAGTTAAGTGAATTTAGGGTGTTTTTTAATGAAATCTATTGAGACACTATTGAAAATGTTTGGTTTCTCTACGTTTACTACATGCCCACAATCTTGAATAATATGCAATTTAGAAGATTGGTGATTTTCAACTAATTTAGAAATTGATGGCAAAAACATATGGTCTTCTGAACCCATGATATACAAAGTTGGAATACCTGAGTCTTTAATTCTGAAGAATTTTAAAAGTGGATTTACCTCTGAAATTAATGTAAACCATCGTTTAAACTCTTTTTGGTAAAGTTTTTTGGCTTCATTGATAAAGAGGTTTCTAGATTCACGATGCTTTTTTTTTGGCATGATGATAAAAGCGAAAAATCTGTAAAGAATTAAATATGGCATGATAGATTTGAGTAATGCGCCTGTTCTCATTAAGATCTGCCCTCTTAGATTTAGTTTCATTACTGCTCCACCCATAATCATACTAGAAGTTCTGTTGGGAAAACGTTCTGTAATTTCTCTCACGATGATAGTGCCTAACGATATGCCTATAAAATGTGTTTTTTCAATTTTTAAATGATTTAACACGTCAATAACTTCATTGCCAATACTATCAAAAGAATATTGTTTGATTTTTTCATAAAAAACTTTTTTGGATTTGCCATGTCCTCTTAGGTCAATAAGCAAAACATTGAAATGCTCTTTGAAATCTCTGATTTGTTTAAACCAAATCGAACTGCTTCCACCTGCCCCATGAATAAACGTAACCCATTCTTTGTTTGAATTTGATTGATAGGTGGTGAAATGAAGCATGTTTTTATATTAACCTAAAATGAATGAATTTGTTTAAAAAAATAAAAATTTTCAATACTTTGAAAACTTTTTTACTTGAAAAGCATTCAAGCTACTACTTATAAATATTACATAAATGCCTGTTTGAAGAACAGACAAATCGAATTGAAGGCTAGCCCTGTTGATATTGTTTACAAACCTTTGAACCCAAACTTTGCCATACATATCTACAATTCGAATATCGACATTGGCATTTACAAATTCCGGATGACTTATATTTATCGTTAACTCACTGTTTGGGCCTAAAGGATTTGGATAAAAGTCGAGATGAATTCCACTGCAAACACCGCTCATCCAATTTTGAACACCATAAACATTAAAAGCTTCGCATTGGTTGCGGTAGGTAATATTGTCGCATCCACATACAGGGTCGTAAAACTGTTGATTGCATTGGTAAAAAGGTTGTACTTGAGATAGCTCAACACAATTACCAAATTGTGCTTTAGCAACATGCCCAAATATTAACATTGATATGAGAATAATGTTCTTTATAGTTTGTTAAATTTTAGTGAAACCCAAATAGGTATGCAAGCACTCAGGCATTTCTATACCATCTTCTGTTTGATTGTTTTCAAGAAGGGATGCAACAATTCTTGGAAGAGCCAAAGCACTGCCATTTAAAGTGTGTACCAATTCATTTTTGCCATCTTTGTTTTTATAACGACATTTTAATCTATTGGCTTGAAATGTTTCAAAGTTTGAAGTTGAACTGACCTCCAACCATTTTTGTTGAGCTCCGCTCCAAGCTTCAAAATCATAAGTTAGTGCACTGGCAAAACCCATATCACCACCACATAATCTTAATACCCTATATTTCAAGCCTAGTTTTGACAACAAGCCTTTAACATGCTCTACCATTTGTTCTAAAATTTCATAGCTTTGTTCGGGTTTGGCAATTTGAACTATTTCAACCTTATCGAATTGATGAAGTCTGTTTAAGCCTCTTACATGTGCGCCATAGCTCCCGGCTTCTCTTCTAAAACAAGGTGTATAGCCAACGTTTTTAATTGGCAAATCAGATTCCTTCAGAATAACGTCTCGGTATATATTAGTAATAGGTACTTCTGCCGTTGGAATACAATATAGGTTGTCAATAGTAGCATGATACATTTGTCCTTCTTTGTCAGGTAGTTGACCTGTGCCAATTCCGCTTGCTTCATTTACTAAAATTGGGGGCTGTATTTCATAATATCCAGCTTTTAAAGCTTCGTCTAAAAAGAAATTTATCAAAGCACGTTGCAATCTTGCTCCTTTGCCAGTGTATACAGGAAAACCAGCACCAGTGATTTTATTACCTAATTCAAAATCCACTAATTTGTATTTTTCTGTTAGTTCCCAATGGGGGAGAGCGTTTGGCGGCAAATTTGGTTCAGTTCCCCATTCAAATATTGTTTCATTGTCTTCAGGACCATATCCCAATTTAACCTTAAAAGATGGTGAATTTGGAATGTCGTATAGTTTTTCTGTTAATAATGAATCTGCATCTAATAATTCCTGTTCAAGCATTTTGATGGTGTTTTTTAAATTGCTAGACTCTTCTTTTATGATATTGGCTTTAACAGTTTCACCCGTCTTGAATAAATCGCCAATTTCTTTGGCTAAGGCATTGCTTTTTGCCAAATTTTGTTCAAGAGATGTTTGTATTTGTCTTTTGTTTTCGTCAATTTTTAAAATTTCATGAATGTCATTGCTTCTGTCTTTGCCCCTTAAGGCAAGTCTTTTAATGATTTCTTCAGTTTGGTTTCTTATGGCGGTTAGGGTAAGCATGAATTTATTGGTTACAAAATTAACATACAATTTTAAAATTTAACTTTATTTTTACAAATTATTAGAAAACTTTGTATAAATTTGCATATAACATGTTTAAAAAGGGGTTTATTATTTTTGAAGTAACAGCTTTGCTGGGGTTTGTTCTAATGATAAGCGCTTGTCAGCGAGATGATTACAGGGCCGTGCCTTATTCTGTTACTGGTTATAAACCAGTTTATTACTTGTTGGATGGTAAGTTTGAAGATTCTGTTTATTCTACTAAACCAAGGTCATTGGTTAATCCAGGTAAAATTTATGTTTACCAATCTTATTTACTAGTTAATGAGTCTGGAAAAGGAATCCATGTGTTTGATAATTCAGATCCTGTTAATCCATTACCAGTCGCATTCATAAATGTTCCTTATAATTTTGATATGGCTGTTAAAGATAATACCCTTTATGGTGATACATATTTGGGGTTGGTAGTTGTAGATATAACCAATTTGCCAGATATTACTCTTATAAAATTAATAAAACACAATCAAAATATTACTTACCCACCATTGCCAAACGCTAATTGGGGTGGTGGATGGTCTGGAGATGGTAAGACTTATTTTGAATGTATAGATTCAGAAAAAGGTGTTGTTATAGATTGGAAAGAAGACTTAATAATAGAACCAAAATGTTATCAATAATAAATTAAAAAAAATGAATAAAATACTCGTCATCATCGTTTTAACATCTCTGTTTTTTGCATGCGGTAAAGAGTCTTCTATGTCTGCAAGCTCAGATGGAGGAAGTACATCTGGCATAGGTGGCTCTATGGCAAAATACACTGTTTATGGCAATTATCTCTACACAGTTGTTGGGCAATTTCTAAATGTTTATGATGCTACCAATGCAAAAGATCCTATTCTTAAATCTACAATTGATTTGAATAATACAGGTGTTGAAACCATTTTCCCTTATGGTGAATATTTGTTTTTTGGTACTCAAAATGGCATGTTAATTTATTCTTTAAACAATCCTGAAAGACCACTTTATATCAGCACTTATTCTCACGTTGTTAGCTGCGACCCAGTTGTTGTTTCTGGAGATATTGCCTATGTGACTTTAAGTACAGGCAATCGTTGTAATAGAGGTGCCAATCAGTTGGAATTAATAGATATTAGTGATATTAGAAACCCTCGAATTATTCGTGAATATAGTTTTCATAATCCTAAAGGATTAACCGTAGCGGGCAATTATTTATATTTATGTGATGGATCTGAAGGGCTGAAAATATTAGACGTTAGTAATGAGTTTAATGTTAAAACATTGAAAAAAATCACTGGTTTTGAAGCTTATGATGTTATTAAAAAAGGTGATCTATTAACAATCACTGGAAATGACGGTATTTACCAATACGATTGCACCGATCCAATAAATTTAGTTTTATTATCAAAAATTAAAAGCGTTAAGTAATGCGTTTTTTGCTTTTATTGCTCTTACTTCAAACTGTTTTAAAAGCTCAAGCTCAATCTGCTTTTCCAAAGCAATTTGTTAAGGTTTCGCTTGTGGATCAGTCTTTTGTAACTCTGCCCACAGTTAAACTTGGATATGGCTTTTTGGTTAAAGATTATGATTATTATGCTGATTATGCACAGATAGATTTAGGGTATAATTTTTATTCAATTGAAGATGATTTGCCGGCAAGTGGTTTGTATGTTGGAGGTAAGTATCATTTTGTGAAATATGCTGATGAAACATATAATAAAGGTTTTTCATTGGGCTACAGTTATTTAAACACTCGAATGCATCAATATCTGAAAGTTGCAAAATCTTATCCAGGTATTGGTGTTTTTAACGAATATGAATGGAATAAATTTTACAAAAGACGTCATACCATTTCTGTAGAAAAATACCATCAGTTAATGTTTATAAACGGGTTCTTTTTTGAATTAAGATATGGCTTAAGTTTAGTGGATTCTAAAATAAATACTCCTAAAGAAGTGACGCAAAATACTTTTGTAAATGGCTTTTCTCTAAAAAAACGCATGGTTTTTCCTGGTGTTTTGATAGGTAGTAGTATTGGTTATTACTTTTAATCCAATCTATAGCTAGATCTGCAAATGAAATAAATTACAAGTTAAAAATAGCTTAATCTCACAGTTACTAATAGTAATATAATGAGTCTTTTATGTAGTAAACTATGGAACAAAAGTTAATTTATTGCAAAAATTTGTTTATGTTATTATTGGTGTATAGAAATTAAATAATGAAGGGCGATAAACTGCCTAGGAAAAAACTTCCAGATATCTAATTATTGAATATTTGGCGCTTGATTAGTCGGTTTTTTCTTTTTCTTCTTTTTCTTAACTTTAGGTTTGTTATCTAATCTAGTAATGTCTTCAGAAACCAAATCCATTTGTTTTTCTTCTGCCTCTATTTGGTTTTTAGTTGGTTTGATGTCAATTGTTTCGCCAACTAATTCAGGTGCTTTTTGCCCGTTAGCATTAAGTTGTAAATATTCATTAACCTTGCTAAGTGGCAGACAAATCCAAGCACTCCTGTCTTCATAAGAAAACCAAGTCAGTTTTTTCAAAATGTCTGTTTTTATCATGTATGCAGGTCCGTTTTTAGTATCAATTTTCACAGTTTTAGATTTTGGAAAAGCTTCTAATGCATCCATGTATGTATCTAATTCATAATTCAAACAACATTTTAATTTGCCGCATTGACCCGATAATTTCAACATGTTAATAGAAAGGTTTTGGAATCTAGCGGCTGATGTATTTACCATCTTAAAATCAGTTAGCCAAGTGCTGCAACATAATTCTCTGCCACAACTTCCAATGCCACCAAGTCTAGATGCTTCCTCTCGGTACCCAATTTGACGCATTTCTATTCTGAGTTTAAATTCCTCAGCAAAGCGCTTGATAAGTTCTCTGAAATCCACACGGCTTTCGGCTGTATAAAAGAAAATTACTTTTTTGTTATCTCCTTGAATTTCGATATCGCTAAGTTTCATTTCCAAACGTAATTCTATTGCAATGGTTCGGGCTCTTTCTAAAACCTTGGCCTCTCTGTATTTAGCTTCGTGATATTTCTCTAAATCTTTTTCGCTGGCTTTCCTTTGTATGGTCTTGATGCTTTCGGAATCTTCTTTAATTGCCTTCTTTTTTAATTGTAATCTTACTAATTCGCCAGCAATAGAAACATGCCCAACGTCATAACCCATGTCAGAATCTACAACAATGGCATCGCCTGTGTATAATTCTAAGTTATTGATATTGCGATAATATTCTTTTCTGCTGCCTTTAAATCTGATTTCTATCACATTAAATGGCTTATAGTTATCTGGCATAGCAGTGTCACTGAGCCAATTGTATACATTTAATTTATTGCAGCCACTAGTGCCACATGTTCCATTATTTTTGCAACCTTTGGGCGAACATCCACCTGAGGTACCGCAACTTCCACATCCCATTTTATTGTCTTTTATTTTTAATTAAGAACCAACTTTTAAATCTCTTTTAAAGTTGTTTCTAAGGCTCAAAGATATATTAATTAAAATTAAAAACATATTGCCATTTCGGTCTATTTCGTAAAGTGCTTGATTTATAGTGCGATACACTTTTATTCTGTTTTCTAAATGCAATAGTTTGGATAGGGTAAGGGCTAGTTTTTCTTCTTCCTCGTTGTTTGGATTTGATTCTGTTTGGGTTTCAGAAATATTTGCCAATCTGAGGATTTCTAATGTGTATAAAAGAAAGTTTTTCATATCACCTCTATCTTTCATTTTTTCTGATAAATCAACAATGGATTTTGTGTCGTTTTTGAAACAAATATTAAAGAAGTTTTTTACTTGAAGTAGCAAAGATTCATTCACTTCGGATGAAAGACGTATAGCCTTGTTATAATTGCCTGAGGCCATCAAGGCAATATTTTTTGCATTTGAGACATTCGTTAGATTTTCCTTGATTAAATGGTTTTCAAGTTCTGCCCTATTATAATTGGGTATTTTTATTTGTTGTGTTCTAGAAATAATAGTTGTTAAAAGCATTTGTGGACTTTCGCTTACCATGATAAACAAGGTTTTAGCGGGCGGTTCTTCGATAATCTTTAATAATACATTGCCTTCTGTTCCCAAAAATTCAGGCAGCCAAATAATCATGACTTTGTACTCGGCTTCATAAGGTTTTAAAGCTAGTTTTCTGATGATATTTCTGCATTCAAAAATGTTGATGTTTGGCTTTTTGGTGCTTTCTTCCATCTGTTCCATCCAGTCATTAAGAGACATTGCTGGATTATTTATAAAGGCTTTCCTAAATTCAACAATGTAATCATCCGCTACTTCTCGCTTTTTATCTTGGTAGAAAAAAGGAAATGTGAAATGCAAATCTGGGTGAATCAATTGTTGATATTTGTTGCAAGAAGGGCAAGTGCCACAACTATCGTTTTCCTGTTTGTTGGTGCAATTAATAAACTGACCAAATGCAACAGCCAATGGCAAAGCATTGCATCCTTCAGAGCCAGAAAATAGTTGTGCATGAGAAATTCTATTATTTCTAACTTGCGCAATCAGCTTTTCTTTTACTTTATCTTGTCCTAATATGCTTGAAAATTTCAAAGTGATGCAAAACTATGTTAAAAAACGATTCAATTATTCGCAAAGTTTTCACATTTTTCAAATAGTTTAGTTCTATATTAAGATTTTTAAATGTTTATAAAGATTTAAATCGTAGATAATTTGAAATTGGATTGGTGATTTAAATTTAAATTCATAATTAGGTAGTTAAAACAAAATCAATTGATTAGAAATTGTTTTGATAAAATTTAGTATTATTGCAATTGAATTTTTTAATGAAACTTACCATCACAAGTATAGAATTAAAAGGTGTTTTTAAATTTTTTGTTTTATCGAAACATGCTTTGAACATTATGAAACAACTTAGAACCTCAAACTGCAAAGGTTTTAAGAAAAGGGGCATCTGGACTACGCATTACACTATGACTATATGGAACAATGAGCAAGAAATGAAAGCATTTGCGATGAGTGGTGCACATTTGTCTGCGATGAAAATAAGCCAAAGTATTGCTAAAGAAATCAAGATATTAACCATTGATGCTAATGAATTTCCTAAATGGAAGGATGCTATTCAAAAATTAAATATGGAAGGTAAGACTTTGAGATTTAATTAAAGTTTAGACCAGAACTTAAATACATTTGGAAATAGTTTGTTTCAATATCTTTAATTTTGCCAAAGTTGAAACCTCAAATTCCATTTAATATCCAAGACCACATTCTTTATGAAGACAATCATTTGATTGCCGTTGCCAAACCTTCGGGGGTTTTGGTGCAAGGCGACCAAACGGGAGATGTGCCGCTTTCAGATTTGGTGAAAACATTTCTAAAAGAACGCGACCAAAAGCCCGGCAATGTGTTTTGTGGTGTAATACATAGAATAGATAGACCTGTTAGTGGCGTTGTTGTATTGGCAAAAACCAGTAAGGCATTGTCTAAAATGAATGAATTGTTTAGGGATGATAAAATAAAAAAAACCTATCGGGCATTGGTAAACGGCATTCCAGAAATTGAGGTACAAGAACTGAAATGTTTTTTGAGGAAAAATGGCAAAACCATGCGAGCAGAAGTGTTTCATAGGCAAGTAGAAAACAGTAAAGAAAGTGTTTTGTCATACAACGTAATTGAAAAAAGGGGTCATCAGTCTTTGTTAGAAGTTTATCCAATTACTGGCAGATTCCATCAAATCAGAGCCATGCTATCTCACAACAAAACACCTATAGTTGGAGATTTAAAATATGGTGCGCCTCAAGCTTTAAAAAACAAATCCATTTGTCTACACGCCTACCAAATTGAATTTATTCATCCAATCAAACAAGAACTTGTGAAAATTACTTGCAAAGAACCTTTTTGATTGACAAATTCATTATACATTTGCACCAACTTTAACATCAAATGCCCGATTTGGACTTTAACAACACCGAAATTGCTTTTGCACATAAATCTAATGCCGAATTAAAAAAAGCACGATTGCTTTTTCAGAGTTTCAGTTATCCATTTATCATTAAGCAAGGTCCAAAAATTGCCAGTTGGTTTATTGATATTTTACCGCCTGTTAAATTATTGATTCGCAATACTTTATTTGCTCAATTCTGTGGAGGCGAAAACATTCAAGATTGCCAGAAATCCATTGATAGTCTGCATCAATCTGGCATAGGAACCATTTTGGATTACTCTGTGGAGGGCGAAGAGTCAGAAAAAGTCTTTGACAAAACAATGAACGAAGTGATGGATACCATTGAAATGGCTGCCAAAAACAGAGATTCAATTCCATTTTCGGTTTTTAAAACTACAGGCATTGCTCGCACGGATTTACTGACTAAAGTGAATGCGAAAGGAAATTTATCAGAAGATGAAAATGCTGAATTTGAGAGAGTAAAATCTAGATTTGAAAAAATTTGCGAAAAAGCTTATCAGAATAAAGTGCGTTTATTTGTTGATGCTGAAGATTCTTGGATTCAGGATGTGATAGATGATTTAACTTATCAAATGATGGCAAAATACAACCAAGAAACCGCCATTGTTTATAATACCATTCAATGTTACAGGACAGGCAGGGTTCAACATATTCAATCCATATTTAATGCCACGAATTATTTTTTAGGATTTAAACTAGTGAGAGGTGCTTACATGGAAAAAGAACGTGAACGAGCTTTGAAAATGGGTTATGCTTCACCCATTCATATCAATAAGGAAAACACGGATTTAGAATACAACGAGGCATTAAAATTCTGTGTAGAACACATTGACAGAATCAGCATTTGTGCGGGCACACACAATGAACAAAGCTCACTTTATTTAGCAAAATTATTAGCAGAAAAAGGTTTGACTAACAATCATTCCAATATTTATTTTGCTCAACTTTTGGGCATGAGCGACCATATTTCATACAACCTAGCCAAGGCAGGATACCGAGTTGCTAAGTATGTGCCTTACGGGCCCGTAAAAGCTGTATTACCTTATTTAAGTAGGAGAGCGCAAGAGAACAGTTCTGTAAAAGGGCAAGCTGGCAGAGAGTTGAAATTAATCAACATTGAGCTTAAGAGAAGGGTTTAATTTTATTAATTACAATCTAAATTAAAAATACCTCATTCTCTTATCGTTAAAAAAGCAAAATCTTTTTTTTAAGATTTAGTGCATTTGTATTATCAATTATTTATAAAATGTTTGCATATTCGCAACATGAAACTAACTATGAATAAATCATACTTGTCTATTTATGTCTTGATTTTTGCGATTTTTATTTCTTGCAAAAAGAACAGCGACATCAAATATTTCGATGATCAAAAAGACTGGAAAATTTTAAGCTTTGTTGAAAGACAAACAGACCCCAATACAGGTGCTATTATTTCAAAAACATTAGATAGATGGGAGTTTTTCAGAATAAAAAACACCAAAGATTTGCTTTTTACATACAATTTATCAAATCCTCCTCAAGAATATGATGGCAAATATTTTGAAATGCAACCTTATTTAAGTCAACAAAACAGCTCTGTAAATTTAATGATTTGGCTAGGAGAACTTCAAGGAAATGGTCTTGTAAAAGAAACACCTATTAGAGATATTGATTATTCTGGGGCCACTAATTATCACGCTCACCTAATGGAAAAAAATGGACCACCAAACACACCATACTTCATCAGTATGGTTAATCAGTACTTTATATCAATCAGAAAAACAGGCAAGAATAAAGCTAAGGTTATCATTTATCATATTTATCCCAATACAACAGATTGGACCATAGAACTTGAAAAAAAATAAAACCATGAAAAAATCAATTATCTTTTTTGTAATCCTATTATCTATAAAACCTTTAATCGCAAAAGAAATTAATGCGCATGCCGGCATTGTTTTCCTTGGTTTTAGAGGCGTTAATTCAAACATTGGTGCTACTAATTCAGGTGGCTCAATGGATAAATTCAAAATGTTTAGACCAACATATTTCACCTATTTTGCATTTGGACAAACTGATGCAAAATCAGCATACTGGAATATCAGAGGAATTAATTTATTATACTATGCCTTTATAGCTAAAGACCCCAAAAGATGGAATGATATTAAATTTCCTAGCCAAAGACTTACACACAATTACAACAGAATCGGCACCGACTATTCCATATTAACTACTGATTTTTTTAGATATTTTGGCAAAAAAAGAATCAGATTCGGACTTGGCGGCTCATTTCAATGGAATGCAGAAGGCGTTTCTTTGAATGATAATACTTTTTATAGTGGCGATAACTCTTTAGATCCCTTTGGTAAATATGGAGGTCCTGGATTAGGTTCTGGGGTTTATAAGTTGCGATATAGAAATTATTTAGGTATTGGAACTGGCATAAAAACCGCCTCAAAGGACGGCCGATTTCAAGTGGCTTTAAATGCTACCTTAGGTCCATATACGGGTGGAGGAATGAGTGTTTTAGAATTTGTTTCAAGTTATGCCTTTTCTGAAAAAATTGGATTTCAAATGACTTTAGCGAGAAGAAGAAAAAACTTTAATGAGCACGAGAATTTACAATCCGTAATTGTTAAAACAAATGATTTAAACTTTGGGGTTTGGATTAAACCATGGAAAGACTAAAACCATTATCAATCAAAAAAACCATGAAAACTATAATTAAAACCATTTTATGTACCTTGTTTTTGTCATTTGTTTTTTTCACAAGCACTGCACAAAATCCCAACTTATTATTGGCAGAAGAACTACTTAAACAAAAAGATTTCAAAAATGCCAAAACTGAAATTGACAAAGTAGGAAAAGATGCCGACAGCGCTACCGAACTCAAAAACAATTGGGTGAGAGTAAGAATTTATTATGGATTATTAAAAGCGTACAGTTTAAATAAAAACATCGATTTCAAAGAATTTGAAAGTCAGCTTCAAAATGTCTATCAATTATTGAAAAAAGCCAAAAACAAGACTGGTTTTAACTTAGAGCTAATAAACACAGCGCAAGTGCATATCAATGTTACATATAATTACATCCAAGCCAATCAACTGAATGAAGCCAAACAACTCTTAAAAATGGCAGACACAATTTATTCATGGCACACTTATGATAAATCGCCAAAATCAACTTATTTGATGAATGCCGTTGATCATTATTTTGTGTTTTACAAATCTTGGATTTATTTCAAAACAATTGACTATGAAAATGCTGAAAAAACCATTGCATTGGTCAGTTTTTCAGATTTCTTAAAAAAAGATACAGAGTATTATGATTATCTCATTGAGCTATACTCAAAAACAAAAACCGAAAAATTATCTTTTGTTTTATATGAATGTATTGTTATTTATCACTCCAACAAAATCAAGTATTACAAACAATATTTTGACCATGCAACAAAAATTGGATATAGCAGAAGCAGCTCATTTAAATCGGTTCAAATCAATGCTATTAAAAATTTTCCAGACAGCATTATTTTATACGAAAAGATAGCAAACTGCTACAAGGGGTTAGATTTTATCGACATGGATTATTCTATAGATTTAGACAAGTATTTTGATTTTCTATATATTGCAACTCAAAAGTTTCCCAACCACAATGGCTTTAAATATCAAAGAATGATTACATTTATGAATATTTCACAAGTTCAATTCAATGGCTTACAAAATAATCCCAATGATCAAGAATTAAAGGAAGCTTTCACCATTCGTATCTCAAAAGCTAAGGAATACTACAACCTATTAAAGAGTGATAATAACTTTCTAAAAAGTTTAAACCCTCAAGAAAAAGAAATTTTTAACTCATTAGAAAAAAACCTAAACAATTAAAAATGAAAAAACACATTGTCTTTTGCCTGCTCAACTTAACTTTAGTTATTGTTTCAAAAGCTCAAACATTTGATGCCCCCGCCTTAATTATTTCAGCTGGTCCTACTTTCCAAAATATCAAAAGCGAATCATTCAATCAGTTTCAAAAAAATTATATTGCATATTACGCTAACAGTATTGATAAAACCAAATATGCTCCAGGCACTGGCTTTTATTTTCAAATCAATATTGCCCCATACTTTAATACGGAGTACACCACCCATTCCTCAAAAAAAGAAATTCTTTTTAAAAATGGGGATAAAATGGGTTTTAATTTTAAAAGCAGGCAATGGCGATTAAATTTCGGTTTTGGGATAGGCGAACTTGAAGATGATCAAATCTGCTTCAAGCCAGAACTAGGTTTAGGCTTTGGTAGAAATCATTTAGAATGCAATTTTCAAACCAGCAATTCTCAAGCCATGGATTTATTATTAGATGGCAAATATAGAGATGGCAATATATTTCTTAACTTGGGCTTAGCAGTTCATGTAAAACCTAGTGATAGCCCCATTGGGTTTAAAGCTTATTTAAGGCAAAATTGGACAATTCTTGCTTTTGAAATGACTGATGACAGTAAACCTTTTTTAGAAGATAGAATTCCAATTGATTATGTGGCATGGCGCAACACTCCTAAAGGCGACTATTTGGGTGATGCTGTTAAAGGCAACTTTAGATTTTTTGAAGTTGGACTTGGGCTTAGTTTAATTTTTGCGGATTTATAATAATTTAAAATATATGAAACATATAAAACTTAAAACTTTAATTTGTATTATTGCCGTTATACCGTTGGCATGCAAAAAAGAAGAAAAAAAAGAAGCGGAGCCCAAAAATCAATTTAATGCAGGCGGAATTAATTACACCATAGTAACTTCTAGATGCTCTACAACCCTACTTGATTGTTTTAAATGGCACGCCACACAAAGTGGTTCAATTGTAAATTCAAAAACAGAAGGACTAAGTCTAATATTTTTTACACACTTTAAAAATGATTTAAACGAAGGCTATTCTCTGACTATCAACTTATTTGGGGTAGACGTAGGTTTGTATAAAGGGAAAGAATCATTCTGCAAAGATTTTACTTTAAGATACAATTCAATGGCTCAGGCTAGTGATGGATCAGGAGTTGCAATTTTTAAAGATGAAAGTGAAGTTGAAATCACTAAGAAATCTGGTAATGAAATTTCTGGAAACTTTAAACTGAAAATTGATTACAATAAAGACTTTTTGAAAGATAGCTTTATTGTTGGAGAATTTCATAACATTAAACTAAATCAATAATTATGAAAAATCTTTTAATTTTATTATTTGCAAGTTTGTGTTTTTCGTCTTGCAAAAAAGAAAAGTCAAACAATAATGCTTTAGATATTCCTAATCCAATGGTAGATAAAAGAGGATGGAACTTAGTAAAGCATTCGCCAGAGTTTTACTTTTTGAAATCTTCTGATAATATAAATGTTCCTATTACACTGGATCTTGTTAAAGAACATGATGAAGGAATTGACATTTTGTATAGTTCAATATTTAATTTCGCAACTGAATACAGAAAAATCAATGTTCGCTGGAAGGCATATCATAACAAAGAACACGATGTTAAAAAGGTTGAGGTGACAGGACATTCTATAGCTTTTTTAGGCAGAGTTGTGCCAAGTAAAACTTTAGATGTTTATTCAACAGGCATGGGAGAATCCGATTTATTTGCAATTAATGAACAAGAGATTGAGCTTTCTTCTAGAACAAGATTTGAATACAGTTATTTTAATGTTAGAAGCTCAAGAAACAACTTAGATGAATTTAAACCTCATGAATCTACTACATTTAGCTCTGGTGGTATTGCAAGTGCTAATCCAAATCATCCATTTTCAGCTAATGGATTTCTTGTAAAACAATTTAAAAATCCTACACCAATATATAATTACTCTATTTCTGCATTTGCAGCTGCTCCAAAAGGCAATGAATTAGTGATGTTTGGGTTTGGACCTAATAATACAATTAATATAATAGAAAGTACCAATAAATTGGTTTATCAAGTAATTAGTTCACAAGGAGTACTTGTTAGACCAACAGTAGTTAAAAATGTTTTTGATATAAGTGAAATCACTAAAACAACAGATCAAAATGATGTTGTGATATCTAAGTTTTTTTATGACGAACATTTTTTATATGTTTTCTTAGGACTATCAAATAAAAAGCATAGATTCTTAAAGATTAATTTAGCAAATTATACACTTAGCAGTGAAAACGAAAGCATGTATGAACAAATGGATCTTAGTCCAGGATTTAAAAATGTGTTAATGCTAAATGATAGACCGGGTGAAATGCTTTCTATGGAAAAAGATGGCATTTACCATATCTCAAAAGGCACTAAAACATTCATTCCTTCCGCATCCGTAAAGGTTGGCACCTCAGGCACAACTGCATATTACAGCAATGGCAAAATTTGGCAAATTTTATTCGATGAAAATGGTGCTTATTTAATTAACAGAACAATATGAAAAAAAACCTCCTTATCTTCATTTTTATTTTGCCTGTATTGGCATATTCACAAAAGTATTATTGGGAATTTGCCACAAGTGGCTCCAGCTGTCCAGATATGACACGAACTTATTTTTTCGGAAATGATGATCATACAAACCTGATAACTGCTCCCATTGATATGGCAACAGACAACGAAGGCAATGCTTATGTTATTGGTAATTATTACACTTCGAATATTAATAAAACATATTCACTGAAACAATATGCACCAACAAATAAAAATATTGAATTAAAACATGAAATAGCTAATACTGCAAGCACATCCATATACCTTTATAAAATCAATAAATTGGGAGAAATTGTTTGGGCCAATACCTTGTCTTCAGGTCCTACTTTTAATTTAGCCACTTATAATTCTAATACCACTTTAGCCGTTAATCCATATTCTGGCAAGGTATATATCACAACGCACTTTATTTATGCCATGTATATGAATAATGATATTATTGATTTGTATCCCAAAGCAATGACGCATAGTCCAAAAAGAATGATGCTGTGTTTCAATAGCGATGGCACCTATGACACCGTTGTTTTATCACCTGGTGTTTTAGAAAAACCTTTATTTTCAAGTGCAACATCTGGTGTTGTAAAAGTTTCTAGACCAATTGGTGATGTTTATGGTACAGATTCCATTTCTTTATATCAATTGAATTGCTTTGATAATACATTGGGAAATTATATTTACTTTAAACATTCAAGATTTATTGGTTTTGATGAGGAAAAACAAAGATACATCACTGATGAATTAGCTGAATATGATATTAATTTGAATAAAGTAGTTGACAAAAATTTTTATTATCAAATCGCTGTTACTGCCTCTAAAATTATCAATTATTTTAAAGCAAAAGATGGTTCAATATATCTGGCATATTTTAAAGAAAATCCAAATACAAACAACTATGAATCTAAATATTATTTGATAAAAATTGACAAAAATCTGAATTTAAAATGGACTTTTCAAGATTTATCTTCTACATTAAGAGTTGCCAAAGATACCAATGATAATATTTTTATACTAACTATGCCTGCCTTTTCCAATCAATACAAAGTCAGTTCAAGTAGTTCTTACAGGCCATATCCATATCCTAAAATAAACAATCCCTCTAGTACCAATATTTACCAATTGGATACTATTACGGGAGATATTGTTGACATTGTTTTAATCCCTACGAATTATATTAATCAGTTTTTTACAGAAAATTTGCTTGAAATTGATAAAACCAATAAACTATGGATGGCAAGTGGATTTGTTATTGAAATGGAGATTGGTAATCATTTGTTAACCGCAGATTGTCCTGGTAACAATATGCCCTATTTTCATTTTGTAGGTTGTGCTAGTAAAAATTGGAAACAAGATAGAAAAAATTTAAATATAAATGATGTTACCAATAATGCATTTCAAGTATATCCAAATCCTGTTAATGACAAATTAAAGATTAATAACTATGATTTAATTGATGCTGCACAAATAGAAATTTACAATGCCATTGGTATAAAACAGCAAATAGAAATCAATCGAGATTCCAATGAAATTGACGTGTCCAATTTAAAAACTGGTATTTATTTTTTAAAAATTAAATCTAACAATCATACACAAACCTACGAAATAATTAAACAATGAAAATGGTCCACTATTTATTGATATTTTCATTTCTTGTAAGTATTTATTCTTGTAAGAAAGAGATTTATTCAAATGAGCAGAGCGAAGCTAGACAAAAAGTTATTGATGATTTTTACAACATCAAAATAGCAAATGAAGTTTATTCTTTTCAAGCCGATGGCAACACTGGTAATTGCCGAACATTTTTGAATCCTGAAATTCATAAAAGAATCATTACTCAACTTAATTACTATAGGAGACTTGTTGGATGTTCAGAAATAACTTTAGACAGTTTATTCAATGAACAAACTCAAGCATTTTTATTAACGTCTCTTCTTAATAAAGACTCCATAAGAATTCACCCTGGTTTGAAATGTTACAGCCAAGATGCAGCAAATGCTTGGGGAAATGTTATTTCTGCAAGTATTTTAAACACAAACCAAAGCAGTCCAGTTCCGCATTTTCTGAGTCATAGTGGCGACAATTCAAAAGATTTGATTAATCGTATTTGGTTGCTTTACCCGCGTTTAAGCAGAGTTGGATATGGACAGTTAAATGGTGTTTTTGGCATAAAAGTTACAGGAGATGGCACAGAAAACACAAGTATAACAACACCGGAATATGTGGCATGGCCGCCAAAAGGTTTTGTTGTTCAAGAAATTATAAATTCTGGCTCTAGGTGGAGTTTCACCATGATGAATGCAGATTTTTCAGAAGTAATGGTGAATGTTAAAACGCGTGATTTAACAAAAGCTAAATTAAAGAACATCAATAAACTTCCAATGAAAGAACTTGAAGTTAAAATCATTGAAAAAAAGATGAATACTCATCTAGAAGATAGGACTATTTTTTGGACTATAAAAGATATTGTGGTGGATGATGCTTATGAAGATGAAGACAGAGAATATGAAGTTACAATTAGTAATGTAAAAGTTGGTAACGCATATAAAAGCTATAAGTACACGACTTTTGTGATTAAGAAATATAGTTTTAATTAAAGATTAACAAAAAGAGTTAAAACTATCTTTTTTTTTATTATTTCTTACCAACCCAATATCCAAGCAAATACCAATGGAGCAACGATAGTCGCATCACTTTCAACAATGAATTTTGGTGTATCGATGTCTAGTTTCCCCCATGTGATTTTCTCATTGGGTACTGCCCCAGAGTATGAACCATAACTAGTTGTTGAATCTGATATTTGGCAAAAATATCCCCAAAAAGGCACATCATGCCATTCTAAATCTTGATACATCATCGGTACAACACATATTGGAAAATCTCCAGCTATGCCACCACCTATTTGAAAAAATCCTACGCCCTTGCCCGAACTATTGTTTCTATACCAATCTGCTAGCCAAACCATGTATTCTATACCACTTTTCATGGTAGAAGCTTTCATTTCGTTTTTAATAACGTAACTAGCAAAAATATTCCCCATCGTGCTGTCTTCCCATCCTGGAACGACAATCGGAATATTCTTTTCAGCTGCTGCCAACATCCAGCTGTTTTTAGGGTCTATTTCGTAATATTGTTCTAAAACCCCACTCAATAACATTTTATACATAAATTCATGTGGGAAATAGCGTTCGCCTTTGTCATCAGCATCTTTCCACAATTGATGGATGTGTTTTTGTAAACGTCTAAAAGCTTCTTCTTCTGGAATGCAAGTGTCTGTAACTCTGTTGTAGTGATTTTCTAATAAATCCCACTCATCCTGCGGGCTCAAATCGCGGTAGTTAGGCACACGTTTGTAATGACTATGCGCCACCAAATTCATGATATCTTCTTCTAAATTTGCACCTGTGCAACTGATGATTGCCACTTTATCCTGACGAATCATTTCGGCCAAGGAAAGCCCAAGTTCGGCTGTACTCATAGCTCCTGCAAGGGTAATCATCATTTTTCCACCTTCGTTTAAATAAGTTTCGTAGCCTTTAGCCGCGTCCATTAAGGCAGCTGCGTTAAAATGTCTGTAATGATGTTCTATGAAATTTGAAACAGGTCCTTTGCTCATGATGATAATTTATTTTTTGTGGTGCAAAAGTAACCATTTTTGCAAATCCATTCAAAACAATTTATCTTTGTGCCTTGTTTAAGTGGTAGTTAATGGTTAAGAGTTAAGGGTTTCAAGCAGTTCAGAGGAACAACAATTTAACAATACAACAATAAATCATACCACTAAAAAGCTGAATAAGAGAATCAAAAATAAAAAATAAAAAATAATATATGCCATATCCAGAAATGCTAGTAGCTCCAATGAGAGCAGA
Organism: Bacteroidota bacterium; assembly: GCA_030682255.1. Classification (GTDB taxonomy): domain Bacteria; phylum Bacteroidota; class Bacteroidia; order NS11-12g; family UBA955; genus JABMMZ01. Next base: position 484,177 of record JAUXOK010000028.1, on the reverse strand, counting down.
GTTGACCAATGTAGGTTTTACTGAATTAAAAACAATAGAAGAAGTAGATAGTTTATTGCCAAATGCCAAAGGCGTAAGTATGGTTGTTGTAAACTCCGTATGCGGTTGTGCTGCAGGTGCTGCTCGTCCAGGAATCATTAGGTCATTAACCAATGAAAAAAAACCAGATAATCTGTTTACGGTTTTTGCAGGTCAAGATACTGAAGCAGTAAATAAAGCCAGAGAGTTTATGCTCCCTTATCCACCGTCTTCACCATCTGTAGCTTTGTTTAAAGACGGTAAATTGGTTCATTTTGTTCAACGACTAGAGGTTGAAGGACACACTGCCGAACAAGTGGCCGAAAATCTCAGAAAAGCTTACGATCAATACTGTTAAATAAAAGAATCATTAAGTCTTACCTATTTAAAAAAAGCTTTGATTGCTTGAATTTATATAATATTGATATACATTATTATATTTCATTTAACCTTGATTAAGTTTGTCACACCCTTTAAAATCTTATTTCCCTATGAAATTAACTCTTAAAAAAAATCTATTCTTGTCTCTGTTTTTGGCGTTGATATTTGTAGTCGTATACATGTATATCTCAAGAAAAAACAAGTCGATGAATGTTGCAGAAAATCCTTTTTTTAACCATCAATTGTTAAATGAGGATTCATCTGTTTTTTATCCAGATTCTTTACTAGGACAAGTTTTGGTAGTTTCATATTTTCAAACATGGTGTAGTGATTGTGTAAAAGAACAACCCAACTTATTGAAACTGCAATCTCATTTTAAAGACCAAGATTTCAAAGTGTTAATGGTTACAGACGAGCCTTTAAGTCTTATTCAAGCATTCAAACTCAAATTTAATTCACAGTTGGATTTTTATCAATTGCAAACCCCGATTAAATCTATCGGAATTGGCAGATTTCCAACCACCTATTTAATCAATAAAAAAGGCATAGTAGAAGAAGTAAAAGTGGAAGGTATTGAGTGGTATACCCCAGAAATCATTGAAAAAGTTGAAGGATTGTTAAAGGGGTAAATGGTCGTATTTATAATGATATTATTGTTTTTTTCTCTTAAAAGTATATCTCGTAATAAATATTCCATTAGAGGTTTCTTTAGATTCAACTGCTGAATTTGTTTGACAGAGTTCCCAACCTTCTGCTGCTAGTTCATTGATTTTTTCACAAACAATTTTATCGTTTTCTCTGATGTTAGAAAAGTTGATGCCTACCATCGAATAAAAATTATTCATTTTTACTTCAATAAATTCTCCTTTTGGATTGGTTGTTATTAGTCTTGAACGACCTGCACCTCCCGCAATGACAGATTCTATTGCAGAAATCTGAAGGTATTCAAACTGTTCGGTGTTTGCTTTGTTGGCAGAAGATTTAAAGCCAAATAAAATAACTGCACTTAAAAATAATAAGTTTAATGTGATTAAAATTGTTTTTGAATTCATATGCTTGCAATTATAGCAATTTATAGGAATCTAATCATATTGATTTATTTGAAAGCATCATAAAAATCGATTAAAAATTCAGGCATTTTAGTTGTTGTTTTTTTTTTAACAAAGGAACAATTAAATAGTAAATTGAATATTTAAATAGTTGTCTACTAAGATACAACTATTTCTTAATTTTTAAAGCCTCAAGCCATTAATAAAATCTGTGGCAGACATCGCTTTTTTGCCCTCTAATTGTAATTTGGTTATTTGAATTTTATAATCACCACAATCTGCTAATATTTGATGTTTACCAACTATTTCGATATTGCTTGGCTCACTGCTTTCGATATCTGTTTTTAAACATTCGAAAATTTTGAGTTTTTTACCATCGTATTGTGTAAAAGCACAAGGATAGGGAGATAAACCACGTATTTGATTATACACCTTTTCGGCTGAATCGCGCCAATTGATTTGACAATCGTTTTCAAAAATCTTAGGCGCATGAGGGAAATCACCTTGTTCTTGTTCTGTTAGAATGAGTTTGTTTTCAACGATTTTTTCTAAAGATTTAACCACTAATTCTGCGCCTTGTTTCATCAGTTTATCGTGCAAACTTCCAGCGGTTTCATTGGGTTCTATGATGGTTTTTTCTCTTAAAATAATACTGCCGGTGTCAATTTCGTGTTTCAAAAAAAATGTGGTAACACCCGTTTCTTTTTCGCCATTCATGATTGCTCTATTGATAGGAGCCGCTCCACGGTAGTAGGGGAGATAGCTGCCATGCAAATTAAAAGTACCTAGTGAAGGTAGGTTCCAGACCTTTTCAGGCAACATTCTGAAGGCAATAACAATCTGTAATTGATGGCCTAAAGATTGAAGTGTTTGTAGGAAGTCGTCAGATTTTAGATTACTAGGTTGCAACACATTCAAATTATTTTCTAAAGCAAATTTCTTAACAGCTGACATTTGAATGTGATGTCCTCTTCCAGCTGGTTTGTCTGGCGAAGTAACTACTGCAACAACCTTAAACCCATTTTCTAAAATAGTTTTGAGAGATTCAACAGCAAAATCGGGAGTTCCAAAAAATACAATTTTAAGATTGTTTTTATCCATGATAGTCTGCAAATTTAAAGTGTTTTAATGGCTTAGTCATCCTAAAATATTTAAGTTTTCTGTTGTTTTTTGTTTGTAATATTTAAAACCTTGTGTTTTTACAATCAAGAAGACAAAAATTATGAAACACCTTGCCAAAGAAATTCATTGCTAAATGCATTGTTTTTTTTCAAAGTTATTTTACTTAAATTTGTATTCATATTGATAATGAGAATTATTCATATCGTTTTTTTGTCTTTATTGATTTCAAATTCGCTGTTAGCAAATTTTAGATTAACAGAAAATAAAGGTCAATGGCAGGATAAAGTTATTTTTAAAGCGGATTTAAACTCAGCTAAACTATTTATCTCTAATGCTGAAATCACTTACTTGTTTTATGCCTCTCACCAAATTCATGATATGCAACACGATCAAAAGTTTGATGAAAAATTGGATGTGCATGTGGTTAAAGTTAAGTTTTTAGGTGCCAATCCCAATGCGGAATATCTCGGTCAGGGCATTTATCAAGATTATAGTAATTACTTTCTCGGACGGCAAACAAAGCAATGGGTAGGAGGGGTTAAAAGTTATAACAAGCTCTACATTAAGAATATTTATCCATCTATAGATTTCGAGTTGTTTGAAAATGCAGGCAATCTTAAATACAATTTTATCGTTCATCCTGGCGGTAGGGTAGAGGATATTCAGTTACAATACAACGGTGCAGACAGTTTGGGCTTGGTAAATAATCAATTGGAATTTCAAACGCGTTTTGGCAAAATCATAGAAATGAAACCTTATGTGAAAGAAGTTTCTAAAAAAATAGAACAAGAAGTGGCGTCTGCTTATCAATTAAATGGCAATGTTTTATCCTTTAATATATCAGATAAACGTAGCAAGAAAAACCTTTTGATAATCGACCCAATCTTAGTGTTTTCAACTTACAGTGGTTCTAGAGCTGATAATTTTGGATATACAGCAACCTTTGATTCTATGGGCAACGCTTATGCAGGTGGTACCGTTTTTGATTTTGGTTTTCCGACAACCACAGGATCTTTCCAAGTAGATTTTCAAGGAGGTAACGAAGAGTTAAGAAGTATTGGCTATGTTGCAAGAGATTGTGGCATTACGAAATACTCAAGCGATGGCAAAACTTTATTATATTCAACCTATTTAGGTGGAAGCACTGCCAATGATCAACCTCACAGCATGATTGTGGATAGTAAACATCAATTAATGGTGATGGGCTCTACCAAATCAACGGATTTTCCTCTTGGAAATGGAACGCCTTATCAAAATAACCACAGGGGATTATCTGATGTTTTTATTGTTAAATTCTCAGAAGATGGTACACAATTGTTGTCGGGTACTTTTGTTGGCGGGAGTAGTTTTGATGGATTAAATGGGGATAGACCATCAGGAACTGTTACACCTTTGTTGTATAATTATGCAGATGATTTTAGAGGAGAGATTTTATTGGATGAATTAGACAATGTTTATGTTGCAACTAGCACCAATTCTATAGATTTCCCCATGGTGAATGCTTTCGACAATACTTATGGAGGCAAACAAGATGGTTGTGTTTTTAAATTAAACGCAGATTTAAGCAGTTTGTTGTTCAGTTCTTTTGTAGGCGGTAATGAACACGATGCGGTTTATGGCATAGATTTAGGATTAAACAACGATTTGTTTATTACTGGCGGGTCAAATACTCTAAATTTTGGATACAACCTCAATGGATTAAGTGCTAATAATTTTGGAGGTAAATCAGATGGATTTATCATTGCTTTAAATAGAAATTCAGGCGCTTTTGCAAAAATGACTTTTGTTGGAACAAATACTTATGATCAGAGTTATTTTGTTAAGACAGATAAATACGGCAAACCCTTTATCTTTGGTCAAACAGAAGGAGCAATGGGTGTTAGTAATTCAGCTTATCGCAATGCCAATGGAAAAATGTTTATTAAAAAGTTCAACGCTGATTTATCTGCTATTGAATTAGAAACTACATTTGGTGGTCCTAATAAAACATTGCCAGATTTATCGCCAACAGCTTTTTTGGTGGATGAATGTGAAAGGATATTTATTTCAGGTTGGGGTGGTAATGAAATTGGTGGTTTTAGAGGTGGCAATACCAATGGGATGCCTTTTAGTTTAGATGCTTATCAAAAAACTACAGATGGTAATGATTTCTACTTAGCTGTTTTTAGCAAAAATTTAAATGAGTTGCAATATGCCACATTTATTGGAGGAAGAGGTTCTTTGGCTAATCCAGCAAATGAACATGTGGATGGTGGCACCAGTAGATTTGATAAAAAAGGTATCGTTTATCATTCTGTTTGTGCTGGATGTGGCGGACAAAGTTTATTCCCTACAACACCTGATGTTTGGAGTAGAACTAATCGATCAGATAATTGCAACAATGCTATTTTTAAGTTTGATTTTGAGAATTTAAATAGAAAACCAATCGTAAAGGATTCTATTTACGAAATATTAGCAACAGATTCATTGGCTTTTGAATTAGAAGCAAGTGATTTAGATTTAGCAGATAGTTTACATGTGGTTTTAGAAGGAGAACCTTTCGAAAATCCTAATTTTCCGTTGCCAAGACCATTTATAGTGGAAACAAACAAAATGCCAACGGGGAATAGTATTTTAACCAAAATTAGATTTTTAAGTGGATGTCAACATATTGGATTAGATACCATTCTATTGAAAGTAAAAGTTTATGATAAAGGTTGCCCAACCCAGGATAGTAATTTTGCTACCATTAAAATTGTAGTTAAAGCTCCTCCCTTGTCAATAACTCCTGATGTTTTTTGTTTATCTTTCAGAGATGGTAATTCATTGGATTTATCATGGAATGCTTTTGAGATTAATAGATATTTCAAACATGTTATTTTGTATCGTGAAAATCCCAATGGAAGTATCAGAACTATAGATACAATAACATCTAATACCAATGGAATTATTAGAGATAATTTGCCTAATGACCCAAGGTTAAATAACTATCGCTATTTTATGATAGCATATAATGTTTGTAATCAACAATTTCAGGGAACGATTAATATAAGCACAACCAAAGAATTTAATATTCCAATAGATTCTACTTACAACAATTATGTAACCGTTCAAGATAATAAGAATTTATTGTTAAGTTGGTTTAAAAGTAGAGAAGAAGATTTTGGATATTATGATATATACCGTTCAGAAACCAACAATGAATTAACATCCAATTTTAGAAAAATAGCAACACTTAGAAATATTGATGATACATCTTATTTAGACGAAGATGTGAAAGTATCCGAAAGGATTTATTGTTACAAAACTGTTGTTAACGATAAATGTGGACATTACAGCAATCCAAGCAATGAAGCATGTAATATTGTATTAAAAGGAGATGCAGGACATTTAAATTTTGATTTAGATTGGACAGCATATAGAGATTGGGCAGGTGGTGTAAGAAATTATGAATTGTTTAGACGAGTTGACACAGGCGTTATGCGCTTGAGAACCGATAATAATTTACTGAGAACTTTTATAGATGATGAATTAGATTTATGGTGGGGTGCTTATTTTTATTCAGTTAGAGCTTACGAAGGGAATTTTAAAAACAGTGGTTTTAATGCCAGCAGTTTGTCTAATGAGATTAGATTGATTCAACCACCACAGGTATATGTACCCAATGCGTTTTCACCCAATGGTGATGGATTTAATGATGTTTGGGGCGTTTCACATGCTTTTGTTAAAGAATTTGAAATAAAAGTTTTTAACAGATGGGGCGAAAAAGTGTGGCAAAATGATTTTAAAGGCAATCAATGGGATGGTATCACCAGAAATAGATTAGCAATGAATGATGTGTTTGTGTGGATAGTAACCTATAAAGGTTGGGATGGTAAATTTTATACCCAAAAAGGCACTGTGACAGTGATGCCTTAAATTTTTATTTTTAATGAAATTGATTTAATATTGCATTAAATTTATATTAACATGATTAAAAAATCTACTTTATTTTTATTGACTCTTTTGGCTAGTTTTAATTTAACTTCACAAACAGAGTATTCTTTTACACATTCAAGTGCTACTTATACTGATTTGACAGAAACTACTCTCATCAATCAGGTTTGGGATTATGATGATTTTACAATTTCTTTGCCTTTCAAATTTAAATATTTTGGTGTAGAATATGATACAATGTACGTTGGAATCAATAGTGTTTATTTTACACAAAGTGGAGCTGATAATATTTTCATGGGGTCAGATAATTATATCCCTCAAGATGATAACTCTGCTTTGTCACCAATATCATATGTAATTAATGGAACAACTCCCAATAGAATATTAAAAGTTCAATATAAAAATATCAACGCTCAATTACAAGATCCTCAAGAAGAGTATTCTGCCAACTATCAAATGTGGTTTTATGAAACTTCAAGTAAATTTGAGTTCAGATTTGGTCCCAATGTTATTACAGATTTAAACTTCACTTCGTTCTATTATGGATTTATTGATGCTGATAATAGTCCTTATCTTGCTATTTCTGGAACTGCTGCTAATCCCTCACTAATAAGGGTTATGAACGCTCTCGCATTTGCCGGTATTCCAACACACCCTTTAAATGGTCAGGTGTATACTTTTAATCCAACAACTTCGCCTAGTACTTCTTTAAGAAGCATTTCTAATGTTAATTACACATTAGGTCAAAGTCAAAATTATTTTACATTACTAAGCCAATCAAATGCTCAATTAGAAATTATAAATTCCGAGGGAAAATCTATCAAATCTATCGAAATTGATAAAGATAAATTGATAACTGAGTCTACAGAACTTTTAGCAAAAGGGGTTTACATTCTTAAAATTTCTAGCAATAATCAATTATTCACCGAAAAGTTGATTGTTTATTAAATTTTAAAGCAGATATTTAGTTGATTTCAAAATTTTATTTTAATTATCTGTAAATCATATCTTTATTTGTATTATTTAGAAATATACTAAATTGAATTATTTGTTAATAAATACTTTTTACATTGCCCTAAACCGCAATATATTTGCGAACTAATTAGAATTGTCATTATTCAGTCATATTTAAAACATGGTTAATCACCCTACAAAGAAAATCTTCCAATTTAAAACAGTCGTTTTATCAATTGTTTTATTGCTCAATTTGAGCTTATTTGCACAAGATGCTGCATTGTCTGCTGATGCATTAGCTGGCGAAGCCTTATTCAAAGCCAATTGTACCTCTTGTCACGCAATGAACTCCAAACAACTTGGACCTGCCCTTCAGGGTGTCCACACCAGACGTTCCGATGAATGGTTAGTTAAATGGATTCGTAACAACGAAGCTCTCAGAGCAAGTGGTGACAAAGATGCAATAGCTATATTCAATGAATATGGTGGCGCTGCCATGAATAATTTCGAAAATTTGACCGAAGCTCAAGTTGGAACAATTATTACATATTTTAAAGAATGGACACCACCAGCTCCAAAAGCTGTTGTAACCGATGGTGCTCCACAAGAAGTGAATTTCTATTCTCAAACTACACTTTATATCTTGTTGTTTTTAATTGTTGTTCTTACTATTTTATTATTGGTATTAAGAAAAACTAAAAACTCACTTAAACAATCGGTGAGTGAAATTGAAGACGAAAAAGAAGAAGAAAGTGCTCCAAGTGCTTTTAAAACTAAGTTTGAATATTACAAAAAAAGAACCAATCCTACCATCTTTAAAATGGCAGTTGGTAGTATTGTTTTAGGTGGTTTAGCGGCTTATGGTTTTTATTTCGGTGTTACTGAAATTGGTGTTCAACAAGGATATGCACCAGAGCAACCAATTAAATATTCTCATAAATTACACGCTGGTGAGTTAGGCATCGATTGCAAATACTGTCACTCAACGGTTGATAAATCTAAACAAGCAAGTGTACCAAGTGTAAATACTTGTATGAATTGCCACAAAGGTGTTCAATTAAGGGATAAATACAACGGAGAGATTTCACCAGAAATCAAAAAAATATATGCTGCTATGGATTATGATCCTGATAAAGCTGCTGGCGAACAATACGGAAACAATCCAAAACCAATTCGTTGGATAAGAATACATAACTTACCAGACCACGCATTTTTTAATCATAGTATGCACACAAGTGCTGGCGTTTCTTGTCAAACATGTCACGGTCCAATTCAAGAAATGGAAGTTGTTCAACAATATTCTACACTTCAAATGGGATGGTGTATCAATTGTCATAGAGAACGTAACATAGATGTTGAAAACAATCCATATTACGAAAAACTACACGCTAAGATCAAAGCAGAAAAAGATGACAAAAACTCATCTTATGCAAAATACTTTACCAAAGATGGTAAAATAGATATCAAACCGGCAAACAATGGTGCTTTAGAATGTTCTAAATGTCACTACTAATCAATTTTAATATAAAAGGCTAATCAAAATATAATGGCAAAAAAACAATTATACTGGAAAGGTGAAGAAGAGTTACTAAGAACTAAAGAGTTTTTAGCAGCTCAAAAAAATGAGTTTAATGAAGCTTTACCTCTTGATGAAGTATTTAGTGAAAATAACATGGGTTTAACCGCGAACAGAAGAGATTTTTTAAAATTCTTCGGTTTTAGCGTAGCTGCAGTTTCCTTAGCTGCTTGTAATTCAACTCCTGTTAGAAATATTGTTCCCTATTTGGTAAAACCTGAAGAAATTACACCAGGTGTAGCCAATTACTATAACTCTACTTGTGGTGCTTGCTCAACAGCTTGTGGAACTACCATTAAAACAAGAGAAGGCAGACCAATCAAAATTGATGGAAACGTCAATTCACCTATATCAAAAGGTGGATTATGTGCTACTGGTCAAGCGTCAATTTTAGGTTTGTATGATACTGAAAGATTGGATGGCCCAACTAAAGATGGCGACAACATCGATTGGAAAGATTTAGACAGTGAAATACAAACTTCTTTAAATAGCATAGCATCTGCAGGTGGTAAAATTGCCATTGTTTCTGGTACAATTCACAGTCCATCAACATTGGCTGTAATCAATGAATTTAAAACTAAATATACAACTGCTAACCATATTTCTTATGATGCAGTCAGTTATTCAGGTATACTTTCCGCTAATAAAGATTCTTTTGGCAAACAAGTGATTCCATCATATCATTTTGATAAGGCAAATGTTGTCGTAAGTTTTGGTGCTGATTTCTTAGGTACTTGGATTTCACCAGTTGAATTTACTAAAGCTTGGTCTGCAAAAAGAAAAGTTGAAGGATCAGAAAAAGTATTAAAAACCATCGTTTTTGAAAGTAATCTTTCATTAACAGGTTCTAATGCTGATTATAGATTCCCAATGAAAACCTCTAATGAAGCTATTTATGTGGTGGCTTTATACAATGAGTTAGCACAATTGTCTGGCGGGTCTCAGATTTCAATGGCTAAAACAGGTGATTTAGCTGGAGGAGCTATTAAACAAACCGCTAAAGCTTTGTGGACTGAAAAAGGCAATGCCATAGTTGTTTCTGGGTCTAATAATCCTGCAATTCAATCTGTTATTAATGGTATTAATATTTTACTTGGTAATTATGGCAATACAATTGATTTAGACAATCATTCAAATCAATACAAAGGTGTTGACGCTGATTTTGTTCAGTTTTCAAACGATTTAAAAGCTGGAGCTTATCAAGCAGTAATTTTCTATAATACCAATCCAGTTTACAATTCTCCATTATCAAATGTAATTGTTGAAGGATTAAAGAAAACCAAATTATCAGTTTCTTTCTCAGGAACGAAAGATGAAACTGCTACATTATGTCAATACATCGCGCCTGATCATCATTTCTTAGAATCTTGGAATGATGCTGAGCCTAAAGCTGGTATTTATCAGTTAAGTCAACCTACAATTTCTCCTGTATTTAAAACTCGTCAAGCACAAGAATCTTTGATGAATTGGGCAGGAGTAGCAGCAAGTTTGGAAAATGATCCTTTTGCTAAAAAAGGTATCTACAACCAAAAAAATGAGGCCTCTCCATATTATTTATACATCAGAAAAGTATGGGCAACTAATGGCGTATCTGCAGACGATGCATTTAATAAAGCATTACACGATGGTGGAATATTCACAAATGCTCCTATTGCTAGCACAATACCTTCATTTGCAATCAGCTTAAATAATTTAGTAAGCGAATTGGAAAAATCAGTTGGACGCAATAATGAAATAGATTTGATTTTGTATCAAAATATTGCTGTTAAAGATGGCGCAATTAGCAATAATCCGTTAGTTCAAGAAACTCCAGACCCAATCAGTAAAGTAACTTGGGACAATTATGTTTCATTACCAAAAGCATTGGCTGAAAATAAAGGCATCCAAAACGGTGACCTAGTCAATTTAACTTTAGGAAGTGTTTCATTAAAAGCAATGCCAGTATTTATTCAACCAGGTCAAAGCAATCAAACTGTAGGTTTGGCTTTGGGTTACGGAAGAAAAGGTAAAATTGGCGAAAAAGGTGCTTTCGATTCAATTGGTAAAAATGCTTTCCCATTTGTAAGTTATACAAACAATGCGTTTAATTATGTTTTAAATGGTGTTAAAATTGAAAAAATTTCTGGTTCTTATGAATTAGCTCAAACACAAACACACCATTCGATAGAAGGCAGAGCAATTGTAAAAGAAACAACTTTTAACGAATACAAAAAAGACCCCAAAGCTGGTAATAATCAAGTAGTTCCACATTTGTATACCTTATGGGAAACCAAGGATTACAAAAAAGAAGGTGCTCCAAATCACCATTGGGCTATGGCTATCGACTTAAATGCTTGTACGGGTTGTTCAGCATGTGTTGTAAGTTGCAGTGTTGAAAATAACGTACCTGTAGTTGGAAGAGCTGAGGTTAGAAGAAGAAGAGAAATGCATTGGATCAGAATTGATAGATATTTTGCATTTGAAGATAAAAAAGGTTTAGTAGATAAAACTGATTCTCAATTTGAAGGTGCATTTATCACCAAAGAAAAAGGTTTAGAAATAGCCGATAAAAAAGCAGAAGGTTCACAGTACGAACATTGGGAAAATGTAAAAGTGGTTCACCAACCAATGATGTGTCAACATTGTGGTCAGGCGCCTTGCGAAACCGTTTGTCCAGTATTGGCAACTACGCATAGTACAGAAGGTTTAAATCAAATGACATATAACAGATGTATTGGTACAAAATATTGTGCAAACAACTGTCCTTATAAAGTTAGAAGATTTAACTGGTTTAGATACAACGACAACGATAAATTTGATTTCCATTTCAACAATGATTTAGGTAAGATGGTTATCAATCCTGATGTTACAGTTAGAACAAGAGGGGTGATGGAGAAATGTAGCATGTGCGTTCAATCTATTCAAGCTGGAAAAGTGAAAGCAAAAAGAGAAAAAAGAACCTTGAATGATGGCGAAGTAAAAACAGCTTGTCAAAGAGCTTGTCCAGCTAATGCTATCGTTTTTGGAGATGTTAACGATGTTAACAGTGAAGTGAGAAAATTATTCTTAAACGAACGTTCATATAGAGTTTTAGAAGAGTTAAACACACAAACTGCTGTTAAATATTTAACTAAAGTAAGAGACACAGAAAATTCAAACGCATAATTACTCAATATTAATAAATAAGAAATGATTCACGATTCAGTAATAAGACCCAAACTTGTAACAGGTGAAAAAACCTTACACGATGTTACAACTGAAATTTGTCGCCCTATCGAAAACAAACCATCCACATCTTGGAAAGTAGGTTTTACTTTAGCCGTTATATTTTTTGGTTTATTGGCATTAACGCTAACAATCACCATGTTGTATGGTATTGGTACTTGGGGACTTAATAAAACCGTTCAATGGGGTTGGGATATTACCAATTTCGTATTTTGGGTTGGTATTGGTCACGCAGGTACTTTGATTTCTGCAATTTTGTTGTTATTCCGTCAGAAATGGAGGATGTCTATCAACCGTTCAGCAGAAGCAATGACAATTTTTGCGGTATTATGTGCTGCCATTTTCCCATTGTTCCATATGGGTCGTCTTTGGGTGGGTATGTACTGGGTATTACCTTTACCAAATGCTTTTGGTTCACTTTGGGGTAATTTCCACTCACCATTACTTTGGGACGTATTTGCGATTACCACCTATTTCTCAGTATCATTAGTGTTTTGGTATTTGGGTATGATTCCAGATATCGCAACAGTTAGAGATAGAGCAACTACTGCTGGTAGAAAATTTTGGTATAATTTCTTCTCTATGGGTTGGACAGGTTCAGTTAGAACTTGGAACCGATACGAGGTAGTTTCATTAATATTGGCTGGTATATCAACTCCTTTGGTATTGTCTGTTCACACCATTGTATCAATGGACTTTGCAACTTCGGTTGTTCCAGGATGGCACACAACCATTTTTCCTCCATATTTCGTAGCAGGTGCTATCTTCTCAGGATTTGGGATGGTTTTAACTTTATTAATCATAGCAAGAAAGGTTATGAATTATCAAGATTACATCACGATTGGTCACTTAGAAGCTATGTGTAAAGTAGTCATGTTAACAGGAACTATGGTTGGATTAGCTTATATCACAGAGTTTTTTGTGGCGGCTTATTCTGGCGTGGTTTATGAACAATACGCTTTCATCAACAGAGCAACTGGACCTTATTGGTGGGCCTATTGGAGTATGATGACTTGTAACTTGGTGGCTCCTCAAGTATTTTGGTTCAAATGGGCTAGAACAACACCATGGTTTATATTCATGTTATCAATCGTAGTAAACGTAGGAATGTGGTTCGAGCGTTTTGTAATCATTGTTACATCCTTACACAGAGAATATTTGCCTTCAGGTTGGGTGATGTATTCGCCTACATGGGTTGAGATTGGTATTTTCTTAGGCACATTTGGATTGTTCTTTACATGTTTCTTCTTATTTGCTAAGTTTTTACCTGTAATTAACATGTCTGAAGTTAAAAGTATTTTGAAAAACAGAGAATAATCATTTTAAAAAAACAAATAAATGATAGATAAAAAATTATTTTTAGATAAAAACAAAACAGTGATTTTTGGAATATTCGAAAATCCAGATCAATTTTTAAGTACAGTTGGCAAAGTTCATTCAAAAGGACTTGACATCATCGATTGCTATTCTCCATTTCCGATTCACGGAATTGAAAAAGCAATGGGCTTAAAACGTTCATTATTGCCAGTAGGTGCATTTTTGGCAGGTTTATTAGGGTTTATTGGCGCAGGTACATTGCAATGGTATACAATGTCTTATGATTGGCCAATCGTAATTGGAAACAAACCTAGTTTTGGGGTGAGTTATGTGCCAGTTTGGTTCGAGGGTACCATTCTTTTCACTGCATTTGGTATTGCTATTTTGTTTTTTATAAGAAACAAAATGTTACATGGTAAAATGCCTTCTGAAAGAATAGACATGAGACAAACAGACGATAGAATGATAGTTGCTATTGCTTCAGATAATCCTGCTATTGATAAAGAAGAGCTAACCAATTTGTTGTTTGATGGTGGTGCTGTTGAGGTAAAAGAAAGAACTAATCATGGTTATGAGGATTTCACAGACGCTAATATTACTAAATAGAAATTATAGAGAATTATCAAAATGAACAAATTAACATACATAATATTATCGTTTTCAATAGTTGCCCTTTCTTCATGTTGGTTAAAATCTTCAGGAGATAACACAGGTATAGAATATGCCCCTGATATGTACTATTCTAAAGGTTATGAACCTATGACACAGTTTTCTGATACTGCCAAATACAGATACAATCCTTATTACATGACAATGAGAGAACCAGTTAAAGGCACAGTAGCTAATGGTCAATTGGATTATCAATATCCATTTGATAATACTGCAGAAGGTTATGCAGCATCAGCTTCTTTAGTCGCACCTTCTGATTTAACAAAAAATGAACAATTGAATGGCGAAAGACTTTATTTGATATATTGTTCTGTTTGTCATGGCGAAAAAGGTGGCAATGACGGTAAGGTTTCTACTAAACAAACAGTTTTAAAACCAGCTTGGGCTAATTATCAAGATCCATACATTAAAAATTTACCAATTGGAAATATCTATCATGTTTTAACTTACGGTAAAAATAACATGGGAAGCTATGCTTATGCTTTGACTCCTAGAGAGAGATGGGCTGTTGCTGATTATGTAAAAAGATTAAGTGCAATGGATGAAAATGGAAACATTCCTGCTGTTGCATCAACTACAACTATGCCAATCATATTAAACGATTCTTTAACTCAATCTAAATAATCAATCACTTTTAAGATATTAATCATGGGTCACGGACACGAAACACATATTGAACAAGAAAACTACCAATTTAAAGGTAAAGCCAAAACCATTAGTTTAGCACTTTTAGTTATTGGATTAGTTTTTTCGATTATCGGAATTATCAATATTCCTAAAGATAATCATCACCACGAAACAGAATCAACTCATGTTGAAGCATCACACGATGACAAAACTAAACACGAAGTTGCCAATCATCACAAATCTGACTTTAATATCCACGGTGTGGATGTTGCTCATAGCAACGAACAAATTTATCCAATTGAACAAGAACATGCTAAACCTTGGTATACCCGAGTTTACATGAATTTATTGATCAATGGCTATTTCTTATTGTTAATTGCCGTTTGTGGTTTGTTTTTCTTTGCATTACAATTTATTGCAAATGCTGGTTGGGCAACTGCAATTTTAAGAATTCCTCAAGCCATGAGCACAATTTTACCAATAGGTGCAATTGTTGTTATTGCTGTGTTTTTCTTGGATGGACATAACATCTACCATTGGGTTCATTACGAACATTTACATCTTGAAAAAGGTCAACCCGGTTTTGATCCAATACTTGCTGATAAATCTTGGTTCTTAAACTCAAAATTAGCTTACATATTTTTAATTTCTATTCCATTGGTTTGGTTCTTGTTTGGAAAGTATTTAAGGGGATTATCTTATCAGGAAGATACTGAAGGTGGTAACACTGAAACAGGTTTAAGATTCTTCAAAAAATCTATCAGATACTCAGCTGCCTTTACCTTGTTCTTTGGTTTCACTGTATCTATCCTTTCTTGGATTGTTACAATGAGTGCTGATGCACATTGGTATAGTACCATTTTCTCGATTTATAACTTTGCAACAGGGTGGGTGAGTGCTATTGCAATCATTACATTGTTTGTGTTATACTTAAAGCGCAATGGTTATTTAGAAATAGTAACAGATGAACACATTCATGATTTAGGTAAATTCATGTTTGCTTTCTCTATTTTCTGGACTTATTTATGGGTATCTCAATTCTTATTGATATGGTATGCAAACATTCCTGAAGAGTCTGTTTATTATTACAAACGTTGGGAAATGCCATTCAAAATCAATTGGTTCTTAAATTTAGGTTTAAACTTCTTGATACCTTTCTTGGTATTAATGACTAGAAATAACAAACGTAACCCTCAAATTTTAACTTTTGTTGCATTAAGTATCTTAGTAGGACATTGGAATGACATATACTTAATGTTAATTCCTGGTACTATTGATAAACAAACTGGTATTGGGTTCTTAGAAATTGGAATGCCATTGTTCTTCGCAGGTTTATTCATCTATTGGGTTCTATCAGCATTGAGCAAAAAAGGTTTGATTCCAGTTAAACATCCTTATATTCAAGAAAGTGCCAACCACGATGTTGGGGTGTAATATAAAGCTTGAATTTATAATATTGAAAAAGTCTTACTTTAAAACTGTAAGACTTTTTTTATTTAAGTTTATTTTATGTAGCTTTTGATATGTTTAATCAATTTCCAAATCAGGTATTTTTATTTCAAATAAGAGATTAATGCAATTAAAATACATAACCATTACACACATAACAATTAACCATTAACTATTACACTACTAAACAATCCTCAAAACAACATTTCCTGTTTTTTGCGCAGTTTCAACATAACGGTAGGCTTCTACAATTTCTTCTAAAGGATATGTGCGGTCGATAAGTGGACGAAATTCACCTTTCTCTGCTAAGTCTTTAATAAACAACATGTAATCCTTGTCAATGCTTGGAATGGGAAACAATACTTTCTTGCCACCAAATAAAGGTGTTAAAAGAGCTAGAAATACATTCTCTGCATTTTTGCCCAATTCAGTGGATATGTATACCCCTTTTGGTTTCATTAATTTTTTGCAAACACCAAAAGAGCTTTTTCCCACGGCATCTATTACAACATCAAATTTGGTATCAGTTTTTATGAAATCTTGAGTTTGATAATCTATAACAGTATCAGCGCCTAATGATTTTATTAATTCAATATTCTTTGTGTTGCAAACTGCTGTAACTGTTGCCCCGAAATGTTTGAGTAATTGCAACGCTGCCGAACCAATAGCTCCTGTTGCACCATAAACTAAAACTTGCTGACCTGCATTGATTTTTGCGGCTTTTATTTGACAATAGGCGTAATGAGAACCTTCTGTAAGTGGAGCAGCTGTTTCAAAATTATAATTATTTGGAATTGTTGAAATGGCTTGGTTTTCGTTGATGCATACAAATTCAGCATGACCGCCAAATTGAACATCATTGTATGCAAAAACCTTATCGCCTATTTTAAATTGTTTCACATCTTTACCAATCGCTATAATTTCCCCTGCAAACTCGCTCCCCAATGTTTGGTATTTGGGTTTCAATAAACCACTCCAAAATCTAGAAATCACATATTCTGCACTTCTAAAACCGCAATCCGTTCGGTTGACCGTACTAGCATGAATTTTTATTAAAACTTCATTGTTTTGGGGCATTGGAGTAGGTACTTCTTTTAATTGTGCTACTTCTGGTGGGCCGTATTGTGTGTGAATTACTGCTTTCATTTTCAAAAGATTAGCAAATTAAATCTTCAATTATCTAAGCACCAAACAAATTCCAAAAACTACTATTGAAAGTATCATATTTTCGATAGAATTCAAATCAAAGGCATCTTTTGTTTTAGATTTGATATGATGTTCGTATCTTTGCGAACTGTAAAAATAACATAAGATGCCAAGCATTATTAAAAACGAATATTTCACCAAAGAGCAAGAACAAACTGCAAGATTTGCAAAAGCACTATCTCATCCTGTAAGAATAGCCATTTTAGAATTGCTCAACTCACAAACATGTTGTTATCATGGTGATATGGCAGAAGAATTGCCAATTGCAAAATCAACGCTTTCTCAACATTTAAATGAATTAAAAGATGCTGGATTAATTCAAGGGGAGATAACACCACCATCAACTAAATATTGTATTAATAAAGAAAATTGGAACTTAGCTCAAAACTTAATTAACAACCTTTTGAAATAAATGTTCGTAATTTTGCGAATATCAATTTTGGTTCGTAGTTTTGCGAATAAATAAAGTAAATATCATGAAACAAATAAAAGTACTAGGTCCCGGATGTGCCAAATGTAAAACAACTCACAGTAATGTGCTTGAAGCACTCAAACAATCAGGCATTGAAGCCCATGTTGAAAAAATAGAAGATATTGAAGAAATGATGAAATACAATGTTTTAACAACGCCTGTATTGATGATAGATGATGTTGTTAAGGTAAAAGGTAGAGTTCCTCAAGTAAGCGAAATTATAGATTTGTTGATGTGATAATCAAATAAATGTTTAACTGGATACAAAACTTCGCTGATTGGCTTATCTATTCTGTAATTGGAATTGGTGCTGAAACACATCTTGGCATTGCTTTGAATTTCTTTGTTTACGATGTATTAAAAATTTTAATATTACTTTTTCTTATCGTTTTTCTAATGGGCATAGTGAACGCTTATTTGCCAATCGAGAAACTCAAAAACTTCCTTAATAGAAAAAAACTATATGGATTAGAATATTTGTTTGCTTCTATTTTTGGAGCCATTACGCCTTTTTGTTCTTGTTCATCGGTTCCTTTGTTTATAGGCTTTGTGCAAGGCGGTATTCCCTTAGGTGTGACATTTGCTTTTTTAATCACTTCGCCTTTAGTTAATGAGGTGGCAATAGCCATGTTCATCGGAATGTTTGGTTTAAAAGCCACTTTGATTTATGCAACTTCGGGTGTTTTATTAGGTGCGATTGGCGGATGGGTATTAAGTAAGTTTAACCTTGAATCGTTATTGTCTGATTGGGTGAAGAAAATATTGGCAAATAAAATGGAACATGCCGAATATGAAGAGGCGAAATTGACTTTTAGGCAAAGATTGCCAGAAATAACTCGTGGTGCTTGGGATATTGTGAAAGGTGTGGTTTTGTATGTTGTAATTGGGATTGCTATTGGCGCTGCCATGCACGGTTATGTGCCAGAAAATTTCTTCGAGAAATATTTAGGTGGTGGTGAATGGTGGACAGTTCCACTTGCTGTCATCGTTGCAGTGCCTATGTATGCCAATGCAGCTGGAATTGTACCAGTTATCCAAGTGTTTGTTGCCAAAGGTGTTCCGCTAGGAACTGCCATTGCTTTTATGATGGCGACAGTGGGGTTGTCAATCCCTGAAGCTACTTTGCTTAAGAAAGTGATGTCGCTCAAACTTATCGCCATTTATTTTGGAGTAGTGACATTGTTTATCATTTTATCAGGTTACATTTTCAATATTTTGTTATGAAGAAAACTTGCATTAATAAATTGCTCACATTTCCAGACTTAAAAATTAATATGATTGTTAAATGAAAAATAAAACACACCTACTTATCGAACTTTGGATTGAAGCCCGAACCAGATTCTACAATCAATTGCATGCTATTTCTGAAAAGGATTTACCCAAACGACTAGGCACTTCCCCTAATTCAATTGGATTTCTTATGCGTCATATTGGTGATGTGGAATTATTATTTGCCAAAAATGTATTTGGTGCATCAGATATTAAAGTGTCGGCTAAAACCGTTATCGAAAAATACGATACAGGCGAATGGACGAATATTAAGGAACTCAATGAGTATGTGAAATATTCTTTTGAAACACTTAAAACCATCATTGAACAACAAACGGAATCGGATTGGGAAACCCATATTACTACCAAGGAGTTTGGCACAAAAACCAAAGCAGAAGCTTTTGGTAGAATTGTGTCTCATACCGCCTATCATGCAGGGCAAATAGCCCTCATTAATAAATACGGAACTTTTTAATGATCAAAATACAATGAATAAAATATTTTTCACAATCGTTGCTCTTGTAACTCTTTTCATGGTTGCTTGCAATCAATCAAAACCGACAAGCTCAAACGAGATTTTAAAAGAAGAAAAAATTTCAAATTTAGAAAACATCAATTCGGAAAATTTCAAATTAGAAGTGTTTGCTTTTCATGGCACCAATCAATGCACTACTTGCAAAAACATGAAAGCTAATACTAAAGTAACCCTTGATACATATTTTGCAGAGGAATTAAAATCAGGTAAAATACTGTTTCAAATTGTAGATGTGGATGATTCTAAAAATGAAAAAATTGCCGAAAAATTTGAAGCAACAGGTACAGCTTTAATGATCAATCAAATTGAAAATGGCAAAGAAAAAATAGTCGACTTAAGCGATTTTGCATTCGAAAAAGCCAACTCAAAAGACCAATTTATTAAAGAACTAAAACAGCAAATTGAAGACTTATTAAAATAGTATTATCAAGTATCTACGCCTAATTCCATTTTCCTAATTCCTAGTTAAAAAAATGAATGAAATACTCTATAATTGGCTGCACAATAGCAATGTGCCTTTTTTCTCTGCTTTGTTGTTGGGATTATTGACAGCTATTGCACCATGTCCTTTGGCTACTAATATTACCGCAACTGCCTATATCGCCAAAACCATTGAAAGTAAGAAAAAGGTGCTTTTAAGTGGTGTGCTAT
The DNA here is from genome assembly GCA_030682255.1 of Bacteroidota bacterium. Taxonomy (GTDB): domain Bacteria; phylum Bacteroidota; class Bacteroidia; order NS11-12g; family UBA955; genus JABMMZ01. The sequence goes on along the minus strand of JAUXOK010000028.1, from coordinate 463,763 downwards.
ACACGCTTGGTAGAATGTTTTCATATGCCTTGATTGCAAGTATCATTTATTTTGGAGCTAGTAAATTTCAAGTAGCTAAGTTTTTGCAAGGAAATGGTGAAAAATATTTAGGTTTTGTTTTGGTGCTATTAGGCTTGATTATGCTGAATGTTATCAAATTGAATTTTATAACTGGTAGTGGCAGTTTTACTGATAAATTATCGGATAAGTTTAAGGACAAAGGTTTGTTCGGCTCTTTTTTGATGGGAGCCTTATTTGCGATGGCATTTTGTCCATACAGTGGCGCTTTGTTTTTTGGAATGTTAATGCCTATGACTATACAATCGGGTTTGCATTTGCCCATAGCCTATTCCTTAGGAACGGGTTTACCTGTCATTCTTTTCGCTTTTGTGATAGCTTTTAGTATCAAAAAATTAGGGATGTATTTCAACGCCATAACTAAAGTGGAAAAAGTGATGAGAATCGTTGCAGGGGTCGTTTTTATCTTAACGGGTTTGTATTATATCAATGTTTATTTTAAGTTGATTTAATGATTATACGATGATATGATTATGTGATTAGATGATAATACGATTTTATGATGATATGATAAAAAGATAAGATGCCTATCGGGTAGGATTTGCGGAAAGGGTGTCTATCGGGAATAATAAAATATGTTAATTTCTATTTGCATCAAAAAATAATATAAATTAAAGAAGCATTGAAGTTGAAATTATACCAAACACCATTTATTAAGATCAACATTACCAGTAATTCAAAATCCTATTGTGAAGAATGATTCTGGTAATACTATGAATTCATTCCATGCTTTGAATAAATTTATCCTGCATCTTTGAAAGCAAAACCAGAAAAGAGATAGCACCAATTGTTGCAAATAGCATATCAGATTGTGTGTCCCAAATATAGCCTTGTGTACCAAGAAAAGAATCTGCGGATTCTCCTGATAAAATAGCCACTAACCATTCTAAAAATTCATAGAATACACTGATTGTTACACATACACAAACAATTAAAACATTCATCCATGATTTTGAATTGATAATTTGCTTTCTTACAAAAAGCTCCCTGACTATGGCTGCGGGCACAAACCCTTGAGCAAAATGTCCCACTTTATCATAGTTGTTTCTACTTTGATTAAAAACGTCCTGAATCCAATCAAAAATCGGCACCTTGGCATACGTGTAATGCCCCCCAATAAACAAGATATAACAGTGAATAAGTATCAAAACATAAGTAAAATAAGAGAACTTGAATTTTTTAAAGGTGAATAATAAAATAAGAAAGCCCAATATTGCTGGAAAAACCTCCAAAGCCCAAGTGAAATAATCAAAAGGCTGTATGCCCGAAATGATTAAACCTATGAAGAATAGGATAATTAGGATTAAATAGTTGGATGGTTTTTGCATGGTTGAAGGAGGATGTATTATTTGCAAAAATATGCAAATGTGATTTATACAATGTTTTTTGTTAAAAATTAAAATCAAAGCCTGCATAAACAGAAAATCAGATAATAAATAAAAGACAAATAAGTCTGAGTAATTAATCTTTTTGAATCAAGAGGGCGTAGATTTTATCAAACAATAAAGGATCATAACCAATATGTTTATAAAGAACTTCTCCGTTGCTATTTATTAAAATTGTAGTTGGAAATACCGTTACATCATAGTAATCCTTTAACGACAATGAATCTGTTTGCATATCAAAGTTAAACTTGTATTTTTCCTTAAATTTTTTAATATCACTCTCTTTATCAATTGGATTGAGCGCTATAACATCTAAATTATTCGAAAATTTAGATTGAAGTTCTTGGAGCTGAGGAAAGTTTTTTTGACAAGGTTTGCAACCAATAAACCAAAAATCTAGCAACTGATACTTTTCTGTTTGGGTTTTGAATAGCTCAATTTTTGAAGAATCTGTTGGTGTTAGTAGTTTTTTCTTAACCGCATTATCCCTAAGATTATAAATGGATTTATTTTCGACACTTAAAGGATAAAAATAAGGAGCAGCATTTATTTCCACATCATTGATTTTGTAATACTCAAAATAGACTCTATCAATCTTTCTCTTAAATGTTTTGATATGAATGGAATCTATTAAAAGGTTTGAATTGATAAACACCTTCAATTGCATTCCAGTGTACTTGTTGATAAGCTCAAAGTATTTTACACCATTTTTTGCAATAGACACTTTCTTTTTTAATGCTTTAGATTTTGTAGGGAAAAAACAAGACACAAAAGGCTGATAATGAACAAACCCATTAAATGCAGGTGGATTGTCTGTGCAATAGTAAATAGTATCCCAATGCTTCAATCTGAAATTTTCATAGAAGGTATCTTTTAAATGTATGTATTGAATTTTATCAGAACATTTATAAACTCTGAGAGAACTGTAGTAAAATGTATCCAAACTATAAATGTCATAATCAAACCATTTAATTTCTTGATTTTTCTTTTTGTTCTCTATTTGATAGAAATGCTCTTGTTTTCCAATTCTAGACACATCGGGCATATGAAAAAAACTACTGACTTTATATGAAACTTTATGGATGGTTTGGTATTTGTTTTTAACATCCTCGATGGTTTGAGCATCAATTAAGTTTAATTGAATAAAGAGTAATATGAAAGTTAGTAGTTTATACATTTTTGTTTATTCTTAAATTCTTTTTTAATGCAGCTAATTATATTTTAAAGGTAATTTTTCTATACTCAAACACCCTGCTCCCCACTCTTATCATGTTGCTGCCACAATCGATGGCTATTTAATAATCGCTACTCATACCCATGGACACGGTTTGGAAGTCGTTTTTTTAATAATTAAAGCCAAAGCAATCTTTCATTAGTTAGCAAGATATTTTATGGTGTTTTATTTTCAAAAAAAGTAGTGTTGATATATGCAACACTACTTTTTAATTAGGTTATTATTGACACTATTTTATCCGATATTTTATACCAAAGGTTGAATAAGGAAACCTAGGTGCGTCTGAAGTATGAAAAGAAAGCAAATTTATACTGATATCAAATCCAAACCTACCCAAGCTATTTTTCTTTTTTCTTAGGGGCATGATACTAAAGCCTATTCCATTTGCTAAAGTAACACCTCCTTTAATATAATTAGCACTTGGATTGTACCTGCTTACTAAATTAGCATTTACAAGTGAAATTGCAGAATAGGCAAAAAAAGAATATGTTTTTTTTATTTTAAAATACTTTCTTCCCATAATACTTAAAGAGTTGGTAATATTATCAGCTTCATTTTTAACATAAGTATAATTTACCCTAAGACAGCCTGCTATTGAATATTTGTTTTTTAAAAAATATTCATGGTCTATGTAAGTATTATTTGAATGACTAAAATATTTACCATCTTTGTTTATCTGAGCATATCCCCCACCAAACGATAAATACTTACTTCCTTTATCCACAGCAGTATGTCTAATAGAGTCTTTATTAATTGCATATGAAGTGAAATTAAAAAATAAAAAAAAGGAAAGTGTCAAAAATCTCATAATTAATATACAGATTCTATGTTATTATCACTAGATGATCCCCCAAGACCAACATTTCCTCCGCCTACGAAATAAAAACTACTTCTTGGGGTTCTGAAATTAGTTCTCATACACCAAGTATTCCATCCAATACCAAAATGATTTAATTGAGAAGCTCTGTTATTCCAAGACCCTAAATTTCTGTGCCAAGCTGCAACTGTTCTTTGGGATCCTGATGGTTGGCCGCATATCATACAACCATCGTGCATTGTAGCACCTCCTGCTGAAAGCCTTTTTGAAGATGATACAATATCAGAACCTCCGTTATTGTTTGGTCGATTACTCTCAAAGGGTAAATATCCATTGGTGTCATTCTCATTGCCAGTATTACCTAGAGAATCCATTACAAAATTTCTTCTTACCAATTGTGTTTCAAAAGATTTGCCTGCTATCCAAGCATTAAATGAAGCATTGGTTGTGAAATGGTAAACAGTGGTGTTGTCAAATTCCTCATGGAATACAGATTGAATTACATTGGCACTGTTTACTTGTGCTATCGTAACTACTGCACCATTCAACCGATGGTTTAATTCTGCTAAATTGTAATTTGTTTCGCCTACCGGGGGATTAGTATTCTGAGTACTTCCATTGTTGCTACTCGAACCCTTTGTAACTAAATCTTTTTTGCTGCATGATACCATAAAAATAGTAATTGCAAAAATACTGTAACTTAAAATCAATTTTTTCATTTTATTTATCATTATTTTTTGTGCTTATTCTTGCCATTTTCAGCATTCTGGGTATCGGGGTCGGGTGAGCTGCAGTCTCTTTTGCCATTCAACGTTACAAATATGCTACTGCCTCATTGGAATAACAAAGGAATAAAAAATAAATATAATTCACAAATTATTCTTTGTTTATTCCTAAAAATGAAATAAAATTGCAAACTATGGATTCTACTAAATCTACAGATTGGATATTGGAAAATATTGTAAAAATTAGAAAGCTTAAGAATAAACAAGGTCCTGAAATGGCTAAAGCTTTGGGAATAGCTCAAGGCACTTATTCCAAATTGGAAAATGGAAAAATAAAAGACTATTATGAATATTTGCCTAAAATTGCACAAATATTAGGCGTTTCTTTTCATGAATTGGTAAGCCCCAATCGTTTAAATGATTTTAAAAAACCATTGGAAGTAAATGCAAATAATCTTGATAGCATTAGTAATAGTAATAACAGTGTGCCAGAAATTGTTATTCAACAATTTGAAGTGATTATTAATGTGCTTAAAGAACTAAATGAAAACCTAAAATCTGAGAGGGATAACTATAAACGCAAATATGAAAATTGTAAAGTTAAACTAATATTAGCTGAGGGTAAAAACAAATAATTTGTTTTGGTTTTGTATTACTCAAACACCCTGCTCCCTATTCTTATCATATTGCTGCCACATTCGATGGCTATTTGATAATCGCTGCTCATACCCATCGATAAGGTGTTGAATTCAGGAAGAGTAAATTCTTTTTTTACCCTGTCAAAAATGTTTTTTAAATGTGTTAATTCTTGTTTTACCTGAGGGATGTTATCTGTGTTGCTCGCCATACCCATCAATCCACAAATTTGAATGTTTTGCATCGACTGAAAAATAGGGTTGTTTAACAATTCAAAAAGTTCTGTTTCTGTTAAACCAAATTTAGTGTCTTCGCTTGCTATAAACACTTGCAATAAGCATTTGATGTTGCGTTGATTGTATGCTGCTTGTTTATTGATTTCTTGCAATAGTTTAAGACTGTCAACACTTTGTATCATGGCGATAAAAGGCACAATGTGTTTCACTTTATTGGTTTGCAAATGTCCAATAATATGCCATTGAATATCAGAGGGTAATTGTGTTTTTCTTTCTAGCAAAGCTTGAACACGGTTTTCAGCAAAGTGTCGAATGCCGGCATCGTAGGCTTTTTGTATTTCTTCAAAGTGGCGGTATTTAGAAACAACAACCAATTCAACTTTTTGGCCTATTTCTTGTTTAATCTTCAGAATGTTTTCAGCAACCATTATATTTGCAAAGTTAATGAAACAGATTATACATTTCTTTTCGATGTGCTTTATTTTATTTTCTTGCGAACAGCCCAAGCAAGTGGAACAAGTTGAATCCAAACCTGAATGGGTGATTGAGGAGGAAAAAATGATTGATGTCATCATTGATTTGAGGATTGTTGATGCTGCAACTTATATCAACACCAATTTGCCACCTCGCAACAAAGTGAAGGATTGGGAATTTGTAATGAACAAACATCAAATTGCAGATAGTATTTTCACCAAAAGTCATGATTATTATGCAGGGCATCCCAAGGTTTTATCATCTATTTATGAAAAAGTGATTGATAAATTGAGCGAAATGCAAACCGATAATTACGAGAAGGAGTAAACTTTGAAAGACCTTTTTAACATAGAAGAAAAACTGGGTTTTGATAAAATCCGTGAGCTGCTGAATCATTATTCTAAAACAGATTTAGGCAAAGACATACTGAATAAAATCGCTTTTTCAAGTCATTTTCCAAGCATTGAAAAATCACTGTCTCAAATTTCTGAAATTGGTTTGTTAAAACAATCTGGTTTTTCGCCTGAATTTCCCGAGTTTTTAACTGAAATATCTCACTTTTTAAGTCGCTTAGAAAAAGATGGTGCTTTGCTTTACGAAGATGAATTGTTGGTTTTGTGGCATGCTTTACAATCTTTTGAGCTTAACAGAAGTTTTATCCAAGAAAATCAACAGTTTGCGCCTTTACTCTTCGATTCTCAAAAACATTTAACAGATTTAAAACCTGCCATTCAGTTGATAGAAAAGGTAATAGATAAAGAAGGTCAAATCAGGCCCAATGCTTCTGTTTTATTGATGGATATTAGCAGACAAATTTCTGAAAAAGAACGCGATGTTAGAAAGGTGTTGTTATCAAAATTTGAATTAGCCAAAAAAAATGGATGGGCGGGTGACACTGAAATAACCATCAGGAATGAGCGTTTGGTAATTCCAATCATTGCTGAACACAAACGTAAAATAAATGGTTTTGTACACGATGACAGTCAAAGTGGCAAATATTTATACATAGAACCCATCGAATGTTTTGAGGAAAATAATTTATTGAAAGAGCTTTTTTTTGAGAAGAAAAAAGAAATCGAACGGATATTAAAAACCCTTTGCAAAGACCTTTCGCCCCACAGAGAGGGCATTTGGCGACACATTCAACAAACGGCATTTTTAGACCAAACCATTGCGAAATATCAATTGAGTGTTCAAATTAAAAGTATAGCACCAGAATATGTAAAATTGAGCAGTGGTGTTCAATTAATAAAAGCCCGTCACCCCGTTTTATACGTGCAATTACAAAAGGACAACAAAAAAATGGTGCCTTTGGATTTTAAAGCCAGTGCCAAGCAATATTTAACCTTGATTTCTGGTCCCAATGCAGGTGGTAAAAGTATTGCTTTAAAAACCATTGGACTTTTACAATACATGTTTCAATGTGGTTTGCCTGTGCCTTTAGATGCTGGCAGTCGGATGACCATTTTTGATAAGATTTTTATAGACATAGGTGACAATCAATCCATCGAAAATAATTTAAGTTCTTACAGCAGCCATTTGTTGAATATGAAAAATTTTATGGAGCATATTACGGAAAAATCGCTCTATTTGATAGATGAAATTGGTAATGGCACCGACCCATCCATTGGTAGCAGTATCGCTCAAGCCATTTTGGAACAGTTTTTAAAAAGAAAAGCCTTTGGCGTGGTAACAACCCATTATGGTGAATTAAAAGCTTGGGCAAATAACACCGAAGGCGTTGTGAATGCTAGAATGTTATACGACTTAAAACATTTGGAACCATTGTTTGAATTGGAGATAGGTAAACCAGGCAGTTCTTTTGCTTTGGAAGTGGCAAGTAAAGTTGGATTGACAAAATCTATAGTTGAAAGAGTAAGAAATATCAGTCAATGGAAACAACACATTGATTTGGAGGAATTGATGGCTGAAAACGAAAAAAACAAAATGGCTTTGGCTGACAATAACAAACGTTTGGCAGACAGAGAAAAGGTTTTAGAGAAAATGATTTCAGAGTATCAAACTCTTAAGGAAGATTTGTTGGACAACAAAAAAAGCATTTTAAATGAAGCCAAAGCAAAGGCCAATGATATTTTGAATGTTGCCAATCAAGAAATTGAAAAAACCATCAAGGAGATAAAAACGGCTCAAGCTGATAAAAACAAAACCAAAGAAGCACGACTGAAACTGACGAAAATTAAAGAAGGTCATCAAAAGGAATTATCAGAAGTTAATGATATAAAACCCAAAAAGCAGGTTAAACTTCCAGAACTAAAACCAGGCGTAAAAGTAAAGCGAATAGACTCCAAAGTTTCGGGTGAGGTAGTTTCAGTAAAAGGCAAACAAGCGCAAGTGATATTTGGTAATATTACGATGTGGTTGCCAATAGACCAATTGGAAGGCAGTTTTAAAGAACCTGAAAAAATGCTTAAATCCAATCCGTTCAGTCAAAAAATGGTGGAAAAGCAAACTGAGTTCAGATCAGAGATTGATTTACGTGGAACAAGAGGAGAGGAGGCTTTGTTGCGACTAGAATCTTGGTTAGAAGATGCTCATTTACTAGGCATGACAAGTTTGAGGATTATTCATGGCAGAGGATATGGCATACTCAGAAAACTGATTTTAGAATTGCTAAAAAAACTAAATTATGTTCAAAGCTATGAATTTGAATCTGAGCAATTGGGTGGCAATGGTGTAACGATTGTTAAACTGAAATAACACGGTCCATTTGGAGAGGTATTATTTCTCTAATACCATTTATAAATTAAAAACAGTCCACAAACCTTTTTGGTAAATGCCGACATAACAAATAAATTGTTCATATATGCGAAGCCTAAAATGGACTATATTATTTGTATATTCGGTATAAAGATTAAAAACCTTTATTCCTTGTCATCCATAGGGAGACTAACTGAGAGAGTTTATACTGAGTTTATCTAAAGATAATGTGCAAATTGTTTTATTGTTAAATTGTTTAACTCTAACCCCTCATTCCTAATCCCTCATTCCTATGCTAGTATCCAATTGAATTTATATTCTGTTTTTGGAATAACAATTCTATCTGCAATTTTGAGCATACGGTTTGGCAATGCCATTAAATAATCTCTGGCTTTTTCTGCTGAATCATTTAAGCCTGTCATAGAATCTATTTTCCAATCATTGATTAAAGATTGCATGATGTCGATATAATCATGCGAGGTGTATACACCAATGCGTTGAGCAGCGTCACTAAAGTTTGAGAAAATGCCTGTTTCAGAACCCAATTGTCTCAAACATTGAGAAGGCATCAAAATTTTGCTTCGCATCATGGTTTCGAAAGCGAGCATCATTTCGCTAGGGTCTATTTCAAATATTTTAGTAACAAAAGTTTTATAGGCTTTGGCATGACGGGCTTCGTCTGCGGCAACTAATCCGCAAAGCTTCGAAAGCATGTTATTGCCATCTTGCTTGGCGATAGAGGCTACTCTTCTATGAGAAATATTGGTGGCTAATTCTTGAAAGCTTGTATAAACAAAGTTTTTGTAGGGGTCGGATGCAGCAAGGTTATCAAATCCATCTGCAATCAAAAATTGTGTAGAGGCTTCAAATTGACGCATATCAATTCTACCACATAAATATAAATAGCGGTTTAAAACATCGCCATGTCTATTTTCCTCAGCGGTCCATCTTCTAAGCCATTTCATCCAACCATTATTTTCATATTGGTTAACACCTTTTATGCCTGATAACCATGTTTCATAAGTTGGTAAAGCTTCTTCTGTAATGGTATCTGCAACCAAAACTGCTAGAAAATCATAAGATAAATTTTGTGCTTGTTCTTGTATCGTTTTAAGATCGGCTATAAAAGAGGAGTCGGAGGTGAGAGGAAGTAATTCGGCTGCTTGCCAATTGGATTCTATGGGTCTAAGGTATTCATCGCTAATGGAATCTATGTTTTGTCCGATATGAAGCATCACTTCAGAACGCTTCTCACTGTTATAATTTATCATTAAATAGAAATAAGAATGCAAATGTAGTTGAATGGTATTTAATTTATACTACATAATCGATTTGAATTTTTTGAATTATAAAATAACTTTAACAAAAAAATAAAAATAATATTTTTTTACTTCCACTTATAACTTTTCCTAAAAATTAATAAAATTTAATAGTTTTAAATTAATGTGTTTATTTATTTCAAAAATGCCTCATTCAAACTTGAGAATCAAAATAAGTTAAACAAGGTTGTTTGATGAAGGTATTTCAGGGTTTATTTGATTGCTGAAATTTTTTTAATTACCGCAAAAGCACTTATTTCTTATTAAGATTAGTAATTGAACATTTGTTTACAGATAGTAAAAACTTCAAATTGTTAGGTATGTTTAAAATAACTCTATCGCCAATTATTCTAATATCTAATTCTTCAAATCTTTCAATTAATCTCATTTGAATATTAGAAAAATCTGATCTTGAGAGTATATGTTGATTAGTTAGCACTTTAAGTTTGCTTGAAGAAATAATTGTTTTGAGGATGTTGTTTGATTCTGAATTTTGCATAATAAAGTGTTGTTAATGTTTGATATAGAGTAAATTGGGTTGTTTAAATTACTGATGCAAAATTGAGTATAATTGTTTGATTGATTGTTGTATATATAATTTAATTAGTTGTAAAATTTTCTTTTTATTAATAGTTAAAGATTTGGTTTTTTGATTTAGTTAGTAATATCAATGTTTTGAGTTGTGTCTTCTTCTGGTTCAGATGAAATGTTTGATATATTTAGAATAACAATATCTTTTAGTATTTTGATCGAAATATCTTGAAACTCTGTTAATAAACGTTCTTGAATTTTAATGTAAATTTTTTTTGGGATGATATGCTGAATAGTTCTGATTTTGTGATTATTCGCATTTATTATGTTATTTAAAACATTGTTGTATTCTTTTTTTTTCATTTGTAAAACATAGTGTCTTGCACGAACTAGTTATTTCATACTTAACACTATTGCAAATTTGATAATTTACAATGGATTAAATGTTATATAATAAAAAAAGAATATTGTTAGATTATAGGTTTTTTAAAAGATGTTTGCATTTACAAACCTTTGAAATTAGCTTTTCTTTTTTCTACAAAAGCATTCATTCCTTCCTTTTGGTCTTCGGTAGCAAATAACATATAGAAGTTTTTTCTTTCAAAAAACAATGCCTCCTGTAGAGGCATTTCATAGGCTTTTAGCACACTTTCTTTAGCCATTTGAACTGCAATTGGTGATTTTTCGGCAATTAAAGACGCTAAATTTATGGCTTCTTGAAGGTAAAATTCTACTGGAACTACTTTGTTAACAAGTCCATAAGATTTGGCTTCCTCTGCAGAAATAAATTTGCCTGTTAAAACAAGTTCCATTGCTTTTGCTTTGCCAATTATTCTTGTTAGTCTTTGAGTTCCACCAGCGCCAGGCATTACACCAATACTAATTTCGGGTTGACCAAATTGAGCAGTTTCGCTAGCTATCATCATGTCGCAAATCATGGCTAATTCACATCCTCCACCTAACGCAAATCCACTAACTGCAGCAATTATTGGTTTCTTGGTTTTGCGAATGCTATCCCAAGTTGTAAACTGATCTATTTTCAACATGTCTATGGCTGTTCTTCCTGCCATTTGTTTGATATCCGCACCTGCTGCAAATGCTCTCTCGTTGCCACTTATAACAATTGCTCTGATGTTTTCATCCTGATCAAAGTCTATCAATGCTTGCTTAATTTCTAGCATCAATTCTAAATTTAGTGCATTAAGTTCTTTAGGTCTGTTTAATTGAATGTGCCCTACAAAAGGAGCAACTTGTGGATTGATTATGATGAATTCAGGCATTGTTAACTTGTTTTAAAATGATTCTAAAGGTGGTTTTTTTGTTTGGAATACTTTCTTTTACAAAAATATGTCCCTTATGATAATTTTCAATAATTCTTTTTACTAATGATAAACCTAATCCCCAACCTCTTTTTTTAGTGGTAAATCCAGGTTTAAAAATTCTTTTTTGCAGCCCTTTCGGAATTCCTTTTCCTGTGTCTGAAATGTCGATGTAAATATGTTCGTTTTTTAAAAAACAGTCTATGGTAATCGATCCTTTTCCTTCCATGGAATCAATAGCGTTTTTGCATATGTTTTCAATAACCCAATCAAATAAGGGCACATTAATGTTTACATAAAGCTGGTCTTCTATGTTTTCATAATGGTAAATTACATCTTCAGAACTTCTTGTTTTGATATAATTGATTGCCACTTTAAGTTGTTCGCCAATATTGGTTTCTGCAATTATGGGTATAGCGCCTATCTTAGAAAAACGTTCAGTAATAACTTTTAGTCTATCTAAGTCCTTTCTCATTTCTTGGAATGAAGATGGATTGGCAAAATTTATGTCTGATTCTATTAAATCTACCCAACCCATTAAGGAACTCATTGGGGTTCCTAATTGATGGGCAGTTTCTTTGGCTAATCCAACCCATACTTGGTTTTGCTCAGATTTTCTACTATAGCTAAATGCAAAATAGCTAACGGCTATAAATAAGGCAACAATTCCCAGTTGATAATATGGGTAAGTTTTAAGTTGTTTTAATGTGCTTGAATCATCATAATAAACATATTGTTCTTCGTTTTCTGAAACATTGATGATGATTGGTTCGTTTTTTTGTTTTAGTTTTTGATAGTAGTTTTCTAAAAAATCTTTTTTCTTGGTTTTATTAGTGTCAATATTGCGATATCCAATAATGTGGTTTTTGTCACTTAGTATTACGGGGATAGTTGAGTTTGATTCAATGATTTGAAGGTAAGTGTTCAATTCTTGTTCAGTTTCTGCATTGGTTATTAAATGTTGTGCATTTGCCCAAAGTTTAATTTTTTTTCTTTCTTCAATTGAAAGTTTTTTTACCATGGTTTGAGAATAATAAAGTGAGAATCCACCTATGCAAATTGCCATTAACAATAAGGCGTTTTTAAGGTATTTTTTTAGTTTGTATGAGTTCAATTTTTAATTTAAAAATTCAAATTTAGTAAATTGTTCTTTTATTTTTCTAATTTCGCTTCAAAATGATTTTAAAAATTGAACATCACAATAAAGAATGGCAGATAAATGTGGAAAAGTTTCATGACATTAGTATCCCTATCAATAAAACTCTAAATGTTAATTGTTATTATCTAGATGAACCAGCATTTTCTTATTACGAAAGTCCACAGTTTTCTGGAAGTTTGGAGAATGGAGGAAGTGTTAATTGTGAAAAAATTTCCTACTATGCTCACGCAAGTGGAACTCATACAGAATGTGCGTTGCATGTTTTAAAGGTTGGTTTTGATATGAGAAATGTTTTGATGCCATTATTGCAGCTAGGGGTTTTATTGACTATTGAACCAAAAGAAATTGGTGATGAAAAAGTAATTGATGAAAGTTTTTTTGAATATTTAGATAATTATAATAAAGCTAATGTTATAATAGTTAGAACCTTGCCAAATAAAGAGGATAAAAAAACAATTAATTATTCTAATACTAATCCCCCATATTTCACTAAAGCGTCTGTAGAATTACTTAAGTCAAAAGGATTTAAACATATTATTACAGATTTACCAAGTATAGATAAGGAAAGTGATGAAGGTAAATTAGCCGCTCACAAAGCCTGGTTTGTGGAAAACGAAAAAGTGCCTTTGGATAGAACTATTTCTGAGTTGGTTTATATTGCTAATGAAATTCATGATGCCCATTATTTTGTCTCAATTAATTTTCCAAAAATTGAAACTGATGCAGTCCCATCAAGTATCGTATTATATCCAATTATATGAAGTTTCCTAGTTCGGAGCAAATATTGTTTTTAGCTAATATAATGGCTAACAAATTTTTTTTCAAAAATAATAAGGCCATTGAAATAAAACGGATTTTAATCATAAAATTAGATGAAATAGGTGATATGGCTACCTCTACCCATGTTTTTGAAAGCCTTAAAAAATCATATCCTAATGCGCATATTTCGGTTTTATGTAAATCTTTTGTTAAAACTATGTTGCAGTATGATCCTTATATAGATGAATTGATAACTGAAAAGGAAACTAATTATTCTTCATATCAGCTAATTGTCGAATTAAGAGGTAATTGGAATACTTTGCTAAAATCTATTTTAAGTAAGGCTCAAATTAGATTGAGTAGGGCAGAAGTAAGGTTCAAAAATAAAGGAAATCAATTGCATGAAGTGGAAACAAATTTTGAAATAATTAAGCCTGTTTTAGATAAAAATATTTTAGTCACAAAGCCGAAATTGTATTTTTCTGATAAAGAAAACCATGTTGTCGATGATTTTCTGAAAGTAAATAATATTAATAAATATGCGATTTTTCATATTGGTGCAAGAAAAAAACTCAGACAATGGCCTATAGATAGATTTGCATTAATAGCTGATTTTATGTTTCAAAAAAACATAAGTGTAGTTTTTGTGGGAACAAAAGATGATGAGGAAGAAATAATGAAGGCTAGAGAATTAATGAAGTGTCAATCTTATAGTTTTACATCTCATCCTGATTTATCTGTTTTGTCTGCGCTATGTTCAAAAGCTTTTTTTTATATTGGAAATGAAAGTGGACCTTTGCATGTAGCAGCTTGTTTTGATGTCCCAATAATAGGTTTATATGGTCCTGGAGTTCCTAATGTTTTTTATCCATATTCCAAAAATGCTCATGTATTACACCATGTTTTAAAATGTAATCCATGCGATCAAATTCATTGTGTAGAACCTAATAATATTTGTATTAATAGAATTGAAGTAGTTGATGTAATGAATCTGATTGAAAGTTTATTGGTTTAATTTTTGTTAAAAAGTTGTATTATTTAAAAAAATATTCTACTTTCGTTTTTAATTTAAATATTATCAAATGAAAGTATTCTACTCAGCTATTTTTATCCTATTATTTTCTGCAACTTCAATTAATGCTCAATTGATTCAATTGCCTCACAAAATAGTAGATGATTTAAACAAACATGCTTTAAATGACAATCATGGTAATAAAAGAAGCAATATAAATCCCAAAGTTTGCGGTATAGATACAGTTGAATTTCCTAGATATCGAGGCACAGCATTTTTTACAGTTACTGTTAATTCTGGAAGAAGCTTAGGACAATTGTATGATGCACCAAGTCCAATCACTCTTAGTGGTTTTACATTTTATGCATTTGTAGCTGCTAATCCTCCATCGCCTAAAAAAATGCGTTTGATTTGTAATGTATATAACGCAAGTTCTGATAGTTTGCCAACTGGAACTGCTTTAAGGAGTGATACAATTACAATAGATTCTACATTTGGTGGAGGTGTTTTATCTAGAATTGAAAAACATGCCACATTTAAGCCAATAACACTAAACGGTAAATATATTTTAACTGTTGAATCTGATAGTATAAATTTGAATGCAGGTGTAGTAACCAATAGTTATAGTGCTGGAAATGGAAGAGGTCATAATTTAAATTGCGGGTCTATCAGTGGGATATGGTATAATGGAAGGAATTTGAATATTGCAGGTGTGAGATTTGATTGTGATATTTTATTACATCCACATGTGAAATATAATTTTGGCACTGATTTTTCTATTGTAAACAATTGCTATAATCTAAGCGATAGTGTTAAGTTTATAAACGCTTCTCCAAATAATGTTTCAGGTTCTAATGTCTATAACAGATACGAGTATTTTAATTTGGGATATATTTGTCATTTATGGAATACTGGTGTCAATCAATTTCAAAATTTTAATGCAGTTAATTATGCAGTAAAATATACTTCAAAACAAGACTATAAAATCAGATTGATTTCGAGAATATATGGATATAGAGGACCTAATTTTAATGGTTGTATAGATACAACAATAAAAAATTTATATTTTAAGCCAGACATGCCAAGTGTAATTGGTCCTCTGAATGTTTGTGTTGGGGATTCTGCCAAATTAACAGCTTCGTCTATGGATACAGGTGTGGTTTTTGAATGGTTTAATAAATCTAATAGTATTACGCCTTTTTTAGTAGGGACGGAATTTAAAATCAATCAAGTTGTAAAAAGTGATACTGTTTATGTAAGGTCTAATCACAACGGTTGTGTAAGTGCTATGAGAATGTTGATAATAAAAGCCAATAACTACCCAACTGCGTTGATATTTAAAGATGATTCAATTTGCTCTGGTTCAAGAGGTATTTTAAAGGCTAGTACTAATGTTGGTAATGTGCTTTGGTATAATGCATTGAATAGTTCATCTCCCTTTTTTACTGGAGAAATATATCAAACACCAATTTTAAATAGTAATGTTTCTTTTTTTATTGAAGCAAATAATTTAGGTTGTAAATTAACTCCTAGGCAAGAAATAAAAGTAAATGTAGGGAGTGATTTTGCGCCTTCACCACCAATTGTTTCAAATGATACCTCTGTATGTTTGACTAGTTCTTCAAATTCTGTTAAATTAAATTCAATTCCAGGTTCTGGTTTAACAACAAGGTGGTATAATGTAGGCAGTGGTGGTTCTCCATTTAGTAATGATGATACTTTTGTTTTTAATCCAACAGTTAAGGAGATTAAAGTTTTTTATGCCGATGCTTTTAATGGTGTATGCGGTAGTTCAAGAGTTCCTGTAACCGTTACGGTTGATGCATTTCCTTCTGTTAGTGGAGTTAATCAACCAATTATATGTAAAGGGGATTCTTCTGTAATTATTGTCAGTACAAATTTTGGTGGAGTTAAATGGTTTGATGCATCCATTAACGGAAATCAACTGTTTGATGGGGGTAAATACGTTAGCTATCCAATTGTCAATACAGATTATTTTATTGAAACTTACAGTGGTGTTTGCATAGATAATACTAGACTTAAAGTAACAACTACTGTTAATAACTATCCGGGTTTTACAAAACTATGGGTTGATCCTATTTGCTCAAAAAATCCAGCTATTTTTAATGCAATTATTGATGGGCCAGGTCAGGTAAATTGGTATGAAAGTGACACTTCAGCAACTATTCTATCTACAGGTTTATCATTTAAAACCCCTCCATTGAATGGTTCAAAAAAATATTTTGCCAATACTGTTTATGCGGGTTGTGTTGGACCTAAATTCAGTGCACAGCCAATTGTAAATCCTTCGCCCTTTACAGGTTTCTCTTTTGAGATTTTAACATGGCAACAAGTAAGGGTTTCTCCAATAAATGCAGGAAGTGGTGCCATTAAATGGGATTTTGGAGATGGTAAAACAAGTAATTTGGGAACCGTAACACATCGATACAATACGCCAGGTGTTTATAATATAAAATTAACCATTACATCAATATCCAATGGATGTAAGGACTCAACTACAATTCCCGTAAATATTGCAATTAGCAATTTGAACGCGATAAATAACGATGCTGTATTTTCTGTTTATCCAAATCCAACAACTTCTGTTATAAATATTGCGGGAATATATTCAACATTATATCAATCGAAGAATATTTATATCTATGATTTTAATGGTAGATTGGTTAAAAGTGCCGTCATGGATTTGAATAATGATATTCAAACAATCAATATCGAGGAATTGAAAACAGGTCTTTATTTAATTAGAATAGAAGGATTCACGCCACAATTGTTTAATAAAGTTGATTAACAAATCGTTTAATTTATTAATTTTAGGGTTGCATTTCTTGATGCATTATACAAATGGCATTGCTCAAGTTGAGGTTTTTAGATATCAACCAGATACATCAACTTATATTAAACCTTCTGATACAATTACCTCTATCCCTGTATTTGAAAATGGAGACGATGATTTTTTTAGGTATTTAGAAACTAGCATTGATTATAAAGGTATTCAAATTCAAAACATATCGGGCGAGAGTATAAAGTTTTCTTTTTATGTTGAAAAAAGTGGTGAAATTTCGGATGTAAATATTATTAGTTCAACTAATTTTAATTTATCTAATGAATTGATTAGGGTAATGGGACGTTCTAAGCCTTGGTCGCCAGGTTACTTAGAAGGGAAAAAAAAGAAAACGTTGATGATTTATGACTTAAATGTAAAATCGGTTGCATCTATTCCTCCGTTAGAAATAACTAAAAACAACCATTATGTTGAGTATACAAATAAAACTAATGCGATTAAATGGTTTATAGTAGTTAGTTCAGTATTGATTTTAACTACTTTGCTAATTACTAGATAGTTAAGATATATTGCATGCTGATTGGATTGTCTGAGCTTCTATTTTAGCTTTTTCAGCATAATCTTCACCATTGCTTGCATAGATTATGCCTCTACTTGAATTTATTAATAAACCACCAAAACTAGTTTTGGCATTTTCGCAAACATCTATCACACTGCCTCCTTGAGCTCCAACTCCAGGCACTAAGAAAAAGAATTCTGGAAACAAATCTCTGAGATGTTTTAACTGATTAGCTTTTGTAGCTCCTGTTACAAACATCAAATTCTCGTGATTGCCCCATTCACTGGTCTTTAACATAACTTCTTCATAAAGAGGTCGATTGTTAACGTTAAGTAGTTGAAAGTCTTCACTTCCTTTGTTGCTTGTTAATCCTAAGCATATTACCCATTTATTTTTAAATTCAAAAAAAGGTTGTAAAGAATCTTTTCCCATATAGGGTGCTACTGTAATTGCATCAAAATTCATAGTTTCAAAAAAAGCTCGAGCATACATACTACTCGTGTTTCCAATGTCGCCTCTTTTAGCATCGGCAATTGTAAAACAATTTCTTGGAATCAATTGAAGTGTTTCGTTCATACATTGCCAGCCATCAGCTCCATATTGTTCATAAAAAGCAGTGTTTATTTTATAGGCAACAGAATATGGTAAAGTTGCTTTTATGATGTTTTTATTAAATTCAAAAATGCCTTCAATGTTTTTTGGAAGATGTGCAGGTAGTTTTGATATTTCGGTATCTAATCCAACACAAAGTAAACTGCGTTTTTCGTTTATTTGATTGATTAATTCAAGTTTTGTCATGTAAGGGGCAAAATTCACTAAATATTTGTCGTTCTGCAACTTTTTTATTTTCAAAGTGTCTAATGATTATATTCTTTACTAAAAAATAAACTAAATTTGTGTCAATGAAATATTTTGCAATAATTATCTTAATTAGTTTTTCTGTCGAAATTTATTCAATTTCACCTGAAAAAAAAGAAAATACATTAATTGCTCATTATGCAAAATCAGTTAATCTCATAGACTTTAATGAATTGTCTTTTAGAAGTTTAAAGTGCTCTTTCTTAAATGCCGATAAAACATTAATTAAATGCACATATAATACAAATGAATATTCGATGAATCAAGTTGTAGAACAATTAAAGTTAATAGGAGAATTATTAACAACACAAAATGACGACAGGGTTTTTTTAAGAAACTCGGTTCCAAATGATTCTTTTTTGGCTAATCAATGGCATTTAAATGCCATTAAAGCAATTCAATCATGGGATTTAAGCAAAGGCGGAGTGAATAAAAATGGCGATACTATTGTTGTTGCAGTAATTGATGATGGATTGCATGTTAATCATCCGGATTTTCAAGGCAATATTTGGGTAAACAAAGGCGAGATTTCAGGCAATTTAATAGACGATGACAGCAACGGATATGTGGATGATGTATATGGTTGGAATTTTATGGGACAAGATAATGATATAAGTGATTCTTTTAATTATAAAGCTAATCATGGAACACCAGTTGCTGGGATAATTGGAGCAAAAGGGAATAACAAAACTGGAATAAGCGGAATTATGTGGCATGTTAAATTGATGATTGTAAATGTTGCGGATACTGCGGGGTATAATATTAGTATTTATCAATCTGATGTTATACAGGCATATAGTTATGTTTTGCAACAAAGGAAATTATATAATCAAACAAATGGATTAAAAGGTGCATTTGTAGTTGCAACTAATAGCAGTTGGGGATTAGATAAAAAGTTCCCTCATCAAGCTCCATTATGGTGTGCTATGTATGATTCATTGGGAAAACAAGGTGTTTTAAATGTTGTTGCTGTTACTAATTCTCCCGAAAATGTAGATGTATATGGAGATTTACCAACATTATGTGAAAGTAAAGCATTGATTACGGTTGGTTCTACTACTGTAAATAATCAGTATTTTAATTGTGGATTTAGTACAACTAATGTTGATTTAAGCGCCCCTGGAGCAAATATCTATTCATCAAGAGCATATAATAATCAAAACATTTCTAATAACATGTTGTATGGATATGGGCACAATGGGACATCATTTGCTGCTCCTATGGTAACTGGTGCTATTGGGCTTTTAAATTCATATACTTGTGATAAATTTGATGATCTTATGAAAGATGACCCAATGAGAGCGACATTATTGCTTAAAAGATTTGTTTTAGAGGGTGTAGATAATCTCCCATCTTTAGAAGGAAAAAATTTAACTTCTGGAATGCTAAATGTTTTTAAGTCAATGAAACTATTGTCATTGTTTTGTTTTGACGAATTGAGTATTGAAAATAAATTGAGAGAAACAAAACGTCTTTATCCAAATCCAGGAAACGGTTTAATTAGTATTGGTGAAGGAAATTCCGAAATACAAGATGTTGTAAAAGTCGTATACATGGATGGGAAAATGGTTGATTTTAATTATATAAATAATCAAATTGATATAACCTATAAGAAGCCTGGCGTGTATTATGTTTACATAAAATCATTCAATGAAAGTTATGTGGTGAAATATGTTTTATTAAATGATTAATAGTAAAACTTCCATGCAAAACCCAATCTAAATCGTCTTGGAGCAGAAGGATGAAAAGGACTGGTGTACATGTAATTTGGAAATAAATATTGATATTTCAAATTGCCATCTTGTTGAAAAGTTTCAACTAACTGATTGGCGTGTTCCATTATAAAAAATACTCTAGCTGTTTTAATTTCAGCATTTATGAAAAAATCTACAAATGGGTAACCCCCAACTTTAAAACTGCTTTGCATAAAGCTTTGTAGTGCAGGATTAAAAGTATTAGCCCTATAGCTATTAACATAATTTATATCTAATCCAATTTTGATAAATGTGCTTTTTTTAAAAG
Organism: Bacteroidota bacterium; assembly: GCA_030682255.1. Taxonomy (GTDB): domain Bacteria; phylum Bacteroidota; class Bacteroidia; order NS11-12g; family UBA955; genus JABMMZ01. The sequence goes on along the minus strand of JAUXOK010000028.1, from coordinate 443,119 downwards.
CATAGTTTTGGAAATATATAGAAGTTTTAGATAGGATATCAGGTAATAGTAAGGTGTTTTTTATCTCGTTAGAAAAAACTTGGTAAATAAGTTGTTGTCTAATCTGGAATTTGCGAAAATCAAAATTTTTCATAAATTCTATTTGAGCAATATTTTGACCAACTGAACCTTGTTTAGGCAAACCTTTTTCGTCAAAATAAATATAACCATTGATAAGTGTATAATTAGCGGTAATATAGCCAGAAATTTTGCTTCTTGTATAAGCAAAAGCATTATTGTTTGTTTTGTTTTTGACGTTTTGATAAATGCCTAATGACAAATGCTGTTGTTGAGAATTATTTAATGAATTATTCCAAAAATAGTTATTGCTCAACATGAATAATTGCTGGTATGAAGGGCGCCTTGATGTTGTTAATAATTGTGATTTTAGGCTTATTCTATTGTTTAATTTAAAATTATTAACCCAATTTGCCGAATAGTCGCCAGAATTAAAGCCTGATAAATATAATCTGCCAGATAAATCAGATTGAAATCTTTTAAGAAAAATAAATTGATATTTTGAATGAATACTTAAATTGTGTGTACTTAATTGGTGATAATTATCGGGGTTAATTTGTTGAAAATATTCAATATTATCAAATGTTACACCTGCCATAAAAGATTGATTAAATATTTGAGGTGTTAATATTTGAAAATCGTTGCTTATTACTCTACAAAACATTGAATCATTGGTTATTTTGCTATCACCATAAAATACATTGTTATAAAAATCTTGACTTGTTGAGTTGTCTGTATATTCATTAATTTGTTTTAAAACATTAAATTGATGTTTGATGGCAAGAATGTTTTGAATAGTAGTGTCTTGGGCGTTTGATTTTCTAATCAACCAATATTGTTGGCTGATTTGATACTCTCTGTATTTATTTATATTGTCAGAATTATCCAATGATACTTCAACTTGTCTAAAATTTGATGGTATGGCTCTGAAATTAGAATCACTTTCTAAGGTTGGTAAAATTCCGCCATTATTATTGGCAATGGATTTGTTCCATGAATATAAGAGTGTAGCAATATATCTGTTGTTTTTTGATTTTATATAAGAGCTAAGTTGTAAGTTTTTCATAGCATATTTTTGCCTTTTGTAAAATCCCACATTGCTAGCACTGTGGTATAATGCCGAAACATTAGCTCTTTCTCCAAAGTTTTGTGTGTGCATTGCATCAAAATTAATCATGCCATTTCTACCAGCGCTTGCGTTGCCTTGGGTGTAATGAAATTCAGTAAAAGGCAGTTTGCTATTGTAGAATTTTGCACTATCATTTCTTAAATAAATATCTCCAAAAGGTTGAAAACCAGCTATAAAGCCATGTCTTATTTCAGGTTTGAAACCAAGATTTAGATATGGCATCGAAATATCTCCTAATGATTGTATTGCAGTATTTTGTCTTTTAATTTTATCATATTGATGAATATAATTCATGGAACTATCATAACCTTGGTTAAATGTATGATTGCTATAAAAGTTGTATTGGTCACTTTTAAAAGGATCAATTCTTTTTGCAGTATCATAAACTTCACTTTGTGAAAAAACGAACTGGGTATTAAAAAATGCAATTATAATTAGGATTCGATACATTAAGCGTTTGCAAATTTAGGGTAATATTTATTTTAATTAAGAAAATGAACATGCTTCATATTAATTTATTGTTATTAGTTCGTTAAAACAAATGTTGATATGTTTTAGATATAATTTTGTGAAAATGTTATTTTTATTCAAAACTAGTTTTATATTTGCAGAAGTGTTTTCATAGTTTTAGTTTTTGTCAAGAGCCGTAACGAAAGTTACGGTTTTTGGCATTTATAAGGCATATTGATTGGTGTTTATCATAACAATTGTACAGGCAAATTCAAATTTAATTCCCTCATTTTCAAGTGAATTCGTAAATAGTGGGTTTTCAGTACCTGGATTAAATATTATTCTTTCAGGTTTTAATTTTAAAATTAATGAGATATATTTTTCTTGATGAGAAGGGTTTATATACAACGTAACGGTGTGTATTTTTAATTGTTTTATGTTTTCCCAATCAGTTTCGATTTCAATTTGTTGTATTTTGCCTTTTCGTTTTCCGAAAGCTACTACTGCAAAATGATTGTTGAGCAACATTCTTGTTGCAATATTTGAATATCTAGATTCGTTTTCACTAGCTCCAATTACCAATGTTATATTTTCCTTTATCATGATTCTTTAATGTTATAAAATTAAAACTTTTATCGGATATTTGCCAATAAATAATAATCATATGAATATAGGAGATAAACTCAATAATTTTGAATTAAAATCGGCCAATGGAATAAGCTATACAAACTATTCTTTTGCTGATAGATATGCCCTTTGTATAGTCTTCATGTCTAATACATGTGAAATTTCTAAGGCATATTGGGATAGGATTTTCAAATTGTATGGGCAATATGAAGAGGATAATATGGCTCTAATAGCAATTAACCCCAATGATGATTCTTTATCACCATCTGATAGTATTGAGGAGATGAAATTATTTCTAGAGAGTAACAATCAACTAGATTTTGTATACTTAAAAGATAGCAATCATCAAATAACAGATGAATTAGGGGCTAAAGTTACACCTGAAGTTTTTTTATTTAATTCTAAAAGAGAACTTGTATATCATGGTATTATTGACGACAATTGGCAAAATGAAAATCAAGTTATGATGGCTTATTTAGAAGATGCTATTGAGTATTGTTTAGATGGTATAGACATCGATTATCCTGAAATGCCTTTAGAAGGATGTGATATAATTAGAAAATAGCTATGCAAAAAACAGTTGTCATAACAGGAGCTTCTTCTGGAATAGGAGAGGCCTTAGTCTATCTGTTTTTGAAAAATAAGTTTAATGTTGTTTTAGCAGCAAGAAATATCGATAATTTAAAATTGGTTGAGCAAAAGTGTCAATTGATTTCACCTCATTTTTTTTCTGTTGTTTGTGATGTAAGTAAAGAATTAGATTGCCAAGATTTAATTAATAGGAGTGTTGCAAAATATGGAGGCATTGATATCTTAATAAATAATGCCGGGATAAGTATGAGGGCTATGTTTAATGATTGTGATATAGAAGTAATAAAAAAAGTTATGGATGTTAATTTTTGGGGTGCTGTTTATTGTTCCAAATTTGCACTTCCTTTTTTGTTAAAATCAAAAGGCACTATTGTTGGTGTTTCTTCTATTGCTGGTATCAAAGGTTTGCCAGCAAGAACAGGTTATTCTGCCTCAAAATTTGCACTTCAAGGTTTTTTAGAATCTCTTCGTGTCGAAAATTTAAATACAGGATTGAAAGTATTAATAGCTTGCCCAGGATATACGGAATCTAATATTAGAAAATCAGCGCTCAATCATATTGGTAATTCTCAATCTGAAAGCCCCCTTTCTGAAGAGAAATTAATGAGTGCGGAGCAAGTTGCTAAAACAATTTTTAAAGCTGTTCTAAAACAAAAAGCTTATGTTTACATGACTTTTGAAGGTAAAATGTTATTATGGCTAAATAAGTTTTTTCCATTGATGATGGATAAAATAGTTTACAATAAAGTTTCAAAAGAAAAAGATAGTCCTTTTAAATAAGGTTATCTTATAAGGTGAAAAGTGCCTCTAAATGATCTTTCTATTTCATCACACGCAACATATTTGACATAAAAAACATAGACGTCTTGTTGTGCAATATTGCCTTTTATTTTGCCATCCCATTGATGGTTTGGGTTTTCAGATTCAAATATTTTTTCTCCCCAACGATTGAAAATCCTAAATAGATAATCTGCGCCAGGGTCGGTATATTTATTGCCAGGATAAAAGTCATTTGTGATGTCATCATTTGGCGTAAATGCGTTTGGCATAAAAAGCTCTGAAGGAAGTGCATTTGGATCTTCAAAAATTTCGATAGTATCTCTTTCTTCACAACCATTTTTGTTTTTTACCCATACAGAATATATACCAGCATCTGTTACTAAAATATCTCTGGTGTTTGAACCAGTGTTCCAAAGATATTCAGTCATACTATCGCTAGCAAATAAGTTGAATCTACTTGATAAACAAATGGTTGTGTCGTCTCCCAAGCCGCCATTAATTGGAGGAAATTGACTGATTCTAATAGAATCGTTAGCAAAACATCCTTCTTTTGTTATGATTGATATATAATACAATCCAGGGTTATTTATTCTGAGTGTTTTGGTTCTTATTTCATTGTTCCATAAATATGAAACATAATCATATTGAGGGGATAATAGTCGGTCTACTGGACCACAATAAAAAGTATCTGGACCTAAATCTAATCCTACGAAATAATAGTCTAATATGGCCGTATCAAAAATGGTACATAATTTGTTTTTTAAGGTGATGATATATTCGCCTGGATTTGAAACATTAATGGTAGGTGTGGTTTGCCCAGAATTCCAAATATAATTTGTTTCTGATAAGGTTGGCAGATGATAACTAGTTCCATCTAATATGACTGATGTGCCTTCACAAAACATGGTGTCTCTTAACCTTGATCTTGGAGGAGGATATAATACAAATGTTATCGAGTCGATTAAAGGACAATTGTTTTGATTGATAACGCTTAATTTATAGGTGCCTAGTTTTGAAATAAAAACACTTTGTTTGGTTGTATTATCATTCCATAAATATTGCTTGTATCCTGTCTTTCCCTTATAGGTAAATTGCACAAAACTGTCTCTACAAATCACAGAATCTGGACCTAAATCTAGTTTAGATAAATCATTTAATACAATCATGGTATCTTTGGATACACATGGTTGATCTGTAACAGTTACTATATAAGTGCCACCTTTGTTTATTGTTATGCTTGAACTTGTTTCTCCAGTGTTCCATAGATATTGTTTGTTTGGAACATTGGTTTGAATTGTCTGGGTAAATTCGCCACAAAATATAGTATCGTTAGGGAGTTTTGCTTTAAAGGCTTCTTTTATAGTTATTTCATAATCGGATGTGTCTGAACATAAATTTGTTTTAGTTATTAGTTTAACTTTGTATTTGCCAGGTGCATTATAAGTATATTTTGGGTTTCTTATTGTAGAGTTGTTATTTATAGAACTTGGGTCGCCAAAATCCCAATAAAATTCAGTGCCACCTATACTTCTATTTTGAAAATTAACTTCTTGATTGGCACAACTAAATTGAGGTATGAAAAATGCAGAAACAACTTCAAAAGTGCAATCGCTAACATTGAATTGAAAATCTCGTTTTGTTTCACCAATTATTACCCCATTTCTATATTCTAAAACACGAATGCCTACTACATAGTTGCCAGTTCTGTTTGGCGTTAATGATAATTTACCTGTATTCCTGTTGATTGTTAAAGTGGGTAATCCATCAATTTGCATATTGGTTGAATAAGCATTTTGCCATGCTACTTTTCTTGAATTATCATCAAAAGGAAATGTAGGGGGTTTATTGTTAGCTAAATTAAAGATGTCTGGTTTTACGCCTGATGGTGATATTGCAGAGTTGTCTCCACCAAGAAAAGGGTGATATAATTCGTATACTAGTGAGTCTCCATTGATATCTTTGGCATTATGGTCGAATCTTAGTGGTGCATTTGTACATAAAAAGTTAGGAGGTAATGATACAAACTCAGGTGAACTATTGCCTAGTCTAACATCTTTTATTTCTGTCCAATAAGTAGCTCCAGTTGAACTTGGTACTCTTATGTTATCAATAATTTCATTTCTACAACATCTTTCAAAAGTAATAGTATATCCTTGAGAATTAGGAGGTAAAGAAACCTGTGTGTTGAATGTATATCTAACAACACATTGATTTGGCTTGGTTTTAATACAATTGTAATTTAAATCAGCAATGGTCTTTTCATCTGTGCCTGTAATATTTTGTTTGCTTAATGCTCTTACAGCTGAGTTTTTATTGGAATTGTCGAACACGTGTATGGTAATTCCATTAATATCACTATCAATTACTCCCGGCATAGCATTTTTACAATCAAAATAAACAAATAATTTGATGTTGTAGAGATAATTATTGCCACTTCTGCCAGCATAAGTGTACATCATCTCTCCTCCAACAATATGTGAAGCAAATATTGTTTGAATTGAAAAATAGAGAACAACTATTAGAAGTGCTTTTCTCATAAATTATTTCTAATCTAAATACAAATATATAACATTTTGTTTTATCAATTGCCAATTAATTGCATATATTTATTCAAAAACTGTTCCGCTTCTTGTTTTCTGCCAATTTTTTGAAGCTCTGTTCCTAAATAGTAATATGCCTCCGCATTGTTTGGCTCCAATTGAATGGCATATTGAAAATTCATAAAAGCAGAATCTAATTCGTTGATTCTTAACTGAGCTTTACCTAATCCTAAATAACCTCTACCAACATTACCATATGTTTCCAAAAATTTATTGAAATAATCTCTTGCTTCATTGTTTTGGTTTTTCAAAAGATTAATTTCACCCATCAATAAAGGAGCCGAAGAGTTTTTCTTATTCTTAAATGCCAAAGCCAAGTTTTCATAGGCTTTGTTTAATAAATTAACATCAGGATTATTAGGGTCTTTCATCATTGATTGGGTATAATAGATTTCTCCTATACTCTGAAGCGCATCATAGTTGCCTATTTTTAAGCTGATTGCCTTTTGATAAAATATAATAGAGCTATCCAATTTCATTTTACCTTTATATGAGTTTGCAACACCTCTAGCAAATTCCTCTTCTAATGGATTGTATGCATATGCTTTTAAATAAAAATACAATGCGCTGTCAAAATTGTTCTTTTTTAAGTAATAGTTACCCCAATAGCTGTGTTGATGTTCCGCTTTTACAATGGCTGTAATTGGCACTCCATCTACATCTATCGTTTTAATGGTGCCTTTTGGTGGCCAATAGCCATCCAGAATTTGATTCTTTGAAAGAGTGCGTGTACTCCAAATGGCATAATCCCAGTTATTATTGGTCCATTCCATTTCTCTAGTCCATAAACATGTCACGTCTTTTCCTTCTTGAACAAAAGTTTTAAGCGCTTCTTGATTAGAGTTGGCATTAATTTTAAGTTTAGATTTGCCATTTTCGTCTAGTTCTAATATTTCTGGTTTATTTTTTACAAGCCATTCAAATGCTGCTCTTGGTGTCTGATTCCAATAATCTATGTCATAGTTGCCATGTGCACCTTGAATGCCTCCAATTATTTCATTGAAATACATATACTGATAAGGATGATTTTGAACACTCCATAAAATAGGTTTAACAAATAAAAGAAGTGGTAAAATCCATAAATAGATTCTTATAGATTGATTTTTGAATAAATTAATCAATCCCTGCCAGCCTAAAATACCTAATACTGTAACACTTGGATAAATGAATAAGAAGTGTCGCCAACCGTTATAAACATAAGATTTTTTATAAATAGCATATGCCAATGGAAAAATAGTTACAAAAATTAACAAAGCAATAACTAATAAATGCAATTTGTCCTTTTTAATCCAAGTTGTGAGGAATGAAATGAAAAAACCAATTAACAATCCTACTGGTGCTGTAATTAATACCATTTTTGGGATATAATACCATGGTTTTTCATACAATCTGACACCTTCAAATAGTTCATAATAAGTCAGTAATCCAAATTTCTCAAATTGTTTAAGAGCCGTTATAACGCCTGTTAGTGGTTGTCTTAAGGCATAAGGCCAAAATAATATGCCAATAAAATATGCTGATATTGAAATGATTAAAAATAATTTCAATTTTGGTAAAATACTATCTTTGAATGATGTTTTCTTTTTTGATTGAATAATTAACCAATACAAACCGATAAAAAGAGCTAAGTATGCAAAAAGTAATATTGCCCCAACCCTTACACTTAAGGCAAAACCAATTGAGACAGCTAGCATGACTTTTGTTTGGTGCTTTGCATTGGGAAATTCCAAAAGCAAACAAGTTAAATAATATATGGTCATGATATAACCAGTAGCAAATGGAATATCTTTGGAATTATTAAAGAAATGACCAAATAATGATGGGGATGCTATCAGAGCTATGATTGTAATAACAGCAGGTAGCCAACCGGAAAGTTTTCTGACCAATAATGCCGTAAATAAAATCATCAAGAAACCAATCATTGCATCGATGATATGCCTTGTTATATATTCATTTTTAATGCTAAAAATATCGTTAACTGCTCTTATTATTAAATCAACGCTTGAACCATAAGTCAAGATGCCAAAATTGCTGTTTTTTGATTCAAACATAGATGTATCGCTTCCAAAACTTGTATAATATTTTATGACATATTTTGAAAATTCATTATGAGCAGGTTCGTCCCAAGTAACATTATAATCTTTGGCAATCCATATCATAGTTGATAGTAGTAAGATGGATAAAACCGCAAAAGTTTTTTTATAAACATGGAAATTAATGTCTCGCCATGTCATTTTTAATTGATTGGTGTTAGTAATTTTAAAGAAACTATATATCAATAACCAAAAGCCTAATAATTTCCCTTTTATTAATGATTTAAATCCATCTCCCCAATTAAAATCGTTTAATCCTAAATCAAAAGAAACTTTTTTAATTTGATTGTTTTTTGATGCTAGTGCTGCTATTTGCCATGCAGAATCTATTTTGTTTTTAATAACTAATTGGTCAAAAACATCAAACGGAATTAAGGTTACCTCACAATCACTTAAATGACTGTCAACACCTGTGAAAAGTTTAGGCCAAAAATTTGAAAAATAATGTAAAAATTTCTGAATAAATGAGGCTTTTTCTGGTAATTTTCCATCAGCTACAATAACCCATTGGTCGTTATAAGATTTGTTGGCTTTTATAGCCCATTTGGTAATTTGTGTAGGTGAATTAGTTAAAGGTAAACAAAGCGGTATAACATTCTTGATGTCGTCTTGAAAACTAGATTGTTCTACAACTCTAATTTTACCGTCTTTTATTAGTTCATCAATGGTTTTGTTTTCTATACCTCGGTGTGTATATAATTCTAATGGATTATTTGATTTTGAACAAATTTCTACTAATGCTAACAAATCTTCATTAGCAATTGCATGATTATTTTTTATCTGATGGATAAATACAGCAGTATTTGAACCACTGGATTTAATTTGATCGCTCAATCTTTGACTCATACTTAGTTTATAATAGTTTTAAACTTTGTTTTATCATTTCTTCTACAGAAAAACTAATTTTATTATTGTTTGTAATTTTTAATAAAACTTTTTCTGACACATTTCTTTGAAAGCCTAATGCTTGTAATGCTAATAATGCTTCATCAAAGGCATGATTAGTGGAAACATAGCCATCTAATGGATCGCTCATAGAGCCTAATTTGCCAAGTTTGTCTTGCAATTCTAAAATGATACGTTGAGCTGTTTTTGGTCCTACGCCTTTAACAGATTTTAGCATGGCTAAGTTTCCTGTTGTAATAGCGCTTATTATTTCATTAGGCGATTGACCGCTTAGTATCATACGTGCAGTATTAGTGCCAACGCCATTCACTAAAATTAAGAGCTTAAAAAGTTGTCTTTCTGTTTCATCAAAAAAACCATATAATGCATGAGCGTCTTCTTTTATTGCTAGATAAGTTAATATTCTAGCTTCTTTTAAATGTTTGGTTTTTTCGTAAGTGTTTATGCTAATTTGCAAATGATAACCTACGCCATTGCAATTTACAATGATAAAAGCGGGATTAGCATGTTCTATTTTTCCCTCTAAAAATTCGTACATATGTTTTAGGCAACTACCTCTTCTGATAAGTTAAGTTTAACTATCCAATTATGTTTGTCTTCTAATTGAAGTGTTTTTATTTTTTCAAGTTCGCTTTTTAATTGACTGCCAAGCATATTATCTTCAACTTGAAGAGGAAACTTTTTGTCTAGGTATCCAAATGTGTCAATATTTGTTATGGTTGCAGCAGTTCCAGTTACAAACATTTCTATCAATTCGCCTTTTTCATACCAATCAATAAGTTCTTTGACATAAATGTTTCTTTCTTCAATTTGAATATTTCTATCTTTAATAAGTTGTATAACTGATTTTCTGGTAATTCCAGGTAAGAGTGTATCTGTTAGTTTTGGAGTTAAAACGCCATCCTTAGTCACAATAAATACATTGCTCGTGCCTGTTTCTTCAATAATGCTGTGGGTTAATCCGTCTGTCCACAATACTTGGTCGAAGCCGTCTTTTTGAGCCAGATTTCTTGGATATAATGAAGCAGCATAATTGCCTGCACATTTAGCACTTCCAACACCTCCAGGAGCAGCTCTTGTATATTTATCTTCAATACGTACTTTAATATGTCCAGCATAATATGAACTAACTGGACATGCATAAATCATAAAACTGTAATTATCGCTTGATTTAACACCAAGAAAATCATCTGTAGCAAACATAAATGGACGTATATACAATGAACTACCTTCTGCTGTAGGAATCCATTCTTTGTCTAATTTAATTAATTCTTCTAATGCAGACATGAATATACCTTCTGGTAAAGCAGGCATACTCATTCTCTCAGCTGAACGATTGAGGCGTTTGAGGTTTTCATCTGGTCTGAAAAAAGTAATTATTCCATCTTCGTTTTTATAGGCTTTCATTCCTTCAAAGATAGATTGACCATAATGTAAGGCTGATAATGTTGGACTTAATGGTATTTTACCAAATGGAACAATTCTTAAATCATGCCATGCATTGTCATAAAAGTCGCAAATAAACATATGATCAGTAAAAACTTTACCGAAACTAATATTATTAGGATCAAAATTTGATAATTTTGAATTATTTGTTGGATTTATATTAATTTTGAAACTCATTTTATCTGCGAAATAAACTAAAAAAATGGAGGATTCCCTAATTTTATCAGAAAATTTTCCCGAAAGTATTAACCTTTTTATGGGAGATGGCATATACATGGTTCAAGAGAAAGTAGACTATGACACGATTAACGTGCTTGGAGAGAATCAATTGAGGTTTTTACACATCATTAATAATTCAACTGAAAAATTTTTAAATCAAACAGATTATGAGATGTTTTTTAAATATATTAACGCCATTCAGTCTGATAAAATCAAAATGGATAAAGATGGTTTTGCAATTTTGAATCTAAATCAATACCCCGGAATAACCTGGGAAAATATCAAAGTTAAACTGAATCCTAAAATTTGCTTTTTTTGGGGGGTTAATCCCTTGGTTTTAGGATTAGAAGTTCCACAATTTATATTAACCAAAACACAGGATACTCAAACTGTATTCCTAGATGATGTAAATGTTACCTTAAATAACAAAGATTCGAAGTTAAAACTATGGGGTATAACTAAAAATATTTTTGAAATATAAAATTCAATCGATGGTTAAAAAAAAAATCATTTTTGCTAGTAATAATGCTCATAAATTAAATGAAATTAATGCCTTGCTGTCAAATAATTTTGAAGTTGTTGGTTTAAAAGATGTAAATTACACAACAGAAATCATTGAGTCTGGCAATACTTTTCATGAAAATTCTTTTATTAAAACTAGTGCCATCGTGGATTTTTTGAATTCTTTTTGTTTTTCAGATGATAGTGGTTTAGAAGTGGAATGTTTAAATGGACAACCAGGCGTATATAGTGCAAGATTTGCGGGCGAAAAGGCCTCTGATTATGATAATATAAATCTGTTGCTACAAAAAATGGCAAATGAAACCAATCGAAATGCACAATTTAAAACTGTAATTTGCCTTTATTTCAATAATAAGTATCATTATTTTGAGGGTTTTGTGAAAGGACAAATAGCAATGGAATCTAGAGGCGTAAATGGTTTTGGATACGATCCTGTTTTTATACCAGAAGGATTTGAAAACACTTTTGCTGAGTTAGGTGCAGAAATCAAAAACAAAATAAGTCACAGAGCTATGGCTATCCAAAAACTCGTAAAATTTTTAAATGAAAATGACTAATTACTCATTAGAACAATTTAATTATGAATTGCCTGAAGCTTTTATTGCTCAAATACCTGTTGAGCCAAGAGATTCAAGTAAGCTTTTAGTTTTTAATCAAAACAAAATTTCAGAAACAATCTTTTCTAATTTGTTGGAGGTGTTGCCAGAAAATGCTACATTGATTTTTAATGATGCAAAAGTTATTCCCGCAAGAATTTTTCTACAAAACAAAAATGGAGCAAAGATTGAATTATTTTTACTCCAACCTTTTCAACAAGAATATACAGCTTCTCTAAATTCAACAAGTGAAACCATTTGGGAATGTTTGATAGGTAATAAGAAAAAATGGGCTTTAACAGATTCGTTGAATTTAAATATTGATCAAACTCAGATTCATTTTTCGATTATATCGGATCAAGTTGTTAAAATTAAGTGGAACAATGGGTTATCATTTATAGAAATTTTAACCATGATTGGTTCAATGCCTTTGCCACCATATATTAAAAGAAATGCTATTGAAAATGATACGAATCGTTATCAAACAGTTTATTCCAAAACATTAGGTTCTGTAGCAGCACCAACTGCTGGTTTGCATTTCACAAAACAACTGATAGATAAAATCAGTGAGAAATCTATACCTCGACTAAATGTTACCTTACATGTAAGTGCGGGTACATTTTTGCCTGTAAAAACCGAAAATATTACAGAGCACCCAATGCATCATGAGTTTTTTTCGTGCAATGTCTCAACCATACATTCAATAATACAAAGTCATGAAAAGTTAATTGCTGTAGGGACAACTTCTATTAGGGTAATGGAAAGTCTTTATTGGGTTGGCTTTAAAATTATTAAAAAATTAGATCATCCACTTGATATTGAACAATTTTTATGGCGCCAATATTCAGAAGAAAGAGAATTGCCATCTTTGCAAGAATCTTACACCGCAATTAAAGATTATATGCAAACAAATCAATTAAGTGTTTTAAGTGGACAAACCTCCATTATGATTATGCCTGGGTATCAATTTAAAGTTATTAAAGGCTTAGTTACAAATTTTCATCAACCAAAGTCAACATTGTTGTTTCTAGTTTCGGCATTAATTGGAGAAGATTGGAAAAAGATATACCAATATGCAATTACTAATAAGTTCAGATTTTTGAGTTATGGAGATAGTTCATTGTTGCTGCCTTAAAGTTTTTTATTAAATTTAATAAAATAGAATTAATTTCGCACCCTTCACAATATTTGGCACGAATTTCGTTTTAAATACATAAAATTAAAGAATAAGAAATATGAAATTTAAATATTTATTCATTTTAATAATTGCTTTTTTAGGAATTGGGCAATTATCAGCACAAAAATTTGGTTATGTAGACACGGATTATATTTTAGGACAGCTAACAGAATATAAAGCAGCTCAAAAACAATTAAATGAAATTTCACAAAAATGGGAGAGTGAAATTCAAACAATGAAAGATGCTATTGATAAATTATACAAAGACTATAAGTCAGAGGAAATATTACTTAGTCCATCACAAAGAAAAGAAAGAGAAGACGCCATAGTAGAAAAGGAAAATAAACTTCGAGAATTTGAGCAAGAAAAATTTGGTGTTAATGGAGAACTCTTTAAAAAAAGACAAGAACTAATCAAACCAATTCAGTCTAAAATAAGTGATGCAATTTTAAAAGTTGCTAAGAAAAACGGACTAGATTTTATTTTCGACAAATCTGCCAACATGAACATACTATATAGCAATCCGAAATTTGACCGAAGTGATGATGTTTTGGACGAATTAGGTGTAACCCCAACAAAAGATTAAATAAACCATAAATTATCAATTTTAAATGTATCAATCAATTATAAAACCAGTATTAATCGCAGCAACTTTTCTTTTTATTAATCAAAGTTTTTCGCAAAAAATAGGACATCTTAATTTTCAGGAAATTATAACTGCAATGCCCGAATATAAAGTTGCATCTAATGAATATGAACTGTATCAAGCTGCATTAGAGGATGAATTAAAAAACTATCAGGCTGAATATGTTGCCACTGAAAAAAAGTTAGAAGTTGAGTCTAAGAAAGCACAACCAAGTCAGATTAGATTAAAATCATTACAACAACAAATGATGACAATTCAACAAGATTATCAAGAATATGCACAATCTATGGAAGATAGTTTGAAAGCAAAAATGGCGGAGTTGGTAGCTCCTATTAAAAAGAAAGTTGAAGCTGCAGTTGGCGAAGTTGCTAAAGAGTTAGGCTATTCTCATGTTATTGATAACAGCTATGGTACTTTATTATATGCTGATGAACAATTTAATCTTGACAAAGCCGTAAAGGATAAATTGAATATTAAAGACAAGCCAAGCTCTATGGTTCCAAAAACTGTAGGTCCTAGACCAACACCAAATAGATAATAGTCTCTTTGAGTCAGCTTCAAACATCCAAACGAAAACATCCCATAGGTGTATTTGACTCAGGAGTTGGTGGTTTAACAGTTTTTAAATCCATTGTTGACAAACTGCCTATTTATGATTACATTTATTTAGGAGATAATGCCAGAGTTCCATATGGGACTCGAAGTTTTGATACTGTTTATAAATACACGTTAGAAGGAATTACTAAATTATATGAATTGGGTTGTAGGCTTGTTATCATTGCTTGCAATACTGCCTCAGCAAAAGCACTCAGAACAATTCAACAAAACGATTTGCTCAATTTTGATGAACCATTTAAAGTGTTAGGGGTTATTAGGCCAACGGTTGAAGAGTTAGGCGAATATTCCAAAACGAGACATGTAGGTGTTTTTGCCACTCCAGGAACAGTTATTTCAAATTCTTACCCTTTAGAGATTCAAAAATTGTATGCTGATATTTCTGTATTTCAGCAGGCTTGTCCAATGTGGGTGCCTTTGGTTGAAAATAATTTACACAATACAGAAGGTGGGCAATATTTTATTAAAGAAAATATTAATCAACTTTTAATTCAATCTTCAGAAATTGACACTATTATTTTGGGTTGTACGCATTATCCAATTTTATTGCCTTTGCTGAATTCTTTTGTCCCTAAGCATATTAAAATTTTAACACAAGGTGAAATTGTATCCAATAAGTTAGAAGACTATTTGTATAGACATCCTGAAATTGAGGTTTTAATTTCAATGGATTCAAAAAGAACTTTTTTTACGACAGAAGATCCCCAAAGTTTTAATAACAAAGCACATTTATTTATCAATTTGGAGGTTTCAAGTCTCCATATTGAAAATTAATTCGCTAAAAATCAGATTTTTGCAGATAGTTTTCGATTATTTGCAGCATTTATTAATTGACTTTTGTCCAATATATCAAAGGTTGATCGAAAATGTCCCCAAAATTGTTAAAGTTAAATGTTAAGTGTGTGTTAATTTCAATCATGGAAGGATGGGTAAGATTTGTTTTGTTATTATCAATTGTTGTATTATTTTGCTCGGGTTTATTTGCCCATCCTAACATGATTACCAAACGTTTAAAAATTTCAATCGTGGATGATTTTCATCCTTTGTTTTTGGAGAGGCTTTCTCAGTATTTTGAAGTTGATTATCAACCACAAATTAATCAAGCGAATGTTATTCAGATTATTAAAGACTCCGAAATTGTAGCAGTTAGAAGTAAGATTAATTTTAACGAAGCAGTTTTATCACAATTGCCAAAATTAAAATGCATTGCTAGAGGTGGGGCCGGTATGGATAATATTGATGAAGAATATTCTAAGTCCAAAGGTATTGCTCTATTAAATGCCCCTGAAGGCAACAGAGATGCAGTAGCAGAACATACTATGGGTTTGCTCTTATCACTTAGTAACAACATTGTTAAAGGTCATCAAGAAATAACGAATTTTCAATTTAACAGAGAGGATAACAGAGGCTGGGAAATTGGAGGTAAAACAATAGGGATATTTGGTTTTGGAAACACCGGAACAAGTTTTGCTAAAAGATTGCAAGGATTTGATTGTAAAATTATTGCATATGATAAATTCCATGATAGTAATCCATTTGATTTTGTTAAAATAGTAGATTTTCAAGAAATTATCAACCAATCGGATGTGATTAGTTTTCATATTCCTTTGACTCAATTTACGTCAAAATTGATTGATGAGCGACTAATTAATCAATGTAAACATGGTGTTGTGATGATAAATACCTCTCGAGGAGGCATTGTAAATCAAGCAGATGTACTTTCGGGTATAAATAGTGGAAAAATAAAACAATATGGCACAGATGTGTTAGAAAATGAGAATTTGAATGAAATGTCGGTAAAAGAAAGAGGTGAATTAAGTGCTTTAATATCTAAAAATCAAGTAATTGTAACACCACATGTTGCAGGATGGACACACGAAAGCTACTTTAAAATTGCTGAAGTCTTATCACAGAAAATCATTGATTTTTCGATAAAAATAAAAAAAAATCACATGAATCTTGAATTATAGAAAAAAAACAATGAAATTGCCTCACTTTTTAAAAAATAAAAAAATTGTTATTAAGATAAAAATATGAATATTAAGATTACCAATCGTTTATTGTTGTTGTTGTTAAGTTTTGTCTCCATTTCCACAGTGTTTTCTCAAACAAATATGGGGTTTTTGAGAGGAACTGTAGAAAAAGATAAAGAACCAATGTCTAATGCTTCGGTTGAATTGTTAAATTCAAATGGAGAAGTTGTTAAAAGAGCAAGAACAGAAAAAAATGGATCATTTTCAATTATTAACATTGAACCTGGTTTATACACTGTTAAAATTGTAGGTGACAAAATTCGTTTTGTAACTAAGGAGTATGACGATATTAATATCACAACTGAGGGTAAAACCATGACATTTGAAGTGGAAGCAGAGATTGTCCAAGTTGGAACAGGTGATAAGTCGGCTCAAAGAGACAAACAACAGAAAACTAAATTGGAATCAACGTCAACTACACAAACTGTTTCTGGAGATCAAATTCAAAAATCAGGTTTTAGAGGAGCTACCACGATGGCACAATTTCAATCTGGTGTTACAAGTACCCGAGGTGGTTTAAGTGGTAGAGGGGCTAGAACAGATGGTACAGCTGTATTCGTAGATGGTGTTCGTGTTAATAACTCATCTGTAAACCAAAGTATGAACGGCCAAGTAGATATCATGCAAGCTGGTATTCCAGCACAGTATGGTGACTTTACAGGTTTAGGAATTTCAATTACGACTAAAGGTGGTGTTTCAGCAAAAAAATCAGCTAGTTTAGAAGCTAGAACAACCAGCCTTTTCAATCCATATCATCATAATTTAATTGAAGGGTTTTATGCCAGTCCAATTCTTTGGAAAGACAATCCCCGTTATTTAACAGGAGAAAGCTCAATCAAACGAATTCCAATTGCAGCTTTAAATATTTCAGGAACTATAAACTATCAAAGAGAACCTAGTCCATCATATATCGGATATTATGTCATCAAAGATGATGTTTTAGCTGAAATAGAAAAAAATCCATTGAGAGTTAATACCGATGGAGGTTTAGTTCACAATGCAAATTATTTAAATGAAAATGATTATAACCTTCAAAAAGTTAGACCAAACACTTACGCGTTCTCTTCTGCGGCACAAGCTAAGTTAGATTTCAGAATTTCAGATTTAGCAACTTTATCTGCTTTTGGAAACTTTGTATATAATCAATCCGTAGGTGGAGGAAATAATATCATGGCTTACAAGCAAAATCCATTTAGCAGAAGTTTATATACTTTAGGATATTTAAAATACACTCAAAATTTTAAAGGACCTGATTCTGCAAGAAAAGCGGATTATGTAACGCTAAATAATACCTATTTTACAGTAAGATTCGATTATCAATCTACATGGGCTAAAAATATGGACAATGATCACAGAGAAAATATCTTTAATTATGGTTACATTGGTCAGTTTGTCCATTATCCAACAGAGTTTTACAGCTATTATGGTAATTTGAATAACCCAAATGCACCATCAAGAAGATTCGTAAATGAAAAAGGTGACACAGTTTTCTTAAGAAATTTTTGGGAACAAAGTGGTTTTAGAGATACAGCAATCAGATTCAAACAAGCTGACATCAACACAGTGAGAGGTAATTACACCAATGCCTTGTTCAATAGATTTGAAGAGTTAGGAGCCACTGTAACAAACGACCAACAAATTCTTCAATTACAAGGTCTTTTAAATGGTTACAATCCTAACAATATCTATTCTTTATGGAATTCACCTGGAACACAATTGTCTGGATATGGGAAATCTCAAAATGAGCGTTACACTTTGTTTGCCATGGGAGAAACAGAAGTTAAAGGTCCACAAAACAGTGCTAAAAAAGCAGCATCTGGTCATAAATTGCAATTTGGTTTAACATATGAGCAAATTGTTCAAAGATCATATTCAGTTGGAGCGAATAACCTTTGGCGTTTAATGTATCAATATGCTAATAGCCATATTGCAGAATTAGACAGAAATAACCCAATATTATCTTATGATGCCAATGGCGTATTCCAAGATACAATTAGATATAACAGATTAGTTAATAAAGAAAATCAATCTCAATTTGATCGTGAACTTAGAAATAGATTAATTTCTAGGGGTGCTACAGATGTATACGGAAAGCCAATTACTGAAACAACATTTTTAGATGTTAATTCATTTAAACCATCTGACTTTTCTTTAGATATGTTCAGTGCAGACGAATTGTTAAATAATGGAAGTGCTATAGTTTCATATTCAGGTTATGATCATTTAGGAAATAAACTTAGAGGCAGACCAAGTGTCAATGACTTTTTAGATGATAAAGCAAAAAGATCCATTGGAGCATTTATGCCAATATACACAGCTGCTTGGTTTCAAGATCAATTCTTCTTTAAAGATTTAGAATTCCGTTTGGGATTAAGATTAGAAAGATTTGATGCCAATCAATTGGTTCTAAACGATCCTTATTCATTGTATCCAATTAGACAAGCTGGTGAGGTTAAAGAATTAGATGGAAAGAATATTGTACACCCAGACAATATTTCATCAGATTATGCTGTTTATGTAGATGATGTCAATAACCCAAGAAAAATTTTAGGATATAGAAAAGACAATAATTGGTATGATGAAAATGGAACATTGCTTTCAACCCCTGATTTAATTGCAAATAGAACAAGTAATGGTAAAATTGCACCATTGTTAGTTGATGCCAATAGACAAGAGGTTACGAGAGAATCATTTAAAGATTATCAACCAAAAGTAAATATTCTTCCAAGAATATTCTTCAAGTTTCCATTAAATCCTAAAAGTTTATTCTTTGCCAGTTATGACGTATTAGCACAAAGACCAAATGCAAACTTTGCAACTATAGATGATTATGTATTCTTAGATCAAAAAGCAACAAATTCTATTTCGAATCCTGCTTTAACACCAAGAATCACTACCGATTATCAAATAGGTTTTAAACAACAAGTTTCTCCTACGACATTACTAAGTTTTATTTCTTACTATAGAGAAACTAGAAATGATATTTCGGCTTTTCAATTCAATAATGCTTATCCTATTACCTACATCAGTTTTAATAACTTAGATTTTAGCACAGTTAAAGGTTTGATATTAGAGGCAGATTATAAAGCTCAAAATAACATCAGCTTAAGTGGTAACTATACCTTACAATTTGCTGATGGAACTGGTTCAAATATCAATTCTCAAAGAGCCTTGATTGCAAGTAATCAACCGAACTTAAGAAGTTTGTTTCCAATGGGAGAGTTAGACATTCGACATCAATTTAAGGGAGTTATTAACTGGGCGTTTTTTGATGGAAAAGGTATAACACCAAAAGAAAAAGCAAAAAGAAAATATACAGGTCCGGTAATAGGCAATGTAAAAGTATTATCAAATACAAATATCAATTTATCTTTCACCGCAGTTTCTGGATTGCCATATACTGCAACATTGCAGCCAGTTCAATTAGGTTCTGCTAATAGATCACCAATCAAAGGTACTCCATTTGGCTCTCGCTTGCCTTGGCAGTTTAACAGTAATTTAAATATTCAAAAAGACATTCCATTAGATTGGAAAACCAAAGATGGAAAATCTAGAGGAGCTTATTTACAAGTTTATTATTTTGTAACGAATTTATTGAACACAAGAAATGTATTCTCTGTTAATCCATACTCAGGAAGTGCAGAGGATGATGGATTCTTAAATTCACCACAAGGTCGACAAGCTTTACAAAACCAATTAGATGCAGCTGCATATACATTTTACTACAGAGCAGCGGTTAACAGTCCATTCAATTTTCAAGCACCAAGAATGATGTATTTGGGAGCAAGAGTATTCTTTTAATCAATAAATATCAATGTACAATAAATTTAATATAATTATGAAAAGTGTTTTTAACAAATTCAATCTTCTATTAGTGATAGTTTTAATAACTCATACCATTTTTGGTGCTGAGATCAAAAACTTTAATCCTAATAGAGGAAACGGAGGCTCAACTCAAGGCAGAGGCAATGGTTTTGCTGAGTTTGCCAATAATTGTAAAGCTGCATCTCAAAGTGCGGATTTAGATATCAACAATGTTAGAACTAGAATTCTAAATGGAGGTGATATGTGGTGGGATTTAAATAACCCTAAATATGAAATACCAAAAGTATCAGATGCTAATAGTATAAGAAAACATTCCTTGTTTGCTGGAGCACTATGGATTGGTGGTCTTGGAAGAGGAGACGGCAACCTTCGTATGGCAGCTATGACATACAGACAAAGGGGTAATGATTTTTGGCCGGGCACCTTGGATGTAAATAATGTGAGTACAGATGCATCAAGATGCGAATCTTGGGATAGAATGTTTAAAGTAACTAGAGAAGAATTGTTAAGACAACAAAATTCAGGTAACACTGATATTGCTAAAGGAATCTTAGAGTGGCCAGCTTATGGAAACCCAAATGTTCCATTTGCAACTGGTCAAACAACAGATTTAGCGCCATTTTTTGATTTAGATCAAAATGGATTTTACGACCCCACTCAAGGTGATTATCCAATTTTAGATCCAACAAGAGATAATGATAAAAATTTACCAAAAGACCAACCAGATCAAATGATTTGGTTTGTATACAATGATAGAGGTAATGTGCATTCTGAAACAGGTGGTATTCCAATAGGACTTGAAATTCAAACAACTGCTTTTGCTTTTCAAACCAATGATGAAGTTAATAACATGACCTTTTATAGATCGAAAGTTGTTAACAGAGGTTTTGAAGCTTTAGATAAAACATATTTTGGTCAATGGGTAGATGCTGATTTAGGAAATTATGCAGATGATTATGTAGGTTGTGATGTTGGAAGAAGTTTAGGATATTGCTATAATGGGGATGATAATGATGAAGGTGTTTTAGGTTATGGTTTAAATCCTCCAAGTATTGGTGTTGACTTTTTTGAAGGGCCATTAGATTCTGCTGGAAACCAATTAGGGATGGGAGCTTTTGTTTATTATGATAATAACTTCAATCCTGTAAATGGAAATCCAAATAATGCGATTGATTTTTATAATTTAATTCAAGGAAATTGGATGAATGGCGTTTGTATGAAATTTGGTGGCAATGGCGTTAATGGGTCTATTTGTACTAAGTATATGTTTGATGATGGAACTAATCCTGCTACTGCTAATTTGCCAAGATGGACTGAAAAAAGTGCTGGTAACCAACCCGCAGATAGACGTTTCTTGCAATCAGCTGGTCCATTTACATTGTTAAATGGGGCGGTTAACTATGTAACAGTAGGGGTAGTTTGGGCAAGAGCTACTTCAGGTGGAGCAACGGGTTCATTAGGGTTATTAAAATTGGCAAGTGATAAAGCTCAAAAACTATTTAACAATAAATTTAATTTAGTAAGCGGTCCTGAGCCACCAGTTGTTGAACTTCAAGAATTGGAAAATGAGTTAGTTGTTAAAATGATGAATTCTGATAAAACTGAAGCTTATTTTGAAGATGTTAAAAATGAATTAAATCAAGTAATAGAATATAAATTCCAAGGTTACATGTTATATCAATTAAAAGATGGAACAGTTTCTAACAGTGAATTAGAAAATATTGAAAGAGCTAGATTAGTATTTCAATGTGATGCCAAAGATGATATTACAAATATGATTAATTTAGAATATGACGCTGATGTTTCAGCATTAGTTCCTAAACTAAAAGTAGATGGTGCTAACGAGGGTGTTAGAAGAACAATTAGTATCAAAGAAGATGCCTTTGCTGCAGGGTCAGACAAAACGTTGGTTAACTTTAAAACATATTATTATTTGTTGTTAGCTTATGGCTATCCGTCAAATGACCCTAATAAATTAGAGCCAGTTCAATTTTTACCTAGTAGAAGTACTGTAAGATTCTCTGGCTACCCACGCAAGACTTCTCCTGAGTCTGGTGGAAGTAATCAACAAGCATCTTATGGTGATGGACCAATTTTAAAACAAATTCAAGGTCAAGGTAATGGCGGTCAGGTGATAGAATTTTCTAAAGAAACTATTGATGCAATTATTGCCAATAATAAAATAGATGAACCAGTTTATTTAGGTGGAAAAGGTCCAGTAAATATTAAAGTAGTTGATCCACTTTTAGTTCCAAAAGCAGAATTTGAATTTAAATTTATTGAACCATTTAATGTTAGAGTTAATCCAAGAGGAACTGCAAATAGTAGATTTCAAGATTCAATTTCTGCAGGATCTTATTGGATGCTTACCAATTTAACAACTAATGAAGTAGTTTATTCTGAAGGGACTATCGCTTCTAGAATTGAAACAGTTCAAGGTAGAATTTCTATAGGTGGGCCAATAAAAACAGCTAATAGTTTAAGAGATTGGGGGCTAGCTGTAGAGATTCAACAAGTGCCGGCACCAGGTAGAAATCCTTACGGTGAAACTACCAATGGATTTTTAGGATATAGCGTAACATTTGCAGATGAAAATAAACAATGGTTAACTGCAATAACAGATGTTGATGGTGATAACGCAATTTTCAATTGGATAAGATCTGGAACAAGTGGTTTGTCATCTACATTTGATGCATATTCACATGATTTTAATGCAGATTTTGATCCCAATCATACTGGAAACGATTCTTATGATCCGTATGAAGTGTATGAAAAAATATGGGATGGTAGAATAGCTCCATATGCATTAACTGCCAGAACCTTAGGCCCTAAACCTTCTGGTGCTGGTGCAGGTTCAATTTTATACAACCCAGGTTATTCTTTATCAGGAGTAACAGATAATCCTTTATCAGAATTAGCAAGTGTTAAAATCGTTTTAACATCTGATGTTAGAAAATGGACTAAATGTGTGGTTGTAGAAATGGGAGAGGATCCTGTTTTGACAGAAGGTGCAGTTTCAAAATTTAGTCCAAGAGCAGCTAACTCAAAAAAGCCAATTTTCAATACATCAGATGGTAAATTTATTAAATGGGAGGTTGATGCATCAGAAACAGGTAGAAGTTATTTCCCTGGTTATGCTGTTAATATGGAAACGGGTGAAAGATTAAATATTATCTTTGGAGAGGATTCTTATGTGCCATCAGACAATGGTCGTGATATGATATGGAATCCTACAAGCACAATATCAAACGGAACTTATGTTTCTTTTGGTGGCAAACATTTTATATATGTGATGGGAAGTTATCAAGGTATGGCTGCAAGAAATTACAGAGGTCCAACCTATGATGAAGGAAATGAATATTTGCAACTCCTTAATTCTGGAAGTGCAATAGACAAAAGAAGGGTTTTCTCTCAAGCCATGTGGGTAATCCCTGCATTTGCAGTGCGAGGGTTTAAAATGGATAATGGTGTGCCACCAACAGATGTTGATATCACACTTAATATGAGAAAACCATTTACTAAGAAGTTTACAGAGTATGGTGATACTACAAAATTACCTACTTATACATTTAATACGGAGAGCATATACAATAATATTAATGGGGAAACTGGTAAAAAATCTGTAAATCTTATTAATATTGTTCCTAATCCTTATTATGCTGCATCTGGTTATGAATCAAGTGCTATCGATACAAGGGTTAAAATTACTAACTTGCCGCCTAAAGCTACTATTTCAATTTATACTTTGAATGGAACTTTGGTAAGAAGAATTAAAAAAGATGATTTGGAAACCTTTGCTGATTGGGATATGAAAAATAATAACAGAGTACCTATTGCCAGCGGATTCTATATCATCCATGTTGATTGTGGTGATTTAGGTGAAAAAATATTGAAATGGTATGGAGTTGTTCGTCAATTAGATTTAGATACTTATTAATCCACTTTTAAAGAAAATAGAATGAAAAAAATATATATAGTTCTCAGTTTGTTAATGACTTCGTTTAGCGTTAGTTCTCAAAATATGGATGGTCCACCAAGAGGAGGTCAGTATGGTTTTACACAGTTATTAATCAATGGTTGGGGTAAATCTAGTGGTATGGGTAATTCATACTCTGCTGGAGTTTCAGGTGTTGAATCTTTTTATCTAAATATTGCGGGTTTAGGGCGAATTGCTAGCACAGATATAGCCTTTAGTAGAACCTCTTGGTTGGGTGGAACTGGTATCAATATCAATACATTTGGTTTCGGACAAAAAGTTGGTGAGGATGGCGTAATAGGTATCAGTGTTATGTCATTTGCTTTAGGGCAGATTCCTATTACTACATTTGATCAACCAGATGGTGGAATTGGTACTTACCGTCCTTCAATCAGTAATGTTAATTTAGCTTATGCTTATAACTTTTCTGAACGTATTTCTGCTGGACTAAATGTAAAAATTGCAAGTGAATCAACTCCTGATGTTAGGGTTGGAGCAATGGCATTTGATGCAGGTTTACAATATGCAGACCAATTTGTAAGAGGAAAAAAATCTCAAGTAAAATATCAAAATCCTGAAAATAACCCTGCTGCTGCAAGAGGTAGCGATATCAGATTTGGAGTAAGTATTAAAAATCTAGGGACTGATGTTAGATATACTGGAGATGGTTTAGCCGCTAAATCACGAATTGATGGAAAATCATATGAACAAACAACTTCGCAAAGAAGTGATAAAACAGCTTTGCCTTCGCAAATAAATATCGGTTTAGCTTATGATTTTAGATTAGATAAAGATTCAAATTCATATTGGCATAGATTAACTCCAGCAATTACTTTCACAAATAATGTGGCAATGTACAATCAAACATCTCTTGGAGTTGAATACGCTTACAAAGAATTACTTTTATTAAGAGCTGGCTATAATTACGAAAAAGGGGTGTTTAACTATGAAACTAGAAATAATGCATACACTGGTTTAAATGTTGGAACATCTATTCAAATTCCTATGTCTAAAAAAGATTCAAATGGAACAAGATTAAATAATAGCAGATTTGGAATAGATTATTCATATAGATTTACAAGACCATTTTCTGGTACTCATACATTTGGTATTAGGGTTGCTCTTGATTAATTAAAAAAATAGCTTTACTTTTGCACAAGTGCTTTCAATATTGAGAGCACTTGTTTTTTTATAAACCAACTACAAAAATTATGTCAGACATTGTATATTTAACTAAAGACGGTTATGATAACCTCAAAAAAGAAATTGATGATTTAAAACGAGTTAAGAGACCCGCAATCAGCGCCCAAATAGCCGAAGCAAGAGATAAAGGGGATTTATCTGAAAATGCTGAGTATGATGCAGCTAAAGAGGCTCAAGGTTTGCTAGAAGCTAAAATATCACAGTTAGAAACGATGTTTGCCATGGCTAGGGTTATTGATGAAACAAAGTTGGATATTAATAAAGTTAATTTATTGAGTAAAGTTCAAGTTAGAAATATAAACGCGAATAGAGAGATGGTTTATATGATAGTTTCTGAAAAAGAAGCAGATATGAAATTAGGTAAAATTTCGAGTAAATCAGCAATTGGGGCAGGATTAATTGGCAAATCTAAAGGAGATATTGTGGAAATTGAAGTGCCAGCAGGTAAAGTGAAACTTGAAATATTGTCTATTTCTCTTTAACTAATGTCAACAATTTTCTCAAAAATAATATCAGGAGAAATACCATGCCACAAAATTCATGAAAATGATGATTTTATAGCGTTTTTAGATGTTAATCCAATTGCCAAAGGACATACATTAATTGTTCCTAAATTTGAAGTTGATTATATTTTTGATATGAATAATGATCAATTTTCTGATTTTCATTTGTATTCTAAAAAAATTGCTTTAGCCATAAAAAAGTCTATACCTTGTTTAAAGATTGGTACAGCTGTTATTGGTTTAGAAGTACCTCATGCTCATATTCATTTAGTTCCAATGAATGAGGTAGGGGATTTAAATTTCTCCTCTACAAGAAAAGTTTTTACTCCCAAAGAATTTGCTGAAATTGCGAAATTAATTTCATCGAATCTTTAGGGTTTTAATGCCATTTGATGTTAATTCTGATGGTCTTATTATTAAATTTGTTTCTTAAATGGTTCTAATTAACATGCGATTTTTGAAATTAACCTTTGGTATTATTTTTTTGAGTTTCTATTTAAATATAAATGCTCAAAGACATTTAGTTGAAGGTAAAGTGTTAAATTCCGCTAACGAACCAATAGCTTATGTAAGTGTTTCAATTGAAGAAATGCCCAATTTTGGTACTACTACAGATATCAAAGGAGGCTATCAGTTAAAGCTAGATGAAGGTTCTTATACTTTGGTCTTTTCGTTTTTAGGTTATAAAACAGTCAAATTACCTGTCATAGTAAATAGTAAGTCTATTAACTTGAAGTATAATGTTATTCTTGAACAAGAAGAAGCAGAGTTTTCAGGGGTTAAAATAAGTGTTAAAAAAATTGACAATTCAGAAGAAGTTATAAAAAATGTAATTAACAATAAATACAAATATTTATATCAAGCTGCTTTTTCCTCTGAAGCATATATCAAAGCTGTTGAATCCGCTGAAATTATAAATTCAAAGAAAATTGCCAAAAACGATTCTCTTAAATCGAAATCATTTAACATTGCTGAAATCAATTTAAAAGTTTATCAGTCATCTCCTAATAAAATAAAAGAAATTAGAAATGGTGTCAAAAAAATAGGTTCAATTGAAGGCTTGTTTTTCTTAACGCATACGGATGGGGATTTTAATTTTTATAAAAATTTAATCGATGTGCCTGCATTAAGTGAAATGCCATTGCTGTCTCCAATTTCTAACAGTGGATTGTTTGCTTATAAATTTAAATTACTGCAAACATACACAGATTCAAATTTTAAGTACTATCGGATAAAGGTTAGTCCATCTTTGTTGGGCAATGCTCTCTTTCAAGGTGAAATAACAATTGTAGACAGTCTTTGGGCAATCAAGTCGCTTAAATTAACTATGCCAAAATATCACATGACAGAATATGATTTTTTTGAAGTGGAACAAACCTATCAATTAGATTCGGGAAGAAGTTGTTTGGAATATATGAAATTTAATTATCAATCTAAAGCAGTGAAAAATATCAAAAGTGGTGTTACAGAAGTTTTTTATTCAAATTATTTGTTTGATTTGACCGTAAATAAGAAATTTTTCGGGAATGAAATTAGTAAAACCGAACAAGAGGCTTATGAGAGAGATTCATCATATTGGACGCAATTAAGAAAATCGCCTTTTTCAACAGAGGAAATAGCCTTTATTAGGAAAAATGATAGCATTGAAGCCATTATTAATCAAAAAGAATGGAGAGATTCTGTCGACAGGATTTATAATCGTTTAACCTTTAAAAAACTATTTTTTTTTGGTCAAGGAAATTATAAAAGAAGCGTAGAAAGAACATGGTTTTTTAAACCCTTAATTTTTTCATATCTACCGTTTTACATTGCGGGTCCACGTTTTGATTATTGGGTAAATTATAGCAAAGAGTATAAAAATAAAAAAGATTTTAATGTTTTTGTAAGAGCGAATTATGGAACTCTTAATAACGATTTAAAAGGCAATGTAAATATTAGTAGATTATATAATCCTTTCAAAAGAGCTTCTTATTCAATAAGATTAGGGAGTGATTTTGGAATTATCAATGGTTTTGAATCTTGGGTAAGGTTGTTTGCACGTTCGAATTTTTACATTCATGATTTTGTGTCTTTTTATCACCGGAAAGAATTATTAAATGGTTTGTATTTAGGAACTGGTGGTGAGTATTCAAATAGGCGGTCTGTTAGCGGTTTAAACTTTGATTCAAGAGGTGATAGTCTTTGGGGTGGCAATAGTCAGATTATTGATTTTAGTTTTTATCAAGCATTGTATTTTAATTTATATGTTGGATATGTTCCTTTCCAAAAATATATCAGAGAGCCTTATCAAAAACTAATACTTGGTTCCAAATGGCCAGAAATATTTATGCGGTATAAGAAAGGATTGCCTGTATTAGGTAGTGTGGTAGATTTTGATTACTTAGAATTTGGATTGGAACAAGATGTTAAAGTTGGATTAGTTGGCAATAGTAAATTTCGGGTTGTTAGTGGAGAATTTTTAACAAGTAAGGATTTAAGAATTGTTGATTTTAAATTCCAAAGAAGGGCTGGTCCCATATTTTTCAGCAATCCATTATATTCATTTCAAGGTATTGATACTTCTTATAGCACTTTAAAAAGGTTTTACGAAGCTCATTATTTTCATCGGTTTAATGGCGCTATTATTAATAAAATTCCAATCCTAAAAAAACTGAATATTATTGAAGTTGCAGGGGGTGGTTTTTTATATACTCACGAACGAAATTTAACTTATTTTGAAGGATTTGTTGGAATAGAAAAAGTTATTCGTTTATGGAATGAGAGAATTAAAATCGGAGTATTCGTAGTAGGTGCAAAAAGTAATTTATACAATTATTTGCCTCAATTTAAATTTACTATCGAAACGTATGATAAGGTTACAAACAAATGGCCATATTAAAACTCCAAACATCTTTGTTTGCCATTGATTTTATTTTTGGGCCTGTACCCATTTCCAAATCCTGATCCTTTAGAACCTAAGCCCAATGTTTTATTGAATGAGAAACTGAAAAAGAAAAAAGTATCATTATCTTTCGGATCGCCTCTAATGGCTCCTGGTGAACTAAATCCTGGTATATCTGAAATGTTTCTGTCAGCTAAAGCAGCAGCTTCAGGACCCCTTGCGGCTATAAGTATACTCTGATCCACAAAGTTGGTGCTAACATCGTCAATATAATCTGTCATAGTTTTTCTGAGATTCAGTTCAACTGATAGATAATTACCTCTACCAACTACCCATTTATAACCTATACCATGTGGAAAACATAATGATGATAATTTATACGGTTCTTTGCCAGCAATGGCAAACTGTCCCTCGGTGCCATATTTTTGTAGTTCGTATACTTCTCCATTTAGTCTAGTTTTTGGATTGAAAAAGAAATATCCAACACCTCCAAAAATATACCAAGCTCCTTTTGCTTTTGTTTTTGCAAAGGTTATCTCTGTAGTAAAATCACCTTCAAATATATTGCTGTAAAAATTTAAGTTGCGACCTCTTCTCTCTCTATTTGATGTGTATTTATCGTCACCAGATACTCTTGCATACCAAATGTTAGTTCTAATGGCAAAATAGCGACTGAAATTTAGCCTAAGTCCAGTTGTGAAAGCATATCTTGTAGATAATATATCTAAATCTTGAGCGTCATTTGTTCCCAAAAAAGGTTTGCCTCCTAAATCACCCAAAAAGTGACTTGTACCTGCACCTAATATTAAATCTACCCTTTGAGCATTAGTACTTAATGCGGTGCTTAATAGAGTTATAAATATTATATTTTTCATATCAATTTTAATCAAATTTACACATTAGACTGCAATATGTCAATAGTGGTTGCAAACTTTTTGTATTATTATTTTATTAATTTAATCGATTTTAACAGATGTAGCTATTAAAATCAATAGTTAACGAATTTAATGATTAATGTATTTTTTTTTGTTTTTTTTGAGATTGTATAGAAATAAAGTCTTTTTTTGTGTTTTATGAGTGATATAATTGTCATTAAAGTGTTGTTTGTCAACATAAGATGTTTTACTTAGGTCTTTTTTTCAAATTTTTTTTTTGATTGTTTTTTTGTAGTAGTCTAACTTGGATAAATGGAGAAATTAAATTATTCTGACATGAAAATTAAACTACTTAATTCTTGAATATCAAAAATTTCATTTGCTATTTCTTGTAAACCATCTGCATTAATTTTATTGATTTTTTTCAAAGCATTTTCTAAACTTTCAATTGGATAGTTTTGGGCTAAGTTTTTGCCTAATGCTAAAATCACATTTAGTCTGTTTTCTTCTGCTAATGAAACTTGACCTTTGAATTGATTTTTTGCATGAATCAATTGCATGCTGGATAATGGTTTTTCTTTGAGTTTTTTTAATTCTTTGTTTATTAAGTCGATAGATTTGTTTAAATATTTCTTTTCAGTAGAAAGATAGCAATGAAAAAACCCAGAATCTATAAAAGCGGAATAACCACTTTCAATATTGTAGGTGTATCCGAATTTTTCTCTGATACTCAAATTTAATCTTGAATTCATGCCTGGACCACCTAAGATATTGTTGAGTAATAACATGGGTATTCTATTTTCATGATGATAGGGATAGCACATATTGCCTAATATTGCATGACATTGCAAATGGTCGGTTTGTTTGATTGTGTTTTGAGGATTATAATCTACAAATGCCGTTCTTTCATGTGGTGTTGCATTGTTTTTTATATCACCACAGTGTTTTTCTATGTAATAAAGGATTTTTTTGAAGGGAATATTTGAACTAATACTAAGTGCGATGTTTTGTGGTTGATAGTATGATTGATGAAAATCCAATAGTTTAGAAGTATTAATCGAATCTACACTTTGATGATTGCCTAAAATGTTTGGACCAAGTGGATGTTTGTTGAAAATGATTTCTTGAAATTCATCGTAAATATTTTCTTCGGGTGTGTCCAAATACATGTTGATTTCTTCTTTAATCACTTTCTTTTCCTTTATCAATTCTTTTTCAGGAAAGGTGGATTTAAAGGTTAATTCAGATAATAACCCTAAAGCTCTTTCAAAAAATTGATGGGTTACGCTCGCATAAATGACTGTAATTTCTTTGGTAGTAAAAGCATTTAATTCTCCGCCAACAACTTCCAAACGGTTGATAATACTATGTGCTTTTCGTTTTTGAGTGCCTTTAAAAAGCATGTGTTCAAAACAATGTGCAGTTCCAGGTGTGTCGCCATCATCTCTAGACCCTGCATGAATAGTGAAAGCAATGTGTGAGGCAATGGCATGCGAGGCTTCTTGATAAATGATTTTTAAGCCATTTTTTAAGGTGTGGGTTTTAAATTCTTCCAATTTAAAATGGTTTTAAATGTTGTATGGTTTGGTTATAATCAGCGACTAGTTTATTGAAAATAGTATGAGCCGATTTGATTTCATTAATATTAGCTGCAATTTGTCCAATTTCTAATTCGCCTTCAACTAAATCACCCTCAAACATGCCTTTTTTAGCTCGACCTCTGCCTAAAATATTCTGAAGTGTTTCTTTGTCAGAACAATTGTTTTCTGCTTCTTTAACTTTGTTGTAAAATTCGTTTTTAATCAAACGAACAGGGGTGAGTTGTTTGAGTGATAATTCGGTGTCGCCATCTCCTGTTGCTATAATCCTGTTTTTGAAATTTGCATGAGCACTGCTTTCTTCACTTGCAGCAAATAAACTGCCTATTTGAACTGCATCTGCTCCAAGACTTATAGCTGCAGCAATGGCTTGCCCACTTCCAATTCCGCCTGCTGCAATCAATGGTAAATTAGTAATTGCTTTTATCATCGGAATTAAACACATGCTTGTTGTTTCTTCTCTGCCATTGTGTCCACCAGCTTCAAATCCTTCTGCTACTATGGCGTCTACTCCAACATCTTCACATTTTTTCGCAAATTTTGTATTGGAAACTACATGAACAACTGTAATGCCATTGTCTTTAAGGTGTTTGGTCCATGTACTTGGATTGCCTGCGCTTGTAAAAACAATTTTTACACCTTCCTCTATGATAATTTGAATGTGTTTTTCAATATCAGGATACAATAAAGGAAGGTTTACACCAAATGGTTTATTAGTAGCTGCTTTGCATTTTTGAATGTGTTCTCTTAAAATATCGGGATACATACTGCCAGCTCCAATAAGTCCAAGTCCTCCAGCATTGCTAACAGCAGAAGCTAGTCTCCAGCCGCTGCACCAGATCATACCTGCTTGAATAATGGGGTATTGGATGTCAAAAAGTTGATTAATTCGATTCACTTTTTTAATGAAAATTTTAATAGGCGAATATAGTTTCAATTTTATAAAGTATTTGCTTTTAAATGCTTCATTTTTTTCATTTTTGAAATAGAAATTTTATGTAAGTTTGAAAAGTAATATTAAGAAACACATTATTTAAATGAATAGACAATATCTACCTAAAGATTATAAAATAACAGCATGGCAATCATTAGAACCTTTTTTTGAAAATTTACTGAGGTTTGAAATCCATTCTTTAAGCGATTATGAGCGTTTTCTTCAAAATGTAAGTGAGTTAGAAAGTGTTGTTAGTGAGGATTTAGCTTGGCGATATATCAAAATGACTTGCGATACCAATAATCAAGAATTAGAAGCAGCTTATTTAGATTTTGTTACCAATATTCAACCGCATATTGCGCCTTATGAAGATCAATTGAACCAAAAAATCAACGATTCGGCATATAAATCGGACTTAGAAAAAGAAAAGTCTTATTTCATATATTTCAGAGCAATTAAAAATGCGATTGATTTATTCAGAAGTGAAAATATTCCGCTTTATTCGGAAATTCAAACTTTGTCTCAAAAATATGGAACCATAACTGGTGCCATGTCTGTTGAAATAGATGGAAAAGTATTGACTTTGCAACAGGCTTCCAATATTTTGAAGGAAATTGATAGAGACAGAAGGCAATTAGCTTATGAAACCATCAACAATAGAAGATTTCAAAGTAAAGATGAATTAAACAGTCTTTTTAATGATTTGATAAAACTTAGACATCAAGTGGCATTGAATACTGGATTTGAAAATTTCAGAGATTACATGCATCAATCCATGGGGCGTTTTGATTACTCAGTCAAGGATTGTTTTGATTTTCACAATGCCATCGAAAATGTATTAATGCCTATGTTGCGTAAACTAGAATTAGATCGCAAAGAATTATTGGGATATGATGATTTGATGCCTTATGATTATGCAGTTGACCCACTCAATAGACCCGCATTGAAACCTTTTGAAGATGGCAAAGAATTACTTGAAAAAACCATTAGATGCTTCGATAAAATTGAACCTGAATTTGCTAATAATTTAAAAATTATGTCTGAAAAAGGTTTTTTGGATTTAGAAAGTAGATTAGGTAAAGCACCAGGAGGTTACAATTATCCATTGGCTGAAAGTGGTGTTCCTTTTATCTTTATGAATGCAGCTGGAAGTTTAAGAGATGTAGAAACAATGGTTCACGAGGGTGGTCATGCCATGCATTCTTTTTTAACAGAACATTTAAAACTAAATGCTTTTAAAAATGCACCTATGGAAGTGGCAGAAGTGGCTAGTATGGCAATGGAACTCATCAGTATGGATGGATGGGATGCCTATTTTGAAAATCCAGATGAATTAAAAAGAGCCAAAATCGAACAATTAGAAGGTGTGATTGCAACTTTGCCTTGGATAGCAACCATTGATGCATTTCAACATTGGATTTACACAAACCCTCAACATACATTAGAAGAAAGAACCGAAGCATGGTTGAAAATAGTTAAACGTTTTGATACGGGTGTGGCAAATTATAAAGGCTACGAACATTTTTTAGCAAACAGTTGGCAAAAGCAATTGCATTTGTATGAAGTGCCTTTTTATTACATCGAATATGGATTTGCTCAATTGGGTGCAATAGCCATTTGGCGAAACTTTGTAGAAAACAAACAAACAGGATTAGAAGGCTACAAAACCATGCTTAAACTTGGATATACTAAAACCATTCCTGAATTGTATGAAGCAGCTGGCGTTAAGTTTAGCTTCTCAAATGAATATGTGCAAGAATTATTCGATTTTGTTTGGAAAGAATTAAATGATTTGAAATCTTAATATTATGAAAAAAATACTCATAGTTGTAGTAATATTATTAATAGGACTTGGTTCCTATTTTGCTTGGATTAAGTTTTCACCTAACAAGTTTACAGATGTTTATTATCTGGTACCTGATGATGCTGTGATGGTGATGGAAACAGACAAACCCATCGAAAATTGGCAATATTTCAGCACCAGTAATATGTGGTTGGGATTGAAAAGCTATCCGCCATTTGCTGAAATTACTAAAAATGCCGATTTGTTAGACGATGTGATTAAATCCAACCAACAGGTGTTTTCTTTATTAGGTCAAAGGCATTTGTTGATTTCCATTCACATGACAAAGACAAAGGATTATGATTTTGTTTATTACACCGATATGCAGGAAGCGTCAAAATCTTCGATGATTAAAACTTCGCTCATCAGTGTTATTAAACAATTTGATTATAAATACACTTTCAGAGAATACAATGAGGTTGAAATTCATGAGTTTTTAGATCCGCAATCCAGAGATGTATTGTCGGTTTGTTTTGTTAATAATTATCTGGTTTGTAGCTATAATAAATCTTTGATAGAAAACGTCATTCTAACTTCGAAATTGCCTGAAAAACAAATGGGTGTTAAGCCCCAATTTACAGAAGTTAACCGTTTGACAGGAGCGTCTGGTATTTGCAGATTGATGATAAATTACAATACTTTTCATCAGTATTTGGGCGTATATATGGATGATGTTTCTGATTTAAAATCCATGTTTGGCGGTATGTTTTATTCCGGCATGGAAATGTCTTTCAATGACGATGTCATTCAAGCCGATGGGTATACGCTATTAAATGATACAGTTAGTTCCTATTTGAAGGCATTGTCTATTTCAGGCAAATCTAAAACAGGCATGGAAGGTTTATTTTCTGAGAAAACATCATTTTTATTAGGTCTTGGCTTTGCTGATTTTAGCGTATTTTATGAAAACTTAAATAAAGTACTTCAAAAAGATGCTGAAGCTTATGAGACACAGCAAGCCGCTATTAAAAAGGTTGAAAAGCTTTTAAATATTAATTTGCAAAAAGATTTATTCGATTGGATGGGCAGTGAAATTGGCATCGCTCAATATGAAACAGATGTTTTAATTGGAAATAAAGTCAAAAATGTTTTAGCCATTAAGGTGAAAAATAAAGACCAAGCCATTGCCGGACTTGAGCGAATAGAGAAACAGGTTAGAAAGCGCACGCCTATTAAGTTTAAAGAGGTTTCTTACAAGAATTATCCAATTAAGTATTTAGAAATAAAAGGTTTGTTTAAGGCTGTTTTAGGTAAAATGTTTTCAAAAATTGAAAAGCCTTATTACACCATCATTGATGATTATGTGGTGATGAGCGATGACCCTAAAACACTTTTGATAACTATTGATGATTTTATTGAACAAAAAACGCTAAAAAATGCTGAGGTTTTCAGAGACTTTAGGTCAAAACTTCCAGAACAAATCAGTGTGTTGGCTTATGTAAGTCCAAACAGACATTTTGCAAATTTCAAAGGTGTTTTATCGCCCGAGAGTTGGGCTTCATCCAAGAAAAATCAAATGTATATTCGTTCGTTTAATCAAGTGGCATTGTCGTTAACGGGTGATGCTGATAAAATGAGAACAGTTTTAGTTTCGGAGTATATGAAATGGGAAGAACCTGAAGTGCAAGCGCCAACAGTTTATGATGATTCTTTGAATATGTTAGAAGAAGGTGATACTTTGAATAGTTTAGATTTGTTTATCGTTTTAAATTTCAATCAAAACCTAAACAACACATACTATGAGAACGGACAAGTTAAAACCAGTGTCGAAATGGAAGGTAAAATGATGGATGGTTCATACATTGAGTATTATGAAAATGGCGTTATCAAGGTGAAAGGACAATATAAAAAAGGCGTAAAACATGGTACTTGGAAATTTTATTCACCAGCAGGTATATTAGAATCCAAACAGAAAATGCAGACTTCAGATGGCGAAAAGAAAACTTTTTGGGAGAAATTATTTGGGTAAAATAAAGCTTAAAATCTTTTTGTAAATCTAAATAGAACTTCTTACTTTTGCACTCCCTTAATAAATTGTTAGGCGATTAATTTTTGTTTGCTATTCAAATATTAGTTACTAGGTTCGACAAACAATTTAAATGTCAATAAGTTAGGGCCCTTAGCTCATTTGGTTAGAGCAACTGACTCATAATCAGTAGGTACTTGGTTCGATCCCAAGAGGGCCCACCAAAAAAGCCTCCTTATAAGGAGGTTTTTTTATTTTGAAATGTTTTTGCTAATAATCAATAATTTAATCAGATTTGATTAAAAATCATGACCCATTTTTTCCTTCTTGGTATTTAAATAAGACGTATTATGTTTATTTTCTTTGCCAAAAATCGGAATATTTTCAACTATTTCAAGTCCGTAACCAATTAATCCAGTTCTTTTTTTAGGATTATTACTCATTAACTTCATTTTTGAAACACCCAAGTCTCTCAAAATTTGTGCTCCAATGCCATAATCTCTCTCATCCATTTTAAATCCAAGTTCAATATTGGCTTCAACAGTGTCTAAACCTTGTTCCTGTAGTTTATATGCTTTTAATTTATTCAACAAACCTATTCCTCGCCCTTCTTGGTTCATGTAAAGTATAACGCCTCTTCCTTCTTTTTCAATCATTTGCATGGCAGCATGAAGCTGGTCACCACAATCGCATCTACAACTTCCAAAAATATCTCCTGTCATGCAGCTACTATGAACTCTTACTAATATTGGGTCTGTTTTGGTCCATTCTCCCTTAATAATTGCTAAATGTTGGGTTCCATCATTTATTTGTGAGTATGCAATTAATTCAAAATCGCCAAATGTTGTAGGTAATTTTACATCAATTTCGCGTTTAACATGGCTTTCGTTTTTAATTCTATATTTAATTAAATCTTCTATTGATACAATTTTTAAATCGAATTTTTTAGCTATCACCATTAATTCAGGTAAGCGAGCCATTTCGCCATCTTCTTTTAAAATCTCTACAATACAGCCAGCAGGTTCAAAACCAGCAAGTTTGGCAAAATCTATGGCAGCTTCTGTATGTCCTGCTCTTTTAAGAACGCCTTCCTTCTGAGCTTTTAATGGAAATATATGACCTGGTCTAGCTAAATCGTTAATTTTTGTATTCGGATCAATTAAAGCTTTGATTGTTTTGCTTCTGT
Organism: Bacteroidota bacterium; assembly: GCA_030682255.1. Classification (GTDB taxonomy): domain Bacteria; phylum Bacteroidota; class Bacteroidia; order NS11-12g; family UBA955; genus JABMMZ01. The sequence goes on along the minus strand of JAUXOK010000028.1, from coordinate 405,842 downwards.
CGGATGCTGATATACCTGTTGTGGTGCCATGACCTTTTAAATCTACAGAAACAGTAAATGGAGTTTCATATAAGGAGTCGTTTGAACTAACCATCATTTCTAATTCCAATTCTTTACATCTTTCTGGAACTAAAGGAACACAAATAAGACCTCTCCCTTCTTTTGCCATAAAATTAACCATTTCAGGCGTTATATTAGCAGCTGCTGTTAAAAAATCACCTTCATTTTCTCTATCCTCATCATCAACAACAATGATAAGTTTGCCGGCTTTGATATCCGCTATTGCGGATTCTATGGTATCTAGTTGAATGGGTTCTAACATGTTTGATAAAAAGTTTGCAAAATTAAGCTAAAATTAGCTCAATTAATATAACTTATTTGTTTTCAAATAGTTTTAAATGACTCTGAAATATTGTTTTCCTATAATATTTATTCTATTTTAATAGACAGATTTACAAAAAAACAATTTATTTTTTATGGGGAGTTATAAAAATTAACAGAATTTAAGTTATTTTTGCTTTAATCATATTTCATAAATTTTGTATAATTACCAAAAAATCGAGGAGCATATATTAAACTATTTAAAAAATAGTCTTAATGAAAATTTATATTACCATGGTATTCATCATACTCATGAAGTGATGGAAAACGCATTGGAAATAGCCAAAGCTGAAAATTTAAATGAAGAAGATACTTTGCTTTTGAAAATTGCTGTATTATATCATGATGCTGGATTAGTTGATTCATACACCGGTCATGAAGAGGCAGGATGTGTTAAAGTTAAAGCTTTTTTGCCGGAATTTCAGGTATCAGACAAAGATATTGAAATTATATGTGGTATGATTAGAGCGACAAAAATTCCTCAAACACCTCACAATATACTTGAAAAAATTCTTGCAGACGCTGATTTAAAATATTTAGGAACTAATAAATTTGAAGATATTGGAAATACTCTTTTCAAAGAGTTGAAGATATATGCCAATATAATTAGTGAAAATCAATGGTTCGAAATTCAAAAGAGTTTTTTAGAAAAACATCATTTTCATACAGATTATTGTATTAAAAAATATGAAGGTGCAAAGCAAGAAAATCTTAAAAAAGTAATTGAGCATCTAGCTTCATTAGGCTAATTAATAGCTAAAGCACAAGCCATACCATCCAAAGCTGCGCTCATAATTCCACCGGCATATCCTGCACCTTCACCACATGGCAATAAGTTTGATATTTCAACATGTCTTAGGGTTTCTTTTTCTCTTGGAATTCTAACTGGAGATGAAGTTCTACTTTCTACTCCAACCAAAAGTGCATCATTTGTTCTATATCCTTTTAATGTTTTGCCAAAATGCGTTAAGCCTTCACATAAAGAATTGGCAATAAAATGAGGTAATACCTTTCTTAAATCAAAAGTATGTACGCCAGGTAAATAGGAGCATGGAGGTAAACTATCTGATAACTTATTGTGAATAAAATCATCCATTCTTTGAGCTGGAGCTATAATGCTTCCACTTGTGTTAAATGCGATATTTTCAATGTTTTTCTGAAAATTTAAGGCAGACAAAGCGTGATTACCATACTGTTTTTGCCAATGTTGTTCATTAACAGTAACTACCATGCCACTATTGGCATAAAATCCATTTCTTTTGCTTGGGCTCCATCCATTTACAACTATCTCATTTTGATTAGTCGCTGCAGGAGCGATAATACCTCCCGGACACATACAAAATGAAAAAACGCCATTTCCGGCAGCTTGAGTAACCAAAGAGTAAGAAGATGGAGGTAAATATTCTCCTCTGTCTTTTAAACCGTATTGAATTAAATCTATCGTTGATTGTGGATGTTCTATTCTAACTCCTAGAGCAAATGGTTTAGCTTCAATTTTAATCTTTTTGTTATCCAGTAAATTAAAAATATCTCTAGCGGAGTGTCCAGTAGCTAAAATTAATTCATCAATTTCAAATATTTGTTTATCATTGATTAAAATACTCTTAATCTTTTGATTAACAATAATTAAGTCAGTTAATTTAGCGTTGAAATGAATTTCGCCACCTGCATGTAAAATAGTTTCCCTAATGTTTTCAATGATTTGAGGTAATTTATTGGTGCCAATATGTGGATGTGAATTAACCAGGATATCTGGGTCTGCACCATGTTTTACAAATGTCTTTAATACCTTTTGAATATCACCTCTTTTCTTGCTTCTGGTATATAGTTTTCCATCACTGTATGTGCCTGCTCCTCCTTCTCCAAAACAATAATTACTTTCAGTATTTACAATTAATAATTTGTTCAATTGAGCCAAATCTCGTCTTCTGTCTTTAACTGTTTTTCCTCTTTCAAAAATAATGGGTTTGATGCCTTTTTCTAGTAATTGGAGAGCCGCAAACATGCCAGCAGGACCAAATCCTATAATGCCCACTTTTTTATTAGAACTTAACTGATTAATTTCAAAATTTTGATTGTTTTCCTCAACTATATTTTCGTTTTTAAAATAAACTTTTACCTTAAGTACATAAACAATATTTGATTTTTTTCTAGCATCAATAGAGCGTTTTAGATATTGAATGGATTGTATAGAATCGTCATTTACTCCTAAAATTTTAATAGTGGTATTTTTTACAAAAACATCATCAAATACTTGAGATGGGAGTAATTTAAGTTCTAATTCTTGTGGCATGAACAGAAAAAATCAGTCGTCAATAAAATTAGATCCAGTATCAGATTTTGGTTCAAGGGCTAATAATTTTTGACGAGCAATGGCAATAATTTCAGGGTCATCAAAGTTTTCTAAAACACTGTTAAGAGTTGCCCTAGCTTGGAATTTATCGCCTTTTTTAACATAATAATCAGAAAGCAATATAAAAGTTTTGCCTAACCAATAATCATAATTGGAAAATTGATTATTAAATTCCATAATTGTTTTACGACATTTTTCTAAACTATCTTGCATATAATGCATGTAACCTTGAAAATACTTTGCTTCTGCAGCATGAACATCCTGTTGGTTTTTTAATGTTCTAGCAAAATACACTTTTGCTGACTTGTATAAACTATCATGTAAAAAGTATTTTGCAATTATATTATTTGATTCGCCAAACTCAGGATTGCTTAGTTTTTCGTATTTCAATAGTTGTTCTGCTTTTGATTTGGCTTTTTCTCTGTTGCCAATTTCATTATTACAAACCATTTGACCAAACAATGATTTTTTAACATTGGTAGTGTTTGTACTATATCTTTCTAACAACTCATAATATGGCAAAGCTTTATTACAATCTTTGTTTTTTCTATAAATTGCACTCAACCTATCTAAAGCATCTTCTTTAAATTCCGAGTTTTGATTATCTGTTAAAAAGCTTAAATGAGATATAACATTGGGTTCATCATTCAAATTAATATAACTTAATGCTGAATAATAATGCGCTTGATAAGTAAAAAATCCATTTGAAAAATTCTTTAAATAGTCTTCAAAATCTTTACTTGCTCCTCTAAAATCATTTTTTGTAAATTTCCTATAAGCGGCATCAAAATAAAGAGAATCTTCTTTAGTTGTAGAAATATTAACGTTAGGTAAAGTTTTTACCCAATCCAAGTATTCCTTGATATTACCTTGCTTTTTGTATACAATTTCTGCATTTCGAATAGCTTTCTGAGACTCTGGTGTGCCAGGATAGTTTTTTGCAATAAATTTATATTCTGTTAATGCTTTTTCGTATTCGCCATTGATGTAATAAATGCTACCCAATGCTTCATGGCAGTTTTTTGCTAAAGCACTGTTGGGATAATCATCTATTAAATAGCGATAGTTTCTCTCAGCTTCCAAATAATTTTCCATATCATAGTATTCTCTTGCTGTTTGGAAAATGGCCTCTGGTATATATGGTGAATTTGGGAAATCGCGAGAAATCTTTTTTAATACAGCAATTTTGTTGGTTTTTTTGTTTTGTAAACCATATATCATGCCTTGTTGAAACATGGCGTAATCAGCACCCACTTTTTTATTACTAACTATGTAAGTGTATGCGTCTAAAGCTTCTTGATAATTGTTGATTGAAAAATAACAATCGCCTAGTCTTAAGGTAGCATCATGAAACATGTTTTCTGGAAGTGTATAGCCTATGGTATTTTTGTATCTATTAAAATAAATAGCAGCTTCTTGGTATTTTTTTTGATTAAAATAGGTGTACCCAATTGAATATAAAGCTTCAGGATAATATTTAGCTTTCTTTGATTCAGCATTTTCCAAAAATCTTTGATAATTGAATCTAGCATCATCATCTTTTTTGTTTTTAAAATCGATTTCGCCCAACCAAAAATAACATTCACCCACAATGGCATTATCTACTTTGTTGGCTATAGATTTTTTAAACATAGTTGAAGCAACTGGGTAATCTCTTTGAATATAAAGTTCTTGCGCACGAAGAAATAATACTTTTTGGTATAATTCTTTTGTGGATTGGTCTGTTATTTTCATGTCATCTAAAATAGTTACAGCTGTTTTATAATCGTTAGATGAGATAAGTAATGCTGCTAAATTTCTTTGAGCTTCATTGGTGTGTTCAGATTTTGGAAAAGTTTCAACAAATTTTTGATAAGCAGTTATAGCTTTGCTAAAATATTCTAATTCATGAGCTAATTTAGCATAAGTAAACATAGCTTCTTCTTTGATAGATTTGTCAAAGTCTGTTCTTTGAGCTTCGAAAAATGCATTAAAAGCATTTTGTTTTTTGCCGACTTTTAAAAAACAATCGCCCAAATGAAAACTTGCACTTTGAGCCATTGCATCTCCTGCATTAGCAATTTTCTCAAATAATTCTGAACTCTTAATGCAGTTTTTATTGATATAATAGCTGTATCCTATTTCATAAGCTTCTGCATTATTTAGTTCTTTAATGTTGTATTTACTTTTTTCAAAATAAGCCAATGCTTGATCAAAATCTTTGAGTCTATAATAGCATTTGCCTAATAACATATCCCTGTTTTTATTAAGTTCTCCAAAGTCCTTAGATTTAGCATAATCTATGGCTTTTTGATGTTCGTTTTGTAAATAATATATTTCAGCTATATAAAGTTTTACACCATCAAATCCTTTGTCCTCTACTTTTTTAAAGGCAGATAATGCTTGTTTATAATCTTTGTTCATATAACTCACATATCCATAATAGTAGGTGGCTTCTATTGTGTATGGATTTTCAGTAGTAGTTAACGGATAAAACTCATCTTTGGCTTCTTTGAATTTGCCTGTTTTGAAAAAACAATAGCCTTTTCTATAGGATAACGTTTCTTTTTCATCGTTTGATAATCCTAGTTTTTCTACTTTTTTATAATAGCTTAAAGCGTTTCTGAATTTTGAAATATTAAAATAGTAATCGCCCACTTCTAAATTTGCATTATTGATTTTACGGCTTTGAGGATGTCTTTCAATAAAATCTAACATGTTTGCCAATGCGTTGTTGTGCATTAATTTTATTTTACAACTAGCAATGTAATATTCTATATCACTGATAGTAATGGGATCATTAGCTAAAGGCAAATAGTCCATAAAGTTAGATATAGCAGCATTGTATAATTGTTTATCATACAATTCCATAGCAGTATTAAACAATCTAACACGGTCTTCATTTGCAGCTGTTCTTTGAGCAATTAAAGGTTTTGTCAAAACCAATATGAGGCAAAGAATCAAACTATTTTTTATTTCGAAAATCGATTTAAACATTTAAATGCAAAAATAACAAACAATTAACTGATTGCAAGTAAGTAGTTTTGAACAATCTATAAAGAAAAAAATGTATTTTCTATTGTTTTTGTATGCTTTATTGGAGGTTTTAGATAGTAATTATTGTTACACTTTAATAAATTGCATTTAAATGGGTCTTAGTTTTTAGTGGTTCAACATATTCTATTATTTTATTTAGTTTTTAATACCTTTGTAACTGTGAAAAAGTATACCCAAATAGAAAGCGTGATAGAAGGTAGTTTAGGTAAGAAAATAAGCCTTGATATTACAAAACCAATAAGCAAAACAGCTACACCAGTTTTGATATTTTGCCATGGATTTAAAGGGTTTAAAGATTGGGGTCATTTTAATTGGGTGGCTCAAAAATGCACTGAATACAAAATTTCATTTCTTAAATTTAATTTTTCACATAATGGTGTATTAGAATCTCAACTGAATGATATATCCGATTTAGAGGCTTTCTCAAGTAATAATTATACGACAGAGTTAAACGATTTAGATCTTGTTATTAATTGGGTTGAAAAAAATGCAGAGGAATATCAAATTAATCCCAAAGAAATTTATTTAATGGGACATAGTAGGGGAGGAGGCATTGCTTTATTAAAGGCTTCTGAGGATATCCGTATCAAAAAACTGGTTTTATGGGCTGCTTTATCTGAGTTCGATTCGTTTTTCAGACCAGAAACTATAGCAGACTGGCAAAAAAATGGTGTTGTTTATGCCGAAAATAAAAGAACAGGACAACAATTGCCTCTTAAAAAACAGTTTTATGACAATTATTTATCTAACAAAGTGAAATTGGATATTCCCAAAGCCGCCAAAATATTGAGCACCCCTTTGTTGATTTTGCATGGCGACCAAGACGAGAGTGTTGATATCAAACATGCCGAAAAACTTTATGAATGGGTAAAGCATTCTATTTTAATAAAAATGGAAGGAGCCAATCATACCTTTGGAGCAAAACATCCTTTTAATCCAGAAACAGATGTTACAGAAACGTTGGAAGAACTTTTAGAAAACACGTTCGAGTTTTTGGTGGATGACATTTCTGGAAACGTGATGTATTAAGCCATTATTGGTCAATGCTGAGCATAAATCACAAACAATCTAAATGTTATAACGTTATCGTTGGTCAAATTTTATCTTTTGTTAAAAATAAAAAATAAGACTGGCAATGGCTTCGATTGCTAAAAAATTCGTTTGAGTTTTTGGTGGATTGATGCTTTAGCTACTTAGATTTGTTTACAAAACCAATAGAAGCGCCTGTTAATGCGCCAATAACGGCATTGATAGCAACATCATAGATAAAATTTGTTGTGTTTAACTCTTGGGTAGAAAACATGAAGAAATTCATAGATAAACCATTTAAGAAACCAATGATTAATCCAGTTTTTAACCCTCCCATGAGCGAGTTGATATTTGCTAAATGAACGATAACATAGGCAAGTAAAAAGGCAAAAATCATACATCCTAGAAAAACAAAAACTAAATTTTGTTCACCATTAGATGGATAAATATCTGTAAATAAAATGCCATAAAATAGCCATCCTAATAGAAAATAAACGATTGTGCCAGTCAATCCTGAAATGAAGATTTTTTTTGTATTCATGATAATTGATTATTTAAATGGATGGCAAATTTATTAATAAATTGCAAATTTCATAAAAATAATAAAATAATTTATCAACAATGTCTGCAAATATTTAAAAATCTAATCCAACAGAGAAGGTTGTCATTGCTTTTTGAAACTTGTTTTCGAACAAGCCCCACCCGTGGTCTACTTTGATGTAGTGTCCCAATATTTTAGCTCTTGCTCCTATGCCAAAGGCATATAAAAATGGGTCGCGTTGAGTGTTTACAGTAACTGTGTATTGCGTAGATTGAACTATTCGCGTGTTGAAAGGGTTTTCCTTGCTGAAAGGGGAGCGGCCTTGCCAAGCTGTACCAATATCAACAAAGCCAATCAACATTAGGCTTCTTATAAATTCACTGTTAATTGGTTTTTGTGTTAAATATGCAAAAAAAGGCACCCTTATTTCTGCATTCATCAAAGCAAATTTATTGCCCCCTCTCGAGTTTCTTAAAAATCCTCTAACAGGAGCCGCCAATGTTTGAAATGCAAATGCATCGCCCGTTAAAGTTGGAATATCGTAATTAAAATTTTTGTCGGAGCGGGCAGGTATTATCCAGTTTTCTACACCACCCATGTAATAGGCAGTAGTTTGTGTGCCTAAAGACCAAGCCCCACTTGTTCTCAGTGCAAAGTATATCTGGCGATGTAATTTTTGATAATACCTAAAGTCAAATCCATTGTTTGAAATAAATTGGTATTGATTGAATGCATGATAGTTCTCACTGTATAATTTAAAACGTAAGCCATCAAATAAATTTAAACCATTGCTTTTTACATTATCAAAAACATACTCAAATCCATGAATAGCATAGGTTTTTATTTGGTCTGGCTTTTGATATTCAATTGTATCTGCAGCCATGTTAATAACTCTGTCGTTTCTAATGCCAGCATTAATTTCTATTCTGCTTCTTTCATTGAAAGGATATCTAAATCCTATTTTACCTTGACTGCTTATCATCTTCATAATTTCAAACTCCTCAAAAGTTCTTGAGCGTCTGAAAACTTGAAAGGTTTTGTCCCATCTTCCTTTTCGATTGATATAGTTAAGATTAAAATCTGTAGCCTTGATAGAGATAGGTATTCTGGCCATTGCCTCAATGGAATAGTTCTTTGATGGGTCGCTTAAACTGGTCATTATTACAGGCGAAACCAATGGGTAATTAAATACATTTTCATATACATTGGCTGGGAATAGATAATTGTTGAGTATTGAATTATCAAACTGTTGTAAGAAAAAATTAACACCAAGTCTGTTTTTGAAATATGTTTTATAGATTGATTCAGCACTGTTTTTGTTGTTGAGATAAACATTTTTTTCGTCTTTTTCTGTAAACCCACTTATAAAAACTTTTTTTACATGGATAGTATCAAGAGGTTTTACGATGATTGAATCATTAATTATGCTATCGTTTTTTGTTGTATTATTTGAATAGAAATATATGGGAAAATCTTTTTCCAAGAGTTTTCTATAGTCAGTTTTTTCACTGTTTAATACTGCATCGTCTGATGTGTTTTCAGAAATTTCACCAATGTATATCCTAAAGCGATTGTTAAAGTATAATAAATCTGCAATTTTTCCAGAGGAAATTGAAATATCATTGTAGTGAATGCTTCGCTTATAATTGGTCATTTGCAAACTGACTTTTTTATTTAAATCATAAAAATAATTATTAACAATGCCGTTTTTGTCGCTTAGGTAACTAAGAAAACCGTTTTCTATTTCAATGGCCTGATAGCAGTTGTATTGCGCATTGTGGTTGCCTATTATAAAAGTTGACTTGAGGGTTTGAATATTTAAAGCATATATACTTAAGAAAGAAGAGGAAGTTCCATCTTCTAATTTATTGCTTGTATAATAAATATGATTGTTGTCTTTTGAAAAACGAGGTTGTAATTTGTCGAATTCATCATCTAATAAAATTTTTGAGGTGCCATCATTGTTACTATACAAGATTAATTGACTATGACCATCTTCTAGAACAGAAAATATGATTTTTTCACCATTGTTATTGTAATTTAAATCTTTTACAAAAGGAATTGATTTTAGAGTTTCTTGTTTAATTAGTTTGCCATCTTCTTGGTAGTTTTGAATTACTGTTTTATGGTTTTGATATAAGATGACACTGAGGATGTTTTTGGTGGGATGCCATGCAATTAAAGGATAATTGTTAATCATATCTCTGTTTAATAACTGATGTCCGCCACTTGATATCTCTTTGATGGTTTTTTGTTTAATATTATAGATGTATATTCTGTATTTTCCTTTGGTATTTGTTACGATAGCAATTTTTTTTCCATCATTAGAAATTTTAAATTGGGTGTGGTATTTTTTGGATAAACTTTTTGGTGCGTTTTCTTCACCTTTTGGTAGTTTAAAGGTTAGTTCATCTTTTTGGTATTTTTCAATATAAAAGTTTTTCCAATTATTTAATAGGTTGTTTAAATTATTGCCGGTATAGTACTGAAATGAATTTTCGATACTGCGACTTACCCTTGTTAAAAACACAATGTTACTAACAGCGCTTTTGCCATATTTTTCTTCAAGAAAACGCCAAATACTATGACCTGCAAGTACTTCGTCATCTTTTTGAAGTGAGGTGAATTGCTTTTGTTTTTTGTTTTGAAAAAAATCTTTCAAATAGTTGTCGTTAGAGATGTTCCAACTTTCTGCCATGTAGGCAACTAAGCCTTTAAAATACCAATCGGGCAGATTCAATAGCGCGGCAGTTTGAACGCGTTCTCTGATATTACCACCATATATAAATTCACTTACGATGATTTCTGCAACAGCTTTCCGAACTTGAATATTAAATTCATGGCTATTGCCATCAAAATAAACGGAGGCCGTGTTGTCGTTTAAAACTGTGTATCCACCAGCATAGTGTTGTGGATTGGTTATGTTAATATTGCTTTTTTGATAATCTTGAATGTTGTTGTATACAATGATTTTAATACCATTGCTTAAATTGTAATTCAATCTTTGTTCAAATTCTATTAAGATGGCATTGGTTTGATTTAGTACATTTTTAGCTGAATTTTCACCACCTTTGAAATAGATGATTTCAATATTTTCTTGTTTAAGGCTGTATTCGATTGCAAATTTTTGAACACTGTTTTGACCAAATTCTGTATAGATACCCTGCGACCAAGCGTGGGTATAACAAAACATTATTAAAAACAATAGCCTCACTTGACAAAGATAAGGTGAAATGTTGTTATTTACACAATCAATTACTTTAATTCCACACCCATTTCCTTGATAAGGTTTTCGGCATTGTTCAAATATTTCAATGTATAGAGCACATATCTGATGTCTACGGCAATGCTTCTGCTATAGTCGGCATTCCAGCTGTAATCATTGAGTGTTGCGGTGTAAGCTCTATCAAAATTAACACCAATCAAATGCCCGTTTTTATCCATTACAGGGCTACCACTATTACCGCCTGTTGTATCCATGTTATAAAGCATACAAACCACCACATCGTTTTTATCCGGGTCTAATAAGTCTTGATCAGTAATTTCCTTTTTCAAAAGCTCTCTAACGGGTGTAGACAATCTATAATCCACATTGTCTGTTTTGTTTTTATCGAAAATTTCATTTCTGTAAGTGTAGGGTTGTGGATGTTTGTTGAGGCCTTCTTTGTATGCACTGATATAGCCATATGTGAATCTTAAAGTACTGTTAGCATCTGGCACAAAAGCCTTATTAGCATATTTTACTTTAGCTTCCAACAACAATGGCAATTGCTCGTTAATTAAATTACTTTGTTCTTCTTGTCTTTGAGACACTTCTTGCAAATCAGGCGATAAATGAGCCGCCAATTGAATCAGTTTTTCATTGTTTTGATATACTTCCCAAGGTAAACTGTCTATCATTTTGTATAAAAGCGTTGGGTTTTTTAAATATGATTTTTTAAACGCCTTAGCAGTCCATTTTTCTGGTTTTCTAATCTTTTTAATGCCTTTGTTTTTATAGTTGCCCAGTTTTCTTGTTCTAGAAATCAATTCTGCCAATACAGCTTGGTCTAAATCTGCATCTAGCACTCTGTATTGTTGTTTTAAATTTTTATTTAACTCAGCTTTCCAGTTATTCCAAAATTCAGTGTCAGATTTTTTGGGTGCTTTGGGGTATTTCTTTTGCATATTGGCAATTAAAATTGCGGCTGTAAAAGTGCCACAATCATTATTGAATCTACTAAGTAATAAATCTTTTTGTGCACTGCTTAATCGCAATTGATACAAACTATCAATAATGGTCATAAAACGGCTACTTTGATTATTGTCCACTAATTTTTGTTGAATATCTAACTGTTCTTGTTTTTTTGTGCCAAGCAAATTGGTTTCACCTAATCCAAAAACCTTGCCTTCAAAATTCTTTTTGGTGTTAGCTAAACTCTTGATGGTGCTTGCCATTTTCAAATATCTATCTCTGTCTGTTTTGCCCAATTCTTCCATTTTATTAATTCTCCATCCAAACCATTCGCTAATAAATGGTAATACATATTGTTGATGATATTGTATAAACTGATAAGGCTGATGGCGATAAGTTGTGCCAGGATAACCTAAAATAAAAACCAAGTCATTTTCTTTGGTTCCTTTTGGATTAACGGTCAAATGTTTTTTGGGAACAAATGGCACATTGTCGGCACTGTATTCTGCTGGTTTGCCATCTTTGCCAACATAAGCTCTTACAAAACTAAAATCGCCTGTGTGTTTTGGCCATTCCCAATTGTCTGATTCACCACCAAATTCGCCTATGGTGCGTGGCGGAACGTAAACCAATCTAACATCTTTGAGGGTTTGATAACGGAATAAGGTGTAACTGTATCCAACAAACATTTCACTGATTTCGATGGTTAATTCTGGGTGTTTTTCTCTTTCAGATTTTGTAAGTATTGTGATATTTTTCGCGATGATTTCCTTTTTTTGAGCAGGCGACATTCTAGGAGAAACACCATCAAGCACTTTTTCGCTCACATCTTCGTAGCTTTTGGTAATCCTACAAGTTAAGCCAATTTTAATTTCTTCTTCTTTGTTTTTGGCATAAAAACCATTTTCGAGGTAGTCTTTTTCTTTGGTACTAACGCCCGCAACACTACCAAACACGCAGTGGTGATTGGTGACTATCAAACCTTGGTCTGACACAAAAGAACCTGTGCAACCACCTAATCTTACCAAAGCATCCGTTAAAGAAATACCCTCAGGATTAAATAAATCGGATTGATTGATATTGAATCCAGCGGTTTTAAAATCAACTTTATTGAGTTGACTGAGTGGAAACATGCCCTCATTGTTTTTATGAGAACTGAAGATAACTGCAATGAGCAGGAAGATGAAAGCGAATGTTATTTGATGAATACGATGCATGAGTCTTTATGGGTTTTATGGTCTGACGATTTACTTGATATATGAAAAGAATAGTTGGCTTGAATATTGTTTGACTGTATGTGATTGAGTTTTATTAAATTTCTGTCATCAAAAGTTTCTGTAAAAGGTGTGTTAATTAAATTGTTGAACGCTTTAACTGTATCATTGTTATAAATGAGTGTTTTGTTACAAAAGAATTGCATAGAATCTTTTAAAAAATGAGTTTGTTCATTGATTTTATAATTAGCAATACCACATTTATCAAATCCATCTTTATGGTCTATAATAGGGTTAAATTCGAAATACAATCCATTGATATTTAAATAATCTGCAGCAATTGAGTCTTCTTTGCTATTAAGGAGAATAGATCTCATATAATAATTAGATTCATGGCATTTATTGCAACCAATAATAAAGATTAAACATGAAATCACAACTAATGTAAAAACTTTCCTACTCAAAATAACTCGCATCGATAAATTCTTTTAGTTCTTTAACTTCTTTGATGGCATGTCTGAAATCTGCTTTGCTACCTTCCCACCCAACAGCACCTTTATGCAAAAATAAAATATGGTCGCCTATATCAAAAACTGTTTTCATGTCGTGGCTAGCAATTACGTTAGTGATTTGATATTCAATGGTAATTTCATTAATGAGTTCATCTATGAGTCGGGAAGTAATTGGGTCTAGACCACTGTTAGGTTCATCACAAAATAAATACTTAATATCCAAAGCAATAGCACGTGCAATTCCAACTCTTTTTTTCATGCCTCCACTAATTTCACTTGGGTATTTTTTGTTTACACCTACCATGTTGACACGCTCTAAACAAAAGTTGACCCTGTCTTTTCTCTCAGCTGGACTCATATTGCTAAAAAATCTTAACGGAAACTCAATGTTTTCTTCAACATTCAATGAATCAAAAAGGGCAGTACCTTGAAAAAGCATACCCATTTCTTTTCTAATTTCTCTCAATTCCACTTCATTAATTTCTAAAATAGAACGCTTGTCAAAAAAGATTTCGCCTTGTTCGGGTTTTAACAATCCAACCAAACATTTTAACAAAACACTTTTGCCACATCCACTAGCCCCAATGATGATATTGTTTTTTCCGCTTAAAAATTCTGAATTAATGTCAAACAACACATGTTTGTCTGCAAAACTTTTGTTTAATTTCTTAACTTCTATCATACATTACAACATTAATTCAGCTAGAATATAATCAAATAATAAAACCAAAACAGAACTGTAAACAACAGCTTTTGTGCTAGATTCACCTACTTCTAATGCGCCACCTTTGGTGAAATAACCTTGATAACTGCTAACAGATGTAATGATAAAAGCAAAAGTAAATGCTTTGACACAACTGAAAAAAACCGTAAATCCTTTGAATGTGCTTCTTGCGCCTAAAATAAATTCATCATGTGTTAAAATACCAGACAATTCACCTGCCATGTAACCACCATATATACTTAAAGTTATAGCAATGATATTTAATAAAGGAATCATAAGCATGCCCGCAATGATTTTAGGTAATGCTAAATAGCCAGTCGCATTGATACCCATCACTTCCAATGCATCAATTTGTTCGCTGATTCTCATGTTGCCAATTTCAGAAGCGATGTGTGCACCTACTTTGCCAGATAAAACCAAACAAGATATAGTTGGTCCAAGTTCCAACATCGTGCTATCCGATACGATTGTTCCAATAACTGATTTTGCAATTAACCCACTCACCAATTGATAGGCGGTTTGAACAGTAGTTACCGCACCTATGAATAAAGAAGTAATAGCAATGATTGGCAAAGATCCGATGCCGATTTTGTACATTTCTTCAAATAGTCTTTGAAAAAAAATGTTCATTTTTTCGGGTCGGGTAAGCATGCTTTTCAAAAAAATGAGATAGCGACCAAAGTGATAGAAGAATGTTAAATTCATCTTGAATAATATAAGGTTTCAAACTTAATAATTTTTTCACGAATTACCTTTGTTGAATTTTCACCATTATTTATTAGGTTTGAGCCATGAAACAAATTGCAGTTATTTCAGGTGGTTCCAAAGGAATTGGATTGGCTTTGGTGAAAAAATTTCTAGAACAAGATTTTACTGTGTTTGCAATTTCCAGAAATATTGGGGAGTTAAACGAATTGCAAATTACATATTCTAATCAGCTTTTTCACATCTCAGCTGATTTGTCTGATAAAATTGCAACTAAAGAGGCAGCCGCATTGATTCGGTCTCAAATATCGAAAGTGGATGTTTTAATTAACAACGCAGGTGTTTTTTTGCCAGGACAAATTGCCAATGAGCAAGAAGGCGACTTCGAGTTACAAATGAATTTGAATGTTGGTTCGGCTTACCATTTAACAAGAGCCTTATTGCCTTTGATGTATCATCAAGACATTTCTTATGTCTTTAATATTTGTTCAACTGCAAGCCAAACTGCCTATATCAATGGCGGAAGTTATTGCATTTCCAAACATGCTTTATTGGGTTTTTCAAAAGTTTTAAGACAAGAATTGATAGACAAAAACATTAATGTGAGCGCCATTTTACCTGGTGCAACTTTAACAGATAGTTGGTCGGGAACAACATTGCCAGAAGAAAGATTTATAAAACCAGAAAACATAGCAGAGATGATTTATGTCTTTTGGCTTAATAGAAACAACAGTTGCGTAGAAGAAATAACAATTAGACCAGTTTTGGGTGATATTTAAATTGCTGATTATTAGCTAATTGAATTTTTTTACATGCTTTTAAGTATTTTTTTTAGATTTTCTTGCAGCAAAATCACTAATTTTGACGTCCAATAAAATAACATACACGTTAAAGTTTAATTTATGAAAAAAGTATTTACTACTACAATTGCCCTTATCATAACAAGTGGCACATTATTATTGGCACAATTGCCAAACAACAAGCCAACAGAATTACCTAAGCAAATAGTTAAAGGTGAAAAAACTAGTTTTGATTTAAAAACTCAAAACACCAAAAGGGAAGCTGCCGGACCAGAATGGTTCAGTACTGCTGATGCTTTAGGTGCAACTTCAGCAACCTTTATGACTTTATTTCCTGATACCAATGCATTATTTGAGTATAGTGCTACTGGTGGAGGTTTAACGTATTCTAGAAATATCATTAACTCTGCTGGATTGGTTTTTGACCCAAGATCTGGTATTTTTAAAAACACACCCTTTCAAACTACTAAATTTTCAAGTTATACTATAGATTCTTTAGCTTTCTATTATATCTACAGAAGATTTAATACAGATACTAATATGGTTGATACTTTAGTTGTTACTACCTTTAACAGAGGAAGTATGACAAGGTCTTTTCCAACGTTGTATGCAGGTGCCGTAGATTACACTACTAATAACTTAACTGCTTCTGGAACTGGTGCTATAGTAACAAAGATTTTATTAACAAAAGATGATACTTCAACTAATTTAATTACCCGTAGACTTGCTGTTAATAGAACAGTAGCAGGTGCAAGCGCTGGAGCGAACTGGTTTGGTACAGCTGTTACTTTTTTACCAGGATACAGAGGATATAGCAAAGTAGCACCATTTGATACCGTTACTAATTTTGTTAACAGAGACACAGGAGCTAACAAAGCTAATGGATTTAGGTTATATGTTTATTTTGATAATGCAATGTATGTAGAAAGTGATGTTATTCCTTCTGTATATGGAGATAGAGTTTTCAATCATGGTATTGTTGCTGAGCCAGCTCAAAGATACAGACGCACAACTACTCAACTTCAAGATTATTACTATCCTGCGTTCTATCAAACTGCTCACATGTTCCCAATTATAGAATATAAGGTATCTTCACCAAACGTATCTATCAACTCTGTTAATTCTGCTAATATTTCAGATATTTATCCTAATCCTTCAAACAATCAAGATGTTGTAGTTAAAGTAAATTCTTCTATCAACACATCTTCTGAAGTTATCATCACAGATATGTCTGGTAAAGTAATAAGCACTTTAGAATTTGCTTTGCAAAATGGTGTTAACGAAATCAATTTAAGTACTGCTGGTTTATCAAAAGGTTTATACTTAGTTGCAATCAAAGGCAATGGTGTTAATTCAGTATCTAAATTAATCATAGATTAATTAGTAAAATATTTTACTCAAGAAATCCCTTGTCAAATGGCAAGGGATTTTTTTGTAACAATTACTTTTAATTGTGTAACATATTGTCAGTTGTTTTGCTTAATATTGATATGATTAATTTCATCATTTAAAGCCCCCCAAAATTTTTAAATTTCAAAAACAATCTTATTTTCTTTTTGAATTCTATTTATTTGTGAGTATTTGATAAATTAATTCAAAAAAATATATTTTGAAAATATACATTAAATACATGGTTAGCAACAGATGTAAAATTGTTGTTAGAGATGAACTCACAAAACTTGGATTGCATTTTATGCCTGTTGAGCTTGGTGTGGTAGAAATTATGGAAGAGTTAACCTCATCTCAAAAAGAAGCTTTAAAGGCTGCCTTGTTAATTACAGGGTTAGAATTAATGGATGATGCCAAAGCAATCTTGATAGAAAAAACAAAAATCGCAATCATAGAAATGATTCATCATTCTAATGAAGCCTTAAAAGTTAATTTTTCTGATTATTTAAGTGATAAGTTAAATCAAAATTATATCCATTTATCTAATCTTTTTTCTGAGGTTCAAGGTACCACAATCGAACAATTTATTATTTTACACAAAATTGAGCGAATTAAGGAATTAATTATTTATGATGAATTGAATATAACAGAAATTGCTTGGAAAATGAATTATAGCAGTGTTGCCCATTTATCCAATCAATTTAAAAAAATGACAGGATTATCTCCTTCGCATTTTAAGCAATTAAAAGACAAAAGACGTCAACCCATTGAGGAGGTAGGAGAATCCATCCAAATATGATGAATAAAATGAATTTTGAAGATTTAGATAATGCACATAAAGAGATTGAAATTCAAAAGATAGATAAGGAAGCCCGTGCTGCTGAGCTTTTATTAGCAAATATTGAATTAGATTATCAAAGTAGTGAAAAAATAAAACGGGCTAATGAACTCAAATTAGCTAATGTTGAATTGGGAATTCAGATTAAAGAAAAACACAAAAGAGCTGAGGAATTAATTATAGCAAATTTTGAATTAAATGTACAATTAAACAAGCAAACCAAACAAGAATCAAAAATTAATGAACTTCAAATTTCAAGTGATTTATTAAAGTTATCTTCTCAATATTCCAGAAGTTTAATTGAAGCAATCAGAGATCCTATTTTTGCAATCAGTCTTTATGGAAAAATTACGGATGTAAATTATGCGTCAATTAACGTTACCGAAGTTTCGAGACCTCATTTGATAGGATCAGAATTTTGCAGTTATTATAAAGATTTAAAAGCTGCTAAAAAATGTCTTAGGGATATATTTGAAGTTGGTTTTGTGGTTGATTTTCCTCTAGAAATTAAAGATGGCAAACTTATTCCAGTCTTAGTAAATGGTTCGGTTTATAAGGATGAAAATGGGAACATTATAGGAGCTGTAATTATTGCACGAGATGTATCTGAAAGGCGAGTATTTGAAAAAGATTTAACTGCTGCAAGAGATTTTGCCGAAATGGCATCCTTGGTAGCCGAAGATGCCCAAAGAAATGCTGAGTTAGCAACCGTAATAGCAGAAAATGCGGTAAAAGCCAAACAACAGTTTTTGTCTAACATGAGCCATGAAATTAGAACTCCGATGAATGCCATTATAGGTTTTACAAAAGTGGTTTTAAAAACAGATTTGACAGACAAACAAAAGGAGTATCTTTCCGCTATTAAAGTAAGCGGAGATGCTATGGTTGTTTTAATTAATGATATTTTAGATTTGGCAAAAGTTGATGCTGGAAAAATGTTGTTTGAAAAAATACCATTTAAATTAAAAGCTTCAGTTTCTTCTATGCTTCATTTGTTTGAACCTAAAATTCAAGAAAAAAATTTGTTGTTAATTAAGAGTTATGATGAAAATATCCCATCAGTATTGATGGGTGATCCAGTCAGACTTCATCAGATTATATTAAATTTGGTAAGCAATGCTGTTAAATTTACAACATTGGGAAAGATTTCCGTTAGTGTAAGACTTATGAAAGAAGACAAACATCAAGTAAATATAGAATTTTCCGTAAAAGATACTGGTATTGGTATCAAAAAAGATAAAATTGATACTGTTTTTGGAAGTTTTCAACAAGCTACTAGTGGCACTTCTAGAATATATGGAGGAACAGGACTGGGGTTATCTATAGTTAAAAAATTGATAGAATCTCAGGGAGGTAGCGTTTCTGTTGAAAGTGAATTAGAAAAAGGTTCAACATTTACTTTTAATTTGCCGTTTAATAAAACAAGTTTAGATGTGAAAGATATTGCTAAAGAATCTTATTCTGAATATGAAGCTTTAAAGATTAAAGTTTTGGTTGTAGAGGATATTCCCCTTAATCAACTGTTGATGAAAACATTGTTGGATGATTTTGGGTTTGAACGAGATATTGCCTCAAATGGAAAAATTGCTATCGAAAAATTCAAAAATAATCATTACGATATTATTTTAATGGATTTGCAAATGCCAGAAATGAACGGTTTTGAAACTACTATTTATCTTCGCGAAGTTATGAATTCAAAAGTGCCTATCATTGCTTTAACTGCAGATGTTACAACTGTGGATTTAGAAAAATGTAAAGCAGTTGGTATGAATGATTATATCTCAAAACCTGTTGACGAAAGATTGTTGTATAATAAAATTATTAGTTTTGTTAAAAAACCATCCAATTATAATCCTGAGGATTTGATTTCAATCAATAATGACAAGTCTTGTATTGATTTAAGTTATTTGTCTAAAAGAACCAAGTCGAATCCTGATTTGATGATGGAGATGATTGGTCTTTATTTAGAACAAACTCCGCCTTTGATTGCTGTTATGAAAAAAAGCTTGGATAATAAAGATTGGAAATTATTGCATAGTGCAGTGCACAAAATAATTCCATCATTTTCTATTATGGGTATTAATAATGATTTTGAAAAAATGGCCATAAAAGTTAAGGATTTTGCAATTTCACAAGTACAAACGGATGATATTTCTAAAATGATTATAGAATTGGAAAACATTTGTAACCAAGCATGTGTTGAATTAAAGTTAGAAGTAGAAAAAATTAAAAAATTAAAAAAATGAGTAACAAAAAAATAAAAGTATTTTTAGTAGACGATGATGCATTGTTCCTAAAATCTTTAGAAATTGAGTTTTTGGATGTCGGAAGTTTTGAAATTGAAACTTATTCAACTGGAGAATTGTGTTTGCAAAATTTATCTAATACGCCTGATGTAATCATCTTGGATTACCATTTGGATGGCATTGAAGAAAATGCAATGAATGGCATACAAACCTTGGATAAAATTAAACAAATGGATAAAGATATACCAGTAGTAATGCTTTCTTCTCAAGATAGTATTGATATTGCCGTAAGCTGTATGCATCATAAAGCTTTCGACTATGTAGTTAAAAGTGAAACAGCTTTTGTAAGATTGCAAAAAATAATTCAAAATATTTTAGCAAATAAAAAAATGGAGAAAGAATTAAATTGGTATATGGGTAAGATTTAAAATATTTACTCCTCAATAGATTTTTTAATTGAATCTTGATATTCGTCTCTTAAAAATTGTTCGTACATGATGTGATTGTAAAAATGAATGGTTTCATTTTTAATTTGTTTATCCGACATGTTTAAAAGTTTGGGTTGATTAATTAAAGCCAACCATGGCTTTTTTTTATCAAATTGATAAGTTCCAAACACAATAACTGGGGTGCCTTTTATGAGGACATTCGTTTGATCTGCCAACACCCATTGATTGGCCCATTGATACAAATACTTAGCATCCCTTTCTTGAAGTCTCAAACATGAACTAGAAGCTGGATAACCAGGTAAATTGTATTGATGCCAACCGATACCAGCCTTATTTTCAATATTAAAATTCCAAAACAGTTTCCATTCGTCATTAAAAGTACTGATGGTTTCCTCTGCTTTCCAATTGGTAAAAAATAGTCCCGTTGGTGTTTGGCTAGTTTTTTTACCCATGTTTGTTGGACCACTATAAGTTAACTCACCCATTTCGTAAGTTGCAAATGTTTGTGTGCCATATGAAAAATATATGATTTTTCGAATGTTTTTTAAATAGGTAACTGATATAGGAAAATGCATGTAAAATTCCAAGTCGCCACTCAAATCATCGGGCATGATGATAGAATCCATTTTAATCAAATGTTGGCTATCTGTTCTATTAACAGCCAAGGCAATTCTCATTTTTTGAGAATCATTGCCATTATTCAATATCCATGTATTTGTTTCTGTCAATTGATAGGTGTTGTTTTTAGGCGAGATGCGTTGTCGTTTCTCTTTCTTGTTTTGATTATTACAAGCCGACAAAATTAGAATTAATGTGAATGTGTATACTGTTTTCAATGGCGTAAATGTGGGTTTAAAAAAAAGACGTTATTCTTTGAATAGCGTCTTTTTGAGTGTTTAAGGGTCTGTTTTAGATGCCTCTACCTCTTATTAATCTTAGTATGATAGAAATAATGGCAATAACTAATAATACATGTATAATGCTTCCTACATTATATCCCAAGTATCCAATAAGCCATAGAATAATTAATATTATTGCTATGTAATAAAGTAAATTACTCATATAACTATCTATTAAATTTTATAACCTAAAGTTAATTGAACCAATTGGTTTTTATATCTTGGTGTTGTAGTGGTTCCATCTCCATTATTTTTCATGATATCCCAAGCTAATCTGCCTGAAACAACTAAATGTTTGATGTTAATGTCTGCACCTATTACAAAGCCTAGGATGTTTTTTCTAACATTGTCGTTATTAAATTCTTGTAATTGTTGTGTGCTGTTAGCTCCAAAGGTGTAAACATCTTTTTGACTAATCAAATAAGAATATTGTGGTCCAACTAAGATTGTTAGTGCCTCAACAGGTTTAATCTGTAATTGCAATGGAATATCAATAAAATTAGAAGTTCTTGTTAAAGAGTATCCTGTACCTAATAAAGTACCAGAACCTCTAAAACCTTTTTGAGACAACATTAACTCAGGTTGAAAACCCAAAGTAGCACCAATGGGAATTCCTATGAATAATCCTGCAGCTAAGCCTGTTTTGGCGTCAGCTCTAAAATCTTGTCCTTGTTCGTCCCATACATTTGATCTGTTGATACCTCCCTTAAAACCAAAGCTAAAGTTTTCTCTAGTATCAGAGCTTTGAGCATTGGTGGTAGTTGATGTTAAGACACATAATAAGATTAAAGCTAATTTAGTCATAAAATGGTTTGTTGTTAAAATTGGTTTTGTAAGCATGTTTGATTGCATAATGTTTTTATATTATTATGAAGCAAAGGTGCCCCATATTTTAAATTTAGTGCTTACACAACTTCTGAAATATATTGTAAAATTCTTAAACTTGATGATATGATTTTATGAGGATAGTCTTGAAATTTAAATGAGAAATACCTAACAACGGAGAAATAGGCATAGAAATTTGATATTGTATTAATGGTTTTACAAATGCCCGACATGAATGGATATATCAAGCCACTTAAATTATTCGCAAAAAACTAAATTCAATCATATCTATTGTTTTTTAATGGTAGATGTATCAGCTTCTGATATATAGTAATGCTATCAGAAGGGATGAATAAACACATTGCTAATCCAATTGATGAGAAATTACTCTAAATAAATTTGTTGAATTAGTGAAAAAAATAGCGCAAAAAAAAACTTATAAAAAAACCCATGGTTGTTACCATGGGCTAATGTAAATGAACAACCCATCAAGGTTATTACATTATCTTTTTATTTTAAAATTAGTCGTATCGTTTGTGATTTTTACAGTGGTTTCATTGTTGCCATCTTTTTTGCCATAAGAAACACCATTTTGGTCAATTTCAATAGTAGTTCCATCATCATTTGTCTGTGTAGTAGTAGTTGTGGTGGTGGTTTTTTCAGTTTCCATTTCTGTTGGTTCTTGCATGGTTTCAGTTTGGTTTTCAGTTCCAGAATTGTTACATGCTGTTGCCATAGCCATTGAAACAATACCTATTAACAATTTAATATTTTTTATCATGCTACAAACATAAGTTGATACTAGATTCAAATTGTTACATAATTTAATTGAATTGTTATATCCTATTAATAACGGTGTGAATGTTCATTGTACGGCTTTTGTATTTAAGCCAAGCAATAAAAAAAACCGCCCCATTTGCATAGGGCGGTTTATTGATTTTTTTATTGGATGTTATTTGGCCGGCAATATATCAATCATAACGGCTCTGTTATAGAAACGTTCTTCAGGGAATTGATTGTTGAATAGCGCATAGTCTGTATCTTCACCAAATCCATATACCTCAAATTTAACATCAGAACGACCTGCTTTGACCAATGCATTTTGAAGAATACGTTTTACATCATTTGCTCTCTCTAAAGAAAGTTTTTGATTGTAATTAGCATCTCCAATAATATCGGTATAACCATGTATGATAACGCTTCCCCCTTGTGGTATTTTTTTCATAACAATTTCAGATAAATATTTTTCTGACATGCCATTCGCTCTTGATTCATTAAATTCATAAATGATACTAAATCTAGAAGCAACATCATTAACACTCGGAGACCATAAAACCATTTTTAAACTGGTGTCTCTAGTGATAATTTCACCAGTTGGTGTTGTGCCAATCATTTTTACATTATAAATACCTTCTGGTCTTGCTCCCATAATAGATTTGCCAGGTATAGTGATTAATTCTTGGCTATATGGTCCAAAATTTTGAACGGTACCTTTATCGTCTTTTATTTCCATTCTCCATGAGTTAAAAGCTACATTAGAACCAATATTGTTGAATGATAAGTAGCTTTCTAATGGCGCTTCTTGTACTGTAGAAATTTCGATAGGTTTTAATGGTGCTGTTGGTCCGCTTTGGAATTCCATCAATATGGCAGGAGAGGTGCTTTCTATGCTAACTCTTCTGTCGCCTTCGTTTAATAAGGTTAATTCTTGGGTTCCACCAGTTACTCTAGATGGGATTTTTGGTTCGCTTCTACCTTCAGTAGCAATTCTATTAGGGGCTATGCCAAACACAGAAACTAAGTAGTTTTTTACAGATTCAGACATTAATAAGGCATCAGCTACTCCAGATTCAGATGAACCAACTAATTTGATTGTTGAACTTGGGTTTTTCACCATTCTATCTCCTAATATATTCAAGATGTTATAGTATACTATCATTTGTCTGCTAGATCTGCCAGACATGTTTGTTGGTGTAAAAAGTTCAACTTGTTCTTCTTTAAATTCAGCAACTTGTTCTTTTTTCAATAAAACATATCTATTTGGAATTTCTGTTGAACCTAAATTAAAGAAAACATAATTACGCAAAGGAAAAGTTTCTTTAACAGTTCTTTCTTTGGTGATGTTTTCTGGAGCGTTTACCATAAAGTTGATAGAAGGCGCAACAGGCGCAACCACAATTGGTTCAGCTGTTTTCTTTTTATTCACTGGTTCGCCAGATGGTTTTTTTGCTACACCAAATTTAAAAGCAGCACCTGCTCTAATTGTAGTAATGTTCCAAGTTTCAATGGTTCTAGGTGTTTGACCTATGTATGGTTGAAAAGCGATGAAAGGAGACAATACAAATTGAGTTCTTTTTTCTTGTGATGAAATGGGAATATCTACACCAGCACCAATTTGCATAGAAATTGTTGTTTTTTTAACATCACTCATGTCGCCAGTTATTTCAGGGTTTTGCGGTTGATTTGGATAAGCAGGATTTGTTCTTTGTTGAAACTCAAAAGATTTGTTTGTGTTAAACGAGAATCTTGGACCACCAAATAGGTAAAAGCTGTTTTTAAAAGGTGCAAATCTTAAACTAGGTTCGATTGAAACATAGGTTAAATTACTTTTTAAATCCATTGGGCAATTACATGCAGATAAAACTTCATTGAATTTGCCATTTTTTTTGTCGTATGAAGCTTGAAGCATAAAACCTAAAAGGGTGTTAGGTTTGTAATATTCTATAGTAGGACCAACAAATAATCCTATGCCATTTCCTTTGTGAAATGCTGCCAAAGCAGTTAAGTTATCATTGATTTTTTGTGTGCTGCCTTCATGAAAATTGAAATTAGCACCACCCATAACCCCAAACCACCAAGATGGTTTGAGAAGAGGGGTTGCAGTTTGAGCGTTTACAAGATTAGTTGTAAACATCCCGGTTATGAATAAGGAGCATATTAAAGCTCGGGTCATACTTTTTTGGATTTTATATATTGTTATCATTTTTTTAATTTTAAGGTTTTGTAACAGCATTGTCATCTAAAGTAACAGCAGCAATTCTTGTTAAAGCTCTTCCTATTAAAGTTGCGCCAGTTTGTAGAGTGATAGATTGGTCAGCTAAGATATTGCCTTTCATTTCTGCAGTAGTTCCTATAGTTGCAGAAGTGCCAACTTGCCAGTAAATGTTTTTAGCTTGAGCACCATTAATTAATGTTACTTTAATGCCATTACCGACAGTTAAAGTAGAAGAAGGCATTTGGAAAATCCAAACTGCATCTACATTTCCTTTAGCATCTAATATAAAATCTGAACCTGTGATTTCAAAAGAACCTGGAGCTGATTGATATAATCCTGGAGCAAAAGTTTTACCCCCTAATTGCCCGTCTGATACAACAATAACATCCAAGGTTCTGCCTGCAGCATCATTGTATGCAGCCGTTAAACATAATTTCGCATCATTGGTTTTTGTGTCATTAATTCTGATAGAACCATTTACAATAGTTCCTGGAGGAAAACCAGATACAGATGATCCAGGACTTAAACCTAAGTCACCATCTACAATTGATGCTCCTGTGTTAGTTACAGCAGAACCTGCAATAACTGCATAATCTTCAACGCAGTCTAAGTCTACACCCAATGGTCCAGATGGGCCTGTAGTTGTAAATGTCCAAATTTTGTCTTGTACTAATCCTAAACCACTAAGGTTTTTTGCACTAGTTTTGATAGTAGCTTTGTATAAAGTGTTAGGTTTTAAATCAACATCTGGGTTGAAAGTAGCTGTAAATCCAGAATAATTAACAGCTCCAGCAATTGGATTTACACCTTCTTCTAATAAAAAGGTTAAATTATTAATTGTAGTACCATTCATTAATTGACTAAATGTAGCAGAAAGGGTTTTATTAACTTTGACATTGATTTCTGTATCATAAGGGTCAGTTGAAGTAACTGTTGGTGGAACAGCGCCAGGCGTTTTGAAAGACCAAACATAATCGTTAACCATGTTAATACCAGCTAAGTTTTTAACTGTGTTTTTGATAGTTGCGATATATTTTTTGTTAGGTAATAAATCAACATCAGGATTAAAAGTAGCTGTTGTGCCACTGTATGAAACTGCTCCAACAATTGGAACGAATAAACTATCTGTTAATAAAAACGAGAATTCATCAATAGAAGAAGGCAGCATACCAGTACTAAAATTAGCTGTAATAGTTATGTCAAGTTGAACATTGGTTGCAAGGTTCAATGGGTTAGTTAAAATAACAGTTGGAGGACGGATTGAATCTGTGGTAAATTTCCAAGTATAATTAGATAAGATAGCAACACCCGCTAAATTTTTTGCACCAGTTGTTATCGTTCCAGTATAAAGCGTTTTAGGCTTTAGGTCCAATGATGGATTAAAGAACACTGTATTGCCTGTATCAGAAAATGATCCAGCAATATTAGATATGCCATCATTGATTGTGAAAGTAGAATTGTTCAAAGTTGTAAAATCCATAGGCATATTAAATGTTGCAGTAATGGTTTTGTTAAGCGCAACTTCAACCTCAGTATCATAGGGGTCTGTAGAAGCTACCATAGGTGTTATAGTTGTACCTGTACTAAATGTCCATATATAATTTTCTTGAAGTGCGTTGCCAATTGGGTCTTTAGCACTTGTTTTAACAACACCCGTGTAAGTAGTATTATCTTTTAATGGATTGGTAGGCGTGAAAGTAGCAGTTACACCACTGTATGTAACAACGCCAGAAATTGCTGCTGAATCAGAAATTGTAATGGTGTTGCTATTCATGGTTAATGGATTCATTTCTCCATTAAATGTGATGGTTATCACTTTGTTTAGAGGCACACTTACGCTGCCATTTGTCGGGTCTGTGGAAATAACTTTCGGGCAAAAGCCTTCAATTTCCTTGTACGTGTCTTTTTTGCATCCCGCAAAAAGTACGACCATTACCAAGGTAATAGACGCAATGATGTTTCTTGTATTCATTTGATTGTATTGTTTGATTGTTTGTTGAATCTTATTAATTAGATTTTAATGAAATGCTAATCCAAGCGTTGAAACACCTGTTGAAAAATCAACAAATGCGCCTATTTTATTGCTGATGTGATATTCTATCCCAGCATGTAAGTTTAAGAATAAAGGACTTGGATCTTTGTAATATGTTCTGTCGCCTTGATAGTCATTATCCCATCTTGAGTTTACAATAGCAAATCCTACCGAACCAGCTACATAAAAATCCCATTTGCTTGATGCATGTAAAATATCATCTAAATAGTAGGTGCCTTTTACGCCAATTGGGATAACTGTTTGACGGTATGTGTAATACCTGTAAGGTGTGTTGTTGTTTCCCCAATAATATTTTCTTGAACTGGTAGCAATACTAATAAATGGAGCTAGTGTGAAATTTTTGGCAACATCAAATTCATAATCAAAATGGATGATTGGGATAGTTCTGCCTAAATAGCCATAATACCCACCATAATTTCCACCATAGCCACCAACACCAACACCAACATTAAAAGTGTTGCCATAGCGACTTGTTGTTCTTTTTTCGTTTTGCGCATTTAACTGAGAACTGAAAACGAGTAAAATTCCGATAATTAAAGTAATTAATTTATTCATATAGATTGTTTGTTTTATTAACACAGCAAAATTGTAGGTTTTTGTAAGTGAAGTTGTTATATAATAAGTTTAAAAGTTATCATAATTTATTGATTACTAGTATGTTTAACTTATGTTTTGTTCCCAATTAACAAAAAAAATCCCTTTATAAAAGAGATTCATTTTTAATAGAGATTTAAATCTAAAATGGATATGTATTAATCTTCGTCTGTTGATGTTTTGATGAAGTTTAACCAGTTTTTTATTTTTTGAAAAATGCCACCAGCAACTGATGAAATTTCATCAGTATTTCTAGCAACTTTATTTGCCACAATCATTTGAAGAATCATGCCTTCAAGATTCACCAATACATTTCCTGAATTTCTCGTAAATAATTTTTTGGCTATAAAACCCGAAGAAAAACCAATAATTGAACTTAAAATATCTGTTTTGATACTTGGAGAACTAATAACACTTGAAATAGTGCTTTTAAGTATATTTAATGGGTTTAAACTGTCATAAGAATCTTTAAATGCGCTTCTTAACTCCAATTCAGCTTGTTGTTGCGCTAATTCATTTTCTAGAATCATTTGTTTTAAATGTTCAGAAGGTTTAATCTTGATGTTTGTCATTTTGAGTAAAGAATTTTTGAATAAAAGCATTTTTTACAGGACTTTCTATTAAGCTTTTTCTTGCCAAATGTATGAAAAGACCTGTTAAAACATAAAAACATGACACAATCATAAAACCTAGATACATTTTGCCTATGTACTCTCCAACCCAAATGGCTAAACCAATATTGAAAGTTATTACAAATATCGACACAGAAATAATAACCATTAAATTTGAGGTAAATGAAGCAATCACCTCAGCTGACTTTTCAATAGCTTTGAGCTTGTATAATTCACCGGTTTTTTTGATGTACAGCTCTGATTTCTCAATTAGGCGGCTAAAGTGATTTTCCATTTAAACTTAATTTAACAATTATCCTCTTGATGCTTTATCAGCTATCGTTTCTACTTGATCTTTGATTGTTTCAACTTCACCTTTAGCTTGGTCCATCATTGAATTGAATTTGTCTTTAACTGATTGTGTAAAATCGGTTGTAGAACCAGATATTAATCTGCGTGTTTTACTGCCTTTGTGTGGGGCAAATAAGATGCCTAAGATACCACCTACTGCTGCACCTATTAATAATGAGGTGATGATTTTTCCTGAGTTGTTTGAATTTTCCATTTTGATATTATTTTATTTTATTTAGTATTGTTTACTGTAAGATTTTTGATTGCATCGCCTAATTCAGACATGTCGCGATTAAATTCTGTTTTAAAGTTTTCCCAATTTTCATTGCCATCGGCTTTGTATTCTTCGATTTTAATTTTCATTTCATTGTTTTTAGTTTCTAAAGCTATGATTTTGTCTTTGTATTCAGCCTGAGATTCTTTTTTCTCTTTTTTCAACTGATCGTTATAAGTAGCAATTTTTACTTTGTTTTCTTCAATTTGAAGTTGTGTTTCATAACGGTATTTTTCTAGTTCTGCTTCTAGTTCTGAGTTAGCTCTGTTTAAGTCTTGATTAGCTTCTTCTAAATTTGTTTCTGCATTTTCAACTTCTTTGGATGGGTTGTTACAGCTTGTGATAGTTGCTCCTGCAATGACTGCAATGGCTGCGAATTTTAAAATTTGATTTTTCATTTTGATATTTTTTTGATTAGGCAAAGGTGTTTTGTTTTTATTCGGGATGTATTACACAAATAAATCTATTTGTTGTATTATTCTAATTTCTGTTAATAATTTTAAAAAGTCAATCTAATTGGTATTTTCAATTCGTAATTTGGAAGTTATGTATTGATTGTTGTATAAGATATGAATATAATAAATGCCATTTTTGAAATCTTTAACATTGACTTTACCATTAAATGAACTGTTATGGTATATTTTTTTGCCTAATGAGTTGAAAATTGAGATATTGTCAATTATGTCCTCATTGCCATTTAATAAAACCTGAAAATAATTATTCGCTGGATTTGGGTATAACTGAATATTTTGTTTTAAAGTGTTGCAATTATTATTCATTCTGATTTCACCCAATACGAACATATTACTAGCTTGATCATATTGTTTTACCCTGTAAAATGTGTTTTCACTATTTTGGTTGATATTAACTTCTAATGAATAATTTTGAGTATTTAAGTTGTTTGTAGATGTAACTTTTCCAATTCTTATCCAATTTATTTTATCAGAGCTTTTCTCAACGATGTAATAAATGGTTTTTTCTGAATTACCGCTCCAATTAAGATTTATTTTACCGTTATTGCAAAAAGATCTTATCTTAGAGTTTTTTTCTGACAAGTACATACCTGTGCAAGGTATATTGATGTAATTGTTGTTGAGATTAATGGCACCCGGTATCGAAAAAATTCTTCCTTCTAGTTCTGCTCCATCTAGTAGTGTAATAGCACCTGCTGCAACTGCTGTGCCATTGAAATATGTGAAATCACCAAGTTCAATTAAGCCGTTTACTTGCCAAAATACATTGCATGGTTTTGCGGAATTAATAAGAGAAATATATGAATATGTAGCGCTTGTAAATGCTCCATTAATTTGAAATATAAATAAGGCATTGCTATCTCCTTGTGCATCCAATATCAATGTGTCTGTTAATGTACTTGCGGCACCAATGCAATACACGTTTGGTGTTAAAATTTGATTGTTTCCCAAACCAACAGCTAATACACTATCGCATGTTAAATTTGATAAATAACTATAAAGATCATTGATGTCTGTTTTAACAATATTTGAAACGGAATCTGCATTATGAGTGTCTCCAATAATTATACCCGGTGGAAATCCATTAATTGCACCTGCATCTGTTCCAACGTCATTGTTAATCACAGTATTGCCCGTGTTATATATTGCCCCAACTGTGGTGAATACTCCAAAAGACCAGCTTCTGCCTAATTGGGGATATTGGCCAAAGGTAGATTCTGTGTTTATGATCAGTAATATGATAATTACAAGAATTTTTTGGAATACAAATTTTGTTAGCAGTATTTTAATAGTTGATTTCATGCAGCAAAACTAATGCAATGTAACTAGTTGATAATTACATAATTTAGCTTTAAAGTTGCATGTTTAAAAAAGCCATTTTATAGCTTTTTTAAGATGTTTTAAAAAAGTGTAATTTAAAACTACATATAATGAAGTTTCACAAATTGAGTTATAAACCCAACACCCTTATCATTAAATCTGTTTGTGTTTTTTTAACTGAAGCCTCCAAATGAAATACTGCTTCCTAAAATTTCATAATTAGTAGGGTTAATGCACATTACTGGAATTTGAGCATCGTTGTTGATTATTTTGATTTCTTCTGCACCAACTATACCACCCATTAATCCACCGCCATCTTCAGCCATGATGAAAATTAAATCAATGTTATTGGAAGACGCATATTTTATAACTTGTTTGCCAAATCCATCTTTGTTTTTGGGGTCTTCATTTGTTTCAAAATGAAAATCTAAATCATTTTCATGTAGTTTATTTTTAATAAATCCGATATTTCCTCTTAGATTAAGTAAAAATTGTTCATCAGTTTCATGAGCATTAAATAAGTGGATATTAGAATTGTATTGTTTGGCTAAGGATATAGCTTGGTAAACTTTCTGTTTGGTATATTTGCTTTTGTCGATAGGAATTAGGATGTTCTTATAGCCGTTTTCTGCAATAGTTTTGTTTTGTACAATGATAACGGGACAAGGAGAACTTGAAACAACCTTTAAAGCAAATGCTCCTAAAATATGCTGCATGCCTTTAACGCCATGGGTTCCGAAAACAAGATACCAAGCTTTTTTATCTTCGGCAATTTTGCCAATTGAGGTGAAAATATCTCCTTCTTCAGCTAAAGCTTTAGTTGAAATTCCAGATTCTTTTTGGTTAGTTTCTGCAACTTCATTAAGATTAGAAATAATTGAGGGAACATTTTTAGTGTCTTTGGTGATAATGTGAATAAGTTCAATACTGCTTTTTGTTGTTTTAGCTAGGTTATTAGCATGTTTAAGAGCACATTTAGCCTCGTTTGTAAAATCGTAAGCTACTAAAATTAAGTTGTTTTTTTGTTCAAATTTGTCAGTCATAATAATTCTTTATTAATTTAATTCTGTATTTCAGTAAATTTATCAAAATAATACATGTCAATTTCCCCCTTGTTTTTAGCGGATATTTTGCCTCTGTACAAACACGAGGCTTGATTTTTTATCAAATCATAAGTGCTTCCAGAAATATTTATCTTACCGGGTTCAGAATTTTGTTCCATTCTAGCTGCAATATTAACGGTATCTCCCCAAATATCATAGGCGAATTTTTTGGCGCCTACAATTCCTGCTACTAATGGGCCAGAGTTAATACCAATTCTAATGTTGAAAAAAGGTCTGTTTTCTTCTTTTCTATTTATAACATAAGATTCAATAAATTCAACAATTTGATGGGCTGCTTTAACAACATTTAATGGGTTGTGAGAGTCGGGGTCAGGTAATCCACTAGCACATAAGTAAGCATCTCCAATGGTTTTTATTTTTTCAAGATTATTGTTTTCTATAATCATATCAAACACTCTGAATAAATAATCTATTTCTTCTACAAGTTCTTTGGATGTTATTTTTTCAGACACAATTGTAAAATCTTTGAAATCTGTGAACATCACGGTAGCATTATTAAAGTATCTTGGTTCTGATTTGCCATTTGCTTTAAGTTCATGTGCAACTTCAATAGGTAATATATTTAACAACAAATCATCACTTCTTTTCTTTTCTTCTTCGATTTCATTGTTTTTTTCTAACAATAATTCTTGAGTTCTTTTCTTAATTCGATATAATCTAAATACTGAAGCCAAAATAATAAACAAACCACTTAATCCTAAAACAAGAAGATAGTTGATAAGGGTTTGTTTTTCAGCTTCATTTTTTAATAAAAGTTCGTTTTTCTTAACAATTTGTAAAGAGTCTTCAAAAATCTTCGCACTTAGTTTTTGATTTTCAAGTTCTTGTTGTGTAAGTTGTAATAAACTTGTTGTTTCATTAATTCTTAATGCTTGAGAACTGATTGTTTTTTTTGTTTCATCTATCTCTAATTGTTTTTTGTAAATTTCTAGTTTTCTTTTTTCTAATTCCTCTTTACTTATTGATTTGTCTTTATTTAGTCTTTCAATTTCTTCAACCTTTTTCTTAAGTTCAAGCTGTTCTTTTTCTAATATTTCTTGTTGAATTTTTAATGCATTATCTTGAGATTGTTTTGACGGTTGGTTCTCAGTTTCAATTTTAGGTTTGATTAATGCTGCCCTAACTTTGTATTTATTATATAATACAATTTTTCCTGCTTTGTTATAAAGGTTTTCTAGATTTTTGTATGTTTTGTATTTAATATAATTATTGTTGATTTTTTCAGCAATATTGAGTGCTTGTAATCCCGTTGTAATGGCATTGTCAATCTGTTTGTCATCTTCTAATCTTTTAGATTCAGCCAACAAATCATTTACTTTATTAGTATCGTTTAGGTTATATAATTCTTTGTAGTCTTTTATTACGGTATGGTTGGAGCCTAATACCTTTAAGTTAGGAATTAAAAGAGCAATAAAAATTAAAAAATTAAAATTCATTCAATTGTTTTTTTTAGTTTGGGCAAATTTAAACAATGTTTTAGTATTTACTACTCAAATTTTATAAATATTTAATCAAATAAAGATTGGTTGATAAATGAATTATAGACAAATTAAATTATTTTTTACATCTCAAAAATCAGAATACCTTTGCAATGTGACATTATCAGAAGAAATTCATAAACGTAAAACATTTGCCATCATAAGCCATCCTGATGCTGGTAAAACTACATTAACAGAAAAATTCCTGTTGTTTGGTGGTGCTATTCAAACAGCAGGTGCGGTTAAATCCAATAAAATCAAAAAAACTGCAACCAGTGATTTTATGGAAATAGAAAAACAAAGAGGTATCTCTGTCGCCACTTCTGTAATGACTTTTGAGTATAATGGCAAATTGGTTAATATTTTAGATACCCCAGGTCACAAAGATTTTGCAGAGGATACTTATCGAACTTTGACAGCTGTCGATAGTGTTATTTTAGTAATTGATTGTGTTAAAGGCGTAGAAGAGCAAACAGAAAAACTCATGGAAGTTTGTCGCATGAGAAAAACGCCTGTTATCGTTTTTATAAATAAAGTTGATAGAGATGGTCGCGATCCTTTTGATTTGTTAGATGAATTAGAACAAAAATTAGGTATTCGTGTAAGGCCCATGAGTTGGCCAATCAATGGTGGTAGAGATTTTAAAGGTGTTTATAAATTATATGACCAAAGTATCAATTTTTTTGAGGCAAATAAAACTAAAATTTCTCAAGATGTTGTAGTTATCAATGATTTAAATGACCCGCTTTTGGATCAATTATTAGAAAAAGATGCAGTAAGTTTGAGGCAAGATGTTGATTTGATTAATGGTGTTTATGGTGAATTTGATGTGAATGAATATTTAAATGGTGACTTAGCACCTGTATTTTTTGGAAGTGCATTGAATAATTTTGGTGTTAAAGAATTGTTGGAGAAATTTTTAGAGATTGCACCATTTCCTCAAGCTAGACAAAGTAGCGATAGAATTGTATCGCCTGAAGAGAATAAATTTACTGGTTTTATTTTTAAAATTCATGCTAATTTAGACCCAAGACATCGCGATAGAATTGCTTTTTTAAGGGTCTGTTCAGGAAAATTTGAGAGAAATAAATTCTTTCATCATGTTCGATTAGATAAAAACATGAAGTTTGCTAGTCCTTTTACATTTATGGCTGATAGTAAAGCATTACTAGAAGATGCGTATGCTGGAGATGTTGTGGGATTGTATGACACAGGTAATTTTAAAATTGGTGATACTTTAACAGAGGGAGAAGATTTTATGTATAAAGGGGTGCCAAGTTTTTCTCCCGAAATTTTCAAGGAACTTATTAATTTAGACCCTATGAAATCTAAGCAATTAGAAAAAGGAATTGAACAATTAACTGATGAAGGTGTAGCGCAATTATTTAGACAAGATCCTGGAAATAGAAAGTTTATTGGAACTGTTGGCGAACTTCAATTTGAGGTTATTCAATATAGATTAGAAAATGAATACAACGCTAAATGTAGATTTGAGCCAAGAAACTTCCACAAGGCTTGTTGGATGACAGGAGATAAAGCTGTAATTGATGATTTTATTAAATATCGACACAAAAATATTGTAAGTGATAAAGATGGTAATTTAGTTTTCTTAGCAGAAACGGCATGGATATTGAACTCCGCCATTGAGCAAAATCCAAAAATTATTTTTCATACAACCTCTGACTTCAAAATATAGTCTAATTAATATCTTATGAATACATCAAGGAAAACAATTTTAAATGTAATTTTATTGTTTATTTCGAATATCTTATCAGGACAGGATAATACAGATAAGCAGACAATTGATTTTTTCCCTAGTTTTAAAAAGAATGAAGTTTTGGCTTATCAATTTGTCGAAACAAGATTTAGACAAAATCTTAATGGTCATTATAGTTTTTTGATGTATGATACAACTTACATGTTGTTTAAAGTAAAAGACATCAATGATTCCAATACTGTTTTAGAGTTTAAATATGCTGATTATTACAAAAATGGACAAGGTTTATATGATGAAATTAATCAACACGATTTGTTTAAAACGCAACCTTACTTAATTTCACTAGACCCCAAAGGTGAATTTATTGAATTAATAAATTGGGAGTTTTTCGCAGCATTGATGATAGATAATCTCAAAGTGGATTATGCCCAAAAAAAAATAGATTCTAATACACTCAAATATTTTTATATTCAATATCACAATCAAGAAATTGTTGAAAAAGCAGTAATACCAAAAGTAATTGAAATGCTGGCATTCTTTGGTAAAACATATACTGAAGGTGTATCATACAATGTTGCCAAAGAGGTTGTAAATCCTTTTGGAGGAAGTCCAATTGAAAAATCTTGTTCTTTTGTATTGAATAAACTTCCAGGATTCAAAAATTCGATGGTTTTTAAAGGTAAAGTTTTTACAAATACGGATGATAATGATAAACTACAAGAAGATTTTTATCATTATATTAACGATAAAAACAAATCTACCATGATTGATGCCAATACAGTAGGTCCTGAAATTTATATTATGGATACATACGAAATGCAGTGGGGCATTATCAATAAGCGCTTGATGACATACACAACATCTCATACCGTTTTTATCAACAAAGAAAAACAAGGGTTAGATATTCATATTCGATTAATCGTATTTTAAATAAATGAATGTAATTAGAAGCTATTGGTTTATTGGGTTTAGCTTTATAATTTGTTACATATTACTTTTATTTCTCTTTCTTCAAAGTGAAGGTGTTGAAGGAGGTTTAGATTCTTGGAATCATTATTTGATTTCTAAATCGGCTTTTAATCATCCTGAATTATTAATTGATCAATGGAATAAACCTGTTTTTACTTGGTTAACCGTATTAATTACTCAACTTGGATTTAATGCCTTAATATGGTTTAATATTGCTTGTGTTTTATTCAGTGGTTTATTACTAGCTTTTGGGTTAAAGAAGACAGGGTATATGAATACTTGGGCTGTGATACCTATGTTAATTTTTGTGCCTATTTTATTCCAAAACATAATTTCGGGATTAACAGAACCACTTAATATATTGATTTTATCTTTAATTTTATATTTTTGGATGAACAAACAATTAAATTGGGCTCTTATTATTGCTTCTTTCTTGCCATATGTTAGAACAGAGGGTTTTGTAATTCTTGGAGCAATTTTTTTATTGATATTGTTTAAGAAAGAATATAAAAGTCTATTATGGCTTTTCGTTGGAAGTTTCATTATGAATATTGTAGGTTTTGTGATTACAGGTAAGCCTTTTTGGATAATTACTGAAAATCCATATTTAAAACATGAAATGCATGGTACTTTCGACCCAGGGAACGGCAGCTTCAATCACTTTTTTAATCAATCTAGAAATCTTTTTGGATTACCCTTGATTGTTTTATTTATTTTAGGACATGTTTTATTGGGTTATAATTGGATAAAAAAACGAGTTGTAAGTGATGTTTTCTTTTTGTCTGTGCTCATATTTTGGCTTTATTTCATGGCGCATACCCTGATTTTTTACTGGGGTATTCTAGGTTCGCATGGCTTAACTAGAGTAATGGCTGTTATAGCACCTGTTATGGTTTTAGTTGCTTTGTATCCAATCTTAGAATTGACTAAAAAATTCAAAACTATAACTCAAGAAATAGTCTGTTTTAGCGTTGTACTTTTGGTGATTTTTATAGCATACAAGGAAACTGGTTATGCAAAACCACATCGGTTTAATGAAGCCACAGTAAAGCCGGATAAATCTCAAATAAATTTTATCAAAGCAGGAGAGTGGTTGAAACAAAATAATCTATTGAATAAAACCATCATACATCAGTCGCCTTATTTTAATGTTCACTTTAATAAAGATCCGTTTGATATCCATAATTCATATTATGTTTGGTCGATAGATAAAACTAACGATTGGGCAGAAGATGGCGTAATTATAATATGGGACGGTTTTTCAGCGGTAAGAGAAGGTAATATGCCTTTAGAATGGCTGCAAAATAATCCTGATTACATCTTACTGCATTATATCGAAGGATTTGAAAAACCTGAAGAAAATCCTCAACAATACGATATTTTTATATTCAAAAAAGGAATTAAGCGATAGATGAAATTGAATTTGTAGCTTGATCAAGGATGAATTCTTCGCAAGCCTCAGCACATTTTAAACATGCAACAGAGCAATCCATACATGTGGGATGATGGGCTAAGTTTTTGTTGCATTCTACAGAACACACCTTGCATACCTCTACACATAATGCCATTAATTTTTTAGTGTAATTAGAATTACGAGCTTCCATGCGAATACAAAGTGCACATAAATCTGCACAATCTCTGCATAATTGAATGCAATTAAAGTTTTCGGCACTAATGCAATGTGTAATACATTTTTCGCAACTTAGTAAACATTTGATGCAAAGTTCTATTGATTTGTGTGTTTTTGTCATGCTTTTTTAAATTAATGGTTTAAATTTTTATATTGAATTATTAAGTTGTAAATCTCGTTACCAATATATTTTTAAGTATTACATAATAATTTTTTTAATTTATGTAATTTGTTTATTTTCAAATTGTTATGACTGTTGCTTTTTTATTTTGTGTAAAATAGACCTTGTTTTGTGTAAAAAAATTTATCAACATAGTATTAAAATACTAACTTTTGAGTCTTATCATCTCATTTTTAGTCGATTGAATATTTTGAAAATGTTAAAATAATAATTTTTTTAATTAATAGAGGTATTTGTCTGAAAATCAAATTATTAATATGTGTTATATTTGCAAGCAAACTTTTACTATGTGTATTTTAAATTTATTTTTTTTTCATGCTTTAATATTTAAAAACCCACTTCAAAATGCTGCATTTATTTGGTTGTATATTCCAATGTTTACTATTGTTGTGTTTCCAATTGTTAGACATTATTTACGTCAATGGTATGCGAATAATAAAGTCACTTTAGAAATAAATCCAGAAAATCATCAAAATGAAGGTAGAATTTATAATATCATGATTTCGAATCATTCATCTAAAATTATGAAAAATTCATATGCGCATGTTAGGATTGATAGCAAAGAATTTAGCTATAGTAGAAAGTATTATAATAATCTTTCTCTTCTTTATGATTCTGAAAATTTTCCTCACCTTGGTAAATTAAAATGGACAAATTCTGAAATCGCTGAAACAAAATATTTGGATTTAATGCCTGGGCAAATATATTCAGCCCAATTTATAAGATATAATTATATCGAAAATATACTTGAAGTGGAGTCTGACCTTGTAGTTCGTAAAAATTCAATGAATGAAAATATAAAAGTGTTGCTTAATCCAGATTACAATCTCAATTTTAGAATTTATCTTAATACTGAAAATTTCAATCAAGTTTTTATAGATTTACATTGGAATGGTAAAGAAAAATCATTGTATAATGGACCCTATAAACCCCATAAAATAAAACCAATTAATCATGCAACTTTATAGTTTTAAAATGTACAATTATTTTTTAACAATTACGTAAATTTGTATAAAAAATCTTATAATTTATGAACACAAATAAACTAATTTTTCTTCAGTTTAATTTTCTTTCAGACTTAGAGCTTTATCATCAACTGCTATTGTTAGTTGATTTTATTCTGATTTTATTACTGTTTTGGTATATTTATAAGCGAATGATGAAAAAAATGATAACTCGTAAAATTCATCTTATTGCTTTACCAGAAGAAAAATTTTCTGAAGGAATCGCATTTGATTTGAAGTTGAAAAATTTTAGTAATATCAAACTTTTCAATGCTTATATCCACATTCTTATACAAGAAAAACACAATAAAATAATATTTCATCCGATAAATGAAGCTACACCTAGTTTGGCATCAGAGGAATTGCCTTTTCAAGGTTTACTTCCTTGGACTAATAACCCATATCACAAAACAAATCCCTTTATCAACATTCCAAATCAAAGTTCTCGTATTCAGAAATTTATCATTTATCATCCACAAAAACAATTGTTAGAACTTCATTCTGAAAGAGGGGTAAAAAACTACCGTGTAGCAAACACTCAAACT
Organism: Bacteroidota bacterium; assembly: GCA_030682255.1. GTDB lineage: Bacteria > Bacteroidota > Bacteroidia > NS11-12g > UBA955 > JABMMZ01. Next base: position 366,408 of record JAUXOK010000028.1, on the reverse strand, counting down.
ATCTTTCTTCGTGCTACTGAGGAATATATTTTTACTGTTTTTGTAAATGCAGACAATATTCCTCAAAAGGAATTTAAATTTATTTGGGATCCTATTAATTTCAAATTACGTTCTATATCTTAATTGATTTTAGATCTTTTGATCATTGATTGTGTTTTTTGATTTTAGCGATTCATCCGAAATAGCTTTTTATAAATGAAATATTAACTATTGTTGGTGTTATATTAAAAAACAAAATAATTTTTATTGGACTTGCGAAGGCAACTTAACATAAATGTATAGAATAAGTAAGCAAGATTTGAAAAATAGTAATACATAAACTATTTATTTTTAAAGTAATAAATGTCGATTTTTTTTTTCAACTTTGAAACCTATTCATGGCATTGCTAAACAGTAATATTAAGGTTCAACGAGTCATAGTTGTTTTTTCAATTATTCTTTTTCTTGTGAAAATGTTTGCTTGGTATATTACGAGTTCTGTCGCTATTTTAACTGATGCATTGGAAAGTACGGTAAATGTAGTAGCAAGTGTTATTGGATTGTATTCATTAATCCTTTCTGCCAAACCAAAAGATAAAGAACATCCATATGGGCATGGGAAAATCGAATTTATATCTTCTGCCATAGAGGGTATATTAATCGTTTTAGCAGGAAGTATCATAATATTTGAAGCTGTATGGCATTTGTACCATCCTAAGCAACTTCATAGTTTAGATTATGGGTTAATTTTAGTTGCTTTTGCAGGTGCAGTCAACTATGTTTTGGGTGTTTGGTGTGTTAACAAAGGGAAGTCTCAAAATTCGCCAATATTATTGGCTAGTGGATCCCATCTTAAATCTGATACTTATTCAACACTTGGATTGTTAATAGGTATTGCATTAATTTTAATTACAGATTACTTATGGTTAGATAGTGTGGCTGCAATAATTTTTGCTTTCATAATTATTTATACTGGATTTAAAATATTGAAAAAATCTTTTTCTGGAATTATGGATGAGTCAGATAAAGAGATAATCAACGAAATTATTTTACTTTTAAATAAGGAAAGACAAACACATTGGATAGATATTCATAATATGCGTGTTATCAATTATGCTGGATTTTATCATATTGATTGTCATCTAACAGTGCCTTTTTATATCAATGTTAATGAAGCACATGCAATTTTAGATACTTTAACAGATGTTGTAAGTAAACATTTTAATCAAAGAGTTGAGTTTTTTGTTCATATAGATGGTTGTGTTTTTGAGCAATGTAATATTTGCCATATCCAATCCTGTGAAAAACGACAATCTGAATTTATAGAATATCTAACTTGGGATCAAGAGAATATTTTGTCTAACAAAAAGCATAAACTTTAGTAACAAATTGTTTTATTTATAATTTAAGAAATATTAACAGGGTAATTTCAAGAATTATGTTAATTTATCTACAAATTTTAATTAGTTTTACGAATAAATTAGTGATGAATAAAGTGTTGTTTTTATAACAATAATACTTTCTCCCCTAATTGTCAACAAAGTTTTTTAATAGGTTTTATTTATCTTAATTTTGCCAAATTTTAAATATCAGATATGCCTAAAGACAATTCCATAAAATCAGTTTTAATTATCGGTAGTGGTCCCATCATCATTGGTCAAGCTTGCGAGTTTGATTATGCAGGAAGTCAAGCTTCTCGTTCACTTAGAGAGGAGGGTATAGAGGTTTCTTTAATCAATAGTAATCCTGCTACAATTATGACAGATAAAGTTACAGCAGACCATATTTATTTATGGCCCCTTACTTGTCAAAGTATAGAAAAGATTTTACAAGAACGTCAAATTGATGCGGTGTTGCCTACAATGGGCGGACAAACAGCTTTAAATCTTTGCATAGAAGCAGAAGATTTGGGCATTTGGGAAAAATACAATGTCAGAATTATAGGTGTTGATACTGCTGCTATTCAAAAAACGGAGAACAGAGAATTGTTCAGACAATTGATGATTGATATTGGCGTTGGTGTGGCAACTTCTGGCACAGCAAACTCATATTTGGAAGGTAAAGAAATTGCCCAAAGAATAGGTTATCCATTGGTTATTAGGCCTTCTTTTACCCTTGGTGGAACAGGAGGCGGATTTGTAAACAACAAAAGTGAATTAGATGAAAAATTAAGAATCGGCTTAGAAGCTTCCCCAACCCATGAGGTATTGGTAGAACAAGCTGTTTTAGGATGGAAAGAATATGAGCTAGAGTTGTTGAGAGATAATAAAAACGACATCGCTGTTATTTGTACCATCGAAAACCTAGATCCAATGGGCATTCATACTGGAGATAGCATAACCATCGCCCCAGCAATGACCTTGAGCGATACTTGCTATCAAACCATGAGAAACATGGCATTTAAAATGATGCGTTCTATCGGTAATTTTGCCGGAGGATGTAATGTTCAGTTTGCCGTAAATCCAGAAAATGAAGACATTATTGCAATCGAAATTAATCCCCGCGTATCGCGTTCGTCTGCTTTGGCAAGTAAAGCCACTGGTTATCCCATTGCAAAAATTGCAGCTAAATTAGCCATAGGGTATAATTTGGATGAAATCAATAATCCTGTTACTAAAACTACGTCAGCCTTTTTTGAACCAGCTATAGATTACGTGATAATTAAAATACCAAGATGGAATTTTGATAAATTTAAAGGTGCCGATAAATCGCTTGGACTTCAAATGAAATCTGTTGGAGAAGTGATGGCAATAGGCAGAAGTTTTCAAGAAGCTTTGCAAAAAGCTTGTCAATCTTTGGAAATTAGAAAACATGGTTTGGGCGCTGATGGTACAGGGTCTAGAAATTTAGAAGAGATTGTACACAGTTTAGAGTTTCCGAGTTGGGACAGGTTATTTCATTTAAAAGATGCTTTAGAAATGGGAGTGCCAATTACGTCTATCCAAAAATTAACCCGAATAGACCGTTGGTATTTAGAGCAAATGGCGGACTTGGTGAAAACCGAAAAAGAAATTCGCAAATTTACTTTAGAAACCCTGCCAGAAAGTTTAATTAGAACGGCAAAAAAGAAAGGTTACAGCGATTATCAAATTGCTTATTTAGTAAAAAACTGTACCGAAGACCAAGTTTATGAAAAAAGAAAAGCTATGGGCATTCGCAGAACCTACAAAATGGTAGATACTTGTGCTGCTGAGTTTCCTTCGCCAACCAATTATTTTTACTCTTGCTTTGAAGCAGAAAACGAAAGCATCAGAACAGATAAAAGGAAAATTATTGTTTTAGGAAGTGGTCCAAATAGAATTGGGCAAGGTATTGAATTTGACTATAGCTGTGTGCATGGATTGTTGGCAGCCAAAGAATCAGGTTTTGAAGCCATTATGGTGAATTGCAATCCTGAGACGGTTTCAACAGATTTCGACATGGCAGATAAGTTGTATTTTGAGCCAGTATATTGGGAACATCTTTGGGAAATCATCGAGCACGAGCAGCCGGAGGGAGTTATTGTTCAGTTGGGGGGTCAAACAGCCTTGAAATTAGCAGAGAAATTGCATGAAAGAGGGGTTAAAATAATTGGCACTTCTTTTCCTGATATGGATATGAGCGAGGACAGAGGATTGTTCAGTGATTTATTAAAAGAATTGAATATTCCTTACCCTAAATATGGTGTTTCAGAAACTGCAGACGAGGCAGTTAAAATAGCCCATCAAGTTGGTTATCCTGTATTGGTTCGTCCTAGTTATGTTTTGGGTGGACAGGGTATGAAAATTGTTATCAATGATGAAGATTTAGAAGCAGCTGTCATTGGTTTATTGGGTGATTTGCCAGGTAACAGAGTTTTGATAGATCATTTTTTAGACAGAGCCGAAGAAGCAGAATGTGATGTAATTTGTGATGGTGATGATTGTCATGTAATTGGCATGATGGAACACATAGAGCCAGCAGGTATTCACAGTGGTGATAGTAGTGCGGTTTTACCTCCATTTAGTTTAAGTGAAAATGTAAAACAAAAAATGGAAGAATACAGCAAGAAACTTGCGTTTTCGATGAATATCAGAGGGTTGTTAAATATTCAATTTGCGATTAAAAACGAAGAAGTTTTTGTAATTGAAGCCAATCCAAGAGCTAGTCGAACTGTGCCATTTATTTGTAAAGCCTACGATGTACCTTATATCAATATTGCCGCCAAAATAATGTTGGGTGTAAATAAATTGAAAGATTTTAATATTCAACCAAAGTTAGAAGGCTACGCTATCAAAATCCCTGTTTTCTCATTCAATAAATTTCCAAAAGTAAACAGAGAATTAGGTCCAGAAATGAAAAGCACAGGTGAAGCCATCTTATTTGTAAAAGATACTAAAGACCCAGAATTTAGAGAAATATATAGTAAGAAAAGCATGTATTTAAGCCGTTAAATAGGCGTTAGGTTTCGAGAATTCGGAATAGGGGTTAAGGGATGCTTCTTGTGGTATATAATTTTGCATTAATGTGTTAGGATTGGTATGGTCGATTTTTTTTGGGATAAAATTATAGTTGCTTCCTTTTCATATTTTTTGCTATGATGTTTTAACTACAAAATAGAAAAATGCTAAAGGATGTTTTGGAAATAATATTCGTTAGGTTTATTCAATTTTAGAGATAGATATGCTTTGTTTGATTAAACGCATAGAATAGAAATCTTAATGATTTTTTTGGGGTTAAATGTTGGAGAATTGTTTTTTTGTAATCCAATTTATTTATAATTAATTGATTAACTTTTTGTTTTAATGGAATGTTTTTATATTTTTGTTGTGTTAAAAAAATATTATTATGAAAAAAATTAATCTATTCTTTATCACCATAAGCTTTTTAGTTTTATTATCCTCATGTAAGAAAAAAGATTTAGGAATAAGTTCGAACCAAAAAGTATTTAGTATTCCATTATTTAGACAAAGTTTGATGAATCAACTTAACGGAAGTGTTGGCTATACGATTGTTATTAATCAAAATGGAAAGTTAGTAGATACTGCCTCTTCAGGAATAAGTTTTATTAATCCTAGTGGAGGTGGATTTACCCCTGTTTCAATTTATCATGATATATGTATAGCGAGTGTCACTAAGCCAATAACTGCTATGGCTGCAATAAAATTATTAGAACAAAAAGGTATTTTATTAGATTTTCCTATTGGGTCTTGGTTGCCCAATAGATGGCAGAAAAGTAAAGATATTAGCGAAGTGACATTTAGGCAATTATTAACTCATACTTCAGGTATCAGACAATCAAACCCAGATTGGGACACCTTAAAAACCATGGTTTCAATGCCTATTACAAATAGCAAAGATTATGCTTATGCCAATGCTAATTTTGGATTATTTAGATTGTTAATTCCCAAATTAAATGATGCAAGTGATTTTAATGTACAAGAGCAAAGTATGGGTAATAGCCAATTTAGTACTTGGGTAAGTTTAAAGTATATTCAATTGATGCATGAATTAGTGTTTTCGCCAGCAATGATTTCAGATGTTAGATGTAACATTGACCCCAATAAACCAAATATGCAAGCCTTTAATGAATCAAATAATTTGAATTTTACACCTGTAAGTTTTGGGGATTTGACTGAACGAAGTGGAAGTGGTGGTTTTTATTTAACACCAGTGGAAATGGCGCAATTAATGGCTTTTTTAGTGCATACTTCATCAATTTTGAGTGTTTCACAAAAAGAAAAAATGGATGATGGATTACTAGGTTGGGATCCAGACGATTCTTATGAAACATCTTATGGACGGGTATATGGTAAAGATGGTTTGTTCTACAGAGATTTTGACTCTAACGGAGAAGTAAGTCTAGGAGATGCCGGACTTCAAACCTGGGTTGGTAAATTTCCAAATAAGGTGGAATTGGTAATTACAGTAAATTCTATAGGAAGTAGTGCACGAAGTTTATCTAATATTTCACGCACTGCTTATTTAAATGCTTGGGTAAATAAATGATTAATATTTGAATAATAGCTATTTCGATTTTTAAGTTTGATTGCAGGATGCTTTAGCAAAAACTATGAAGGTTTTATTAAAATCCTTATCAATAAAAAAAACCTCACATTGTGAGGTTTTTTTAAGTTATTATAATCTTAAATTACATTTGGTTGTCTAGTTTTTGAGCTAGCATGGTTTTAGGAACTGCTCCTACAATTTTATCTACCACTTCGCCACCTTTAAAAACTAATAAAGTTGGGATACTACGGATGCCATATTTGGAGGCAACACCAGGGTTTTCGTCAACGTTTAATTTACCAATTACTGCTTTGCCAGCATATTCTGTAGATAGTTCTTCAACCAATGGTCCTATCATGCGGCATGGTCCGCACCATTCTGCCCAAAAATCTACTAATACTGGTTTGTCTGAACTTAAAACGTCTTGTTCCCAATTGGAATCTGTGAATTGTTTTGCCATTTTTTATTTATTTATTTGTTGTTTTTATTTATTTGATGCTGCAAAGAAAATGCTTCTTATTTGATTGTTGCAAAGATAAAATCCACAATGCATTCTTTTGTATAGATTTTTATAATTAGCGTATAGGTTTAGGGTGTTTATAATTTTTCAAATTCTGATTGAATATATGCAGTAAGTTTTTCGCCTTTTAACAATCCTTTTGAAAGCATTGCTAAATTTAAAGCTTTTTGAGCAGTTACTATAGCCTCGTTTTCTTCGTTTTCAATTAATAATTTGGCTTTAGGATGATTGGTGTTCAATACTGTTTGATAACTCAATGGCATATTGCCAAACATATTAAATCCATTCATTTTGCTCATGTCTCTCATTCTTCTGTCATATTCGCTTTCTGTAACAGTTATCAATGATTCTTCTGGAGATAATGCTTCGGTACTGAATTTTATATCTGAGTTTTGATTGGCTTTTTCAAATATTGATAAAAGTTTTTTGCTTTCGTCTTCGCTTAATAATGCCACATTGGTAGATTCGACAGCAATCAACTTATCTAATGCATCAGCATCAACACGTTTGCATTGCACTTTCTCATTTTTTTGTTCTATGTAACCTGTGAAATGATTATCTAAGGGCCCTTCAAATTTCAAAACCTTGTAGCCTCTGCTATTGGCTGCACTTACATAACTGTGTTGTGTTTCAGCATGATTGGTGTATAACATAATGGTGTTGCCATCTTTGTCTGTTTGATTGGGTTTAATAGTTTCAATCAAATCGTTGATGGTGTAATATTGACCTTCTGTGGTTTCTAACAAACAAAAGTCTTTGCCTTTTTCTGCAAATTTTTCATCACTCAACATACCATATTTAACAAATAAATCAACATTTTGCCATTTGGTTTCAAAATCAACTCTGTTTTGTTTAAACAGTTCAGATAGTTTATCTGCCACTTTTTTAGTGATGTGTGAAGTTATTTTTTTTACATTGCCATCGCTTTGCAAACTGCTTCTTGATACGTTTAATGGAATATCAGGTGAATCAATTACACCATGCAACAGCATCAAAAATTCAGGTAAAATGTCTTTTACATTGTCTGTTACAAACACTTGATTGCTGTATAATTGCACTTTGTGTTTTTCGGCTTCAATGGCACTATCCACTTTAGGAAAATAGAGAATACCAGTTAAGTTAAACGGAAAATCTACATTCAAATGAATCCAAAACAAAGGCGCTTCGGCAAATGGATAAAGGGTTTGGTAAAATTTAACATAATCTTCGTCTTTTAAATCTGCTGGTTTGTTCAACCACAAAGGTTTTTCTTCGTTGATGATTTTGCCATCAAATTCTATAGCAACTGGCAGAAATTTGCAATATTTGGTTAAAAGTTGAGATATTTTATAAGTTTCTAAAAAATCTAAACTGTCTTCAGCAATGTGAAGAATGATATCGGTTCCTCGTTCTTTTCTTTTGCCTTTGGTGATTTTAAATTGTGTGCTACCATCACATTCCCATTTGGCGGCTTTGGCGTCCTCTCTAAATGAAAGTGTGTTTATTTCAACTGTAGAGGCAACCATGAAAGCGGAATAAAAACCCAAACCAAAATGACCAATCACATTGGCATCTGCTTTGTCTTTATATTTTTGAACAAATTCTTCTGCACCAGAAAATGCCAATTGATTGATGTATTTGTCAATTTCTTCTTCGGTCATACCAATGCCATTGTCGCTAATGGTCAATGTTTTTTTGTCTTTATCTAAAGTGATACTAATCTTAAAATCGCCTGTTTCGCCCTTAAATTCACCAACACTTGCTAAAGTTTTTAATTTATTACAAGCGTCAGTTGCGTTCGATACGAGCTCTCTCAAAAAGATTTCGTGGTCGCTGTAGAGAAACTTCTTAATAATTGGGAATATATTTTCGGTGTTTACGGAAATTGAACCTGTTTTACTCATAATTTGAACTTATTATTTGATTCTACAAGATTCAAAAATTATTCCTTATACATTTGTTAAGTAATTTTGTCATATTTGCAGACAATTCATGTTTTTCTACCTGTCAAAAATATTACTGTTTATGATTAAGCCCATGGTTTGGATTTCATTATTCATGCTTTTGGGATTGTTTACAAAAGACGATGTTAAAAGAAAAAGGCGTTTTATCAAAGCTTTTATCTTGTTATTTGTGTTGTCTAATAGTTTTTTAATCAACGAATTAGCGTTATTAAGTGAAAGCAAAGGTACTGAAAACTTGAAGTCTCATTATGGCGTTGGTTTAGTTTTGGGTGGTTTTAGTAAGTTAGATACCAGTATTGGTCGCACTGTTTTTTATGAAGCCAATGATAGGCTTATGCAAGCTTTGCACTTGTATCACAAGGGTGTCATTAAAAAAATAATGATTAGCAGTGGAAGTGGTAGTATTATCAATCAAAAAAACAAAGAGGCCGATGCTGTCTACCATTATTTAAGAGATATTCATATTCCTGACTCGAATTTAATTATAGAAAACAAAAGTAGAAATACACTCGAAAATATTCAGTTTAGTTATCAGATTTTAGATTCCTTAAATTACAAAGGCGATGTTTTGATTATTACCAGTGCATGGCATTTGCCAAGAACCAAATTATGTGCACAAGACAATGACGCTGATTTTTTCGCTTGTAACTATATTTCTGACAGAAAGCGCGACTATTCACCTATGAATCTCTTGGTGCCAAGCCCAAAAGCGATGTCAAATTTTGAGTTATTGTTGAAAGAATGGATTGGCTATTTGATTTATTTGGTAAAAATATAAACCATGAAAACAGAAAGTATCAATGTTTTAAAAAAGAAATTATTAACCATGGAACCTCATGAGTTAACAGCTTTGTGTTTGCGTTTGGTGAAATACAAAAAAGAAAACAAGGAGTTGTTGAATTATTTGTTGTTTGAAAGTGAAGATGAAAATACTTTTATAGAATCAGTTAAAATGGAGTTAACAGATATGTTTGAAAATTTAGTACCAATAAGCAGTTATAACATGACCAAACAAATCAGAAAAATTCACCGTTTTGCAGCCAAACAAATTAAATATTCAGGTTTGCCTGCTACTCAGGTAGAAATATTGATGCATTTTTGTTGCTTGTTAAAACCCAAAGTTATCAGATATAAACTCACTGCTTTAGAAAATATGTATGCACAACAATTAAAAAAAATCAATATTGCTTTAGCCAAACTACACGAAGATTTGCAATACGATTATGCTAAGCAATTGAACGAATTGGACATGTAGTTTGTTTTTTATTAAAAATTTTATTGTATTTAATTGTCTGATAATTAATCAACTAAATATTTTTTTATACCAATGGTACATATTTATGTACCATTGGTATAAAGTACTCTTGTTTTGAATAATATTGTTCCTTATGTTTGTACCATATTTTTAAAACTAATACAATTTAAATATTTGAAAATGAAAGGGATATAATCTATAAAACATAAAATTATCAGACATGGGCAATCAAGAAATTATAGAGGTGTTGTATTTGGGGAAACCGATTAATGATGAACCTAATGTATATAAAAGAAAAGCACTGATTGAATTGAAACAAATATATGAGTTTCTACTTCATCCGTTTATGGATGAAATAAAAGCTTGTAGGGGATATATAATTATTCATTTGTATGATGATTTTAAGAAAGAAAAAATTGATTGTAATGTGCCTTGTCTGATTTTAAGAAAGAAAATAAAGATAACTTTGAGCAAGTATTTTAACAGATATTAGCCAAACCAAGATATACAGTGAGTAATTAATCATAAGCAAAAAATCCCTCCTGAGCAATCAGGAGGTTTTTTTTGTTAATTTTATTTTATATTTTTAATTAAAAAATCTATTTCATTAATCCAATTATTTATTATAATCGAAAATTTAATAATTATTAATTGGCTTAACAGGCCTAATTATCAAATTTTAATATTTTTTTAAGAAATAGTTGATACAAAATATGTCAAACAAATAAGTTGTAAATATTGTTTTTAAATTTATGTTTTATTTTATCAAATCTTCAATAATGTGCTTTTTAGCATTGTAATTCGATTAATAATATTAATTGATTTATTATGTTTTATTATGTTCAAATAATATGTAAATATCAAGTAATCAGGTTTTTATTGTTATTGACACATTGTTTAACCTCATTGTGTTTTTGTGAATTAAATATTTTTATTTATTTGATAAACAGTCTTTTATGTATTATTTTATTTATGAAGTACATATATATGTACCCCTAGTATTAAATACTGACTCAATTTATTTTAAGAAGTCTAATTTTGTGCTAGGATTTACATTATTATATAAAATTAAAGAGAATGTTTGTAACTAAACTAATTAATCGAATAATTTGAAAATGGAATGCATGCATACATTGATTGACGTTTTCTATTTAGGCAAACCCATAGATGCGGTATCTAATTGTTATCATAGAAAAGCATTGTTGGAGATGAAACAATTGTATCTATTGTTGCTTTATCCTTTCAAAGATGAGTTAATAGCTTGTAGGGGTCATGTTAATATTTATATATGCCAGAATTTTAAAAAAGAGAAAGTGGAATGTAAAGTGACATGCCCCATATTAGCGGAAAAAATAGAAAAGATATTGAAGGAATATTTTGGATAATATAATGAATTTATATTTTTTAAACAATAATGTTAAATCCTGATTTATGGGTGTGTTATAATTTTTTTTGTAAATATCTTAAAACACAACTTAACAACTAAAGAAAAAATTAATAATGAATATTAAATTATACAAAACCATATTAGACAATAGTCAGGATTGTATTGTCTTAATTGGCAAAAATCATGAAGTATTAGCATTTAATAAAACAATCAGCGACATATTTAAAGTTTACTTTAAAATAGAAATAAAAGTAGGCGATATTTATTATCCAGATTTTGTGGTTGATGAATTAAAAGATTTGTATTTAGATTCTTTTAAAAAGGCTATGAGTGGCGAACTTGTTAAAATTTGTACTTTAACAAAAAATGCCAATGCAAGTTTATGGTTTGAATATCATTTAATACCTGTATATGATGATAATGAATTGATAGGATTAACACTAAGAGCAAAAAATATTACAACAGAGAAAGATGCGCAACTAAAATTTGAGGAGTTATCCAGTAACTTTAAAGCCATTTTAGATAATACAGATGAATCTATCATTTTATTAGACAGAGATTATAAAATTTTAGCATTGAATAAAGTGGCAGAAGATGCCATCAAATATCACACAGATCCAAAAGATTATACGGTTAAAGATATTCGAGATTATGTGCCAGATTCTAATAATTTATTTTATTTGAATTACCCTAAAGCATTGAAAGGTGAAAGAATACAATTTGAAAGTAGTTATATCAATTCTAAAAATGAAATGATTTGGTTTAAATCAAAGTTAAATCCTGTTTATGATGACGAAAAAAACCTTGTAGGGGTTTCTATTTTTGCCAAAGATATTACCGAACAAAAAAAAATTGAATTAAAATTAGAAGATTCAGAAAATAGTTTTAAAACCATTGTTGAAAATAGTCCAACTGGAAAATTTATTACTAAAAAAGGCAAAATAATTTATGTAAACCCAGCATTTATTGAGATTTTTGGTTATCAAAATAACCGTTTAATCAATAAGATGACTTTGGAAGATTTGATTCATAAAGATGATATCAATAAGTTGAAATTTTTATACAGCGATATAGTTAATTCTAAGAAGCCAGATAAATTTGAAGTTTTTAGAACCAAACATCAAAATGGAAATATTATTTATGTAGAGTTGTTTTTGTCTTCTATTGTTTATCATGAAGAACCTGCAATCATTGGTACATTTTTTAATGTTACAGAACGCATTGAAGAGGAAGATAGAATCAATAGAATCATCATAGAAACTCAAGAAAAAGAAAGATTGCAATTAGGGATGGATTTGCATGATAATGTTAAACAAATACTTTCTGGTATTAATATGCATATAGGAATTATTCAAAAAATATTAGATAAGAAAGAAGAAGTAGCAAAGATTTTAATCAAACTAAAAAAATATAACAATCAAGCAATTGATGAGTTAAGAAGACTCTCTCATCATTTAGCACCATTAATTGAGGATGATACCGACCTGAATACAAAAATAGATTGGCTTGTATTTAGTATGAATTTACATGATACACTCTCAATAATAATCAATATTGAAGAACAAGACACACCCCTGAGTAACGAAATTCAATTAGCTTTTTACAGAATTTTACAAGAACAATTTAATAACATTGTTAAATATGCTAAAGCAAGTAAAGTTGAAATTAATTTAAAATATATAAAAAATAATATCAGTTTTGAAATTAAAGACGATGGCGTTGGTTTTGATGTTAATTCTAAAAGACAGGGAATTGGTTTAGAAAATATTAGCAGAAGAGTTAAAATATTAAATGGAAATGTTGAAATTATTTCAGCAATTGGAAATGGAAGTCAAGTGAAAATATTAGTGCCTCGATTTAATAGTTAATATACTTTTTAAATTATTGCTATTCAATAGGTTAGTTGTTGTTTTTTTCATTCGAGCTTTTTAATATCAAACGAAGCGAACTGTCTTTGCTTATATAAGCCCAAGCCCAATGGATAAAAATGATGAGTTTGTTTTTTACACTGAGTATCAACATCAAATGTAAAAACATCCATATTACCCATGCAAAATATCCTTTAAATCTAAAGAAAGGCAAATCTACTACTGCTTTGTTTCGACCGATAGTTGCCATAGAGCCAAGGTTTTTGTATTCATAGGGTTTAGTAGGTTTGTTTTTCATCATCCGAGGAAGGTTTTTTGCCAATAGTTTGGCTTGATTAATGGCAACATTCGCTAATTGAGGATGAGCATTTGGATAGAGTGGTGTAGACATGTAAGCAATATCGCCTATGGCAAATACGTTATTAATGCCTTCTACTGCGTTAATTCTATTCACTTTGATTCTATTGCCTGCAACTAAACTAGCATGTGGCAGACCTATTATGGTATTTCCCGTTACACCTGCTGCCCATATAACGGTTTTAGTGATTATTACATTGCCATTGCTCAACACAAGTGAGTTGCCGTCATAGTCTTTAACAAAAGTTTCTGTTAAAATATCAACGTTCATGGATTGAAGGTATTTTCTAGAAGCCTTTCTAGCATTTTCACTCATGCTATTTAAGGTATTACTACTGCCTTCTATTAAAATGATTTTAAATTCGGAAAAATCGATGCCATGATAATCATTTGGTAATATATTTTGTTTGATTTCTGCAAAAGCTCCGGCAAGTTCAACGCCTGTGGGACCGGCACCAACAATAACCAAGTTTAAAAGAGCCTCTCTTTCTGCTCCACAGCTAGAGATGATGCGTTCAAAAGTTAATAAAATATGGTTTCTTATTTCGATGGCATCGTAAGTGGATTTTAGGGTAAAAGCATGTTTCTGAATGGATGAATTGCCAAAGAAATTAGTTTTGCAGCCAATAGCTATCACAAGATAATCATATTTAAATTCACCAATATTAGTTTGCACAGATTGCTTTTGATGGTCTATTTCAGAAACTTCTGCCATTCTGATTTGAATGTGATTTTTATTTTTAAAAGCATTTCTAAAAGGAAAGGAGATACTCGAAGGTTCAATTTGTGATGTGGCAACTTGATAAAATAGCGGTTGAAACTGATGATGGTTTATTTTATCGAGTAATGTGATGTTAAAAAATGATTCATCAAGATGTCTAGATAATTGCATGCCCGCAAATCCACCGCCAATAATCAAAATATTTTTTTTATTAGAAATTAAGTTTTTCATAACATAACTATTTTAAAATATAGGTCAATGATAAAGCAAACGCATACCATTGACCCATATATGGATTTCAAAAATAAGAAAATAAATGCGTTAAATAGTTTGTAAAACTTGTTTGATTTTGTTTTCCCACGCTTCCAAAAAAATCATTTCATTACCTATTTGAAAAGTTTGTTCCGATTCAAAAAAGTTAAAAGCAATTTCTGGTTTTTTGGGGTCTTTGAAATAAAACACCAAGTCGAGTTTATCCAACATCGTGCTGCTAGGTCGGAGTGTTTTTTTGATTTTAAAACTTTTTACTTCGTTTAAATCTACTCTATTGTGGCTAATGATGTTCATTGGTGTAGCATTGAAATAGTAAACAATTTTAAGATTTGAATCAATTCCCAAAGCCATTTGGCGGCAAATGCCATGTTCGGTAATTTTAGAGTTATATGGATTTGCAATGTTTTGCAAAGCATTTAACAAGCGTTGATGATTTTTTTGTCTGCTAATTTTAAAATAGATGATTGGCAGAATACAGATGCCTAAAAAGACAAGTGATATAATAATGGTTCCTGTGTCCATGGATGTTTTTTTTAATAAATTGTTTGATTTGATGGTTTAGCTATTTTTTTAAGGTCATTAAAAAATAGAGCCAATAAAAAAATGACGTAACAGAATGCCTAAGGCTATTCTATGGGGTTCATTTAACTACAAAAAACAATGGAAAGGAAACAATCGTATGATTCGCTGAAAATTGAGTTGTTTATTTTCAGATTGTTTCGAAAAAAGGTTTAAATCGTGTTTGAAAAAAGCTTCTACTTTTTGAAAACTGAGATAGATTGAAGAACAATTGCCTTTAAAAGAAACATTGGATGGTGAAAAATCGTTGAAGGAACTTTCTTTTTCTGATGCATGAGAGAAAATTTGAGCAGATTCAGAGACATTGATTTTCTGTGTGCCATTATCGAAGCCAGATTTAAAATCTAGGGCATTGACATTAACAGAACTTAACACAAACCAATACACAAGGGCTAGCAAAATTGCAGCAATCGAATGTATGGCGTTTTTCACTTTGCAAATGTAAGATTAAGCTTTTTGATTTTTCATAATTATTTTTTTATACCATTTATAAATAAAAAATAGACCACAAACCTTTTTGGTAAATGCCGACATAACAAATAAATAGTTCATATATGCGAAGCAATCCCGAATGTTTTAAATTCGGGAGGACTATATTATTTGTAAATTCGGTATAATTTTAAGGCAACCTAATGGGATTCAAGGATTATAACATCTACCCCAAGACTCATTAACGACCAAAATCGACTTTTAAATTCTCAATAATCGGAATAATTTAATAGCCTAGTTTTCAAGCTTTGCTTGATGAGGATAAAATTTATTGATTGGTTTTGTTTTTACTTAAATTGTTTTTGAGCAATATCGCAAAAGAAAGCATTTGTAGGAGAGGGCTAATCGAGTATAAACTTCAATCTTTCTAATTTTAAAAAAATATGATTTTGAGGATTTTCAGACTCTTCATAATGTTTTTTTTCATTTTCAAATAAATATTCAACTACTTCTTTCGTTAACATTTTTATCTCATGATTTTTGCTTTGAGCATTGATGTCAATGAAGTCAACTTCTACAAAATCATTAGCATCTAAAACTATATCTGAATTGCGATATTTGTTTTGAACTTCTGTAAAAGCTTCTTGCAAACTTTCTGATTCAATTTCAACTACCCTTGCCAAAAACTCTTGAATTTCAATTTTAAATGTTTCCATATTTTATCTTTTTGTATTGTCCACGACCTGCAAACTCAATAATACCTTTATCTCTAAGTAATTGAAGTTGCTGCCTAATTTTATCTTTGATAAAATTATTATTGGGGTATTTTTCTCTTAAATTATTTTCAAATTGATAAATCTCATTTAAACTGAATTCATCTTTTTTAATTGAATCCACACAAATAAGTAAATCAATAATCCAACCTTTTACTTCTGATGTTTTATCTCTAAGAAACAATGTTTTATTAAAAGCATTTATAACAATGTTTGGGTCGATAATTTTGGTGTCTTTCACCAAAAATATTTTGCCTGATTCAGGCACATTAGAAATGTTAATGTTACATCCAATCCACCCTTTTCTTTTGGCATTATCAGATAGCGGATTTCTTTTGATAATAATTTCATTGGTAAAGAATTGTTTAGGAATTATTAGAAAATTATCGACTTTTAATACTTTGGAATATGTCAAAAAGAAAAAGTTTGGATTTTGATTAGAATTAATTCTTTCAATCATGGTTGAGTATGCGCCATCCATAATATTATTAGTAATATTGCCACTCTTGCTTTTTAATTCAAATTCCTCTTTACAACGTTTACAATGAAAATCTGCCACAGGTCTATTGTTTTCAAAATCCATTAAGGGGGTATCTCCACAGTTTGGACAATATGAGTTTTCTTTAACCCAATTTTCAGTTAATATTCTAGCGATTTGTGATTTGCTAGTATAACTTTCAGTCAATTTAGTGTTAAATTCCAACTTCATTTTTAATGTTTTTTTATAATAATTGCAAAGCCTTTTCAATCTCACCAATCAACTGGGTTTTTCCTCCAGCCCATTTCAAAAATGGTTTTGCTTTATTGCCTGTTTTAGTATCCATTTGTTTATTATAAGCCATTATCACTAGCTTCGTTTCAAACTTATAACTATTTCAATTAATTGTCAAATCATTTTTATTGGTCTACTTTTTTCAATGAGGGGCGTTTACATCATATGTTATAAGCTATCGGTTCATGATAAAATTAAAGTAGCCTTTTTTGTCTATAACCAGAAAAACCCTCTTTGTGGGAGGGTTTTTTCTGGACTAAATCACAAATTTTATGAAAAACTTGAGATGCAAATGTAATGGGTTTGTTAGAAAAACAAAATTTATTTTTATATTTTTTTTCAGGATGAATTTACTTTTTCTGGTATAGCGATGGATGGCCATTTTATTGCAAATGTTAATGCCTTGTTTTATTAATTTTTTAAGTTTAAACAAATTCCTCCCGCATTTTTTATGCGGGAAACCATTAACCTCCCGCATTTTTCATCCGGGAAACCAAACCCCCTCCCTCAAAAAAACCTACTTGTATAGAAAAGCATAAAGTCATAAATTTGCCGAAAATATTTATGGCAACAGCATCAGATTTATCAGTAGGCATGTATATCAAATACAACGGAGAATTGGTTCAAATAGTTGAATTTATTCACCGTACACCAGGCAATTTAAGAGCTTTTTATCAAGCTAAAATGAAAAACGCAAAAACAGGAAAGTCTGCCGAAAACAGATTCAATCCGGGCGAAAAGGTGGAGATTGTAAGGGTAGAGGTTAGAGAATTGGCTTATTTATACAAAGATGGCACCGATTTGGTGTGTATGGATAATGAATCTTTTGAACAATACAATATTCCAGAAAGCTATTTTGGCGATGCCGCAGCTTTTATGATTGAAGGCATGGTGGTTTTAGTAAGTTTCGAAAATGGCGAAACCCCCATTGGCGCAACCCCACCAACCCATGTTGAGCTTGAAGTTACCTACACCGAACCAGGCGAAAAAGGCAATACTGCTACTAATACCTTAAAACCGGCAACTGTCTCTACAGGTGCAACCTTGATGGTGCCATTGTTTGTAAACAATGAAGATAAAATTAAAATTGATTTAAGAACTTGCGAATACGTTGAAAGAGTTAAATAAAATGATTTTTTTAAGCACAGAAGAAAATTTTTTGGGCATTGCAGAGCCAGAATTGTTTGCTTACGATTCCAGTAAAATTGTTATTCAATCGGCACCCTACGAACATACGTCTTCTTATTTGCAAGGCAGTAAATTGGGGCCTGAAGAAATGCTGAAAGCCAGTCATTTTGTTGAATTTTATGATGAAGAAACAGACCACGAAGCTTATTCTAAATACGGTATAGCCACTTTGCCAGCCATGAATTTTGATGGCATTGTTAATGCAGATGCCATTGCTTTGATTGAAAAAGAAACTTTAGTGCATCTTAACAACAATAAATTTGTAGTGTCTTTTGGTTCGGAACATTCAGTTACTTATGGATTTGTGAAAGCCTTTCAACAAAAATTCAGTCTTTTTTCAGTATTGCAAATAGATGCGCACAGCGATTTGAGAGAAGCCTATCACGATAATCCATATTCTCATGCCAGTGTAATGGCAAGGGTTCACGATATGGGTTTGCCCATTTGTCAAGTTGGAATCAGAGCGCAATGCAAAGAAGAATCAGATTTAATCAAATCATCGCCTTTAATTAATACTTGGTATGCACATCAGATTCAAGAGAATGATGCATGGATGGATGCTTGTATAGATAAATTGGAAGATAAAGTTTATGTTACCATCGATGCTGATGGTTTCGACCCAAGTGTAATGCCGGCAGTGGGCACAGCCGAACCGGGCGGATTGATGTGGCATCAAGGTTTAAGGTTTTTAAGAAAAGTAGCAGAAAAAAAACAAATCATTGGTTTTGATTTGGTAGAAATAGCACCCAAAGAAGGGGAGATTTTAACCCAATTTAATTTAGCCAAATTGTGTTATAAATTAATCAGTTACATCAGTTATTACAATAAAATCAGCTAATTTTTATGAAAGTCTATTTTGATCATGCCGCCACTTCGCCCATTCATCCTGATGTTGCAGAACTGATGTATCAAGTTATCAAAGAAGATTTTGGAAATCCGTCTTCTTCTCATTCATTTGGAAGAAAAGCCAAATCCCATTTAGAATTAAGTCGCAAAAAAATTGCTCAATTGTTGAATGTTTCGCCATCAGAAATCGTTTTCACTTCTGGTGGTACAGAAGCAGATAATTTGATATTAAGAAGTGGTGTTATAGATTTAGGCATAAAAACAATTATTACTTCACCCATCGAACACCATGCTGTTTTGCACACAGTTGAAGATTTAAATCAAAAATATGGCACTCAGGTTTTGTATGTTAATTTACTCGAAAACGGACATGTTGATTTGAAGCATCTAGAAGAGTTGTTACAGAATCATAGCAACGTTTTGGTGAGTTTAATGCATGCTAACAATGAAATTGGTAATATAATTGATTTGAAATTAATTGGTGATTTATGTTTGAAATACAATGCTTTGTTTCATAGCGATACGGTGCAAACCATGGGTAATTATGCTTTAGATTTCAATTATGAAACATCTGGCATCAACATCGATTTTGCGGTGGGTGCTGCTCATAAATTCAATGGACCTAAAGGGGTAGGGTTTATGTTTTATAAAAAGAAAAACAAATTAAAACCGTGTATAACTGGTGGCGGACAAGAGAGAGAGTTGCGTGCAGGTACTGAGAATATTTATGGTATAGCAGCTATGGCAAAGGCTTTAGAAATTTGTTATGCTGAAATGGAGAAAAAACAAGCCCATTTAAAAGAGCTTAAATCCTATTTTATTCAAAGAATAGAAAATGAATTGCCGGAAATTAAATTCAATGGTGATTATAAAGGCAACAGTTCTTATACTGTTTTAAGTTTGGCTTTACCACCAAGAGTTGTGAGTGAAATGTTGTTGTTTAATTTTGATTTGCATGGTATTGCCATTTCTGGCGGAAGTGCTTGCTCATCAGGCAGCAACAAAGGGTCTCATGTGATTAGAGCTATTAAACAAAATTTGGATTGTGCGCCCATTCGATTTTCATTTGGCAAAACAAGCACTAAGGAAGAAGTTGATTTTGCTATTAACTTTATGAAAACATTATTTTAAAAACTATGAAAAAAATCAATATTGCAATCGATGGATACTCCAGTTGTGGCAAAGGTACCTTAGCCAAACAACTTGCACAGAAGTTAAACTATGTTTTCATAGATTCTGGTGCTATGTATAGAGCCATAACTTATGCAATCATTGAGAGTGATATTAGTATAGAAGATTCGGAAAAAATAGAATCATTGTTGCAAAATTCACACATCTCTTTTGAATATAATCCCGAGCAAGATTATTTTTCGACACTATTGAATGGTGTAAACATTGAAAAAGAAATCAGAACGATGGAGGTAAGCAGCCGAGTGAGTGAAGTCAGTAAATTAGAATCAGTTAGGAATTTTCTAGTAAAACAACAACAGCAGATAGGGCTGCACAAAGGTGTTGTAATGGATGGTAGAGATATTGGAACGGTTGTTTTTCCTGATGCTGAATTAAAGATTTTTATGACAGCAAGACCAGAAGTAAGAGCCCAAAGACGTCACCATGAATTATTGCTAAGAGGCGATATGCAAACATCTTTTGATGATGTTTTAAGCAATTTAACAGAAAGAGATTCCATAGATTCAAGCAGAGCTATCAGTCCATTGAAAAAGGCAGATGATGCTGTAGTAATTGATAATTCTGAGATGAATAAAGAACAACAACTAGCCTTGGCTATTGACTTGGTTCAAAAGATAATTAACTAATTAATTATCTCGGTTTTTATCGCATAATAGATGATTCCTTTTTTGTCTGAAAAAGCAATTAACCCTTTAAATTTCGCATAATATATTTCATTAAACATTGGATGTTCAAATAGTTTGATTCTAATTACATCATCGTAAGTTGTATTGTTAAATTTCTTAGCTGGAAGAATTGATAAAGAGTCTTTTGAATTTTTAGATAAATCAAAGTTCCCGTTGAGATTAAATAAAGAAGGACCGATAAATAAAGAGTCATTTTTTTTAGATATTAAGGTAATTCTATCTTTGAATTGTGTTGGTCCAGATTCTATTTTGAATGTAAATTTAATAGGAAATTCATTGCTTGTTAAGTCATAAGTAATAAATTCATTGTTTGTAATATCTGGATTTGAAAAGGTTGTATAAAAATTTGAAACTTTAAAGTTTACTTGGATATTGGTGTCGTTAAAAGAAGTGTATGTGTAGTTTGAATTATTTTGTATAGAAAAATAATCTTTAGAACTATCACTTAAAAAAACTTTTGATAGCTCTTTTGGTTTACAGGCGTGTAAAAAAGAAAAAATTAGAACATTAATCAAAAAAAACTTGTGACTTAGCATTATTAACTGCAAATTTGAGGAATTTTCATTGAATAAAAAAATGTTATGATAAAACAACGTGTTTTCGAACTATCAAAATCCATAAAACAAGAAGTCATTCAGCATAGACAAAAAATACATCAAAATCCAGAATTGTCATTCCAGGAATTTCAAACGGCAGACTATGTAGAAAATTACTTAAAGTCTTTAGGATTGGTTCCAAACAGAATTTCAAGCACAGGTGTTTGGGCAATGATAGAAGGTTCAAGAAGTGGTAAAACAGTTGCTTTAAGAGCTGATTTAGATGCTTTGCCAATCAAAGAAAATTCAAACAAAAATTATGCATCTAAAAATGAGGGTGTGATGCATGCTTGTGGACATGATGCGCATACAGCTAGTTTGTTAGGTGCTGCAAAAATTTTAGTAAATTTAAAAGATGAATTAAAAGGACAGGTCAAATTAATTTTTCAACCAGGAGAAGAAAAGTTTCCTGGAGGTGCAAGTCTTCTCATTAAAGAAGGTGTTTTAGAAAACCCCAAAGTTGATTGTATCATAGGACAGCATGTAATGCCATTGATTAACAGAGGTAATGTTGGCTTTAGAAAAGGATTGTACATGGCAAGTACAGATGAAATTTATATTAAAGTAATTGGAAAAGGCGGACATGGAGCAATGCCTCAGTTTTGTGTAGATCCTGTTATGGTTGCAGCAACTATACTTGTTAATTTACAACAGATAGTGAGTAGAAAAGCGCCACCAATTATTCCAACTGTTTTAAGTTTTGGTAAAATTGAATCAAAAGGAGGCGCCACTAATATTATTCCAAATGAAGTAAATATTGAAGGTACATTGAGAACATTAAATGAAGAATGGCGTGCAAAAGCTAAAGAGCATATTGTTGATATTGCGCGTCAAACAGCAGAGTCATTCGGAGCAAAAGCTATTGTTGATATCAAAAAAGGATACCCATTTCTTAAAAATGACGACCAATTTACTGACAAACTCAAAATAAGTGCGCAAGAATATTTGGGAGAAGAACAAGTAGAGGATTTAGACATTTGGATGGCTGCAGAAGATTTTTCATATTACAGTCAAGAAATACCTGCCTGTTTTTATAGGTTGGGAACAAGAAATGAATCTAAGGGAATTGTTAATTCTGTGCATACAGATTCGTTTGATATTGATGAAGATGCATTGGAAATTGGTTCAGGATTGATGGCATACTTGGCAATAATGACACTAGAACAACAATAATCCGAATCATTTTATTAAATTTGAACCATGAATAAAAGTATTTTATTTTTTTCGATTTTCTTTGTTAGTTTTATAATGAATGCTCAAAAACCAAATGATGACATTCAAAAAAAGATAAACCAATATAAAGTTGTCAAATTGGAAGTTGCTTTACCTGAAATTTCAAACATTGAAAGAGAAGGTATCAGATGCCTCGTAAGAGCTGCAAAAGAAGTTAATGAAATCTTTAAATTACAATCTATTGTCAATTATCAATCATTTTTTGATTCAATTAAAGAACCCAATATTGCAAAGTTTTTTGAAATTAATTATGGGCCATGGGATAGGTTAGATAATAACAAACCCTTTTTAAAAGGTGTTGGAGAAAAACCAAAAGGAGCTGGTTTTTATCCTCAAGACATGACTTTAAAAGAGTTTAATGAATTAAAAGATTCTACTAAAAATAGTCCTTATACGGTATTGAAAAGAGAAAATGGTCAATTAGTTGTAGTTCCATATAACATAGAATATATATCGCAAATTCAAGAAGCTTTTCAGTATTTAAACATGGCTTCTGAAATGATTAATGACCCTTATTTAGCTCCTTATTTAAAGGCTCGTGCTCTTGCTTTGATAACAAATGAGTATGATGAAAGTGATAGAATTTGGATGGACATGATGGGTAATAAATATGAAATAATTATTGGACCTATCGAAAATTATGAAGACCAGCTATTAGGGATCAAGACATCTTTTGAGGCATATGTTTTAATAAAAGATTTGGAATGGAGTAAAAGATTAGAGAAATATGTTGCTTATTTGCCAGAATTGCAAAAGAATTTACCTGTAGATGCAGCTTATAAAAAAGAAAAGGCTGGAACCAATAGTCAAATTGGTGCTTATGATGCCATTTATTATGCTGGCGATTGCAATGCAGGGTCTAAGACCATGGCCGTTAATTTACCTAATGATGAAACATTACAATTAGAAAAAGGAACTAAGAGACTTCAAATCAAGAATGTTATGAATGCGAAATTTGAGCATATTTTGATGCCAATTTCAAATGTTTTAATAGATTCATCACAAAGGAAGTATATTACATTTAATGCCTTTTTTACGAATACTATGTTTCATGAAGTTGCACACGGTTTAGGAATTAAAAACACGATTAATAACAAAGGAACGGTAAGGCAAGCATTAGGCCCAGATTATAGCGCATTGGAAGAGGGTAAAGCTGATATTTTAGGTTTGTTTATGGTTACACAATTGTTCGATAAAAAAATATTAACAGAAGGAGAATTAATGGATTATTATGTTACGTTCATGGCAAGCATTTTTAGGTCAGTAAGGTTTGGAGCATCTAGTGCTCATGGAAAAGCTAATATGATTAGATTTAATTATTTTAAAGAAACTGGTGCATTTGTTAGAAATGATAAAACAGGGACTTATAAAATCGATTTCGAAAAAATGAAACAGTCGATGAATAGTCTAAGCGCATTGATTTTAAAATTGCAAGGTGATGGAGATATTGAAGGCGTCAAGAATTTAATTAATGAAAAAGGGAAGATTGCAAAGGAGTTACAAAAGGATTTAGACAGATTGTCTCAGTTAAACATTCCAGTAGATTTAATATTTGAACAAGATGAAATGTCTTTCGATATTAATTTCAAACGTTAAGGAAAATTTGGCATAGTTTTATCAATATCGTTATCAATAAAAATGAAAAAAATTAAGTATATATTGTTTTTTGTTCCGGCTGCTGTTTTGCTGACACTAGCATTTTGTTTCAAAGTAACCGAAAAGAATGAATCCGTTTTATCTCAAGCTCTTGTAGATGTTTTGGAGAATTATCATTATAAACCCAAACAAGTTAATGATGATTTTTCTAAGGAGTTTTTCAGCTTGTACATTAAAAGATTGGATGCAGGCAAACGATTTTTTATTGAACCAAATATTGTTGAATTGTCTGAATTTCAAAATGATATTGACAATCAATTAAGGTCAGGGGAATATAAGTATTTTGATAAAGTGAATGAAATACACAGCAAAAGAGTACTTATTATAGAAAAATGGTACGAGGAAATTTTGTCTAAACCATTTGATTTTAAAGAAAAAGAATTTTTGGTATTTAACGAGGATTCATCCCAATATATCTCGGATGATATACAATTGAAAGAATTTTGGCGAAAATATTTAAAACAGCAAACTTTAGAAAAATTAGCAAGAAAAATAAGTGTGCAAGAGAAGGCAGAGTCAAGAAAAGATACTGTTTTTAAAGTAAAGTCTTATGATACATTAGAATTAGAATCAAGAAGAGAGGTTGTTAAAACACAAAAAGATTGGTTTACAAGATTAAAAAAATTTGATAGACAGGAGAAGTTGTCTTTGTATTTTAATTGTTTATCTGAAATGTTTGACCCTCATACCAATTATTTTCCACCTAAGGATAAAGAGAACTTCGATATCAGGATGAGTGGAAAGTTAGAAGGCATTGGTGCACAACTTCAAGAAAAAGATGGGTTAATAAGAGTAGTATCAATAGTGCCAGGAAGTCCAAGCTATAAACAAGGACAATTAAAACCAGGCTATATCATCGTGAAAGTAGCACAAGGCGCTGGCGAACCTGTTGATGTAACTAATATGAAAATAGACGATGCCATTCAGCTTATAAGAGGCAAAAAAGGATCTGAAGTGAGGTTAACTGTTAAAAAACCAGATGAAACGTTTATTGTTATACCCATTATTCGAGATGTCGTTGAAATGGAAGATAGCTATGCAAAATCAGCAATTGTAGATTTTAAAGGGAAAAAATATGGATATATTTATTTGCCATCATTTTATTTAGATATGAATAATAGAGGAGGTAGATCGTGCGCTAATGATATTAAAATTGAAATTGAAAAACTGAAAAAAGATGATGTTAAAGGTATTATTTTAGATTTAAGAGATAATGGTGGAGGTTCTTTACAAGATGTAGTAGATATTGGAGGATTTTTTATTGATAAAGGACCAATAACACAAGTTAAATCTAGAGATAGGAAACCTGAAATCTTGTCAGATAATAATTCGGGTATGATTTGGGAAGGTCCTTTAACTATTATGGTTAACGAGAATAGTGCATCTGCATCCGAAATTTTAGCTGCAGCCATGCAAGATTACAAACGTGCATTAATTATTGGTTCATCAACTTTTGGAAAAGGAACAGTTCAAAGATTCATAGATTTAGACGATGCTTTTTCTGCCATGTCACCAGAAAAAATGGGGTCTTTAAAAATCACCATACAAAAGTTTTATAGAATTGATGGAACAACAACTCAACAAAATGGCGTAATCCCTGATGTCATTATTCCAGATAGATATCAATACATTGAATACGGGGAGAAAGAACAAGATTATTCATTACAAGCTGATAAAATATCAAATGCTATTTATAAAGTTGTTGGTGGGTATGCCGAACAAATTGAATCAGCAAAAGAAAAGAGCCAAAAAAGAATCGCTGCTAATCCAATGTTTAATGAAATCGAAAATATGTCTAGAAAAATTCAAAAGCAAAATAAGAAAACAAGCTTTACTCTGAATTTGAAAGAATACATGGACGAAATGACACAAAATGAGATTGACAACAAACGTTACGAAGAATTAACTAAGAAAGTTGAACCAATCAAATTAATAAATTCAAGAGGTGATGACAAATTTTTTAAAGATGATTCATTAAAATTAAGAATTAAGAATGATTGGAATAAATCGCTAGAAAAGGATATTTATATTCATGAAGCTGTAAATATTCTAAAAGAATTTTAATATCTCAAATGAATTTAGATTTTCATACTTGGTCTGATTATGAATTGTTAGATTCTGGATTTTTTGAGAAGTTAGAACGGGTTGGTGATTATATTTTGATCCGTCCTGAACCTCAAGCCATTTGGCCCAAACAATTATCTGATTCTGAATGGCAAAAAATGGCACATGCCAAATTTGAAAGAGATAATTCTAAAGCAAGTCATCGCAATACCAACAACGAAAATGGTGGATGGACTTTTTTTAAAAAAATTCCAACTACTTGGACAATAGAATATCAACCTTTAAAATTAACTTTAAAAGTTTCTTTAACTTCTTTCGGACATTTAGGTGTATTTGTTGAACAAATAGACAATTGGCATTACATCGACAATCAAGTTAGGCGTTTTGCAGATAAACCCAAAGTACTCAACTTGTTTGCATATACTGGTGCTGCTAGCCTAGTAGCTGCAAATGCAGGCGCAGACGTAACACATTTAGATGCTGTTAAAAATGTTGTGACTTGGGCAAATGAAAACAAGCAGTTGTCTAAAGCGCCTGAAATTAGATGGATAGTAGATGATGCAATGAAATTTGTAAAACGTCAAGCCAATAAAGGTCAAATTTATCAAGGAATAATCATTGACCCACCCGCTTATGGAAGAGGCCCCGCTGGAGAAAAGTGGATTTTAGAAGAACAGCTCAATGAAATGATAGAGCTTTGTTCAAAAATTACGGATAAAAATCAAGGTTTTGTTCTTTTAAATTTATACAGCATGGGTTTGAGCGGAACTATAGGTGTCAATTTGTTTAAAACACACTACGGTAAACAGGCAAATTGGGGTGAAAATTTAGTGGAAAGCAAACAAGGTCTTCATTTGCCATTATGCACTTGGGTTAGAATGAATTATTAATATAATGAAAACAATGTGTTAAAATTCAATACTTTGTTTTGGGTTAATTAAAATATCCTTATTTTTGCATTTTACCTATGTCAGAAATAACTCACGAATTGTCTCTTGAAAATTTTTATTATCAAATTCAATATTCATTAAGTAACTATCATCACCACCAATTTCGCTCATCTAGCTATAATAATATTGTTATTGCTGGCTTAGGTGGTTCAGGTATTGGAGGCAGAATAGCAAAAACCTATTTTATTGATAAATCTAATTTGCCAATTGAAGTATTTAGTGATTATAATTTGCCCAAATATGTATCATCAAAATCTCTTGTTATTTTATGTTCATACAGCGGAACAACTGAAGAAACAATATCAATGTTTCATCAAGCTAAACGAATTGGTGCTCAGTTAATTTGCATCACCTCTGGTGGAGAATTGTTTGATTTAGCAAAAGAAAACAATGTGCCAACTTATGTCGTTGAAAAAGGCTATCAACCAAGAATGGCTTTGGGATTTTCTTTAACTTTTAATTTATTGATTTTGGGCGAATTATTTGGAATAAACGTAAATGATGAACTAATTGATTTGTCTAAGTTATACGACAAAAAAGAAGAATATAAATCAATAGCAAAAGGTGTTATTTCTAATAACAAGGATTTAAACAATAAATTTACAATAGTTTCAGATAATTTTACCGAAGCTATTGGCATTAGATTTTGTCAACAATTGCAAGAAAATGCCAAAACAGAAGCGTTTATCAATGTTTTACCCGAAGCCAATCACAATGTTTTTGAAACCTATTATGGTAAATTACCAAGTCATTTTATTTTCTTGAATAGCCACACCAATGAAAGGAACGATGGACGTTTTGCTTACTTGAAAAAGTTATTAGAATCATACGGTAATCAAATTTCTGATTTGTCATTATCAAATGGAAGTCTATATGAATTGTTCAAATTTATTTACATCAGCGATTGGATTTCTATTTATCTTTCAAATGAAAAAGGAGTAGATAACATGTCTGTCCCCAATATTATGAAACTTAAAGATTTCTTAAAAACATTTTAAAAACATGAAATTAGTATCTTTTTTAAAAAACGCCAATCAATCTAGATTAGGTTTATTGGTAAATGGAATGGTTTATGATGTCAATCAAATTGATAATCAACAACCAGATAACATGCTTGATTTATTGAAAAAAGAAGAAAAAGGCATGGCTGATTTGAGGGTTTTACAAGAAAAAATCAATACAGGCTCATATCAAGAGATGGGAGTGGCTTTTAATGAAGTTTGCCTGCTGGCGCCAATTCCAAATCCAACAAGTTGCAGAGATGGATATGCATTCAGGCAACATGTGGCATCAGCAAGAAGAAATAGAGGCGTTCCAATGATTCCTGAGTTTGATCAATATCCAATCATGTATTTTACCAATCATAATGCTGTTCAAGGTCCAGGAGATGTGAGATGTATGCCAGATCATTTCGACAAATTAGATTTTGAATTAGAGGTTGCCGCTATTATTGGAAAAAAAGGCCGAAATATCAAAGCTTCAGATGCTGATAAATACATTGCAGGTTATACTATTATGAATGATATGAGCGCAAGAACCCTTCAAATGGAGGAAATGTTGCTTAATCTAGGCCCAGCTAAAGGTAAAGACTTTTCAACGGTGATTGGACCATACATGATTACCCCAGATGAATTAGAGGATTTTAAGATTTCAGCCAAAGAAAACCATATTGGCAACAACTACAATTTAGCTATGAAATGTTTGGTAAATGGTATTGAAGTAAGCAGTGGAAACGTGGGTGATATGGATTGGACATTTGCAGAAATTATCGAACGTTGTGCATACGGAGTAGATATTTTTCCTGGTGATGTGATTGGGTCTGGTACTGTTGGAACAGGATGTTTTCTTGAGCTTAATGGTACAGGTCTATTAAACGACAAAAACTTCATGCCACAATGGTTAGAAGCCAATGATATAGTTGAAATGGAAATTACTGGTTTAGGTAAACTAATCAATAAAATTGTAGCTGAACCTTCTGATTTTTCTATTTTAAAATTAAAAAAACCGACACTCTAATTAAAAGAGTTTATGTGTTGAATTGATGTTTTAGTTTTACTTATTAGGTGTCCCCAGAATTGCCATATCAAATTTCATTAACCAAAATTGAAGGTGTTGGAGATATTAATGCTAAAAATTTGGTAAGTTATTGTGGAAGCGCAGAAGCTGTTTTCAAAGAAAAAAAATCTTTTTTAGAAAAAATTCCAAACATTGGAGAAATAACGGCTAGAAGTATTTCAAAATTCCAAGATTTTGAAACAGTAGAAAAGGAAATTCAAATTATTCAAAAGCATCAAATTAAGCCTATTTTTTATTTGGATGAAGAATATCCTGCCCGATTAAAAAATTGCGAGGATTCTCCTATCATGTTGTACTACAAAGGTAATGTCAATTTAAATCAAACAAGGGTTTTGGCTATAGTGGGAACAAGAAATGCTTCTTCTTATGGCAAACATTTTACTGAACAACTTTGTGAAGCACTTGTGCCATATCATGTATTGGTAGTTAGCGGCCTAGCATCTGGAACCGATTCCAATGTTCATCACTTGGCCTTGAAAAATAAACTATCAACAATAGGTGTATTAGGTCATGGGCTTCAAACCATTTATCCTTCAGAAAATAGAAATTTAGCCATCAAAATGTTGTCAAATGGAGGACTTCTAACAGAATTTTGTTTTGGTACACCTGGCAATAAAGAAAATTTTCCAAGAAGGAATAGAATTGTTGCAGGCATGTGCGATGCCACAATTGTAATAGAAAGTGCACTAAAAGGGGGTAGTTTGATTACAGCAGAGTTGGCAAATTCATATAACAGAGATGTTTATGCGCTGCCAGGTAGGATTTCAGACACATGGAGCCTGGGTTGTAATAAGTTGATTGCTGACAATAAGGCTGCAATTATCAGTTCTATCGATCAATTAATCTTTAGTTTGGGATATTCCAAAAAAGTAAGCAAGAAAAAACAACAAATTGAAATGATGGTTTCATTAAATGAAGAAGAAAAAAAACTTTATGAAATTATCAAGCAAGGAACAATTTCTATAGATGAACTTTCAATTCAAACAAATATGAAGTTAAGTAAATTAGCTCTCATTTTATTAGATTTGGAGTTTAAGAATTTAATTCAAAGTTTACCTGGAAAAAAATATTCAATTTTGTAAGTTAAATAAACATATTACCTTTGATACCCTAAAAACCTTTGCTTTGAAAAATAAAAAAAACACTTTGAGTCAATTAGAAATTGACGTGTTAGCCGTATTTGATACATACAAAGGTAGAATATTAAACCACAAACAAGTTTTATCAAGATTGGAGAATCCTGATTTGAATATTTCAATTGACCAAGTTTTAAAAGCACTTGAAAATTTATCAGAAAGAGGTGAAATTGTTAGAAGAGAAACTTTTAAATTCTATATGCCTGCTCGAACACACGAAATTGAAGGTGTGATAGATGTTTCTAAAAATGGTAGAGTTTTTTTGATTGTTGAAGGTGAAGCAGATGATTATGTGGTCGAAAATTCAAACATCAAATTATTGCCTTTTGATAGGGTGATTGCCAAGGCGGTTAAAACTTCTGGTAAAAATAAAAAAGCTGAAGTTGTAAAATTAATTAGTCATTCTGAAAAACTATATGTGGGCGTTCTGAATAAAAGAAATTCTTATTGGTTTGTGGAGCCCGATTCAAATAAATTCAGAGTGCCTTTTGATGTGCGTTTTTCTCATCATCTTAAAGTGGGATTAAAAGTGGTTTTTAAAATCAAAGGTTTTGGAAAAGAATCAAAATTTCCTCAAGCCGATATTATTGAAATACTTGGTAAACAAGGCGATCATTTAACAGAAATGCATTCAATTTTAGCAGAATTTGGTTTGCCAGAGGCTTTTGAAGAAGAAGTAGTTAATGCAGCAGATAAAATCGATTCTAGAATTACAGACCAAGATGTTTCTGAAAGAGAAGATTATCGAAATGTTTTAACATTTACAATTGACCCAGAAACTGCCAAAGATTTTGACGATGCTATTTCATATCAAATATTAGAAAATGGACAATTTGAAGTAGGTGTTCATATTGCAGATGTTAGCCATTATGTAAAACCTAATGATAAAGTTGATACAGAGGCATTCAAAAGGGCGACATCCGTATATTTGGTTGATAGGGTAGTGCCGATGTTGCCATTTAATCTATCAGATAATATCTGTTCATTAGTGCCAAATGAAGACAGACTGACTTTTGCAACCATTTTCACAATCAGTGAAAAGTTTGAAATTTTAGCAACTCGTTTTTCAAAAACCATCATACATTCCGATAAAAGATTTTCTTATGAGGAAGCTCAAGATATATTGGACAAAAAAGAGGGCGTTTATTTTAAAGAGTTAAATCATCTCAATCAATTCGCTAAACATTTAAATAAATTAAGGTTTCAAAGTGGCTCTTTAAGTTTTGAGTCTACTGAATATAAGTTTGTTTTAGACGAAAAATTTAAGCCAATTTCTATGATGGTAAAAAGCAGGCAAGATACCAATAAACTCATTGAAGAACTGATGTTGTTGGCTAATAAATCTGTGGCAAAATTTATTTATACTCAAAAACCGAGAAAACCATTTGTATACAGAACCCACGATGAACCAAACGAAACCAAACTTTTGGAATTGAAAAAGTTTGTTGGCAAATTTGGCTACAAATTAGAAATAGACAACGAAAAAGTAATAAGAGAATCTATGAATCAATTGTCTAAAGATATTGAAGGCAAAGTGGAGCAAGATGTTATTCAAAATATGTGTATCCGAAGTATGTCAAAGGCCGCATATACACCAAATAAGCCAAGTCATTATGGATTAGCATTTGAATATTACACCCATTTTACTTCACCTATCAGACGTTATCCTGATGTGATAGTTCATAGACTTTTGTTTGGATATTTAAACGGACAATCGATGCTTGATATCACACAATGGAATACCGAACAATTAGATGCAGCATGTAAACAGAGCTCTAAAATGGAGATTACAGCAGCCGAAGCAGAACGTGCATCCATCAAATACAAACAAGCTGAATGGATGGAGCAGCACATTGGAAAGCAGTTTGAAGGTGTTATAACAGGTTTAACAGATTTTGGGATGTTTGTAGAAATTAAAGACTTTAAATGTGAAGGCATGGTTAGACTTAATAACATTATTGGCGACCATTATGAATATGATAACAACTTGATGATTGTAATTGGTCGTAGACATTTTAGACAATTTAAAATGGGAGATAA
The DNA here is from genome assembly GCA_030682255.1 of Bacteroidota bacterium. Taxonomy (GTDB): domain Bacteria; phylum Bacteroidota; class Bacteroidia; order NS11-12g; family UBA955; genus JABMMZ01. The sequence goes on along the minus strand of JAUXOK010000028.1, from coordinate 333,923 downwards.
TGTGGAAGTAGTAGTTACAGATGCCAGCCGAAAAAATAGAACCATAGATTTAAATATCGTAATGAATAAGCAATTTATCAATAAAAAACATGGAAAATCGTCTCATCAATTCTGATACAATAGAAAATTATATTTTATCAAATCCCTTTATTGGGAAACCTGAAAATTTGTATAATTCTATGAATTATATCATGCAATTAGGTGGCAAAAGAATGCGACCTCAATTATTGTTGTTGGCCTATCTTGCCAAAGAAAATTCTTTGAATGATGATGTCTTAAAATTAGCTTTGGCCATAGAGACATTTCATAATTTTTCGCTTGTTCACGATGATATCATGGATAATGCGCCAATGAGAAGAGGGAAAAAAACGGTTCATGAGGAATGGAATATTCCTACGGCAATATTATCAGGAGATAATCTTTTAACGAAATGCTATGAATTGATATTGAATACTGGAGTTTCACATAAGGAGTTAATTTTAAAAGAGTTCACAAGTATGGCAAGTTTGGTGTCCGATGGTCAGCAAATGGATATGAATATGCCTGTCAAAGAAATGGTTACAGAAGAGGAATATTTAAAAATGATAGAATTTAAAACAGCTGTTTTGCCTGCTTGTGCTTTAAAAATGGGAGCAATTGCTGCTGGATTTGAAAATCATGAATGTCAAGCCTTTTATAATTTTGGAGTTTCTTTAGGATTGGCATTTCAATTACAAGATGATTATTTGGACGCCTTTGGAGCCGCAGAAATGATAGGAAAGCAGGAGGGAGGAGATATTTTAGAAAATAAAAAAACGATTTTATACATTCATGCATTAAAAAATTTGAATGAAGATTTGTCTAAAGAACTTAAAGAATTATTTGAGGCCAATCAAACTTTTAATAACAGTTATAAAATTGATAGAGTTAGAGATTTGTTTATAGAATCCGGCAGTAAAGATTACCTTTTAAAATTAAAAGCCCAATATGAACAAGATGCTTTAAATATTCTAAATCCAATCAATATGTTGCCCGATATAAAAGAAAGTCTTTTTAATTTTTTAGGGTCTCTACAAAATAGAAAATCCTGATTTATATCGCAAATAGACTGATTTTTGTCATATAGTTTTGGTTTTTTAATTGATATTTTTGTGCTATTATTATTTATTTAACAGCATGAAAAATTCATTAAACCACAACCATTTACTATGTCAAGATTGGAAAAGAGAAATTGCTTTTTTTAAAGACGAAATCAATGTGTTTAAAAGTAGACTAGACGAAGTTGCTTCAAAAAATACAGGTCATGATGTGATGGTTCATGTAGAACATTTTGAAAATAAATTCAAATTAATGTCAATTCACTTTGATGAGTTGATGCATGATGTAAATCTTAAATCAGATGAAATTAATAGTCAAGCTATTGCACAACCTAAATATATCAATGTTAAAATGAACGATATGGACGCTAATTTGCAAGAAATGATTGAATTTACATCAAATGATTTTTATGCTACCAAAAAAGAGTTTTATAAGTTTTTAGCTACAGTACTATAGCCTTTATTTGGAAGCTGATAATTTGATTTTAAAGGTTCTATTTTTTAAAATTAATTAAGCTCAAAATCAATAGAATAAATTACTTTGTTATGTTAGATTTAGTTTTTTAATTTATTATTAAAATAAAAGGGTTTAAATTTGTAGTCAAATTTTTTTAAATGCCTCAGATATCATTTGCAACCAATAATCGACAATTTCATGTTGAGCTAAACGATCGTGTTAAACAGTATTTTAAGGACAATCAACTCAGTCAACGTGGAAATACCAAATTGTATTTCAAAACTTTTTTTGTGTATGCGGTTGTTTTAACGTGCTATTTTTTATTGGTTTTTCAACAACCTCTGCCAACTATTCTGAATTTTGCTTTATTGACTGTGTTTGGCACATTCCTCGCTTTTGTAGGTTTTAATGTGATGCACGATTCTTGCCATGGTGCTTTTTCTAACAATAGCAAAGTCAATGATTTTTTTGGTTACAGTTTGAATTTTTTAGGTGCAGAAAGTCATTATTGGCGTTTGAAACACAATGTTTTGCATCATACTTATACCAATGTAGACGGAGTAGATGATGATATTTTTAAACCACCTTTTTTAAGAATGTCGCCCAATCAACCCTACAACCGTTTTCATAAAAATCAACACAAATACATGTTATTGCTTTATGGGGTTTCTACTCTGTTTTGGGTGTTTTTTATGGATTTTAGTAAGTATTTTACTAATAAAGTACACACTACAGCTTTGCCAGCCAAAACACTTAAAAACCATATCACTTTTTGGTTAACCAAATTATTTTATATCAGTTTTTATATTGCTATTCCAATCATGATGGTAGGTTTTAGTAAATTTATCATCGGTTATTTGTTTTATAACTTTGTTATGGGAATTGTGCTTTCCGTTGTGTTTCAATTGGCGCATGTTGTGGAAGGTGCTGAGTTTGCCGATGCACAAGAAACAGGTGTATTGAAAATAGAAGAAGATTGGGCCATCTATCAATTAAAAACCACTTTTGATTTTTGTCCTGATAATAAATTCTTGACTTGGGCATTAGGAGGGTTAAATTTTCAGGTTGAACACCATTTGTTTCCAAAAGTGAGTCATGTGCATTATCCTGCCATTAGAAAGATTGTGAAAGAATTAGCTCAAAAATATGGTGTCCCACATAATGAGTTTCAAACATTTAGACAAGCTTTAAAATCACATTTCAACATGATGGAGCAATTAGGAAAAAATCCTTCTTTAGCGGCTTAGTATTTTAACTACTCATCACACTGCCACAGTTGATGTCTATCACTTGTCCGGTCATCGCTTTTTGACGCAATAAATAATTCACTAATTCGGCAATTTCTTCTGGCTCTGCCATTCTGCCCAAAGGTACACTTTGCATGGCTATTTTATGAAACTCGTCCATTGTAATTCCCAAACCATTGGCTATGCCATTCATACCTTCTTTTGCCATATTGGTATTTACCCAACCTGGACTGATGGCGTTTACTAATATGTTCTGTTCTGCTAATTCCATTGCCCAACTCCTCATTAAACCAAGTAAACCCGCTTTGGAAGCGCAATATGCCGTATAATTTTTAACGCCCAATTTAGCCAAAACACTTGAAGTTAATAAAACGTGTTTGATTGGTGCATTGCTTTCTTTTAACTGTGGTAAAAAAGCATTCACAAAATAGTAGGTGCCAGAAAGATTGGTATCTATAATTTCATTCCATCGGTCTTCTTCTCCATAATAATTTTCTCCTCCGACACCTGCATTGGCAATAATGCCGTCTAAATGTGTACCGTTTAAAATAGCAGATACTTCTTCGCAATTTTCTTTACGTCTGATATCTGTAGAAATTACCAAATGGTTGCCATCTGGCAATAGTTTCAAAGTTTCTTCGAGTTTTTTTTCGTTTCTGCCTGCCAAAATAATGCCCGCACCTTCGCTTGCTAGTTTGATGGCTATGGCTCTGCCGATTCCACTTCCTGCTCCACTGATGATATATCTTTTGTGTTTCATTATTAAATAGGGTTGCAATATATAATATTATTTTAAACCGCTACAAACGATTTTATAAATTCGATAAATAATTCGTTCAATCATTATTTATTGAATATTTTTGCACCGTGAATTTTCAAATTATAGAAGTTGATAACAAAACGCTTGAGAAAGCCTTTTTAGACTTGCCTAAAAAATTGTATAGTCAAGATAAAAACTATATCATGCCTTTGGATAAAGACATCAATGAAACTTTTGACCCTCAAATTAACATCTCTTATCAAACAGGCGATTGCAAAAGATGGTTAATAAAAAGAGATAATCAATGGATTGGTAGAATTGCTGCATTTTATAGTAAAATAGAAAAGACCGACACCATCACAGGTGGTTGCGGCTTTTTTGAATGTATAAACGAGCAAGAAGTAGCGAACGCTTTGTTTGATACAGCTAAAAATTGGTTGAAACAAAATGGCTGTCATTACATGGATGGACCCATCAATTTTGGGGATAGAGACAGCTTTTGGGGATTGATGATTGAGGGTTTTGCAAGTCCTAGTTATAGAGAAAACTATAATTTTCCATACTACAAAGATTTGTTCGAAAACTATGGTTTTACAAAAGAAATTGGTCAAACCACTTCCTTGATTAGTGAAGAGATTTTTAATTTTGAAAGATTCAGTAAATTGTCTTCGAGAGTATTTGCTAACCCTGTTTACACTTTCGAACACATCAAAATGAGCAATATCAATAAGTTTGCTCAAGATTTTATAACCATCTACAACAAAGCTTGGGCATTTCACGAAAACTTTGTTCCGATGACCATGGACAAAATTTTAGTAAGAATGAAACAAATGAAACCTATTTTGGTAGAAAACTTGAATTGGTTTGTTTATGCAAATGGCGAACCCGTTGGTTTTTATTTGACTGTATTGGATGTTAACCAAATTTTTAAACATGTGAATGGCAAAATGAATTGGTTGGGGATGTTAAAGTTTTTGTATTACAAAAGACAAGTAAAGCGTGTCAGAGGCATTGTGTTTGGTGTGGTTCCTGAATACCACAACCTTGGATTAGAAGTGGCATTGATTATGAAATTCAGAGAGTATATCATCAAAGGCAATCATTTTACAGAAAATGAGTTGGCTTGGATAGGTGATTTTAACCCAAAAATGCTTAGTATGTTCGAATCTATGGGAGCACAACCTATCAAAAAGCACATTACCTATCGCTTTAATTTTTAAGCAATGAAGATTTTATTTATCGCCAACAGATTTCCTTATCCGCCATTCAGAGGTGATAAATTAAAAATTTACAATTTAGCCAAACAGCTTTCCTTAAAGCATGAAATACATTTAATCACTTTTGTTGAAGACCCATCAGATTATCAACACTTGGATAAATTGAACGGTTTGTTTTCTGAAATTATTTTGATTGATTTACCTAAATGGAAAAGCTATTGGCATGTGTTGTTTGGTTTTTTAAATAAAAATCCACTTCAGGTTAATTATTTTAAATCTAAAAATTTTGCCAAGCAATTAAAGCAGCTTTTATCACAACATACCTACGATGCTATTCATGTTCAACATCTAAGAATGGCACAATATGCCATAGACCTAGTTCATCCTAATAAAATTTTAGATTTACCAGACGCATTTTCTTTGTATTGGCAAAGGAGAAAAGCTATAAAACGCAATTATTTTGTGAGGGTTTTGGATCAAATTGAATCTAAAAAAGTAATGCTTTATGAAAAATTCATTTTAGGAAAATTTACAAAAAATTTGGTTTGTAGTTCGGAGGATGCTCAGTTTTTGAGAGAAAAACATGGAAGTGACAATGTTATGATTTTGCCCAATGGGGTTGATGTGCATACATTTAAACCCATGCATCACGATTATTCACATCATCACACCCTTTTGTTTACAGGCAACATGGATTATGCGCCTAATGTGGATGCCGTGATATATTTTGCAGAACAAATTCTACCACTTGTTTTAGAAAAGTTTGAAGTTCAATTTATTATTGCAGGGCAAAGACCTATCGAAAGTGTTAAAGCATTACACAATGGCAAAACAATCGTAGTTACGGGTTTTATAGACGATTTAACACAAACTTATAACAATGCCTCAGTTGTAGTTGCGCCTTTGCGATTTGGGGCTGGTACTCAAAATAAGGTATTGGAAGCCATGGCAATGGGAATTCCTGTGGTGTGTTCAAATATTGGTTTTGAAGGTTTGGGCATTCAAGATGGGGAAGGAGCATTTATGAGAAAAGACACGACTGCGTTTGCAGAACAAGTTATCGCTTTACTAAGTTCTTCAGATTTAAGAAAAGCTACAGGCGAAAAAGGTGTTGAAGTGATACAAAGTCGTTTCAGTTGGGAAAGTATTGCGCAAACTTTAGAAGCATATTTTAGGGGTTAATTATAATAGAATTAAAATTAACGTTCATCCAGATATTCAAACATACAACCATCAAAAAATTAAAACAGATCAGGAGATCTGGGATTTATTTTAATTAAAATAAAATAGATAGGTTTTAAAAAAAAGACAGATTCCATTAAGAAACCTGTCTTTGGGGTAATCAATGGGGCTCGAACCCACGACCCTCGGTACCACAAACCGATGCTCTAACCAACTGAGCTATGACTACCATTTTTTGGGATTGCAAATATAAACGAAATTCTAAATTAACAAAAATGAATTTTTAGATATTTTTTTATTACCACTCTCAGATCCTTGTAATTCATTTGTTAAGAGAGGGATGAATATTCTACAAACCAAACTACATCAAATAATAAAGACTCGGGTTAAAACCAACTCTAGGGGAGACAGAGAATTTAAAAATTAAGGATTTATCTTTATCGAACACATGGTAGAATAAGCTCTAGCAATCAAGGTTTCTTCACCGTTGTTGATGCATACAATATCCGCTTCGCAGAAATACAAAAGATTGCCAGGTTTAATGACATAACCACGCGCTATTAATTTTTGCCCAATGCCGGGTTTTAAATAAGCTACTTTCAAATCTGAAGTTACTGTACCTTCATTTTCTGAAACCATGGTGTAAGCGGCAAAACCCATCACTAAATCTGCAATGAATGAGGTAACACCTCCGTGTACAAAACCATTTTGTTGTAAATGAAATTGTTGTATAGGCATTTCTGCGCTTACTTTGCCATGTTCAATTTCAGTTAATTGACATTCGACATGTTGCATAAAAAACTGCTTTTCTAATTTCTTTAGGATGGTGTTTTTAAAATTGGGGTTTTTGGGTTGCATCTTGATATTTATTCTAATTCATCTAATGCACTTCTTAGTTCATTAGCTGTTTTGTTTTCTTTTTGGTGAATTGCAATCTCAATACCAGCTTGGTATATTTCTATGGCCAATGTGTTTTGATTCAAAGATTCATAGCATATACCTAGTTGATAATACAATGGAAGATATTCGGGATTTTTGTTTTTGATTTCTAAAAGTATTCGAGCAGCAGTATCAAAATCTTCCATTGACATTTGTTCCATAGCCATGGCATAATTCAGAAATATATCTTCTGGATTTTTTTGTAACATATCTTTCAGAAGTTCTAACCTGTTCATCTTTTATACTTTTATTAAAAACTTTGCAAAACTCATTTTTTCTTAGCACATTTTTAACTTAATTTTGCAAAAAAAATAATCTTCATGAAGATCTTAGTATGTATGAGTGTAGTTCCCGATACTACCACCAAAATAAGTTTTATTGAAAATAATACAAAATTCAATACACAAGGCGTTCAATTTATAATCAATCCGTATGATGAATTGTCATTAACAAAAGCCATTGAAATAGCAGAAAAAAATGGAGGAACCGTTACTGTTGCCACAGTTGGACTTTCAGATACAGAGCCAGTTATAAGAAAAGCATTGGCAATAGGTGCAAATGACGCCATTAGAGTAAATGCAGAGCCTAAAGATGGTTTGCAAGTAGCTAGTTTATTAGCTGATATCGTTAAATCAAACGCTTATGATTTAGTTTTAACTGGTAGAGAAAGTATTGATTACAATGGCGGTCAAATTTGTGGCTTATTAGCAGAATTGTTATCGTGGCCTGCAGTTAATGTTTGCACAAAAATCGAATTTGAGAATGGCAATATGCAATTTGAAAGAGATATAGATGGCGGTAGACAAAATGTGACTTGTTCATTGCCAGTTATTGCAAGTGCTCAAAAAGATTTATGTGAACCAAGAATTCCTAATATGAAAGGCATTATGGCAGCAAGAACCAAACCTTTATCCGTAATTGAACCCAATATCAATGAAACAGGGTCTGAGTATTTTCAATTTGAAAATCCTGTTGCTAAACAAGCTGTTAGAATGATTGATGCTAATCAAGCTGGCGATTTAATAAATATACTTAAAAACGAAATTAAAATATTATCATAATATGATTGGAATATACGCAGAAATATCAGACGGAAAATTTAAAAAATCAGTTTTAGAAGCGGCTTCATACGCCAATCAAATGAATTCAAATGGTGTTGTAGCCTTTTGTGTAGGTTCAACAAACGATGATGAAATTCAAAAGTTGTCAAAATATGGCGTTAATAAAATTGTAACTATCGGTTCAATTAGCTTTGATTCTCAAAATTATACACAAATACTATCAAAAGCTATTCAAAAAGAAAATATTCAAACCCTAATATTAGCTAACACATATGAAGGTAAAAGTATTGGACCAAGATTGTCTATTGCCTTAAATGCTTCTTTGGCTACAAATGTTATTTCATTGCCAGATATGAATCAAGGATTTTCTGTTAAAAGAAGTGTTTTTTCTGGTAAAGGATTTGCATATGTTAAGTTAATTAAAGATACAAAAGTAATTGCAATTACGCCAAACAGTATAGATTTAATAGAAAGACCAACTTCGATAAGCATCGAAAACTTTGATGGAGCGGTTTCTGAAAATAAAACAAACATTACTAGCACACACAAAGCTGAAGGTAAAATTCCATTAACTGAGGCTGAAATTGTAGTTTCAGCTGGTAGAGGTTTGAAAGGGCCAGAAAATTGGGGTATGGTAGAAGAATTAGCCAATTTACTTGGTGCAGCTACAGCTTGTTCTAAACCTGTAAGTGACATGGGTTGGAGACCACATTCAGAGCATGTGGGTCAAACTGGCATTACAATCAAACCTAATTTATACATTGCTATTGGCATTTCTGGTGCAATACAACATTTAGCAGGTGTAAGTAGCAGTAAAGTGATAGTTGCTATTAATAAAGATCCAGAAGCACCGTTTTTTAAAGCAGCCGATATAGGAATTGTTGGAGATGCTTTCGAGATATTGCCACAAATTATTGCAGCAGCTAAATTGAATTTAAATTAATCAATATCTACCTTGAAAAAAGTAGAATTAGAAATATACGGTATTGCCCCTTCTCATATCAACGGTTCATACAGTTTAATTATGACAGAAGTTGATGGAGATAGAAAGTTGCCAATAATTATTGGTCAGTTTGAAGCGCATGCCATTGCTATTCCTCTAGAAGGCATTAATGTTGAAAGACCTTTAACACATGATTTGTTTATTACGATTGCTAAAAAATTCAACTTTACAATCAGTGAGATTGTAATTAATTCATTAAAAGAAGGTGTTTTTTATTCTACACTTTTTTGTATCAGTGAATCTGGCACCATTCAAATAGATTGTAGAACAAGTGATGCTATTGCCATTGCGGTTAGATTTAATTGTCCAATATACACCAATGAAAAAGTTATGGAAATGGCAAGTATTATCATTGATGAAGAATCTGTTCAAAAACCAGGTAGAGATCAAACAGAATCCCCAAAAGGTGATCAAAAAGAACCGAATAATCGCTATAAAGGAAAATCTTTGGAAGAATTAGAGAACTTATTAGATGAAGCATTGCGAAATGAAGATTATCTAAAAGCAGCGGAAATAAGAGATATAATTGATAAATTGAATGAATAAATTAATATTATTCTCATTTTCTATCATATTGATTAATGCATGTCAATATCAATCCAAAAGTGATTTCTTAGAAGGTACTTGGAATTTTAAATCATTGCAATTAGATACCAATAAAATAGATATCAGTAATTATGATAATTTAACTTTTAAATCAGATAGTACTTTTCATTATCAAATTGAGTCTATTCAATTAAATAAAAAAGGGGTTTGGTACATTGATAATCAGTATCTCATATTAAAGTATCAATCTCCAGATACCATTAGAAAATTTGAAATTAAGGTATTGTCAAAATTCAACCTTATTCTAGAAGAAAATACCAATAGATTTGTTTTTTCAAAGTAATTATTCAAAACTATGTTAAATCAAAATAACCCAAAAACTGCGGTTTTAATTGGGAGTACAGGTTTAATTGGGAATCATTTGTTAAATATTCTTCTTGCAAATGAATCATATTCCCAAATAATTTTAATTTCTAAACGAAGTGCCAATGTTGTTCATCCAAAAGTTGTGGAGCATTTGATTAATTTTGATAAAATTAATCAAATAGAACACTTAATTCATGGTGACGATTTTTATTGTGTAATTGGCACAACCATTAAGAAAGCTGGAAGTAAAGAGGCTTTTAGAAAAGTAGATTATATTTATCCATTAATGTTTGCACAGATTTCAAAACGCAATAATTTCAAAAAATTTTTACTAGTTTCATCCATTGGAGCAGATGAACATTCCAATAATTTTTATTTAAAAGTAAAAGGGGAATTAGAATCTCAAATAAAGGCATTGAATTTCCAGTGTAGTTTTATATTCAGACCGTCTTTGCTGTTAGGAAATAGAAATGAATTTAGATTTGGCGAAAAATTAGCCACTATAATTATGCCATTTTTCTCCTTTTTGTTAATGGGTAAGTTAAAAAAATATAAAGCAATTAAAGCCAAAACTGTAGCAAATGCGATGTGTCTTTTTGCACAAAAGGATTGTTCGGGTTTTAATATCATCGAATCTAATGAAATGTTGAATTTAGATAATTAGTTATAAAATGTACAGTAGTTTTATATTGTTGAATCTTTTATATAATTCTTCACATAGAATTTTTTAGAAATAAAAAAAGTCCTGAAGTAATTCAGGACTTTTTAATAATTTGTTATTTATTAATTACAAACTATTGTTTGTATTGGAATTCATAATAATCATCTTCAGAACCAGCATCATCATTGACGTTAGTAATTGCAATCAAATAATAAAAGAAATCGGTTCCTCTTTTAGATTTTGCAATTATCAATTTACCAATATCAACATTGCTGATTGATGTAGATTTTGTGCTTGATAAAGCATTCCAAGCATCAAGAACATCTTGTTCAGAATTGAATTGTGAATATACTTTGCCATTTAGTTTATTGTCGCTACCTGAAATAATAAATTCAGTTCCATTAGCTGGGTCAGAATTCCATGTTTTTGATAATGTTGCACCTGTACTAGCATCAACTATATCTCTGTTTGCTTTGTTTGTAGCAGATGCAGAAGCAGTAATGGCTTCACCGTCAAATAAATTAAACGCACTAAATTTAGTTGCACCAGTTGCTTTTAAACTCCAAAACTGTCCGTCATCTCTATCTAATAAAGGACCTGCAGCAACGATAGTGATTTTAGCTGATTTTTTGTTCCCGTCTTTGTCTTCAGCATAAATAGTGAAAACGTAAGGACCTTTAACTGTTGGGAAAATATAACTTACATCTCTGTTGCTAGTTTTGGTGTTTGATGTATAAGTTGTATCGTGTAATACTACTTCGCCAACATTGTTAAAATTAACAGTCATTTTAGATGATTTTAAATTTACATCAGATGTGATTCTGATACCCATTTTAATTTGTTCACCTGTAATTACTTTACCATCAGCAAAGGTAAATACTCCAGAACCACTACCTGCGTTAGTTTGGAATGAAATGTTAGGGCCTTTTTCTACTGGATCAACTGGGTCTGTTCCATCGTCTTTTTTACAGCCAACGAATAATGTTGTTGCGATTAATGCAAAACTTAATGCTGAATAAATTAATTTTTTCATATATATATATAAACTTTTGTAACGCAAAATTAACTAATTGTGTTCCAAATTAAAAATTTTTTTTTATCTTCTCAATGTTCTTTATTTGTTGAATGAATAAAACCCATTCAAAATATTCTTTTTACATTATTATTTCTGTTTTTTTCTTTTGGGGATTTGTTGCTGCAAGTAATGGTATACTTATTCCTTTGTTCAAAGAAAAGTTCGCGTTAAGTCAATTTCAGTCTCAATTTGTCGATTTGGCTTTTTATATGGCTTATACAATTGGAGCTATAGTGTATTATTTAATAAGTCAAAAAAGTGGGGATCCTTTAATTAAAATAGGATATAAAAAGGGGTTGGTTTATGGGTTGTTATTATCGGCAGTAGGTAGTTTGTTATTTATTCCAGCATCAATATTAAATTCTTATCCTCTTTTATTGTTTGCGCTATTTATTATTGGTTTAGGTTTTGCTTTGCAGCAAATTGTTGCAAATCCATTGGTTATTAATTTTGGTAATCCAGAAAAAGGTTCTCAAAGATTAAATTTGGCAGGAGGAATTAATTCTTTCGGTACCACTATTGGTCCAGTTGTTTTGAGTTATCTTTTATTTGGGGAAATAGATAATTCTGATTCAAATTCTAATTCCATAGAACAAATCAATACTCCAGCCTTAATACTTTTCTTCTTGTTTGTTCTTAGTGCCATAGTAATAATTGCTAGTCACATTCCTAAACCAAACGACCAAATTACTACTATTAATAAAAAGAATGTATTCAGATTTCCTCAATTAACATTTGGCATGATTGCAATTTTTGTATACGTTGGTGTAGAGGTTTCTATTCAAAGTAACTTAGCTCCTTTTCTAAAAATGCCTAATATTTTAGGGTTAGAACATACCAAAATTTCACATTTTATTTCACTTTATTGGGGTAGTTTGATGATTGGAAGATGGAATGCTTCTGTAGATGTTTTTGAAATTAAAAAAGCATTGAAATTGTTTCTAAAAATATTAATGCCCATCATAGCACTAGCACTTATTTATTTTGTTAATTATTTAAGAGGAAGTAATGTGAGCGATTTTCATCTATATATACCTTTTGTTTTAATTGCTGTTTTGTTGATGATTTATGCTGGAAAAAATCCATTAAAATTATTGCTTATCATGTCTATTGCAGGCATGCTGATGATGATACTTGGACTTGTGAGTGAAGGTAGTTTGGCTTTGTATGCGTTTTTAAGTGGGGGCTTATTTTGTTCTGTCATGTGGCCTTGTATATTCACACTAGCTATTTCCGGTTTAGGTAATCAAACCAACCAAGGTTCATCATTATTAGTCATGATGATTATGGGAGGAGCTATTATTCCACCAATTCAAGGATGGATTGCAGATCAAACAAATCCACATTTGGCATATATAGTAACTGTGTTTTGTTTTGCTTATTTGGTTTTTTATGCTTTAAAAATGAAGTCGTTAGGGCTTGATAAAGCTGAAACAATCAGTCATTAGTTTTTATAAACTCAAACCTTTCTATAAATTCACCGTCAATCTCTATTTTTTCTAAAAACATACTCAATGGTCTTACCCATAGCAATTCTTTATCGTATAACTGCTTATACAATACCAAAACTTCCATTGTTTCGGAATGTGTAACAATATCTAACACTTGATAAAAATTGCCTTTATAATGCTTGTAAATACCACTCTGCAAATTTTTTATTGTCATTATTTGGGGATTTTAGTAAAAGTTGTCTAATAAAATAAAAATCAATAAGCTTAAATTGTAAGGTTTATCCTTTGTATTCGTTAAACTTTCGTTTTTTTGTATGTGGCTTTTAATGTTTTTAATTGCAATTGTAATTTGATTTTCAACAGTTTTAATATTGATATCCATAATTTGTGCAATTTCTTTGTGACTCATCTGTTCTTTTCTGCTCAAAATAAATATTTGCCGACATTTTCTAGGTAATTTATCAATGCTTTTAAAAATCAACTGTTCCATTTCTTTAGATTCTATTTTTTGCAGAGGTGAAATTTCGTTGGAAATAATGTGGTATGACTCTGCATCATCTGAATCTATGAGTATGTTTTTCTTTTTTAAATGATTAAGGCTTTTATTTTTAACAATGGTATACAAATAGGATTTGATAGATAAATCAAAGTTTATGGTATCTCTTTTTTCCCATAAAGAAATAAATGCATCATTAACTATCTCATCAGCATCTTCTTTTTGTTTAACATATTGCATGCAAAACCAATGAAGTGCAGGATGCAATTGTTTAAATAAAGCTTCTATTTGATTTAAATGATTTGAAATAATCTTACAAATGTATCAAATTGAGAAAAAAAACTATAAGTAATTAATCAACAATTGGTGATTAATTAGCCATATCGCTAATAAATTGTAAACGCATTAATTGTAATTCTTCGTAAGAAAAGTCATTATCAAAATCTTTTACAGCTAGATTCAAATCATCTTCTTCTTGTCCTCTAAAATAGGCAAATATCTCTTCTTGATACTCTTCCTCAATGATTTCATCTATACAATATCTTAAATCTAAACTAGTACCATTGCTAACCATTTGCTCTAATTCTTCCATCAATTCCTCATAAGACATTGCATTGCTTCGGGCAATATCTTCAAGCCCCATTTTTTTGTCAATATTTAGAATGATTGTAATTTTCTTTTTAGATTTTTCTCCAGATGTTTTTACTACTACATCTGATGGTCTATCAATATTATGAATTTTTACATAATTGGCTATGTGATCTACAAATGCTTGTCCGTATTTTAAAGCTTTGTTTTTTCCAACACCATGAATTTTCTCTAATTCTTCCATGGTTATCGGATATCTTGTTGCCATATCATCTAATGACGGATCACCAAAAATAACATAAGGTGGCAGACCAACTTGTTTTGAAATTTTCTTTCTAACGTCTTTTAATTCTCTCATTAAAATTTCGTCAGCTATACTCTCTAATACTGCATTTTCAAAATCATCATCAGATACAAATTCGTATTCTGTATCCATTGCCATTTCGAATTTTTTGGGATTTTTTATCGCCTCGTCTCCTAGTTTACTTACACTCAATAGGCCATATTTTTCAATATTTTTATAGATGTAATTATTTAATAAACAAATTCTGATAACACCTTTCCAGAATACTTTATTTTTTTCTTTGCCAATTCCAAACATTGGTAATTTGTCGTGAGCATGGTCTTTAATAGAATCTATTTTTTTGCCAATAATGTAATTTACAATGTGTGTAAAAGACATTTCACTATTGATGGATTTAATAGCTTTTAATGCATTAACAACATCTTCAGAAACATCCATTTTGGGTTTAGGATGACGACAATTGTCGCACATTTGATTGCAGTTTTCTTCATCAAAGCTTTCTCCAAAATAATTCAATAATATCCTTCTTCTACATTGAGAACTCTCTGCAAAAGAACTTGTTTCATCTAATAAAAGTGTGCCTATTTCTCTTTCTGCAACAGGTTTATCTTTCATAAACTTTTCAAGTTTCTCTATGTCGCTAGGATTATAAAATAATACACAATCTCCTTCCATGCCATCTCTGCCGCCTCTTCCTGTTTCTTGATAATAGCCTTCTAAGCTTTTTGGAACATCAAAGTGCATTACAAATCTAACGTCTGGTTTGTCGATTCCCATTCCAAAAGCGATAGTTGCAACTATAACATGGCAATCTTCCATCAAAAATGCATCTTGATTTTTTACACGGGTTTTAGCGTCTAATCCTGCATGATAGGGCAATGCTTTAATACCATTCAAATTTAGCATTTCTGCAATTTCTTCAACTCTTTTTCTGCTTAAACAATAAATAATTCCAGATTTTTCAGGCTTTGCTTTAATGATTGTTATTATATCTTTGAATACCTTTTCCTTGCTGCCTTTCGGTCTTACATCGTAATAAAGATTTGTTCTATTAAACGATGATTTATATACTTTAGCATCAAGCATGCCAAGATTTTTTTGAATATCACTTTGCACTTTTGGGGTTGCAGTAGCTGTAAGAGCAATCATTGGAACATCATTAATTGCTTTTACCATCTCTTTGATTCTTCTATATTCTGGTCTGAAATCGTGCCCCCATTCACTTATACAATGTGCCTCGTCTATGGCAACAAATGATATTTCTAAACTCTTCATAAACTCTATTGTCTCTTCTTTTTTAAGAGTTTCAGGAGCTATATAAAGTAGTTTAGTATTTTTTTGTTGCATATCTTCTTTAACTTTATTAATCTCAGTTTTAGAAAGTGACGAGTTTAAAAAATGTGCAACATTGTCGTTTTCACCAAAGCCTCTAATGCTGTCTACTTGGTTTTTCATCAATGCAATGAGTGGTGAAATAATAATTGCGGTTCCCTCCATCATTAATGCAGGTAATTGATAACATAAGGATTTGCCTGCTCCTGTAGGCATTATTACAAAGCAATCTTCTCGGTTTAATACACTATTAATTATAATTTCTTGATTGCCTTTAAATCCATCAAATCCAAAAAATTCTTTAAGGGCTATTTTGGGGTTCATTGTCTTTTGAACTGTATTCATATCGTCTATATTTTCATTTTTAAATGAGTACACTAAATTAGTATGTTTAGTATGACATTACCAAATCTTTTTTAATAAAATTTTTCATGTTATTTTTTAGGTTAAATTTGCAGAATATTATTTTGTTTTTAATGCCTGATACTTCACAACATTTATCAATTATTGAAATAGCTCAGAAAGCTATTAATGATGAATTGATAGAATTAAATAAATTAAGTGATTATATAGACAGTTCTTTCGAATCTGTTGTTAATTTAATTTTAAATTCTGAAGGAAGAGTTGTTATTACAGGAATAGGAAAAAGCGCAATAATTGCCCAAAAAATTGTAGCTACTCTAAATTCAACTGGAACACCAGCGATTTTTATGCATGCAGCAGATGCAATTCATGGTGATTTGGGAATGATTCAAAAAAATGATATTGTAATCGCTATTTCAAAAAGTGGTAATACGCCTGAAATCAAAGCCCTTTGTCCTTTGTTAAAACAATTTGGGAATCCTTTAATTGCATTGGTGGGTAATATTGATTCATATTTAGCCACTTCTGCTCAATATATAATTAACTCTAGTGTTGCTTTTGAAGCATGTCCGAATAATTTAGCCCCTACTACGAGCACTACAGCTCAATTAATTATGGGTGATGCTTTAGCGATTTCATTATTGAAATGTAGACAGTTCACTTCAAATGATTTTTCAAAATACCATCCTGGGGGTGCTTTGGGTAAACGATTATACTTAACAACGGGAGATATTGCAAGCTTAAATCTAAAACCAGCAGTAGATAAAGAGGCATCTTTAAAAGAAGTCATTGTTGAAATATCAAAAAACAGACTTGGTGCAACAGCAGTTTTAAATGAAAATGAATTAATTGGAATTATTACTGATGGAGATATTAGACGTATCATTGAAATAACATCTGACTTAAATGGAATCAGTGCCAAAGATATTATGACATCAAACCCATTAAGTATAGATTATAATGAATTAGCTGTCAATGCAGCTTTTCAAATGAGAAATAAAAAAATTACACAAATCATTGTTACAAAAGAATCTAATTATTTTGGAATGGTTCATTTGCATGATTTAAACAAAGAAGGAATATTGTAGAAAATGAGTAAAGATAATAAAAATAATTATGTAGTAATAATGGCCGGTGGTGTGGGAAGTCGTTTTTGGCCTTTGAGCAAGAAAAGTTATCCCAAACAGTTTCATGATATATTAGGTATTGGAAAATCTTTATTAAGATTAACTTATGAGAGATATTTACCTTTCGTAGATAATAAGAATATTTATGTCATTACCAATTCTAGCTACACATTGTTGGTGTCAGATCAGTTACCTGATTTGCCTGTTGAAAATATTATTGATGAGCCAGCAGCAATGAATACAGCCCCTTGTGTTGCTTATGCAAGTTTTAAGATTTTTGCTAAAAATCCTGATGCTAATATTGTATTTGCTCCTAGCGACCATCTTATAATTGATGAAAAAACATTTCGATTAAATATTAAAAATGCTTTGGATTTTGTTAGTTCAAATAATTTGCTTTTAACCCTTGGTATAAAACCTAATAGACCAGATACGGGTTATGGATATATACAACACGTAGATAAAGAGGAAATAGCAGGACAAGGTATTTATAAAGTTAAAACATTTACTGAAAAACCTTCACTTGAATTGGCTCAAACATTCATTGAAAGTGGAGATTTTTTATGGAATAGTGGTATTTTTATTTGGAAAGCTGTTGATATTTTAAATGAGTTTTCTATCCATCAAAATGATATGTATGAAATCTTTAAAAAAGGGTTAAAAAAATACAATACACCAGATGAAGCCAAGTTTATTAATAAAAATTATCCATTATGTAAAAATATTTCAATAGACTATGCGATTATGGAGAAAACCAGTATTGCTGGTATAATGCATGTTGATTTTGGATGGAGTGATTTAGGAACATGGAAGTCTTTGTATATGTTAAGAGATAAAGACGAAAATAATAACATGATTCACGGTCAGATTGTTGATACTTACAATACTAAAAATTGTTTGATTATGCAAGAAGATAGTCAAAATAAATTAGTAGTTATCGAAGGGTTGGAAAATATGCTTGTAGTAGATACTCATGATATTTTGTTTATCAGTCATTTAGAGAAAGAGCAAGAAGTCAGACAGATTACATCTGATATTAAAGAAAAATATAAAGGACGTTTTACATAAAGAATAATCATGATTAATCAAAAATCTGTTGCTTTTTATACCCTTGGTTGCAAATTGAATTTTTCGGAAACGAGTTCTATTGGTCGTCAGTTGGAAGACAATGGTTTTAGAAAAGTAGAATTCACAAACCAAGCAGATTTGTATGTCATAAATACTTGTTCAGTTACAGATCATGCAGATAGAAAATGCAAAAAAGTAGTTAAAGAAGCACTGAAATATAATCCAAATGCATTTATCGTGATAATTGGTTGTTATGCCCAACTTAAACCTAATGAAATAGCTAACATTCCAGGTGTGGATTTGGTATTAGGAGCAGCAGAAAAATTTAATTTAATAGATCATCTTAAGAGTTCATTAGAAAAAAATGATAAAGCATCTATATTTAACAAAAATATTAAAGAGACAAATATATTTGTTCCAGGTTTTTCTGTTGGAGATAGAACCAGATCTTTTTTAAAACTACAAGATGGCTGCGATTATTTTTGTTCTTTTTGCACAATTCCATTGGCTAGAGGAAAAAGCAGAAGCCATAATATCGAAGAAACCTTAGATTCAGTTAGAAAAGTTGCTGTATCTGGTGTTAAAGAAATAGTTTTAACTGGTGTTAATTTGGGTGATTTTGGGGTCAATCATGATGAAAATTTTGAAGCATTGATTCGAGAAATAGACAATATCGAAGGCGTTGATAGGTATCGTATTTCTTCAATAGAACCTAATTTGTTGAGTGACAATATCATAGAGTTTGTGTCATCTTCTCGTAAATTTATGCCACATTTTCATATTCCATTACAAAGCGGATCTAATACTATTTTAAAGAGTATGAGACGAAAATATGAAAAAGAACTATACGCAGATAAAATCATTAAAATTAAGAATTTAATGCCTCATTGTTCGATTGGAGTAGATGTCATAGTAGGTTTCCCTGGTGAGGGTGAAGATGAATTTATGGATACTTACAAATTTTTAAATCAATTAGATGTTTCTTATTTGCATGTTTTTCCATATTCAGAAAGAAAAAATACCACAGCTGCAAAACTAAATGGAAAAGTGCATCAATTTAAACGCAATGAAAGAACAGAAATGTTGAGAATATTGAGTGAAAAAAAGAAACAAGCATTTTATAAATTACATTTGCATCAAAATGCCAATGTATTATTCGAAAATGAAGAAAAAGGTGGTAAAATGTATGGATTTACTGAAAACTATATCAAAGTAGAAGTAGATTATGACCCGCTTTTAATTAATGAAATTACAGAAGTGGAATTAACAAATATTAACTCAGATGGCTTTATGAACGCAACAATCAATTATTCTAACAAACAATTATTACATGTATCCTAATTTTTATTATATTTTTAAAGACTGGTTTGGTATCGAACTAAACGGCTTACACCTCATCAATTCCTTTGGTTTTTTTGTGGCGGTTTCATTTGTTTTGGCTAATCTCATAATGACCAAAGAACTTAAACGGAAGTTTAAAGATGGCATTTTGGGGAAAGGTCAAGAAATTAAATATTGGGAGGGAAAACCATTTTCTAAATCAGATTATATTACGGCTGCAATTACTGGATTTATTCTAGGATTTAAGTTTTTACCAATATTATTAGACTTTTCAATTACTAAAAATGATCCGCAATCATTTATTTTATCTTCTCAAGGTAATTTTGCTTATGGTATTATATTCATGACATTAATGTTGGGATTTAATTATTGGCAGGATAAAAAACAAAGATTAAACCAACCGATAGAAAAATCTAGACTCGTAGATCCTTCTTATTATATGAGTTCGATAACTATGGCGGCTTTTGTTGGTGGAATTTTGGGCTCAAAATTATTTCATATTTTAGAAAATTTGTCTGATTTCAGAGCAAATCCAATGGAAGCAATTATGTCGTTTAGCGGTTTAACTTTTTATGGTGGATTAATTGTTGGCGGAGGTGCTGTATTATATATTGCTAGAAAACGAAACATCAAAATTTTACACATGTTAGATGTTGGTGCCCCAGCAATGATGTTGGCTTATGGAACTGGTAGAATTGGATGTCATGTAAGTGGTGATGGTGATTGGGGTATAGTAAATGAAGCTCCCAAGCCAAATTGGATGAGTTTTTTACCAGATTGGTTTTGGAGTTATGATTATCCAAATAATGTTAATAGTGTTGGTGTTCCAATCGAAGGTTGTATGGCTGAACAACATTGCAATCATTTAGTGCCACCTGTTTTTCCAACACCCATGTACGAAGCTATAGTTTGTGTTATTTTATTTCTTATTCTTTGGCAACTAAGAAAGAAGATTAAGTATGCAGGCTTAATGTTTGGTATTTATCTTATTCTCAACGGACTAGAACGATTTTTAATTGAGAAAATCAGAGTGAATACCATCATGGATTTTCTTGGTATGAAGCTCACTCAAGCAGAAATTATATCTTTTTCATTAATGATATTTGGATTGGCATTAGTCGTTTTTGCTTTGAAAAAGAAAATACCAGTGAAAATTGAACATAATGTGGCATAACTATTGAAATATTATTGTCTATGAGATTTTTTTTAATTTTAATTTTATGCATGATGGGCATTGAATCAAATGCTCAAAATGTTGCTACAGATTCAACAAAAAATGACAGTTCAATTAGAAGAGATAGATACATAGTTAGAATTGGATATGATATTGAAGGTGATGATACTATCCCGGTTTATTTATTAAATAGATTTGTTAAAACTCATGAAACCCTATCAAAAGAGGAAAAAGATGCATACATCAAATTAGTTAGATATGTTAAAAAAGCATTGCCTTATGCTAAATTGGCAGCATTTCGTTTGCAAATGATGGAAGACAATCTCAATTTGTTAACTACAGAAAAAGCAAGAAAAAAATATATCAAAGAATGTGAAAAATCCGTTAAAAAACAATTCATGGATGATTTAAAGAATTTTTATGTTGAAGAGGGTAGGATTCTATTAAAATTGATACACAGAGAAACAGGTAAAACAACTTGGGATATCATGAAAAACTACAGAGGTACCTTCGAAACAATTTTTTGGCAAGCTATGGCAAAATCATATGATGCCAACATGAAAACGACATACGACCCCGTGATTGATTATCAAATAGAAGAAATTATTAAAACTTTAGAGATAGATAATGCCCCAAAAAATTAATGTTTTAGCTTTTGCAGCCCATCCAGATGATGTTGAAATATCTATTTCTGGCATCATGATCAAACATCGGATAAATGGTTTAAAAACAGGGATTGTAGATTTAACTAAAGGTGAGTTGGGTACAAGAGGGGATGAATTTATTAGGGCGGAAGAATCAAAAAAAGCCTCTCAAATTTTAGGGCTATCTGCTCGTCAAAATCTAGGGATTAAAGATGGATTTATTACCAATTCTGAAGAGAATTTAATATCTGTGGTTAAAATGATTAGAGCCTTTCAGCCAGACATTGTTCTTATGAATGCCGAATCAGACAGACACCCTGACCATGGAAAAGCACATACATTGGTTAAGGAAGCTTGTTTTTTATCGGGTCTAATCAAATTGAGTACTAAGTATAATGAGGAAATACAAGAAGCTTGGAGACCAAAATCTATGTATTCATACATACAAGATTATTACCTTGAGCCAGATATACTTATTGATGTCAGTCCATTATGGAACCAAAGAATGGAAGCCTTATTAGCTTATTCATCACAGTTTTATAATACTGAATCCAAAGAACTTGAAACTCCAATATCATCACCTGCCTTTATGGAGCATATTAAAGGACGAGCGATACAATGGGGAAGATTAATCAATTGTGGATATGCTGAAGGATTAAGAAAAGTAAATCACTTTTCAGTTAATTTACTAACGGATATATTGCCATAAATATGAAAAAGGTAATCATAATCACTGTTATTGTAATTCTAGTTACAGGATTTGCAAATTGGTTTTTCTTTGGAAAATTAAAAGCACCAGAATTTTTAACCATAGAGATAGATTCTACAGAAATTATCAATTTAGACAAAGCAGTTGTAATAGGTAGAGTTAAATTTTTTAATCCTAATTTAAGAGATGCAAGTTTGCTCAATACAGAAATAAAAGCTTATTCAAACGGTGTTTTTATCTCTCAAATTAGTCAAACCAACAAAGTGGAAATCAATGCCCAACAAAACTTTGAGGTTCCCATAAGATTTGAGGTTAATCCACTTCAATTAGGGCTCAGCCAAGGTTTATCAGGTCTATTTGAAAATGCCTTGAATAAAAAAAAATCCATTCCTATAAAATTTGATGGTTATTGCAGAATTAAAACTTTTAATACTGTCCAAAAAATACCATTTATTTATGAAGACAAGATTGAGTTTGAATAGTAATCTTTGTTTATTCTATTAAATTGGTTTCAATAATATAACTTGATGTTATAATGTCTTATTTCAAACATTACTTCAGAAATAAATATATTTGAATCTTATCTCATTAGTGATTCTACAAAAAAAGACCATCATTTACGATGGTCTTTTTTAATTGAAACATAAAATATAAATTATCCTCCAAAATCATCGAAGGCTACATTTTCTTTAGGTACACCCCAATCGTCACACATTTTGATAACGGCTTGGTTCATCATCGGTGGTCCACAGAAATAAAACTCAATGTCTTCAGGAGATTTATGTTTGGTTAAATACTCATTGATTACAGCATTGTGTACAAAGCCAGTAAATCCATCACCTTCTGGGTCGTTCACGTCTTTTTTGTTAACCCAATTGTCTTCTGGCATCGGTTCGCTCAATACCACATGAAACTTGAAGTTAGGAAACTCTTTTTCGATGGCTCTGAATTCATCAATATAGAACAATTCTCTTTTACTTCTTCCGCCATACCAGAAAGTTACTTTTCTGTCAGTTGTTTTTAAAGTATGAAACAAATGAAACAAATGAGAACGCAATGGCGCCATACCAGCTCCACCACCTACATACAACATTTCTGCTTTGGTTGGTTTGATAAAGAACTCGCCATAAGGACCAGAAATAGTTACTTTATCTCCTGGTTTGCAACCAAACACATAAGAAGAACAAATACCTGGGTTAACATCCATCCAAGCATTTTTTGCTCTGTCCCATGGTGGCGTAGCAATACGGATATTCAGTTTTACGATGTTTCCTTCAGCAGGATGGTTGGCCATCGAATAAGCTCTGAAAATTGGTTCAGGATTTTTCATTTTCAAATCCCACAATTTAAACTTATCCCAATCTGGTCTGAATTTATCATCACCAGCAGGGTCGCCTGGCAATGGTCTGATGTCCATGTCTTTGAAAGGCACTTCACACACTGGTACATCAATTTGGATGTATCCACCTGCTTCAAAATGTAAGTTTTCGCCTTCTGGTAATTTTACAACAAATTCTTTAATGAAAGAAGCAACGTTGTAGTTTGAAACCACTTCACATTCCCATTTTTTAATTCCAAATATTTCATCTGGAATTTGCACTTTCATGTTGTTTTTTACTTTTACTTGGCAAGATAATCTAACACCTTCTTTTTGTGCTTTTCTATTGATATGACCTGTTTCGGTAGGCAAAATATCGCCACCACCTTCCGAGATAACACATTTGCACATGGCACAAGTGCCACCACCACCACATGCAGATGGTAAAAAGATTTTTTCGTTAGATAAAGCGGTTAATAAAGTACCACCTGCTGGCACTTTAATGGTTTTTTCGCCATTTAATATGATTTCTACATCACCTTGTTGAACCAAATATTTGGCAGCAATTTGCAAAATAAATACCAATAGAAGGATAACAACCATTGGGATTAATCCTGCTAGAATTAATGATGTTATGTCGATAGCTAATAATATATTTAAAATCATTTTTTTATTATTTTAATTCAAATCCCATGAAACTTAAGAAACCAAATGCCATTAAACCAACGATAATGAAAGTAATTCCTAAACCTCTTAATGGAGCAGGTACATCGCTGTATTTTAATTTTTCTCTGATGGCAGCCAATGCAACAATTGCTAATAACCAACCAATACCAGAACCTAAGCCATAAACAATTGGTTCAGCTATGTTTGTGAAATTCTTTTGAGACATAAACAAAGCACCACCTAAAATGGCACAGTTTACTGCAATCAATGGTAAAAAAATACCTAAAGAAGCATACAAACTAGGGCTTAATTTCTCTACTGCCATTTCAATTAATTGAACAAAAGAAGCAATAACAGCAATAAATACAATGAATGATAAAAAGCTAAGGTCTATATTAGCTAAACTTGGACTGATCCAAGACAAAGCCCCCGAAGCTAAAAAGTATTTTTCTACAGCCCAGTTGATTGGAACAGTGAAAGTAAGAACAAATATTACCGCTGCGCCTAGTCCAATAGCTGTTGAAACTTTTTTAGATACAGCAAGGTAAGAACACATTCCCAAGAAAACTGAGAATATCATGTTGTCGATAAAG
The DNA here is from genome assembly GCA_030682255.1 of Bacteroidota bacterium. GTDB lineage: Bacteria > Bacteroidota > Bacteroidia > NS11-12g > UBA955 > JABMMZ01. The sequence goes on along the minus strand of JAUXOK010000028.1, from coordinate 309,159 downwards.
ATAGATTTTACCGCAATGTTTATAAGTGAATCTGCTATAAGCATAATGTGTTAATGTTTTTTTATTTATATAATTTATTCTGCTTCTGTATAACCGTTTCTTGCTCTTTGTGCCCAAATTAATAATCCAACAACTATACATGCTCCTGCTGGAATCATCATCACACCATTGCCAATAAAAGGAATGCCTGCTGCTTCAAATACTTTGAACCCAAATACAGAACCACTGCCTAATAATTCTCTGAAGAAAGCAACTATCATCAAGATTAAACCATAGCCTAATCCGTTGCCTAAACCATCAATAAAAGATGGTAGGGGTTTATTAGCCATAGCATAAGCTTCTAGTCTTCCCATTACAATACAATTAGTAATAATCAAACCAACAAAAACGGATAAGGTTTTTGAAATATCGTACACATACGCTTTTAATATTTGGTCAACTAAAATTACAAAAAGTGAAACAATTGAGAGTTGTACAATGATTCTAATACGAGAAGGAATGGTGTTTCTTAAAAGTGAGATAATTAAATTAGAAAATGCTGTTACAAATGTTAAAGCTACAGACATCCAAAATGCAGGTTCCATTTGAACTGTAACAGCCAATGCAGAACAAATGCCTAAAACTTGAACTGTAATTGGATTGTTACCATCTAGAGGATCTGTCAATAGTTTTCTATTTTTCTTAGAAAACAAAGATTCACTTTTTGGTTTTACTTCGGTTTGAGTTGCTGTTGAAGTACTCATATAATTAGATTTTTGATTTTTTAGATTTGATAAATGATTCGTATGCGGTTAAATAATCGGCTAACATATCGTTAACACCAATGGCTGTTTTTGTAGCACCACTCATGCCATCCACAGCATGTGGGTCGTTTGAATAATCATTGCCTTCACCTTTTTTCATAACGATTGGAGCAATGTTTTCGCCTTCAAAAATGGTTTTGCCAGCATATCGGCTATATACAGCTTCATCGTCTGTGATTCTAGCGCCTAATCCGGGTGTTTCAGCTTTGTGTGAAAAAACAATGCCATTGATAGTCGCTAGATCATTTTTTAAAGAAATAAACGCAGATATTTTATCCCATAATCCTTTGCCACTTCCAGCAATAACATAAAATTCGGTTTCATTTGGATTGCTTTCTGAGGTAATTTCATAGACAGGATATTGTCTTTCTTTTGCTGGCTTTTTATATTCAGCATCAATATTAACAGTTTCTACATTTACATTTTCAAGTACTTTACCAGAAAAGTCAACCACATAGCCCTTTACTCTTGAATTGTAAGTTTCTTCTACCTTGGCTGGCGTCCAAGTTTTATCTAATTTGATAATTGTTGAAAGGATTTTTTTCTTTCTATCCAATTCTATGTTAGCATCTTGTGCTGGTTTTAAAAACGATGCAGCTAGATATAAGATTGTACCACATGCTATTGTAAGGATACAAGTATAAATAATGATGTATGAATTTGAATTTTTATTTGACACGGGCTAACCTCCTTTTTTTATTTGATTCTATTACAAAATAATCTACCAATGGTGCTAATACATTCATGAATAATATAGCAAGCATCATACCTTCAGGATAGGCAGGATTCCAAACCCTTAACATCACTGTGAACACACCAATTAAAAATCCATAATAAATTTTACCTAAATTGGTTTGTGCTGCACTTACTGGGTCAGTTGCCATATATACTGCTCCAAATGCAAATCCACCCATTAATAAATGAGACAATGGGTTTGCTGCCATATATATACTTTGTTCTTTTATTGGTAATCCTGCATTAATTGCATTTAATATTAAACCCATAACAAAACCGCCTACAAATACTGATACAATGATTCTCCAACTACCAATACCGGTTATTATAAGAATTAACGCACCAATTAAGATGGCTAAAACGGAAGTTTCTCCGATAGAACCTTGTTCTAACCCTACAAACATTTCCCATAAAGATGCTACTGGTGCTTTTTTCTCACCATATAAACTCAATGATGTAGCACCACTAAATCCTTCGATGGCTTCACTTCTATTGGCTGATACCCATAAGAAATCACCATTTGAAAGATATTCACCTGCCATGTATGCTGGATAAGCAAAGAACAAAAACACCCTTGCTGTTAATGCTGGATTTAATAAATTCATTCCTGTGCCCCCAAAAACTTCTTTACAAACTACTACTGTAAAAGCAGTAGCAACACCAACCATCCAAAGTGGAATAGATGGCGGTAAACACAATGGTATTAACATCCCTGTTACTAAAAAACCTTCATTTACTTGGTGACCTCTGATTTGTGCAAAAGCAAACTCGATTCCCAAACCTACCATGTAAGAAACTGCAACAATTGGTAAAACAACTATTGAACCTTCTATCATGTTTTCAAGCAAGGTGGATTCAATACCCAAGGCTCTAAAATGTTGATAGCCAACGTTCCAAATTCCAAATAATAAAGCTGGAATCATAGAGATGACAACCATAAACATGGTTCTTTTCAAATCAATACCATCTTTTATGTGAGTACCTCCATGGGTGGTGTGACCGGGAACAAATAAGAAAGTATCTAGTGCATCAAATGTGCTTCTAAACTTTTCATATTTCCCGCCTTTGTTAAATTCAGGTCTTAAACGCTGTAAGACTTCTTTTAATTTATTCATGAAATTATTATGCTTCTTTTTCTATGTATGTTAAACCGTTTTCAATAATCTCTTGGATAGGTGCTTTCGATGTGCAAATAAATTCACACAAAGCAAAATCTTCTGGACCAACTTCGTAAATTCCCAATGCTTCCATATTGTCAATGTCATTAGCCATACAAGCTTTGATAAGTTGCAATGGCATAATATCCATTGGTAATACTTTTTCATATTCACCAGTCACCACAAATGCTCTGTCTTCACCGTGCATATTGGTGTTTACTTTATAAGATTTATTTGGAAATAAAAATGCAGGTAATGATTTAGAAAAACTTGGTCTTGGATAAGTAGGAATCAACCAACCTAAAAACTCTTCTTCATGTCCTTCTGGAATCACAGTGATTTGATTGTCATAAAAATTCAAATAGGCATTTTCGTTAATTTGTTGACCAGTTAATACATTGCCAGAAATAATTCTATTGTGACCTTTTGTTGTGTTGTTTTCTAATAAAGTAGAAACACTGCCACCGATGATAAATTCAAAAAATTGTTTGTTAACAACTTCAGAACCACCAACAGAAACTAGTTTTCTTGCATCGTAATGACCTGTACTAAATAATCTACCTAAAATTACTAAATCTTGAGGATTGATATACCAAACGATGTCATTTTTTGTAATAACTGGTTCAAGGTGATGGATTTGCACACCAACATTACCACTTGGATGCGGTCCATCAAAGTATGTTTTAACTACTCCATGTGCATTTTCTAAAGCTGAGCAATTGTTAAGTCTTTTAGATAAGTTCAAGTAAATGTTACCATCAGTTAACAATTTTAAAGCATCAATACCTGTTTGAAAATCTTTGTCTTGTCCATTTAAAATATAGTTGTAATCCACACCAAGGGGAGCAGAATCAAAACCTGATATAAAAATAGAACGAGGCGTTTGTTCTGGATTAGCAATTTTATTAAAAGGTCTTTGAAGCAGAAAAGGCCAAGTGCCACTACTTAACATTGTTTTAATTACATCTTGTCTGCTAGCAGTTTCAAGATTGGTTTTGCCAAAATCTTTAAAATTATTTTTAGCATCAGATAAAATGATAATTTCTTCGATAACTCTTTTTGGTCCTCTTTTAATTTCAATCACTTCGCCACTAACAGGTGAAGTAAATAAAAGATTTTCGTTTTCTTTTGAGAAAAAAAGTGGGTCACCTGCTTTAACTTCCTGACCTTGATCTACCACTAACTTTGGTGTAATACCTTTAAAATTAAGTGGTTTGATGGCAAAGTTTCTAGAAATTTCTTTCTTTTTGGTAAATCTAAGGGGTTCTCCCTCTAGTTTAATATCGAATCCTTTGGTTAATTTGATGGTTTTGACCATAATGTATAGGCGTTTATTAAAACGTTGGCAAAAGTAAAATTTCTGTTCAATAAAACAATGAATTCTTAAAAAAAGTTTTATTGTTTAATTAGGGATTTATTAACAATGGATTTTTATAAGATAAACATAAGGTTGATGATGATTTGCTATACATATTTTATAAGCTTATATTTGTGGCATATTATGAACATTAAGAAATTTTTTACATTGGGATTGTTATTTATTACTATTCCTCAACTTTTCAGCCAATTTAACGAAGTAGATGTAGAAATGAGCAGAGGCAAACAAAAAGGTCTTATAATTCAACTAGATAGTTTAACTAAAGATATTTCATTTCAGGCAATTACAGAATATTTGACAGAAAAAGATAGCCGAATTGTACCAAGTTTTTCTTCGTTGGATGAAATAAGTTTTATTCAAATAAGTTTGCCTTTAATTACAAGTTCAAAATGTGATTTATATGGTATTTTCAATAATGAATCTCATTCATTTATTGTTTGTTTGAATTCTGAAAATCGGTTTGTAAATTCTAATAATGCCATTAGTGAATATCAAGGATTTCAGATGTTTATGATTGAAATTAAAAAGAAAATTGATTTAATTATTAAACAAAATGAAATAAATCGTTTGAAAACTAAGATAGCAGCATTAGAAAAAGAAAACAACAATGTAATTACTCAAATTAAGTATTTGAATAAAGACACAAAAAGTGACATCAAAAGTGCTGAAAAAGATCAAAGAGTAGCAGTTAAAACTAATGAACAGTTAAAAGATTTGGAAAAAGATCAAGAAGCAATTCGTCAAAGTATAATTACTAAAGAGAAAGAACTCAACGAATTTCCTATTGATAAGTTAAATGCAGAGATTAATCAAAGTAACAAAAATATTAAATCTAACAGAAAAAAAATAAAGTCTTTGGTTAAGAAGAGTAATAAGCTACATCTGGCAAATGTTGATCAAATCGGAGAAATTAAAGCCAATGATTTATTGTTGTTGTCTAATAAAGATGATTCAAAATTAGTTAAAAAACTAGAAAAAGATAATGCAAAACGTCAAAATAAAATCGATAATAATAACATAAAAATTGCAGCCAATAATGCAAGTATTTCAACTATTCAAAGTGAAATTATGATTGATAGCATTAGGGTAAAAAAACATGAGAAAAGTATCACAGATTTTGATGTTAAATCTAGAAAGAAAGAAATTTCAAAGTTGAAAAATAAAGACAGTAAAATTGACAAAAAAACAGAATCTAAACAAAATAAAATTGATGATTCTCAATCTGAAAGTGAATTGAAAAGAAAGGAAGCTGAAGCGGCTCAACTAAAAGTAATTGAATTATCTAAAAAGCAACTTGAAATTCAAAAAGAATTAGACGAAACCAAAGCTTTACTTAAACTATTGGAACGTTAATTAACGCCCATTCCAAATAAAGCAAAATCATATTTTACGGGGTCATTTGGATCCATTTTCTTAAGTTGATTAGTTAAATAGAGTGCATTTTTCCAATCAGCTTTTTCATGTTGTAAAATTCCAATTCCGTAAGCTTGCCTAATAACATGGACATCTAAAGGGCATATTAGTTGTGATGGATTTATTGAACTCCAAATTCCAAAATCAACGCCATTGATGTCTTTTCTAACCATCCACCTTAAAAACATATTGAGTCTTTTACAAGCACTACCTGAAAGTGGTGATGCAATATGCTTTTTGGTGCGATTTATAAAAGCTGAACTATTTTCATAAGCCAATCTAAATTGAATCAATCCATTTTCAATTGTCTTGTCGTCATGACTAATATGTAATGAAAAAAAGTTATCTAGACTTTCATGTTTAATATATATATCTTTTAAAAAATTTATGATTGAAATTAAATCTGTATCATTAAATGTACGATGAACAAATTTCAAACATCTTTTTAGGTCAGATTCCTGATGATTAAGAACGAAATCGTATGGATTTCGTTCGAAAATGAAATTTAGATTTTCACAACTTTTGATAATTGTTTTTCTTTGTCCCCAAGCCAAGATAGATGCAAAAAAACCCATAATTTCAATGTCTTCTTTTTGTTTATATTGATGAGGAATAGAAATTGGGTCATTTTCAATAAAATCAATTCGGTTGTACTTAAAATATAATGCTTCCAGTTTTACTTTTACATCATCAAAGTTAATCTCATAATTAGACATAGTAAATGATGTTAATTGATGATTCTTACAACTCCATTCACTTTTTTGGTTAAACCCGTTTTTGAATTTATAATTTCAAATAAATAATAATATGTACCGTCTGGACATGGTCTTGAAATATCGTTATTGATACATCCATTCCAAAATTCATCTTCTGGATAATTAAATTTATAAACTAATATTCCCCAACGGTTATAAATATAACCATTTACAATGTTATAACCCGTCAATTTAACTTCAAAATAATCATTAATTTCATTGCTGTTAATTGATTTATTTTTGTAAACAAAAGGCGTAAATACATTTGGAATAATGATGCTATTTGAATCGCAATTTTTAAAATCAACTTGTAAAGTATCAGAAAAAAAGCATTGATTAGTATCAGTAAGAGTTAAGAATACTTTTGTTGGTCTAGATACACTAAGATTATTAGCAGTTGTGTTATTATGCCATCTATATGCAACTGATTCATTTATAAAAGGTTTTATGTTTATTACTTGACCTTCACAAATAGTTGTATCATCTCCCAAATTAAAATAAGGGTTTCTAAAAATTTGAATGGTTTTACTAAACGTGTCATTTGTGCATCCAATATTATTGGGATAACTAACAGCTAATTTGATATTGAATTGGCCGGTTTTATTATATATTTTATTAGTTGAATCACCTGTAAAGCTAGATCCATCGCCAAACTGCCAATTGAATATAGCACTTGAATCTGATCGTGCCTTAATTTTAAATTCAAAAGTTGAATCGCATACTGTTTCTATATTATCTTCAACAATCAATTCTGTTTGGTTATTGAACTTCGATCTGTTAAAGTTACTTGCATAACTTTCGTCTCGTCCTTGGGCATATATATAAGCTATACATCCATAAATAGATTGAACATTGTGAGGAATTGTAGAACTTAGTTTTATACTACCTATATATTTATCACATTTCAAAGTAAATAAATTGGGATTTACTTTAATATTATCAATTTTAATGTTTTTTAATTCTGAGGTATCACATACTAAACCTAAGAAAAAATCACTAGGTGCAGAAGGGTTAGGAGATAAATTTAGTGTAGTAGTGAAACTAAAGCCAATATTTTTAATTTTAAGATGGTCGGGAGTTAGCGCCATCAAACTAGGGTTTCCAAGATTATTTGCATGGCCATTACAACCACCACTTTTCATCAGTTGGGTAACATAAATGTCTTTGTCTGCTTCTATACAAAGTGGTATATTTTGATTATTCGAAGCTTTATAAAATTCACCCTCATTTAGCATAGCAGTTAAGGTGCCATCTATCCAAACGGTGGTGTTATTAGAAGTGGCTACAATTTGATAAACATATCCTAATGCATTATCAACAAATGGAATTGTGGTATATTTTTTGCCTAAATTTTGGATTGGTGTGGTTTGATTGTATAGATGATCGCATCCTTTGCAAGTGTTATCGTTGTATTCTACAAACGAACACATAGCGCCTTCAAATACAGCAAATTTTTTACAACCTTCACTATTCCAAATTTTAGTTCCTGTGAAATTCTGACTATCTAAGGCTCTTGCTCTGTATATTTGACCTTTATTAAGCGTAATATCAAACAATAAATTCTTTGAAAGAGTTGTTCTTGAGTCTGCCGTTGGCATAATATTGATTTTGCAATTATCCTCTAAAGCAACGATGGTAAACAAACTGCTATTAGATAAACCAATAGACTCTTCGCCTCTGCTAGTATTTATGAAATAAACTGGATTTTTAGGAATTAACTCTGTAGGAGTGATAATAGATACATCAGTACTATTTAAAGCATTATTCATAGCAATGAGAGAAATTGGGTTGTTGGCTGTGATGATAATACCTCTGCTTGGATTAAATTGAGAGGCTGTAGGGGTGGTTGTTGTTCGGAAATAGCTTATTTGTGTATCTTTTCTAAAGATTGTAAAATTGGCACTGTAGGTGGCACATTTAATATTTACAGTGGTTGGAATTTTTGATAAATTTATAGAAAATGTAATTTTTTCTGATAAGCTGTAATTTTCTAAAAAAGCAAAAATAAATTCTTTGCCATAATTTTCATTTGTAAATTGTGCATCCGATTGACTGATTAGACAAATAGCCAAACAAAGTGACAAAATGGTTTTTTTTGAAAACATGTATATCGTGCAAAGGTACCTCATAATGCATTTTTATCCTATTATTTAATATTTTAGACGACATTTTTGGTGAGTAAGTTGTATAAAATTGTTAATTTGCGGCACTTATTTATCAATTATTATACTTTAAAATGAAAAAAGTCTATTCAATTAGTTTGGCATTATTGTTTTTTGCCTCTAGTTTTGTCAATGCACAAAGCACCGCTACCTTAATTAAAAAGGTAGAAGCACAACCTGGAAAACTTGTTATTCCATACGTTAAATACAAGTTAGCCAATGGTTTAACTGTAATTATTAACGAAGATCACAGTGATCCAATTGTGCATGTAGAGTTAACATATCATGTGGGGTCTAATAGGGAAACTCCAAGAAGAACCGGATTTGCCCATTTTTTTGAACACATGATGTTTCAAGGTTCACAAAATGTTGCCGATGAAGAGCATTTTAAAATTATTCAAGGCTCAGGTGGAGATATGAATGGTACAACCAATCGCGATAGAACCAATTATTATGAAACAGTTCCAAGCAATATGTTGGAAACAGCTTTATGGTTAGAGGCGGATAGAATGGGATTTTTATTGCCTGCTTTCACCCAGAAAAAATTTGAAACTCAAAGAGCGACTGTGAAAAATGAGAAAGACCAAAGATATGCCAATGGCTATGGTTTATTATCAGAAGTTCAAGATCAAACCCTATATCCTTATGGACACCCATATAGCTGGCAAACCATCGGATACGTTGATGACTTGAATGAAGCAGATTCAAACGATTTAAAAAGTTTCTTTTTAAAATGGTATGGTCCAAATAATGCAATTTTAGTAATTTCAGGTGATGTAAATCCAACTGAAGCATTAGCTTTAGTTGAAAAATATTTTGGTAGTATTAATAAAGGGGTAGATGTACCTGCATTACCTAAAAAACCTGTAACTATTGAAGAGATTAAAATTCAAACTTATGAGTCAAAAGTTCAAATGCCAATTTCAAGTATTACTTATCCAACTGTGCCTACCTTTCACTCAGATGAAGCACCTTTGGATATCTTAGCTGCAATTTTAGGAGATGGTAAAAGTTCGTATTTATACAAACAATTTGTTGATGATGGTAGCGCAATTCAAGCGAGCTGTAGTAATGGTACTTTCGAAGTATCTGGTGAATTTAATTTTTTAATTGCCACATATCCTGCAGCAATGGGTGGATTATCTGAAAAAGAAATTAGAGAAGGATTAGCCAAAGCATTTTTAAACTTTGAAACTAATGGATTTACAGACGAAGATTTAAATCGTATTAAAAAAGATTTAGTTGCCAGATACTATGGTATTTTAGAAACAATTGCTTCTAAAGCGAGTGTTTTAACCTCTTATGAAATGTTGATGCCTAACAGAGATTTTACTATTCAAGATGATATTAATAGATATGAAAAAGTAACTAAAGCTGATATCATGAGAGTTTATAATATGTACATCAAAAATAAAAATTATGTATGTATCAATATCGTTCCTCATCCTGATTATGTAGCCAACAAAAATGCTAAAATTAAGCCATATGAAAGTGTAAATCCTTATGCTACTGTTACGCCTGATAAGTCTGCTTACCAAGGTTTAGTTTATAAACCAAATATTGATCCTGCTGGTTTTGATAGAAGCAAAAGGCCTGTTATACAAGCGGCAAAACCAGTAATAGTCCCAGAATTTTACAAGGTTGAGCTTGAAAATGGAATTAAAGTGATTGGGACCAAAAGTACTGAAACACCAAGAGTTTATATGAATTTAAATATCAAAGGTGGACATTTATTCGAAACTGGCAAAGTAAAAAATGGTGTTTCTGTTTTCTTAGCAGAAATGATGAATGAAGGAACCAAAACAAAAACTGCTGTTCAAATTGAAAATCAATTAAAAGAATTAGGAAGTTCTGTAAGATTTAGTGGTAATGGTAATGCATTTACTTGTTATGTTGAATGTTTTAATGATAAATTATCTGAAACAATGTTAATATTTGAAGATATGCTGATGAATCCTGGTTTTGACGAAAAAGACTTTAAAACCAATAAAAAAGCTTTGTTACAATCCATGGAAAACAATGCTTATGACGAGGGCTATTTTGGAAGTAAAAAATTCATGAGTATGATGTATGGCGAAGACAATCCAATAGGTGTGCTTCAACTTTCAGATTATTCTGTAGTTACCAAAATGACGATTGATGATTTAAAAAATTACCATGCAAGTTTCTTGTCTCCTAATCTAGCTTCATTAACTATTATTGGGGATATTGACGAATCATCAGCTTTGAAAAGTATAGAGTTTTTGAAAAAATGGAACAATAAAAACTTAACATTACCAAAATTCGATAAATTCCCTCCAGTTCAAAAAACGCAAATCTATTTAGTGAATCAAGACTTTGCTAAACAAACCAACTTAACAATGGGTTTCCGTTCTATTCCTTCAGAAATATTTGGAGATTTTTATAAAGCAAGTATCATGAATTTTGCTTTAGGTGGCGCTTTTAACAGCCGTTTAAATTTAAATATCAGAGAAGATAAAGGTTGGACATATGGTATTCGTTCTGGTTTTAGTTCAGTTGGTTTAGGCTATCCAAGTATGTTTATGGTGAGTGCAGGCGTTAAAACATCGGCAACAGATAGCAGTATTGCAGAAGTGATGAAAGAATTAAAGAATTTTATTGAAAATGGTATCACAGACGAAGAATTAGAATTTACTAAAAAATCTTTACTTGGTGGAGATGCTTTAAGATATGAAAGCCCTTTTGATAAACTTGGGTTTTTAAATGTAATTGTTCAAAATAATCTTGATAAGAATTATAATGCTCAAAGAGCAGAAATAGTTAAAAATATTACCAAAGAAGAAATCAATGCTTTGGCTAAAAGGTTGTTAAGTTTAGATAATATGATTATCATGTGTGTAGGTGATGATGTGAAAATTAAAGAAGGTCTTGAAAAATTAGGCTATGGTAAAGTAAAAGTTTTAAAAATGTAGTTATAATTGTTATGTTTAAAGAAAAGTCGAAGTCAGTTGATTTCGGCTTTTTTTTATTTTAACTTATTTATTAAACACATTGCCTTTTTGAATATTGTAAAATGCCTAATTTTAGTCAACTCTATGTTAGGTCTTTTTTAATGGAATTATATTTTTTATAATAAACTTACGATTGCTAATTTTAACTAAGGGATATTACAAAGTTTGTCTTTATTAATTATTCACTTTGTTATTGTTTTTTTGAAATAGATTCAAAAGGCTAAGAAAACACCAAAACAAATATTTGTTCTTGTATAGAGTAATGGATATAAGGTGTTTGTGTTTTTTGTTAACTTGTCTGTTTGAGTTAATTGTAATTGTAATTTTGTGGTTTTCCAACCAACTCTCAATGTTAAAGCAGGTTCAATAAAAAAATGATTTCTATTGACTGAGATAGCATATACTTCATTGTATTCAGTGTGTTGTAAAGGGTCTATATTGTTTTGTATTTTATTAAATGATATTTGACTTAAGCGAGAAGATAAAGCAATATCTATAGAATTAAAACTGATGCCCCAAGATGGTTGAATAAAAAATTTGTGAAATGATAATTCAGATGAACCGTTCATTTTATATTGGTGATGTTGTTTACTTGTACCCATTCCTCCATATATTTCAAAAACACCTGTGCGTTTGGTTGGTTGATATAAGCCTATAGCACCATCAAAATAATATCCTTTTCCCCAATTGTTATCATAAATCCTTTTTCCAGAATTAGCATCCAGGTAGTTTGACATAATTGCTAAATGGTTTGTAATTGAATAAGCTGCTTGAATTTCTTTAGTTGTGACATTGTCTGTTTCTCCAAATGATGCCGATAGTCTGTATTCGTTTTTCTCTTTAAATATTGGGACATTATGTGTTGATGGTATATAATAAGTATGAGAACAACTGGTCAATAATAATAGCATTATAATTATTAAACAGAATTGGTTTTTTTGCGGTTTAATAATGTGGAACTGAAAGTCGCTTGAATTGATTTTCATATTGATTAAATTAATTAAATAAAATTTGTCTTTATCGTATAAATTATTATTTGATTCTAAAAAGATGAGATACCGAATAATCTTGAAGAAAATGGGAATTGTATATGATAATTATTTGGTCGTTACTATATGTTCCAGTCATGTTAGAACCCATGCTTGTTCCCTCCATATATACAGAGTTGAGATTAGAATTTGTTATTTTGAATCTTAATAGTTGTGTCAATCCTTTTTTGTCATAAATATCTGTATGGATATCCTTTTCTATGGTTTGAAATTGAATGCCTTTTACCCATTCATTCTTGTCATTCATATATGTGCTTTTTGAGACAGTTACATGCGGATGGCGTAAAATTTTAATTAATCGATATTTTGCTTTAAAATCAACTATTGAATCAAATTCAAAAAGGCTATCAATTGCTGTATAATCTCCAATTATAGCATTTCTAATGTCACTATCATTATTTTTCTTTGAACATGATATGAAAAACATGAACAATACAAGGGGGGGGATTATAATTGCGATTTTTTTGTAGCCTTTTGTAATCATAGTCTTATTAAATATATAACAAAAATATGAACATCAAATGTTATTGTTTTTGTGTTTTATAGAGGTGAAATTTTATTGATTATTAAAATTTGAAATTCTATATAAGATTTTGCTATTGAGTGTTTTTTTTTACTTTTTTTATCGTTTTATTACAAGAAACTTGCAAAATTCAATACTATACAAATATCATATAGTAAAAAATGCAAATATTTATTCTTTAAAATCAAAATAATCTAGATGTATGGTATTCTCTTTTATGTTAAATAAAGGATTTATAACAATAAGTTCTAAAATCTAAGTATACCTTTTACACTGTTTTGAAGATAAAATTGCTCATGCAAAATATTCAAATTATGGATGTATATTGTTTGTTAAACCGCTCCACCTCAAGTTTATAATTGATCTTTTTGTCTTCGCTCATTTTGTCGTAGGTTTTTAGCAACATACCTAGTCGAGGATTGGATGAAAAAAATGGGCGTTGTTTGTTCATGAATTCCCAAAACAAAGCATCCCAAGTGTCGCACCAAGCACCTTTTTTGTAATGACTCATTTTTAGCACATAACTGCTGCCACTGATGTATGGTTTGCTTGACATCAATCCGCCATCGGCAAATTGACTCATGCCATATACATTGGGAACCATTACCCAATCATAAGCATCTACAAACATCTCCATAAACCATTGATAAACCTCATCCGGATGGTATTCGTTCAATAACATAAAATTCCCTAAAATCATCAACCGCTCTATGTGATGACAATAACCTGTTTTTAGTACTTTTTTAATAACCGTATCGATGGGTTCTATGCCTGTAGTGCCGTTGTAAAAAGATGTGGGTATTTTTTTGTGAAACTGCCAGTAATTGCAAGTTCTTTCTTCGGTTCCCTTTACCACATAAACACCTCTGATAAACTCTCGCCAACCAATGATTTGCCTAATAAAACCTTCCAAACTGTTGAAAGGGATGTTGTGCTGTTCTGCATATCGCAAACTGGCTTCTATCAATTGCATGGGCGTTAATAAACCGATATTCATTATCGGGGTAAGCAAACTGTGATTTAAAACCAATTCATCTCCTACAATAGCATCTTCGTATTGCCCAAAATCAGCCCAACGGGTTTCAAAAAACTGGATTAACCAATTATCACTCTCTGAATGAGTTGAAGGATATACTATTTTAAGATTAATTTCTCCATAATGATGTGCAAAATGTGTGTTGACATATGCAATTGCTTCCTTATAAAATTCATTAAGATTGGGAAAAGTAACATAAGGTGGTGTTTTGTCTTTCGGATATTTCAATCTGTTGTCAGCGTCAAAACTCCATTTTCCACCTATAGGCTTTTGTTGTTCATCTAACAATATGCTAAATTTCTTTCTTTGTTGAATGTAAAAATCTGTTTGGAAAAACTTGCTTTTATCTCGGAAATAGCTACTTATATCAGCTTCGTTATTAATGAACATAGGTGAAGTGTGCTGTTGATAATTAAGATTCATGGCATGACAAGTTTTTTTAATTTTTTTGTCTAACCAATTGTCGCAAACATCGTAGTTATGTAGTGAATCTGTATTGCTTATATCAAAAGTTTTAATTAATTCTTTTACATCACTTATTTTGTCAATCGCTTGAATATATTCTACTAAAATACCATTTTCTTTGAGATATTTTTCATAGTATTTCATGCTAGCACGGTGTAAAACCATTTTCTGTTTGTGAAATTTGTATTGCGTAAAAAACAAGACTTCTTCTATCAAATAAACCTTATCGTATTCTTTCAACAAATAAATATCTTTGAACAACTGATGTGGAAATATTAAAAATATTTTGTTCATTTTTCTTTGATTGATGTTGTATGTTTATTCATTCTGCATTTATCGCTGCAATATTTAACATCATCCCAAACTTTTTCCCATTTCTTGCGCCAAGTAAAATTCTTGTGACAAACTAAACAAGGCTTTTCGGGTAAATTCGATTTTGAAATCTTTTTTTTCATTGTTTTAAGTTTTCTTTTTAGGTTTGTTTCGGGTGAGCTTTAAATTGCTTTTCTGCTTGTTTCCAAAAACTAAAGAAGGAAGGGAAATAGCCTTTTACATCCTCAAATAACCAATCTCTTTGGTGTTTAGTGCCAGTGTAATGATTGTTTAAAGGGTGTTCCTTGTAATGATAAATATGCTCAGGATAAAAATCTTTCAATGTTTGAAATGAACCAACAAAAACCTGAATATTTTTAATGTTTTTCGATAAATCAAGCACAAACTGTATGGTTTTCTCACTCACTGGATATGCTCTAAAATGTTCTGAATCTAATAATAATATACTTTTTGCCGCCAAGTGGTCATCCCACATTGGGTCTAAATTGTAAAAATTGTATATATAAATGGGTAAAGATACTTGGATATTAAGCACATCACTTTCTGGCAATGTAGTTTTTAAATCAAAAGCTATTGTTGTTTTCAGTATGTCTGGGATTTCAAGACTAGGAAGCAATTCATAAGGATGATCTAAAAAAGTGTTGTTTTGATCTGTGTTACTGTATTTATTGATGTTTTCTTGGTTGGCAAAATACTTTTTCTGACTAAAACTTCCAGCCACCCATTGCCAACTTAAAGCATTACTTGCCCAATCGGCATCCAAAAGATGGTAATACATCCATTTGGCAGGTTGTTGCCAATGGCATCGGGCTATATTGCAACAGATACTTGCCACATACATCCTCAGATGATTGTGCATGTAGCCATTTTCATAAAAAGCTTTAATGCCATTGTCTATGACTTCTATTCTAGTTTGGGCATTAGTAATTTCAAGTGGAATTTGATAATTGCTGACATTAGTTTGCGCTTGTTTAACATCTTCATTAATTTTTGATTTCAACGCTTGCCAAACCAATTGAAAATAATCTCGCCAAGCCAATTCTTTCAAAAAACTATCAATTTCTTTGGGCGAATATCCTTTGCTTAAAACGCTTTCTGCGACCTGTTTGGTAGATACTACCCCGCGCGAAATATAAGGAGATAAGCGGGTAACAGCGCCATTCAAATAGTTTCTGGTTTTGCCATATTTTATAGGGTCAATCTGATCTATCAGTTGTAAAATATCGCTGTAATTGGTTAACATTATCTTTTGGAAATTTTATTTCCTGAAATGTTTCTTTGCAGTGAACATTTATGTCTGCTTATATCAGGATTTCTTTTTTTAAGGTGTTTCTGACTAACACCTTGATTGACTCGTTTACGCCACAGATTGAAACTGCTTCGTTTCAGTTCCTTGCGCATCAATTGTATGACATTAGACTCTGCCAATCCAAACTGCATCAAAATTGCTTCAAAAGGTGTTCTATCCTCCCATGCCATTTCTATCACTCGGTCTGTATTTTCGGGCGAAAGCATAGCTAAAGCTTGTTTTTTATCAATCTTCATAACAGTGGGACGTTTTTTAATTTTTAAATTGATTATTTCTGCCATTTAGCGTCTAAATCTAGCCCCATTCTAACACCTATCAAGGATAAAATGTTTTTTGATAAATAAGTAATTGAAGAAAGTATGCTTTATTATTTGCTTTTTAGTTAAGTCCAAGTAAAGCCTATACCAAACCTAGAGTCTCGAGAAGTATTCAATTTGCATTAAAACTCTAATAGATAGGTTTAGTTTCACCGATTTGATAGTTGGTCACAAATGCAAGTAGATGCTTCAGATAAAATAAAAAAAGAAGCCGTCAGTTATAGTCAGCTATTTCCATATCTTTCACTGGTCATATGCCAAAGATAGTTTCCAGCAATATAACCTTCTATTCCGATAAGAAACCTTCTTAATTCAGGAGTGGCAAACATCATTAATTTAGCTGATTCGTCTTCAAACATTCTGAACAATTCATTATGAAGTCGTATTCCTTTTTTGTGAGCGTCTTCGAATGAACATCCTTCTTCGTGTTGAATTGCTTCACGAATGCCATATTGATCTAAACCAGCCTCTTCTTCTTTTTTAGATGAAACTAAATCATTCACTAAAACTGTTATTAAACCTGCAATTTTTACGACACTTCGCACTTCGCGCATAGAGTATATATTATGAGGTAATTCATAAGCTTCCACAATATCAATCATCGCAATACAAGTTGTTAAACTATTCATTTGTCTACAGCCAAGATATTCCCAAGCTGAAGCAATCATTTTAGTCATTCGCCAACTTGTTTCATGTAACATACCTATGAATAATGTCATATCTTCATGTCTTAATCGAGCAACCTGTTGTGGTGTGCCAAAACGAACAGAATTTGCAATATACTCTTTCAATGCTCCTAGTATGGGATGTTCTTCTAAGCCCTTATTTGTATCTTGATTGTATTTAGGGGTTAAAAAAGGTTCGTCAATCGCGGACATAGCAAGAGATAGATTTCTGCCAACTAGTTCAAGTTTAACACCTGCACGCTCATCATCTACAAAATAATCATCTAATCCAAAAAGGGCTACATTCGCTTGACAAGCCATAAATAACCTTTCCTTATCATTAGAAAAGGGAAAGGTAAGCATGACGTATCTTCCAAAGTTGCATTTTCGAAGGTAATCCAAATGCCCATCATATATACCAGTTTTTTGAGCCCATTCAATAATCCTTTCATTTAATTCTTCCCCCAAGGCAAAATCATCACGATAGGGCGGCCGATGTCGCAACTCTGTATCCGATTCTTCATCGGGCCTGTTAATGATGGATGCTATATTAGCAGACCTAGTTCCAAGGCCACTCGGTCCATTAGATAATACACTTTTAATTAAGTCGAGGGTAGTTGTAGTACTACTGTTCATATGAGTAGATTATAAGAACATTCCGACATCAACATTGTCAAGTACACCTAATGCATCTGGAACAAGAACTGCGACCGAGTAATAATTGGTAATCAAATAAGAAATAATTGCTTTTTCATCAATGCCCATGTACCTCACAGATAAACTTGTTTCGACTTCATCTGGCAGGCCCATTTGGTATAATCCAACAACTCCCTGATCCTCTTCGCCAACACGTATTGCAATCATAGAAGTTTTGCCGTTTTCAATCTTTAATTTATTACAAGTTAAAATAGGCACACCTCTCCAAGCGATTACTTCTTTTCCATCAATGTTAACTGTGGCTGGGTAAATACCACGCTTGGTACACTGTTGCATAAAAGCAGCAATAGCTTTTGGGTGTGCTAAAATATAATGTGTTTTTCGTCTTTTAGATAGTAAACAATCTAAATCATCAGGCGTTGGTGGGCCAGTTTCAGTGTGAATACGTTGATTATGAGCAACATTATGTAATAATCCAAAGCTTTTGTCATTGATCATATCATCTTCTTGTCTTTCTCTTAATTCTTCTATGGTTAATCTTACTTGTTCTTCTGTTTGATTATAAGGATTATTGTATAAATCAGCTACTTTAGTATGTATTTTGAGGATTGTTTGACCTGTATGTAATTCATATTCTCGGGGATTTGGGTCGTATTCTACGTGTGTGCTTGGGATTACTGGTTCGTCATCATGAAGCCCTGAGAACAATTCAACTGCTGACTCACCTTTTCTATTAGCTTTCTCTTTGAGATTTTTTAATACTTCTTTGTGTTCTTCAATATGGTTTTTGTCATTGGCAGATGTGGCTAAAATAGCATTGATGTCTGTAAAAGAAATTTTCAACACTTTAACAGGGGTTGCAGCTCTTGAGTCATGAGGGAATAACTTTTCTCCATTTTCAAAAAATGGATATTCTCCCCAATATTGTCCTTCTCCTAAAGAACCAATTACATGATCATAGTTGGTTTCACCTGGATTAAAAAATGCCACTTTCCCTGATACAATTATATACATGTGAGTTGCTGCAGTGGCATCCAATAAAATGTCTGCATCCTTTGCAAAAACTTCTTCCTGAGCGGCAGCAGCTATTTGACTTAGAACAGCATCATCTTTAATGTTTTTAAAACTGGGCATTTGCCTTAACGATTCTGGAAAAATCGCCAATGGGTCAAGGAAAGAAACTTTTCCCCCTCTAATTTCAATAACCAACCTTCTGTTTACACGGTAAAAGCCACCCTGGACATTCACCCATGGTAAAACTTTAATTAAATTTCGTGATGAAATACCCTCCATCATCGGCCTGGTTTTGTGAGTCGTGGCTAAGACTCTTGCCTGTTCTTTGGATAAACTATCCCTTAATTCGTTGCTCATTGTTAAAATATTTAGGGCTGCAAAGTAGAAAAAAAATATCTGACAAAAAAATATTTAATTAAAATTATTTTTAAAAAAAAATTGGATTTTTGGAAAATAAAAGATTATTATTGAAAAGTCATTTAATAACCTCATTGCTAATCAAATAAAAAATGTTTAAGTATGCTAAAATTTATGCTCGCAAAGAAGGCGATTCGTCAGATTTGCAATTCCAAAAGCAACTCTTGGCCATTGTCTCTGGATTTTTATTTCTATGTGGAACAGCTTGGATTGGTCTCTACTATATAGCTTATGGATGGTCAATGCCTGCTTATGCGGCAGCTGCATTTGCAGTCAACGCTTTAGTAATGATTATTGTTTCTCATCGATTAAAAAATCATTTACTTCTCGTATATTTCATTTTCTATGCAGCAACAATTTCTCCTGTTATTGCTCAGTGGTCTGTGGGAAGTTTTCATGATAGTGGTCTGACAATCATTTGGGGATTTTTAACACCATTGGGGATTTTGATTTTTACATCATTGCGACCAGCCGTTATTTCATTTGTTATTTTTTTGGTATGCATTTTAATTACTGCATTTTTAGAACCAGTGTTTCCTGGTCCTAAACTTGTTGCTTCAGACAATATGATTCGTGTCATGTATTCGTTAAATATTTGTATTTCATTTACTGTGATTTTTGGTACCTGTGCATGGTTCGTTCATATTTTTAAAGCAGAAAAACGTAATGCCGATCAATTGCTATTGAATATTCTTCCTGTAGATGTTGCCGAAGAATTAAAATCTAAGGGACATTCTGAGGCAAAGCAATATGAAAAAGTAACTGTTTTATTTACTGACTTTTTAGGTTTTACTCAGGTGTCAGAACAATTATCTCCAGAAGAATTGGTTAATGATCTCAATCTTTGTTTCTCTACTTTTGATGAAATCACACAAAAACATGGTATTGAAAAAATTAAAACCATTGGAGATGCTTATATGGCGGCAGGAGGCTTGCCTACTCCCAATTCAACTAATGCAAAGGATGTGGTTTTGGCAGCATTGGAAATCTGCAATTTTATTGAAGAAGGTAAAGCCCAAAAAATAGCAAACAATAAACCCTATTTTGAAGTTAGAGTTGGTGTAAATACCGGTCCTTTAGTAGCTGGAATTATAGGTATTAAAAAGTTTCAATACGACATATGGGGCGATACTGTAAATACTGCTGCAAGGCTAGAAACCAGCTGCATGCCTGGTAAGGTGAATATTAGTCAAAGTACTTATGAATTATTAAAAGATGATCCGGATTTTGTATTTGAACATAGAGGGAAAATTAACGCTAAAGGTAAAGGTGAGGTAGAAATGTGGTTTGTTAAATTTAATACTTCTAATCGAAACATCTAATAACTGCAACAACCAACAGTAAATCTAAATCTCGATTAACTGTTCTAATTAAATTTTATTATTGTGGGATTAATCAATTAAAAGTTATGCTTGTTTGACCAGTAAAATTATTTTAAAACTAAATCAAATTTTTCATTAATCCGTTCTTCAATTTTAACTACTTCATAAAAAAACTATCTATCTGAAATATTAGTTTTGTGTCTTGTATCAATATGAATGCGCCCCTCGACTGGCGGCTTGGTCTCGGTTCAACCGAGACGGAACCCAGAAGGCGTGGAAATGGCGCCCAAAAATATGAAGTTTGAAATCATAACTCAGAAGTTAGAAATCGGAAGTTAGAAATTAGAACGAAGAAATCAGAAGTTAGATATTAGAAGTAAGAACTAAAAACCATTAACTATTACACTCTTAACCGTTACACCCTTAACCATTAACTAATACACCATTAACCACCCCCTAACTAATCTTGCTCCAGAAATGGTCGGTTTGGTGTTTCATGAGGTAAGATAAAAGCGGTCGGTTGGCATCGTGTTCCAGTTGGGGGTCGTTTTTTAAGACAAAGGCAGCGGCTCTTTTGGCTAAATCGATGATTTCGATGTCTTTTGCCAAATCTAAGAGTTTGAAATCGGGCAAACCACTTTGTCGTGTTCCTAAAACATCTCCAGGACCTCTAATTTCCAAATCCGCTTGCGAAATCTCAAAACCATTGTTGGTTCTACACATGGTGTTGATTCTTTTCTTTGCCGGAAAGTTTAAATCGTCTTTGGTCATCAAGATGCAATAACTTTGTTCTGCGCCTCTGCCTACTCTGCCCCTCAACTGATGCAATTGCGATAAACCAAAACGGTTGGCATTTTCTATAATCATCACAGAAGCATTGGGCACATTGACCCCCACTTCTATTACGGTTGTAGAAATCATGATATTGGTAATGCCTTTTTTAAAGCGGTTCATTTCGTATTCCTTGTCTTCATATTTGACCCTGCCATGCAAAATGCCAATTTGATATTGGGGCACAGGAAAATAGGATGTCACCACATCATAGCCATTCATCAGGTCATTTAAATCCAGTTTAGGAGATTCCTCAATCAAGGGATATACAATATAGATTTGTCGCCCTTTTTCGATTTCTGTTTTTACGAAATTCATCACCTCGTATCTAAAGCTTTCGTCTTTATGAACAGTCCTGATGGGTTTTCTGTTTTTGGGTAATTCATCAATAACAGACACATCCAATTCGCCATGCACTGTCATAGCCAAGGTTCTAGGAATGGGCGTTGCTGTCATAACCAAAATGTGGGGATGCAGAGATTTTTCCCAAAGTTTAGCCCTTTGGGCAACGCCAAAACGATGTTGTTCGTCTATCACAGCCAAACCTAAGTTTTGAAAAACCACATCACTCTCTATCAAGGCATGGGTGCCAACTAAAATATGTACTTCACCATTGGCTATGCTCTCTAGGATTTTCTTTCTTTCTTTTTTAGAAGTTGACCCAGTTAAAACTGCCACTTGAATGGGAAGTTCGCTGAGTGCATCTCTGATACTGAGAAAATGTTGTGTGGCAAGTATTTCTGTTGGAGCCATTAAACAAGATTGATAGCCATTGTCTGCCACCAAAAGCATGCACAATAAAGCAACAATGGTTTTGCCACTACCAACATCGCCCTGCAACAAACGATTCATCTGAACACCGCTCGACATATCCGTTTGAATTTCTTTAATCACCCTTTTTTGGGCTTCGGTCAATTCAAAATCAAGGTATTTGTTATAAAAAGCTTTAAACAAATCGCCCACTTTACTCATTTTAACACCCCTGCTTTGCGCTTGTCTGATGACTTTGTTTTTTTCTGCCCTCATAGCCAAGGCAAACATTTCTTCAAACTTGATGCGTTTGGTGGCAGCTGCCATTTGTTGTTCATCTTTGGGGAAATGAATCCATTTGTATGCCAACGTGGGCGAAATCAATCCCAAGGGTTTGGAAACAGAAGTAGGAATAAACTCATGTAAGCTAAAACTGGGGTTGCTAATTATCTGAAGCACCATTTGACCAATTAATTTAGAATCAATGAAACGGGCTTTTAGTTTTTCTGTCAGGGGATAAACGGGTTCTAATTTCAGACCTATTTTATCATCTTCAGCAGAGTATTGTTTAATTTCTGGGTGAGAGATGTTGAGTTTGCCATTAAAATCGGTTGCTTTGCCATAAACGGTGTAGATCTCTTTTAATTTGAGGTTTTTTAGAACAAATTGGTAGTTTTTGAACCAAACCAATTCCATCACACCTGTTTCGTCTTTGATTAAAGCCGTCAGTCTTTTGCCGTTTTTAGAACTAATTACTTCAAAATAAATGAGAATACCTCTTATTTGAATATTGGGTTGAGCTTCATCAAAAGAAGCGATTTTTGTAATTTTAGATTTATCGACATAGCGATTTGGTAAATAATAGAGAACATCTTTGAATCGAAACAAGCCAATTTCAGCTTTTATAACTTCAGCTTTTTGAGGTCCAACACCTTTCAGATAATCAATATTTGTGTCTAAAAAATCGGTCAAAATTATTTTTTAAAATAGTATTGCAATATTATTAAATTAATATAAATTTGCCCCACATTTTTAATATTTAAAAAAGACAAATGAAAAAAATCATTATCGTATCGATTATTGCAAGCTTTTTTGCTGCATGTAACAACACCCCGGCTGTAACAGAATCTGCTACTAAACTTGCAGGCTTAACTACTTGGGTAGACTCAATTAAAAACGTAATCAGCACAACAACAGAATTTGATTCTGCTTCTTGGGCTGGATACGCTGAAAGTTTCAACAATGCCGTTGCAGGTATCAACGAAACTGAACTAGACGAAGCTGGAAAAACTACTTTCGAAGCTGCTAAAACTGCTTGGACTGAAGTTGGAACACTTTACACTCAAGGATTAGAAGCTAAAGCAAAAGCTATGCAAGTTACAGACTCAACTTCAACTACTACTACAACTACAACAACTGTAGAAACTAAAGTTGAAGAAGGTAAAACTATCATCGAAAAAGCTAAAGATTTAGGTCAAGACGTTAAAAACTTGAAAAAATAATTTAAAATCAATTATATTAAAAAAGTTGAGTTGAAAAACTCAACTTTTTTTTTGTTTAAAAATTTATGTGGAAAACGATTTTACTCCTAGTTGTCTCAAATGTATTTATGACATTTGCTTGGTATGGGCATTTAAAATTTCAACATGTGGCGTTATGGAAGGTGATATTGATTAGTTGGTTAATAGCCTTTGTAGAATATCTATTTATGGTGCCAGCCAATAGAATTGGTAAACTAGAAGGCATGAATGGTTATCAACTAAAAATCATTCAGGAATCTATTACCATAGTTGTGTTTATCATATTTGCGGTTTACTATTTAAAAGAGCCTTTAAAGTGGAATCATATAGTTGGATTTGTCCTTTTATTTTTTAGTGTGTTTTTTATTGTTAAAAAATTTTAGGAATAATAAATAATATTTTTTACTTTTGCCGCCCCACAAAGGAGGAAATATAAATTGACAGAAGAACAATTACAAAACGGCAACGTATCAACAGGTGTTGATGCAGCCACAGAAACCCACACAACCCGCACAAAAACAAACTATGACGCTCCAGCTGCGGATGATTTTGATTGGAGTATGGATAATGCCGGTTTCTCTAATTACAACAAGGCAGAACACCAAGAAATGGTGAATCTCTACACTACCTCTTTAAAAAGTTTAACTTCAGAAGAGCTTGTTAAAGGTTCGGTTGTTGCATTAAACGACAAAGAAGTTGTAATTAATGTTGGATTTAAATCAGATGGTATTATTCAAAGAAGTGAATTCAGAGATTTGCCAGATTTAAAAGTAGGCGATGAAGTAGAAGTTTATTTAGAAACTGTTGAAGATGCCAATGGACAATTGGTGCTTTCTAGAAAACGTGCTATTTTAGAAAAATCTTGGGATTTTATTACCAAAGCCATGGAAGAAGGTACTGTTTTAACTGGATTGGTTAAAACTAGAACCAAAGGTGGTTTGGTGGTTGATTTGATGGGAATTGATGCCTTTTTACCAGGTTCACAAATTGATGTGAAACCAATTAAAGATTACGACCAATATGTTGGAAAAGACATGGAGTTCAAAATCGTTAAGGTAAATGAAGTATTCAAAAACGTTGTAATTTCTCACAAAGCATTAATTGAAGACGATATCGAAGCTCAAAAATCTGACATCTTATCTAAATTAGAAAAAGGTCAGGTATTAGAAGGTATTGTCAAAAATATCGCACCATTTGGTGTATTCGTAGATTTAGGTGGTATTGATGGATTATTACACATTACAGACATGTCTTGGGGTAGAATCAGCAATCCAGAAGAAATGGTTCAATTGGATGACAAAATCACAGTTGTTGTTCTTGAATTTGATGAAGGTAAAAAACGTATCTCTCTTGGTATGAAACAATTGTCTGAGCATCCTTGGGATAAATTAGGCGATTCATTAAAGCTAGGTGAAAAAGTAAAAGGTAAAGTTGTTACTGTTACTGATTATGGTGCTTTCGTAGAATTACAACCAGGTGTTGAAGGCTTAATCCACGTTTCTGAAATGAGCTGGAGCAGCCACTTAAGAAGTCCACATGATTTCTTGAAAACCGGAGATGAAATTGAAGCTATCATTACAGCTATTGAAAAAGATGAACATAAATTGTCTTTAGGTATTAAACAATTAACTCAAGATCCTTGGTTAAGCATCATCGAGAAATATAAAGTTGGTAGCAAACACACAGGTGTTGTTAAAAACTTAACTTCCTATGGCTTATTTGTTGAACTTGAAGAAGGTGTTGATGGATTGATTCACGTTTCAGATTTATCTTGGACTAAAAAAATCAAACATCCATCTGAATTTATTAAAAGAGACGAGAAAATCGAAGCAGTTGTTTTAGAAGTTGATAGTGAAAATCGTAGATTATCATTAGGACACAAACAATTGGAAGAAAATCCTTGGGATACTTTCGAAACTATCTTCTTTGTTAATAGCAAACATGAAGGTACTGTTGTTGGTCTTAACGACAAAGGTGCAAATGTACAATTACAATATGGTATCGAAGGTTTTGCTCCAAAACGTCACTTAGTGAAAGAAAATGGTGGAAAAATCAAAGATGCTGATGTATTAACTTTTGAAGTTATCGAATTTAGCAAAGAAAACAAAAGTATCATACTTTCACATACTAACACTTGGAAATCTGAAGAGAAAGCAAAAGACGAAGCAGCAAAAGACAAAACAGCTAAAACAGTTAGAACCGTTAACAAAAACGTAGAAAAAACGACTTTAGGTGAATTAGATGCATTCAGTGATTTGAAAGCAATGTTTGATAGCGCTAATGTAAAAGATGCTGTTAAAAAAGAAACCAAAAAAGTAAAAGCTGAAAAAGTAGAAGCAGTTGAAGAAACAGTTTCTAACAATGCTGATGATTTAAAGAAAATCAATGGCGTTGGTCCAGCTTTTGAAAAAAGATTAAATGATTTAGGTATTTTCACATACAATGATTTAATTGAACTAACTGATGAGAAAATTGCTGAATTAGAAACTAAAGACAGCATGACCAGTTTAGAACAATGGCATACTTGGATTGAAGAAGCTAAAACATTAAAAGCTTAATACTTTTAATATATTATTTAAAAGCTGCTCAAAATTTGAGCAGCTTTTTTTATGCATAACATTTTTGAGAAACAACTTTAAATTTGATTACAAAAAATTTGATTGTTGTCAGATAATAAAAGAAGTGAATCTTATCTGATTTGCAATTCCCAAAAATATTGACCAATAATTTGCTTACATTTTTAAATCCATTCAAATAATCAGAAAATGGAATTGTAAAAATTAAGTACCTTTTGTTGGCTAACTTTAGATTTTCTAAAGCCTACTGCCAATTATTTATGAGATGAAAAATTCTTGATGGTAAGATTGTATTGTAAGTTGTCTCTCAATTCATCTAAGAACACAAATAAGTCTTTAGGGCTGTTAAGTACTTTGACGTTTTCAGGCATTTTTAAATCTTTTCTATTGATAATCTGATTGCCAGACAATAGTATTTGTGTATCTTTCCAATACTTTCCTAAATTGTTAATAAAGGTTTGAATGCTGACATTGCTGTTTAAAGCAGTGATAATGCTAAAAATAAAGTCTGGTTTGCGCATTTCAAAGATGGTATATAAATCTTCAAAAGGTGTTTGAGTGCCTAAGTATATTACTTCATGTCCACGCGAACGTAACACATAGTTGGCAAACATAATGCTCATGTCATGATTTTCGCCTGTTGGCACAAATACCAAGAACTTTTTTGACTCTGGTCCATGGCTAAGATTAAGTGAATCTATTGCAACATGCAATCTTTGTCTGATGAGGTTAGAGATGAAATGTTCGTGGGCGGGATGAATACTGCCTGAAAGCCATAACAATCCAACTTGATCCATAAACGGAAAAACAATTTGCAACATGGTTTCTTCTACTCCCATTTTAAGGATATTAATAGACAGTAATTTATTGAATTCCTTTTCGTCAAACATCATCATGGTGGTAATAAGTGATTGAACTTGTCCATCAAATTTCGAAACATTCTCAGACAACTGTTGACATATTTCATAAATTTCCTCTTTAGTCATCTCAGCAATTTTGGATATTTTGTATCCATTGTTGTTTAAAATGGAAACATTAAGAATTAATCGCAATTGATCTTCATCGTAGTACCTCAATCCAGTATCGGTTCTATGAGGTTCTAATAAGTTGTATCTCTGTTCCCAAATTCTAATGGTGTGTGCTTTGATGCCAGTAATATTTTCTAAGTCTTTAATAAATAGTTTGTTTCTAAATTCACTTTTCCCTTTTTTCATTTTTTTTATAAAACTTATTGTTCTTGTTTGTGTTTAACTTGCACCCATGGCAATTACAAAAATATTAATATGCGGAGGCACTGGTTTAATAGGTTCAAATTTAGTACAAAAACTTAAACAAAAAAATTTTGAAGTCGTATTATTAAGTACTCAGCAATCAAAATGCAATAACCAAGATGTTTTTTATTGGAATCCCGACCAAGATAAAATAGATGAAAAAGCATTAATTGATGTTGATGTAATTGTAAATTTGTCTGGTCAAGGCATATTTGATAAACCTTTTACGGAAAAAAGAAAACAAGAATTAATAGACAGTCGGGTAAAGCCATTGGCAATTTTATTGAAAACCATTCAAAAAAATAAGTTGCAATTACCTCAATTAATTTCAGCTTCAGCCATTGGGTATTATCCAAATATTTGTTCAAATAAACTTGATGAAAACTCTACAAAAGAGGATGCTTTTATTTCTAATCTGGTAAATGAGTGGGAAAAATCGGCTTTGGAGTTTGAAAAAATCAACACAAAAGTTTGTGTGTTTAGATTTGGAATCGTTTTGTCGAACAAAGGCGGATTTATTAAAAAACTTGCCCAACCCATAAAGTTTTTTATTGGGGCTATTCCTGGAAATGGGAAACAAATAATTAGTTGGATTCATATTGATGATTTAACCAATATGATTGTATGGGCCATAGACAAACAATTAAATGGGACTTATAATGCTGTGACACCCAATCCCACTGATATTACTCGTATAACTAAATTATTAGCTTCCCAAATGAATAGAAATATTTTATTGCCTAACATACCTGAATTTATGATTTCATTGATATTTGGCAAAGAGAGGGGGCAGCTTTTACTTAGTAGTCAGATTGTTTCATCCAATAAAATTCAGTCAACTGGATTTAATTTCAATTATTCAAACATAGAAAAAGCTATCGAAAATATTTGAAAAATATGGAGTTCGTTAATGTTTTTTGGTTTAGAAGAGATTTAAGACTCAACGATAATCATGGTTTATACAAAGCGTTGAACAGCGGTTT
Source organism: Bacteroidota bacterium (assembly GCA_030682255.1). Lineage (GTDB taxonomy): Bacteria > Bacteroidota > Bacteroidia > NS11-12g > UBA955 > JABMMZ01. Next base: position 280,746 of record JAUXOK010000028.1, on the reverse strand, counting down.
GCCTGTTTTGCCAATATTTATTTTTGATAATGAAATTCTCAATCAATTAGAAAATAAAACAGATTTAAGGGTTCAGTTTATTCATCAAGAACTCTCATTAATTAAAAAAGAATTGAATGACATTGGCTCAGATTTGTGTGTTTATTATGGTCAACCATTAGAAATTTACAAACAATTAGTAAAAGAATACTCAATTAAGGGTGTTTTTACCAATGAGGATTATGAACCTTATGCTATCAAAAGAGACCAATCTGTAAACGATTTTCTGTTTACAAAAGGCATTTCATTTTCCAGTTTTAAAGACCAATGTGTTTTTGATTATAGAGAAGTATTGAAAGATGATGGCAAACCATACACTGTTTATACGCCTTATTCTAAAAAATGGAAAACTAGATTGAATGAGTTTCCAATAGTTTCGTATCCAAGTGAAACTTTGATAAATGATTTTCTTAAAAATTCATCGCCAACTGAAATTGTTTCATTGGAATCAATGGGGTTTGAACCAAAATCTTTTCAATATCCAGAGAAAACAACCAAATCGAGTGTGATACAGAATTATGAAAAAAACAGAGATATTCCATCCATAGAAGGTACAAGTAAATTGAGTATTCATTTCAGATTTGGCACCATATCGATAAGGGAAAAAGCCAAGAAAGCATTGCAAACCAGTGAAAAATGGCTCAACGAGTTGATTTGGCGAGATTTTTATATGCAGATTTTAGCTCACTTTCCACATGTTGTTAATGGTGCATTCAAACCAGAATATGATAAAATTGAATGGGAAAAAGATGAAGCAGATTTTCTGAAATGGTGTCAAGGCAAAACGGGTTATCCTATAGTAGATGCAGGGATGAGAGAATTGAATGCCACAGGATTGATGCACAACAGAGTTAGGATGATTGTGGCGAGTTTTTTATGCAAACATTTATTAATTAGTTGGCGTTGGGGCGAAGCTTATTTTGCAGCCAAACTTTTGGATTTTGAATTGGCTAGTAACAATGGCGGTTGGCAATGGGCGGCAGGTTCGGGAGTAGATGCTGCACCTTATTTCAGAATTTTTAATCCAACTTTACAAACGGAAAAATTTGATCCCAATTTAAAATATATCAAAAAATGGGTGCCTGAATTTGGAACAATTCACTATGCAAAACCAATTGTTGAGCATACGTTTGCTAGACAAAGATGTTTGGAAAGATATAAATCCACTTTAGCTCCAACTCAAGTTCAATAAGAATGATTATAATTATACCTAAAAAATCTCTAAATTTTTAATAAATTTGCAAGCCATTTAAAATCATATGTCATCCCCAAAGTTTAATACATTATCTGTTAAAAGCATCAAAAGAGAAACTCCTGACTCTGTTTCTGTTTCATTCCATATACCTGATTCATTGAAATCTGATTACGAATTTATTCAAGGACAATATATCACATTTAAGAAAGATTTTAATGGCGAAGAAATAAGAAGATCATATTCTATTTGCAGTTCTCCTTTAGATTCAGATTTAACCGTTGGTATTAAAGAGGTTGAAGGCGGTAAATTTTCTACTTTCGCCAATAGGCAATTAAAAGTTGGTGATGAATTACAGGTGATGACTCCAATGGGGAATTTTTATACAGAATTAAAATCTGATAACCGCAAGAACTATGTTGCATTCGCAGCTGGAAGCGGTATTACACCAATTCTTAGTATTATTAAAACTACATTGGCTAAAGAATCACACAGTCAATTTAAATTGATTTATGGCAATAAAAACAGTGGCTCTATTATGTTTTTAGAAGAAATTGAAGCTCTTAAAAATACTTATTTAGATAGATTCACAGTGTTTCATATTCTCAGTAGAGAGGCCGTTGATGTACCGATTTTGAATGGTAGAATCAATGAGTTGAAATGCAAAGATTTCTGTGAACATAATCTATTAGATACCCACCAATCAGATGAATTCTTTTTATGTGGACCAGAATCGATGATTATGTCAGTTAAAAACGAATTGGAACAAAGGGGGGTTGATTCTAAAAAAATACACTTTGAGTTGTTTACTTCTTTTGCTTCGACCAAAACTGAAGTTGTTTCAGAAAGTCAAACAAAAACAGAAGGAGAAGTTTCAAAGGTTTCTGTTAAAATAGATGGTTTAACTTATCAATTGGAATTGTCATACAATGGCGAAACGATATTAGATGCAGCTTTAAAAACTGGTGCTGACTTACCATTTGCATGTAAAGGCGGTGTTTGTTGCACTTGCAGAGCAAAAGTTACACAAGGTACAGTGAATATGGATTTGAATTTTTCTTTAGAAGACGATGAAGTAGAAAAAGGCTATATCCTAACCTGTCAATCTCATCCAACAAGTGCAGAGGTTTTTGTTGATTTTGATCAAAAATAAATTGGTTTTAAAGTTGAATCTAGCTTAATTGCTTGACTTATAGTTTTTTTTAATTTAATTTGCATCAGAATGCCAAATAGTTACAGAAAAAAAATACTTCGTCAAGTTATAAATGCAGGTAAAAGACTGAGCATTCCATTTGTACTTAATCAAGAAAAGGCATTAAAGCAACAAAGTAAAACACTTGAAAAACTTTTACTTAGAGCAGAAAATACAGAGTTTGGTAAAATGTATCAGTTTTCGGAGATTTTAGCCTCCAAGTTTTTGATACGACAATATCAACAAAAAGTACCCATTGGTGATTACAGCACGATGCATGAATGGTGGCAAAAGGCCTACAATGGTAAAGAAGATGTAACCTGGCCTGGTAAAATCGAGTACTTTGCATTGAGTTCTGGCACATCTGAGGGCAGTAGTAAATATATACCCGTATCTTCAGACATGCTTAAAAGTATTACCAAAGCTAGTGTTAGGCAAATGATTAGTGTTTTGAAAACAGATATTCCTAAAGATTATTTAGCTAAGGATTATTTGATGATGAGCGGAAGCACTAGTCTATATTTTAATGATGAAGGCAAAACTTATGCTGGCGATTTAAGTGGTATAACTGGTAGTAATGTGCCGAGTTGGTTCGATCGTTTTTCAAAACCTACGATGGATATTCGAAGTGAAAAAGATTGGGAGAAGAAAATCGAAAGAATTGTTGAGGAAGCAACAAATTGGGATGTTGTTGGAATAGCTGGTGTACCTGCTTGGATTCAAATTTTATTTGAGAAAATAATATCTAAATACAAAGTTAAAACCATTCATGATGTATGGCCAAATTTTAGTTTTTATTTGTGGGGTGGTGTTGCAATCGACCCTTATAAAAGAAGCTTAGATCCTTTGTTTGAAAGGCCAATTATGTATTTTGAAACCTATTTGGCATCAGAGGGATTCGTGGCTTATCAAGCTAGAAAAGAAGCACAAGGGATGCGACTAAATTTTAAAAATGGGATGTTTTTTGAGTTTGTGCCTTTTAATGAACAAAATTTTGATGAAAATGGCAATATCAAATCAGGTGTTGTTGCTCTTAATATTGGTCAAGTTGAATTGAATAAAAATTACGCAATTTTATTAACAACATGCTCGGGTGCTTGGCGATATTTAATAGGGGATACCATTAAATTTGTTGATTTGGAACAATGTGAAATTAAAATTACTGGAAGAACTAAACACTATTTAAGTTTGTGTGGCGAACATTTAGGTGTAGACAATATGAATCAAGCTGTTAGTCAACTCAGTGAAATTTTAAAAACCAATATCAATGAATATACAGTAAAAGGTATAACTGAAAATGGTATTCATGGGCACACTTGGTTTTTGGGGTGTGATATACAAAATGCAGATATTCCGTCTATATCAAAAACATTAGACGAATTATTAATTGCAACTAACGATGATTATGCGACAGAAAGAAAGCATGCTTTAAAAAACTTCAAAGTTCATATAATTCCTTCAGATTTATTTATAGAATGGATGCAAGAACAAGGGAAATATGGCTCTCAGAGTAAATTTCCAAGAGTTTTGACTAATCAAAAATATGAAGAGTGGACTAGTTTTTTGAAAAGCAAGAAGTTGTTGTAATTTTTAGTTTTTATTTTCCTCACCACAAGGCTCACCGGGCATCTTGCCACATAAGCCGCAAGCAACACCTTCTTTGTTTAACATAGGTGTTTGCGAAGCACAAGTGCCTCTCATAGATGCATCTTTTACAAGTAAAACTCTTACAGCTATGCCTGCTACACACAACAAAAGTACACCTATGACTAAAAAATATTGAACCATGTTGCAAATTTAAGTTTTATTTTTTGAATCGCTTAAAAACTTTGCAAAAAAAAAGCGCAATCATTGCGCTTTTTTTTAAAATATAATTGTTTATTTTTTAATTTGAGTGTCAGCATAAGCAAATGCTTTTTTCATTAAATCAGTGCTTCTCAAAATTGGATTTTCTCTGATTTTATTTTCTTCTTCTTCTACTTTATTAAATAGGGTGAACAATGCCTTTTCAGTTACATGGGCATTTAAATCAGGATTCATTTTTTTGATGAATGGAATCATGTTGTATGTGTTTACTAAATCAGACCAATTTCTTGTAACACCTACTTGATCCAATGAACTTTTGATTTTAGGCGAAAAAGAGGCTATCAATGAATTTGTAGTAGTTTCTTTAAGGTACTTTGTAGCCGAACCTTTTCCACCTGTTAGAATACCCATTGCATCTGTGAAACTCATGTTAGTAATGGCACTTACAAATATTGGTTTGGCTGTTCCAACGGCATCTTCAGCTCCTTCATTCAGTTTTTCGATAACACTATTTACTTGTTTTTCCATGCCAATATCGCTTAGTTTGTTAGCAACAGTTTGTGCTTCTTCGGGTAATAATATTTTAATTAAATTGTTTTTACCAAAAGCGCCACGCATAGAGAGTAAATCTGTTCCTTTGGAAAAACCTTGTTTTAAAGCGTCTTTTAATCCGCCTGCAGCTTCTTCGGTTGTGGGAATAGATAAAACGTCTTTAGCCACTGTGTGTAATACATCGCAAGATGCGAGACTTAAGCAAAAAATGCTTGAATAAATTAATTTTTTCATGTTATATAAAGTCTGAATATCAAATATTATACCAAAACTTATTGTTTGATTTTGTCTCTAACTAAATCTAAATGATCGGATAATTGCAACATATCATTTTCTGAAATTTCAAATAAGTGCTGATAAATGGACTCGAAAAGTGGACTTATTTCATCAATTAATTTTAAGCCATTATTGGATATAGATAATAAAACTTCTCTTCTGTTATCTGGGTTTAAATTGCGATGGATGTATTGTTTTTCGTATAATTTATCACACAATCTTGTTACGTCTGGATTTTTATCTAACATCACGTTTTTGATGAGTCCACAAGTTGCATGTTCGCCTTTTTTGCCTTTTAGAATTCTTAAAACATTGTATTGAGGTAGTGTGATGTCAAATTTTTTAAACTCACTTTTGAACTTATCTTGAATATAATTTGCCGTAAATATAATGTTGATAATCGCTTTTTCATGCGAGGTGCCAAATTTGGTTTGTTGAATCTCTTCTTCAATTTTTTTCATTATTTTACAAATTAAACGAATTTTTAAGTAAATTCAATATATTTTATTGCTTCTCTTTTACTCAATGGTTTCAAAGGAATTGTTTTGACAATATTAATTACTGCTTTTTGATTGGTTTTAGATAGCTGTCGCAACGCCCACCCAATGGCTTTCTGAATAAAAAATTCATTCGATAGATTAAAATTTTGTATAACATTTTTAAGAATATCTAAGTTGGTTTTTTCTTTATATAGCAATTGATGAATGATAGCAACTCGGTTCATCCACATATTTTCTGAGACTATCCATTTTTTTACGAATGCTTCTTGAAGTTCAGGGTGTTTTAAAAGATAGCGACCTATGCAGTTTGGCGCAATTGTATCTACTGTATCCCACCAACTTTTTATGGTTACTAAATTTTCGGCAAATTCTAGAATGCTTTCATCCCACAATTTTTCGTATTTTATCATGACCCACAAGCCGGTGTATTGCCATTCTCTTTGCTCATTTTCAAAACATGCTGATACAAATTCTTTGCAATCATTAAAGTTTTTTAAAGGATATTTCTTAATCAAATCTTGACTAATCTCAACTCTTTTAGGCATTGGAATACCATAAAATTCAAATTGATTTCGCATGTATGCCGACATTTGCTCTGCTTTTGTAACATTACTAGCTGCTTCAAATGATTCTTTAAATGCACCCTCTAATTCATTTTTTTTCATATTCAATGACAAAAATCATGTATTAATTGTATATTATTATTTAGAAATACTCTAAATTGCGAACTCTTTTTAAAAATGAAAGCTGTAGATTTAAAGGATGGTGAAAAAGCAAAAATAACTGATGTTAGTTCTGGTAAATTTCAAATCAAATTGATTGAAATGGGATGTTTTAAAGGAAGTGAAATTACGCGTTTGTATAACTCGCCTCTGGGTGATCCCATTGCATTTGATATTGGGGGCTATATTTTAGGACTTAGGCATGATGAAGCCTCTTTAATTCAAGTGCAAACACAAGATTAATAAAATGAGTAGAACCAAACACATAGCATTGGTAGGGAATCCCAATAGCGGAAAATCCACTCTTTTTAATATTTTGACAGGCTTGAATCAAAAAATAAGCAACTTGCCTGGAACAACAATTGATAAAAAAACCGGAAAATTTTTAATCAATGATCTTCAAATAACCATAACAGATTTACCTGGCACATACAGTATTTATCCAAAAGGGGAGGACGAAAATATTGCAGTTAAACATTTGTTAGACAATCTTAACGAAACAGTTGACTTAGTTATTTATGTGGCTGATGCCAGCAATTTACAACGCAATTTATTGTTGTTTACGCAAATTGCTGATTTAAATAAACCAACAGTTTTGGCGCTCAATATGATGGATGTAGCCGAAGACAAAGGCATTTATATTGATTTAGAAAAATTGTCTTTAGAACTTGGTGTACTTATTATTCCATTAAACTCCCGTGAAAAAAAAGGCATTGAGCAACTTAAAAATGTCATATACAAAACGGAAACATCTTACCAAAAAAACTATTCTGACTTATTAACTCATCAAACTGTTCCATATCATCAATTGGTGATAGATAGAATTAATAACATAGCAAATTTTAGCGAAGATTCATTTAATGAAATAACACAAGAAACCGAGCAAAGACATCAAATTATTCAGGAAATAGTTAATCAATGCCAACAGAATAATGTTCAGAAAATAAAAAACAAGACTAAACAGATTGATAAAATTTTGTTGCATCCTGTTTATGGTTTCTTGGTTTTCTTTTTAACCTTGTTTGTTATTTTTCAGTTTATTTTCAAATTTGCTGAATACCCGATGTCTTGGATAGAATACTTTTTTAGTTTTTTAGCAGAAGGTGTTAATCATTTAATTCCAGCGGGGACTATTAATTCTTTGATAACCGAAGGCGTCATTCCTGGTATAAGTGGTGTTGTGGTATTTTTACCTCAAATTGTTTTCTTGTTTATGTTTCTTTCAATTTTGGAAGAAAGTGGATACATGACCAGGGTAAGTTTTATAAACGATCGTTTGATGCGACAGTTTGGATTGAATGGCAAATCGATTGTACCATTAATTGGAGGCATGGCATGTGCAATTCCTTCTATAATGGCAGCTCGGAATATTGAAAACAAAAAAGACAGATTAATTACCATATTGGTTACACCCTTAATGGGTTGTTCTGCCAGATTGCCCGTTTATACACTTTTAGTTAGTTTGTTAATCAAAAATAACAAGCAATTTATAGATATCAGAGGATTGATTTTATTAGGTTTGTATCTCGCAGGATTTATTGCAGTATTGCTTTTCTCATTACTATTTAAATACATTTTACAACAAAAAGAAAAGAGCTTTTTTATTTTAGAAATGCCCGATTATAGGTTGCCAAGTTTGAGAAATGTAGCCATTACAATCAAAAATAAAACATACGATTTTGTGTTTAATGCAGGAAAAATTATTTTAATGGTAAGTATTGTATTGTGGTTTTTAGCCAGTTATGGTCCCTCTGATAAATTTGAATCCATAGAACTAAAATATAGCAATTATCAATATGAGGATAAAGAAAGTTTAATGAAAAGCGAAAAATTGGAAGCGAGTTATGCTGGCATTATGGGAAAAGCCATCGAACCTGCTATTCGACCATTGGGCTATGATTGGAAAATTGGCATTGCATTGATAACGAGTTTTGCAGCTAGAGAGATTTTTGTTGGCACAATAGCCACTATTTATAGTATCAAAGATGTTGACGATGAAAAATCCATCAGTGATGTGCTTGCTCAACAATACAGAGCAGATAAAATAACGCCTGTTTATAATTTGGCAACAATCGTTTCATTATTACTTTTTTATGCTTTCGCGATGCAATGTATGAGCACTCTTGCCATTACATACAGAGAAACCCGAAGCATCAAATGGCCCATTGTGCAGTTTGTTTACATGACGGGTTTTGCCTATTTGATGAGCTTTTTTGCCTATCAAATCCTAAGTTGAACTTATGTTTAACAAGGGTTTGCCAACAAATTTAAAAAAAACCACAAATTTATTTGCAAATTCCAAAACAAGTTCTATTTTTGCAGTCCTTAAAAAACACTAAGGGGGCTTAGCTCAGCTGGTTCAGAGCATCTGCCTTACAAGCAGAGGGTCACTGGTTCGAACCCAGTAGCCCCCACAAGTTAAAAAACCGTCCTTTGGCGGTTTTTTTAATGCTTTTTCTTTTCTCGTTATAGATTTGTAAGAGGGTCACTGGATCAAGTCCAAAACTTGTGGGGTAATAGAAATCTTTAAGGTTATGGTTCAAATTTTTAAAAAGCAAATATTTTCATTGCCAATTACCAAACAATTAACTTCTCTATAATTTCTCCATGTTGAGTTTTGATAAGAATAAAGTAAATGCCATGTTTTAATTTAACTGTTGTTTCCAATTCATTTGAAGAAATGGACTGAATGGTTTTACCCACTGCATCTTTTATTTCAAATTTAAATAAGACATCTGATTGAATGTGAAAGATTCCATTGCTTGGATTGGGAAATATCTTAATTGATTTCTTTATTGATTGTTGATTTAAGTTTAAATTATTGACCAAATAGCAAGTTGAAGTGTCAGTGCAGTTGTTTTTTTTAATGATTACAGCGTATCTGCCATTTGCTTCTGCAGTGAAGGTTTTTTTGGTTTCGTTTTCAATCCAATTAAAACCATTGTTACAATCTATCCATTGGTAAATAGCACCGTTAATTTCAGCTTCAAGTGTATTGTCATTTTGAACTACTGAGATGTCGTTTTTAATGATTTCTAAATCTATTGTTATTATGCTATCACAAAGTACTTTGTTAGGAATTGTAGCAACGATTCGACCTGATGTGTCGTGTATTTTGCCATCAGGTGCAATGTAAAAATCACAGCTTTCAACAATAAATTGACTGTGTGTTTTTTGGATATTTAATTTAATTGTAATAAAGCTATCGCAATTTAAATGATTTGGAATTACTATGTTGTATATACCTGATGAATTCAATATTTCTCCATTTGGAGCTAAGTAATTTTCACATACCGAAACATTGATGTTGCTTTTGGAGTTTTGGATCGTTAAATCTACATTTATAAAACTATCGCAACCCAAATAGTTATTAATCTTAAACGTGTATTGACCACTGCTATCAATGGTTTGGTTAGTTGGGGAAGTGTATGAAGCACATGCTTTTACTGTGATATTAGAAAAGGTGCTGTTGTTAACTTTTAGATTATAAGTGATAATACTATCACAACCCAAATAAGTGTCGATAGTGTCATTATAAACACCACTTAATTTAAAAACATATTTAGAACTTGCGGATATTAAACTGTCACAAACTGTAGTATTTATGTCAACTCTAGATGGTAAGCAAAACTTAGAGAAACTGCCAAATGGAGAAGCACCATTGATGGTTTCAAAGTCAAATGTTTTTAGAAAACTATTTTGATTATAATTGTAGTTGAAAATAACCCCTTGGTCATCGTTTCCACCTTTTGATGTTTTACCAACTAATAGCCCTGCTTGAGATTCTATTAAACTACCGGTGGGTGATTTGCCATCAGTTTGATTAAAACTGTATAGATTGTTTAAAGAATTGTTAGTGATGTTATAATCAAATAAAACACCTTGATTATTTGCACCTCCAGTTTGAGTTAATCCATATAATTTTTGATTATTTGCTAAAACGAGATTTCCTTGTGGGTAACTACCGTTTGCAATGCCATCAAAATGAAATAGGGGAGAGGTTGTAGAATTTGTTGGGTTAAATTGAAAAAGAACACCTAATTGATTGTTTCCTCCTTGAAAAGCTAAACCATAATAAAGGCTATCTACTTTGATTAAATCTCCAAAAGGGCCACTTCCATTACTAGTGTCATCAAATTCAAGTATTTTGATTAATTTGTTTTGATTGATGTTGTAACTGAAAATAACACCAAAATCATCCTGTCCGCCAAAGGCTGTCATGCCATATAAAATACTATCATTTCCAATGCATAAACCTCCGTAAGGATTTCGTCCAAAATTACTGCCATCGAAATCAATTTTTTTGATGAAAATATTTTGTTGAAAATCATATTCAAATAAAGTCCCATAATTGTAAGCACCTCCACTATTACTTAGACCATAAAGTTTATTATTGTTTGCTAAACACAATGAGCCATGTGGCAATCCACCTGATGTTGAACCATTAAAGTCGAATTTTTTTTCATATAAATTTTTCTCTGCATTGTAATAAAATATAACACCTTGGTCAGATAAGCCACCTCTTTGTGTCATGCCAAAATAATCATACTTAGAAATATTTGTTAAATTTCCAAATGGATGTTTGCCTAATACTGCTTCATTAAAATCTTTGATATAATTGATGTTATTATTAGATAAATCTAAATTAAAAATAGTGCCTGAATTTACCTTCCCTCCTCTGTAAGTTAGACCATAAATTGAGCCATTTTTTGTTTGCATCAAAGCGCCATAAGGGTTTCTGCCTTTATTTGAAAAATGATATAATACCTGAAAAGAATCCACATCGATTTTATACTGATAAATAGTGCCTCCATTCATGTTTCCGCCCTGAAAAGCCATGCCATAGATGTTATTATCGCTTGCTAATAATAAGTTGCCATATGGGTTTCTGCCTTTTGATGCGCTAAAGTCTTGTTTTTTTGAAAATTGTTGAGTTTGAATTTGATATGAAAAAAGTACGCCAGCATTATCTATTCCACCTAAAAAAGTACTTCCCATCAACGTTTGGTTTTTGGTTTCTATCAAACTTCCATGTGGGTTACTGCCTTTATTGACACCATCAAATTCAACCATAGATTTAAAGGAGTCTTTTTGGATATCATATTGAAATAAAAGTCCAAGATTGCTGCTACCACCTTGATAAGTTAAACCATAAAGAAAACTATCTGTTGCTTGAATTAGGCTGCCAAAAGGATTTCTGCCATTTGTGTTGCCATCAAAATCTAATTTTTTAGTGAATACATTATTGGATGGGTTAAATTGAAATAAAATACCAGACCCAAATGCACCTCCTTGATATGTTAAACCATAAAATGATCCATTGTATGATAAACACAAATCACCTGAAGGACTGCTTCCCTGATTTGTGCCATCAAAATCAAAAAGTTTAGTGTAAGAATAATCTGAGGTGTCAATTTTAAAAATAACACCTAAATTGTTTGAACCACCCGAAGTTGTCATGCCATATAAGAAGCCGTCATTACCCCAATTTAAGCTGCCTCTAGGTCCTGAACCATTATTGCCATTAAAATCTAATATTTTTTGGTATGAACTATCAAACGAATTAAATGTATATATAACACCTTGATTGAATAACCCACCTTGAGATGACATGCCTATCAGCAAACCATTATTGATTTCTGTTAGTTGGGTGTAAAATGGAAAAGCACCAGAGTTTCCTGAAAATTGATATACTGTATTTGGATTATTTCCATCAATTTTTGTTTGATAAATGATGCCGTATTCATCACCTCCTGAATAAGTCATTCCAATTAATCCATTCTGTGCCATAGGACAAATTGATTTAAGAAGTAAAGCAATTAATATGTATTTTTTCTTTAACATTTTTAAATTTATTATTATTTATTTTAGTTTTAATGAATGTTATTAAAACTAATTAATTCAATCAATGTGCTAAAATAAATATTTTTTTAATATTTAGCCAACTATACAATGAAAAAAATTGAAAATAATAATTAACCAATCATTAAATGTGTTTTAGCATATTTTGAACTGGTATTCACAGCCTTTGAACTCAGAGAAAAGGCTAGTGATAATACACCAACTCTGCCTACAAACATAGCAATTACTATCATTGTTTTGCCAGCTGTACTTAAATTGGGGGTGATACCTGTGCTTAATCCTACAGTTGCAAAAGCCGAGATAGATTCATAAGCAATATTTGCCAAGGGGATATTATATTCTGTAAATGATAAAACTGTAATAGTTGTTAATACAAATAATCCAGAGAAAACTACTACGGCAAAGGCTTTATAAACTAACTCAGCTCCAATAGTTCTGTTTCCTAATGTCATCTCTCTTTTGCCTCTAATTGTTCCAATTACAGCTATCATCATGATTACAAAAGTACTGGTTTTTATACCACCTCCAGTTGAAGCAGATGAAGCGCCAATAAACATCAAAAACATCGAAATCATAATCAATGTGTTGGGCAATTCAGACATATTGATGCTGTTAAATCCTGATGTTCTTGTGTTGACAGATTGAAAAAAAGAAGTAGCAAATTTTGCAATTGGTGATTTAGCAGATGGCATGTATTGCACATGAAGTAAATAAAATGTAACAGTACCAAATATCAATAGTATTAAACTCGAATAGATAGCAATCTTAGTACTTAAACTCCAAGGTTTCCAAGGCTCTTTTAATCTTTGACGCATTTTAATGGGTGAAAATACATCTCTGATAACTGGGAATCCCAATCCTCCCATTATGATTATAAAACCCATGAAAATATGTAGCATGTAAAGTTCATTTACCAATGGTGTTTCGAACCCTAATTCTAGCGTAGAAAACCCTGCGTTACAAAAAGAAGAAATAGAATGAAAAATGGAATGATAAATTTTGTCACCTTCATTTGCAAATTGATAATCACCCCATAAAAAATATATGCCCATAACTCCTACAAACTCTATGAAAAAAGTCATAATCAAAATCCTTTTCAATAAAAACGTTGTACCCGACAAATTTTCAGAATCTAACAATTGATTCATTGCCAACTGATGTTTAACACCGATGCCTTTTTTAATAAAACTCGCAAAAAAAGAGGCAAATGTTAGAATGCCAATTCCACCTAATTGAATAAGAAAAAGAATGATGATTTGACCTTTTAAATTAAAGAAAGTCGCAGTGTTTTCAACCACTAGTCCTGTTACACAACAAGCACTGGTGCTAGTAAATAATGCGTCAATGTATGCTAATGGTTTTCCAGTGTAATTAAACCCTGGCAAAGACAATAAAAGTGAACCTAGAAAAATCAATAAAATGAATGAAAAGATGAATAAAGTAGTGGGTTTTAACTTTGTAGTATAAACTGTATTAATAGATTTAATCAGCTCAATTGCAACAAATATTAGTAAGAAAAATTGAATAAAAAAATCGTAAATAGCTCTGTAGTTGGGAACGTTGAGTTTTTGAATTAAGTTTTCTAAAACTGGGTGTCCTAATAAAAAATAACTAATCCCATCATAAACTACTAAGATGATTAATATGGCTTCAAAAGCATTATTTACTAGGAATGTTTTCTTTTCCTTTTCTATAAATAACCTGATGAGAAAAGTGGTTATGAAAATTAAATAGAAGAAACGTGTTGAGAAAAGAATAAGGTCTATGTTTTCTTGAGAATGATTAAATCCGTAGCGATATACCATCATTGCAAATACTAATAAAGATGCAATAAGCATGTAAAACCTTAAGATTTTTAAAATTCTTTCTTGATGAAGAAAAATATAACGCTCTATTTGGTTTCTGGTATTCAAAATTTATAAAATCAAGCTAATCTCTTTTATGAATTTATCTATATTGATAGGCACAACGCCATTTTCTTCGCAAACCAATCCTCCCGCTAAATTTGATAGTTCAGCGATTAAATACTTGTCATATTTACAAGCTAAACATAGTGAAGCAACACTAATTACGGTGTCTCCAGCTCCACTAACATCTGAAATATTTCTAATATGTGCTGGAATAAATTCAAATGTGCTATGATCTGTAATCATTACACCATCCTCGCTCAATGTAACCATTGTTAAAGCATTGTTAAGTATTAGGTTTAATTCTATAACAGCTTCTATCAATTGTGGGTTTTTCTTTAAATTTTTATCTGTATTCAAACCTTCTTTAATTTCTTTCAGATTGGGTTTAAATAATGTAACTCCTTTGTATGCCAGAAAATTTTTCTTTTTTGGATCCACTGCGATAGGTTTTTTGGCCTTCAGTGCAATTTCAATAATTAAAGGAATGTTTTTTTCGGTTAAAACGCCTTTGTTGTAATCTTGAAGTATAACAACATCACATGATTTAATTTGTTGTTTTACAATCGAAATTAACGTTTTATGATCATCGTTGTCTAAGTCTATCGCACTTTCGCTATCGAGTCTTAATAATTGATGCTTATTGCCAAGAATTCTTGTTTTAGTAGTAGTAGTACGTTGTTTTGATTTAAAAATACCTATGCCATCAATTTGATTTTTTTTGATGATTTTTAAAAAGGTTTCTCCATCTTTATCGTCTCCAATCGCAGATATCAAAATAGGTGTGGCGCCTAATGCTTTGATATTGAGTGCCACATTAGCTGCACCTCCAAGTCTATCTTCTTTAGATTCAATATTTACAATAGGAACGGGTGCTTCTGGAGAAACTCTATCAACTTTTCCAATGATGTAAGCATCCAACATCACATCGCCAATAATTAAAACTTTTTTTCCTTTAAATTGACTGATTATATCTTCCATTACTTTAACAAGCTTAATCCTAATTTGATTCTTTCCATAGCTTTCACTAAGTTTTCTTCACTTGTTGCATAAGAAAGTCTGATGCAATTTTCGTTTCCAAATGCACTGCCAGCAACAGTTACTACTAAATGTTCGTTTAGTAAATACATGCATAATTCTTGTGTTGTGTTTATTGGTTTTCCATTGAATGATTTGCCCAAAAAATAACTGACATCAGGAAATAAATAAAATGCGCCATCTGGATTAATTGTTTTTAATCCATCGATTGAACTCAAAATATTGAAACATAAGTTTCTTCTTTTTAAGAAAGCTTCTTTCATGTCGTGAGTTGGTTTCATATCCCCAAGAAGTGCTGCTATGCCCGCTCTTTGAGCAATTGAATTGGTTCCACTTGTAAATTGACTTTGAAGTTTTTCGCATGCAAAAGCAATATCTTTGGGTGCGCCAATGTAGCCAATTCTCCAACCTGTCATGGAAAATGCTTTTGATAAACCATTTACTGTAATGGTGCGATTTTTAAGCGTCCCGAATGTAGCAATACTGTGATGTTTGTCAACAAAATTAATGTGCTCATAAATCTCATCACTGATGATATAAACATGTGGATTTTTCTCAAATATGTCTGCAAATGCTTTTAACTCATCATGGGTATAAGCCATACCACTTGGGTTATTTGGGCTGCTAAACATAAACAATTTTGTTTTTGGAGTAATAGCCTTTTCAAGTTGTTCTGGTGTAATTTTATAGTTGCTTTCGATAGATGTTGCAATGAAAACGTTTTTGCCTTCGGCTAAATTTACCATGTCGGAATAACTGACCCAATATGGTTGAGGAATTATGACTTCATCACCAGGGTTTACAATTGCTAAAACAGTATTCATAATTGAGTTTTTGGCACCAGTGCTTACTACAATTTGGTCTAATTCATATTCTAAATTATTGTCTCTCTTAAATTTAATTTTTATAGCTTCTCTTAATTCAGGTATACCAGCAACAGGGGTGTAGAAAGTTTGATTATTGTTGATAGCTTCTATGGCTGCATCTTTGATGTGTTGAGGTGTGAAAAAATCTGGTTCGCCAAAACTTAAATTGATAATATCTTTTCCTTCTGCTTTGAGCTTGCGACCAAGTTTTGCCATAGCAATGGTCTCTGATTCCGAAATCCTATTTAGTCTATATGCTATTCTATTATCTTCCTTGTGTTCAATCATTATAATATAATAAAATGCAAACCTAATGTTTTAAAACGAAATAGGAAAACAATATCATTTGTATTTCTTTAAAATGATTGCTTAATTAGACACTTTTGCTAATAGATATTATTCATCATCTTTTTTACTCGCTTTTTTAGTTGGAATACCGGTGCTTATTCCAAAGTAAAAATCCGCCCCATAAATATTATTCGATTTTAACTGACCAATAATATTATCTGAACCAACAAATACTGGTCCTACTCTCACAAAAAGTCCCATTCTGCCATTTCTGTAATCATTCATAAGGCCCATCGGTAATGCCACTTCAAAGAGTTTAGTTTCAATTCTTGGAATCACAGTTAAGTATGATGGTCTTCTTATTCCTGTAGCCCTTTTATCTCTTAAACTTTGAGATAAATTGGCTCCTACATAAAATATTTTGAATACATTGTAATCAAATTGCAAATTAATAGTTGTTGGCATTTTGGTTGTAATGCTATTTGACGATGTGTCTATTTGAAAAATAGTTCTCATCACGCTGTCTGTATATCTTATGCCTGTTTCTTCTCCATTTCCCCAAGCTCTAGCAAAATTTGAGTCTAATAATAAAGCTTTTTCACCTGAATTATTGATAATTCTCGTGTTTTTAGTTCCACTAGAGTATTTGATATTTCCTGCGTCTAATAAACTAATGCCGGCTCTAAAAAGGTAGTTGTTTTTTTTGTTTGTAATTTTTTCTGTAGATTTTGGACTGTATTCAAATGTGCCACCAATATCATATCCAAAACCTTTGCCCAATGCTTTGTTTTTTAGAAAATCGATGTTAATAGTTGAAATATCTTCATAAAAAGAGGGGTCTGTATAGCCATATTCAACATCTGTTTTTCCAAAAATTATTGAATCAGAACCAGGTGCTCTTATCTGCATGCCATTGTTTTTAATGTATCCTGTTGCATACCCAAATAATAGTTTGGGTGTAAATCCTGCTTTGATTAATATATTATCTGTTTTAATAATTGTTTTAGCTATCGTTCCAGCTAATTCTCCGTAAGCATTAATATTGATATTGAAGGCATTGTCACCATAGGTTGTGCCTACCGTAAAATTATTGGGACCACTGTATGTTATACCTCCATTAGAACTGTCTATGCCATGTCTTGCTAATCTTGCCAATGGTTCTGCTACATTGTTGATTTGAAAATTTAATGTATTTTTATATTGCAAGCCGATTGTTAATCCTTTGCTAATTTGATACATGACACCGGGCGTTCTAGTGGCTAAAAATAAATTGAAGTTTTTAGCTTTACCATTCACATCTTCTTGAAGCCAATTTTCTTGAAAATCTATACTTCCGCTTTGGGTTTTATATTGGTTAGGTACATTGCCAGTAATTAAATTCATGACTGGAAATGGAAAATTTAATTTTAAATAATCGTTATTAAAACCTACGCCTGCTGTTAGACCATTGATATAAAGTTTATGTCTTGAATTTGCAATGTTAGCTGGATTTAAGTTGGCTTGGTGAATGCCACTCATGTTGCTGTGTTGTAAACCTAAAAATGTTTGTGAGTAAACAGCATTATTAGTTAAAATAAAACTTAAGCATGAAATTAAAGCTAATTTGTAGTTTTTCATATATTTTTGTCAAATGGTTTTAAACTTTAAAGAGCAAAGAAAACTAAGCGTTTGTTTTTTCTTGTTTGCTTTGTCAATCATTTTAGGAGCTTTAGCATCTCATGCACTTAAGGATTTCTTAAGTGAAGAAAGACTTGTGATTTTCAACAAAGCCAACTATTATCTTGGAATTCAATCGCTTGCCATCATTGTTCTATTCGTTTACAAAACTATGAAGTTATTTTTATTAGACAATCATATTATTTCAATAATTTTTTGGGGAATGGTTTTGTTTTCTCTTAGTTTGTATTTAACATCATTTTCAGAATTAGATGGCTTAGAATTTTTGAAACATGCATCTAAAACTGCCCCTATTGGTGGTGTGTTAATGATTGTAGGATGGTTGTGGGTAGCAATTAAATTTTGGAGGAAGTCAAAACTATGAAATCATTAATATTTTTAAGGCATGCTAAAACAGAACATCTCTATGATGCGCCTAATGATTTTGGAAGAAATTTAACAGAAAATGGCAGAAGAACAGCCCAAAAGGTTTCCGAGATTTTTAGTGAAAACAAAATTCAGCCTGATGTCATTCTATGCAGTACGGCAAATAGAACGAGACAAACGCTTGATATTTTTTTACAAAACAATGATTGTAAACCTGATATTTTGATGTTAGAAAATTTATATTTAGCATCTGCTTCCGATATTTATAGCATCATTCAATCGTATAAAAAATACAATGCCATAATGGTGATTGGACATAATGATGGCTTGAGCTTGTTAGCAAGTATGCTTTCTGCCAAAGATTGTCCTACTTTGTCAACTTCAGCTTTGATTGTTTTTAATTTCAAAAAAGAGATAGAACTCGAAAAAGGAAATATAGAATTGTTTATCAATCCAAAAGCACTGTGATGGATTTGGAAAGTGACATACAGACCATTTATGTTCAGGTAATTCTGCCATTACCAATTAAAAAATTATTTACCTACCGTTTGCCTAACGAGTTTCATGATTTAGCGATGAGGGGAAAAAGAGTTTTTGTGCCTTTTGGTGTTAGAAAAGTATACACAGCAATTATTTTTCAAATAACTGAAGAGGCGCCAACACATTATGAAGCCTTAAATATCATTTCGATGATAGACGATCATCCATTAATTTCTGAACAACAACTCAAATTTTGGGAATGGGTGGCAGAATACTACATGTGTGGTTTAGGCGATGTGATGATAGCAGCTTTGCCTTCGGGACTCAGGATAGCAAGTGAAACATTTGTTAAAAAAGTGGATGATTTGGACTTTAATCCTGAGGATATAGACATAAGAGAAAATCAGATTTTAGCTATTTTGGAAGGTAAAGAAAAAGTTAAAATTTCTGAATTAGAAACCATCCTTAAATCTAAAACGTCTTTTGTGAAAGTTATTAAAAGCCTTCATGACAGAGGTTATATTGAGATATTTGAAGATTTAGGACAGAAATACAAGCCCAAATCTGAAGCGTTTCTAAAAATTAGTGCTTTGTTGAAAGAAGATGAAATCAAACTAATTCTTGATTCACTTCAAAAGAAATCTAAAAATCAGTTTGATGTTTTATTAGCACTTTTAGGACAAAAAAATCAAACGGCTCATAAAAAGGAACTTTCACAAAAATATTTGTTAAAATCCAGTGCAATAAAGGCATTGATAGATAAAAAAGTAATTGAACAGTATTATGAGGCAAGCTCTAGGTTTAATTATGCACAATACTTGGATTCTAAACATGTTTTTGATTTAACACAAAATCAAGTTCGAGCAGTTCAAGAAATAGAGGCTTTTTTTGCTACTCATTTAACCGTTTTATTACACGGTCAAACGGCTTCTGGCAAAACTATTGTTTATATTGATTTAATCAAAAAGCAAATTGCTTTGAATAAAAGTGTTTTACTTCTTGTGCCAGAAATTGCTTTAACAGACCAGCTTATCAGTCAGTTAGAATCTTTGTTTGGTGATGTAATGATGGTGGCTCATAGTCGTTTTAGTTTCAATGAAAAGGTAGAAATATGGCAAAATTCTCAGGATGGTAAAGTGAAATTATTGGTTGGTGTTCGATCTTCAATTTTTGTACCTATGCCCAATTTGGGATTAATCATCATTGATGAAGAACACGAGAATACTTATAAGCAGTCTGAAAAATCACCAAGATACCACGCCCGCGATTGTGCTATAGTTTTAGCAAAGTTAGCAAATGCCAAAGTGTTGTTGGGTTCTGCTACACCATCTGTTGAATCATATTACAATGCGCAACAAGGCAAATATGGATTGGTTAAACTAAACGAAAGATATGTTAAAACAGCCGCACCAAAGGTTACAGTTGTGGATTTAAGGGAAGATGTTCGCCAGAAAAAAATGACAGGAATTTTTTCGGAATATTTATATACATCGCTGAAAGAACTGAAACAAAAGCATGCACAAGCCATTGTTTTTCAAAATAGAAAAGGATTTGTTCCAATTTTGGAGTGTTCGGAATGTGGTTGGGTTAGCAAATGTGTAAATTGTGATATATCCCTTACATATTATAAGTATTCAAACAATTTAAGATGTCATTATTGTGGATATTATCAAGATAATGTAACCAAATGTCAAGCTTGTGGAAGTCATTCTATGAGTATGCAAGGATATGGAACAGAACGTATTACAGAGGAATTGCAATTGTTGTTGCCTGAGTTGAATGTAACCCGTTTTGACCATGATAGCACAAGACAAAAAAATGCATTCAAAAATATTGTAAATGAATTTGAAGCTCAAAAAATTGATGTTTTGGTTGGCACACAAATAGTAGTGAAAGGTTTTGATTTTAAAAATGTACAAATGACAGCGGTTGTAAATGCCGATCAAATTATTAATTTCCCCGATTTTAGATCACACGAAAGAGCCTTTCAATTGTTAGCCCAATTGGCAGGAAGAGCAGGTAGAGGCGAAAATTCTGGTGAAATGATTGTTCAAACCAAGCAGCCTGAACATCCCATCATAAAAACGATTCTTAATTTAGATTATGATGCCATGTTTCAGATGCAATTAACCGAGCGAGAACAATTTAATTATCCGCCATTTAGCAGATTGATTAAGATTACTTTTAAACATAAAAAATTAGAAGATGTTATTAAAGTAGCGGCCCAATATGCAGATTTGATAAAATCAGAATTAGGTCATCGTGTTTTGGGTCCTGAAGTGCCACATGTTTCAAAAATAAAGAATTTATACATCCGGAATATTTTAATCAAATTTGAACCAGAGCATTTAAAAATGCCCAAGTTAAAAGCCTATCTCAATAATGTTTACGATTTTGTTGTTCAAAAAGACAATTTAAAAGGCGTAATTTTTATTGCAGATGTTGATTGCTATTAAACAACATGCTTTATGTTTGAATTTTAGATATTTCATGCCATAAAAAACTCAAAATTTGACTTCTTACTCAAAGTTTTCTAAATAAGGCACATGTTTCTTAAATTCTTAAACACAGCTTATAGCCTCCATTTATCACCTTGTTTAAAAAATGTTTAACTCTTTTTAAACAAAATTGTTTTTTTATTTCAAAATTAAAATATATTTGCAGCAGATAATGGTTCAATTATTATTAAGTTAAAATTTAATAATTGATTAAAAGGGAACTAGGGTGAAAATCCCAGACATTTCCCGATGCTGTAATCTCTTGCATTGCTAAAGAGTAATGCGCTTTTTTTAAAATGTTACACCACTGTTGGTTTTATAACTGATGGGAAGGTTTAAAAAAAAGTAAAAGAGTAAGTCAGAAGACCTGCCAATGTCTAACGAATTTCAACGCTTTCGGAGAAAAAGCTAGAAGTGATAAATGTATTTTGTGCATGTATCGTTTCCTCTTTCCCCAAGTTTTAGAAGTTTAAAAAAGATAAATATGCGGCACATTTGCCTGATATCGTTTTTGTGTTTGATAGTTTCAAACAGCATAGCACAGGAGGCTATGGATACTTTTATTATAGATGGGTTCCAAAAATTAGCTGCCAACAACAATCAACAAGTAGGCACTGTAAAGTTAAACCTGCCACTACAGCAAACTCAAACGCTCAATCAATTACTCAATCAAAATGCAGCATTATTTGTAAAACAATATTCGCCAAGTGCTTTAGCTACAACTTCTATGCGAGGTATGAGCGCCCAACATACAGCTTTGGTTTGGAATGGCATCAATCTTCAAAGTTGTATGAATGGGTTAAAGGATTTGAATCTAATTCCTATGTTTTTTATCGAAAATGCAACGTTAGAATCTGGTGCTAATAATAATTTGGTTGGTCAAGGAGCAATTGCTGGCGCCATTCAATTAAAAAACAAGTTGATAAAAGAAAAAATCATCAAATTTGAATCTAATTTAGGGAGTTTTAATAATCAACAACAAGCTTTCTCATTAACAGGTTTTCATAAAAATCTTAGCTTTAGAACCAAAGTTTTGCACAGAAATGGCTTAAATAATTTTCAATATTACGATTATTTTAAGCAAGGTTCGCCACTCACAAAGCTAGAAAATAATGAATACAAGCAAGTGGGTTTCATGCAAGAGTTGTCATACGAAACCAAATCTTCGCACCGTTTTTATGCTAATTTTTGGGCTATGGAATCAGAAAGAATGTTGCCTAGTCCGATGGGAGTTGCCTCTTTTGCAAACGAACAACAAAATGATAGAAACTACAAAGCCTATCTTCAGCATCAATTTCAAATAAATAGCAAACTTAGCATTCACAATAAATTATGTTTATTGGATGAGTATATTGATTATTTTCATACCAATTTAGCCCCAGCGCTTAGTCGATCAGTCAATAAAATCATTGAGTCGGAGTTGAATTTTCAATTTAAGCCTCAATTATCTATTACTAGCTCTGTTAATTTTACCAATCAACATGCATTTTCTGATGGTTATCGAACAGGCAAAAAAAGAGACTTAATAACTTGGTTGAATAAATTGGATTGGTTGTCTAAAAATCAAGTTCACAAATTGAGTTTAAGCCTTAGAAGTCAAATGCATAACATGGAACTGGCTCCTTTAGCGCCTGAAATCGGATATGAACAAAAAATTAACTCATATTTGAAATTGAAAGCCAATGCTGCATATTGTTACAGATTGCCATCTTTCAATGATTTGTTTTGGCTGCCAGGTGGGAACGCTAATTTAATGCCTGAAAAAGGTAGAAAAGCAGAAATTACCACAGTTTTTGCATTTGATAAATTTAAATTCAATATGACTGCTTTTCATCATTTATTAAATAATTGGATTATTTGGTTGCCATCATCAAGTTCCAGTTTTTGGATGGCACAAAATGCCAAACAAGTGCAAAGTAATGGATTGGAGTTTTCTTCAGAATATGCTCATGAAATTAAAACCCATTCAAAAATCAAAGTTATTTCTAGGTATCAGTTTGTGAATACCATCAACACAAAAACCTATTTAGAGGACGAAAAATCTTTAGGAAAGCAATTGATTTATACGCCCAATCATTCAGGAATGTTGGGTGTTAGTTATCAATTTCGCAAGTTGCAGCTAAATGTTACTTCTCAATACATAGGTAAGCTTTATACAAAGTCGGATAATTTGGAGTATCATACTTTAAAACCTTACCTGTTGTTAAATATTGGTTTAGGATACTATCTCAATTATAAAAAATTATCGGGTGAATGTTGGTTCAATGTAATGAATATCAACAATCAAATTTATCAAGTGATGGAAAATCGCCCAATGCCACTTAGGAATTATCAAATATCATTAAAAATAAATATCAATTATGACAAAAATTAAAATCTCACAAGCCTTATTATTACTTTCTTTCTCTTTATTAATTGGTTGTAAAAAAGACGAAAAGGTGACTGTTTTAACAGAAAATTACAAAGGCGTATATGTTATCAATGAAGGTGGATTTCAAAAATCAAACGGAAGCATTGGTCTATACAAACCGGGTACTGGTGAATATTTTGATGCATTTCAAAAAGCGAATGATTTGCCTTTAGGTGATGTTGTTCAATCGATGATAGCAACTAATCAGTTTTTTTATATTGTAGTAAATAATTCTAATAAAATTGAAGTGGTTAATAAAGAAACCTTTAAAAAAGCGTTTACAATTCCGCTTAATTCTCCAAGATATTTATTCCCCTTATCCGCAACTAAAGCTTATGTAAGTCATTTGTTTTCAAACGAAGTTTCAATCATAGATTTAAATACAAATATAAAATCTGGAACTATCAATATTAATCATTGGAGCGAACATTTTGCTAAATTGGATAAAAAAGTTTTAGTAGGCACAAATTCCAGCCAATTAATGGTTATAAATTCTGAAACTGATTTATTGGCAGATTCAATAATGATTGGAAAAGGGTTAAGTAAAATATTGAATATTTCAGAAACTAAAGTTGCGGTTCTTTCTACAGGTGATTTAGATTGGAGTTCAGGCAATGTTTTAGAAAATGGCAAACTAAGTTTTATTAACAAAGATTCTAATAAGGTGGAAAAATCAATTTCATTAAGCACAGGTAGTTATGGTGGTTCCATGACTTTTAATGCAACTAATCAAACCATTTATTTAAGTTTAGGAGGTACAAAGATTTATCAATACACAGAAACAGGTGGATTGGTAGAATATTTAACACTCAACACAGGAGAAAGTGTTTATGGTTTAGCTGTTAATCCTAGCAATGGTGATTTATACATTACCGATGCAGGAGATTTTAACTCCAACGGCAAAGTGTATATTTATGATGTAAATAAAAATAGGATAAAGGTTATTGAAGCCGGCATAGTGCCGAATGGTATATTGTTTAATGAATAAGTTTTTCGTTTTTTATTTGTTGGTAAGTGTTATGGCTTGCCAACAAACTATCAATCATCAGGTTTCAAAGGAATCTTTAATTTTTGAAGCTATCGAGTTTTCTAAAATGTTTGGGATTGCAAAATCAAGTAATGAGCAATTTGTTTTTACGATTAATAACCAAGATACCAATTGGTATCACCTTGATAAAACTCAAAAGAATTTAAAAATTGTTGTTTTGTCTTCTGTTTTCTCGGCATATTTGTCTGAATTAAACTGTCAAAAAAATATTATTGGAGTTGATAATATTCATTATTACAACGATTCTATTTTGTTGCATCAATTCAATCAAGGTTTGATAGTTGAAATTGGCGAAGATGGACTAATTGATGAGGAATCATTGTTGAGATTGAAACCTGATATAGTTGTAGGTAGCAGTTTTAATAAAATTAATACAGCATTCATGAAACGTTTGAAATTGCAAAATATTGAATACATTATTTGTGATAATTTCAAAGAACAACATCCTTTAGCGAGGGCAGAATGGATTAAGTTTTTTGGATCAATTATGAATCAAACAATTCAATCGGATTCTATTTTTAATGTTACTAAATTGAATTACCAAACTATTTTAAAAACTACCAATTTAAATAAAAACAGAAAAATGGTAATGACAGATGCCAAGTTTGGAGATACTTGGAATGTTCCCGGAGGCAATTCATATACAGCTCAATTAATCAATGATGCAGGTGGACTTTATATTTTTCAACAAAAAACCGATAAGTTTTCTTATCCCCTTAGTATGGAGGTAGTTATAAAAGCAGCAAGTTTGGCAGATATTTGGATACATACCAATCAATATAAATCGTTGAAAGATATGATAAAAGTAGATAACCGATACGCTTTTTTCAAACCATTTAACTCTCATCAGGTTTTTAATAACAATAAAAGAGAAAATAAATTTGGCGGAAATGATTTTTGGGAAAAGGGCGTAGTTAGGCCAGATATTATATTGAAAGACCTACAGTCGATATTTTCAGGGGATTCAAACAAAAACGATAGTTTGCATTTCTATACCAAGCTTAATTAGATTATTTTATGTGATCTCAGTGTATTTTATTTATTGAGCTTAATCTATTAAATTCGTAATGAAACTAATTTTTTTAAGATTTTATAAAGAATCGTTTAATTATTTTTTATTTTTTTTGTAATTAAATTTACTAATTTTGAACTAGTTAAATTTTGAACTAGTTAAATTATGAATGAAGATAATTACAAAGAAGTTCCAGCGGAGTTTTCATTAAGCCAAGTAAGGCCTCGCTTTCATTTTGATATGCCAATTTCTGCCAAAGAATTTGTGTTGAGATTTAAGCAAGGTTTAATGCTAGAAAACAATCCATGTAAAGGCGAAGCCAACGAATTTTATGCAACATTGTTTTTTCCAAGTCATTTAAGGCATTATTGGTCGCCTCAATTAACTTTGACCGTTCAAAAGTTGGATGAAAATTCTATTCATGTTCGCGGTTTATATGGCCCTCGACCTCCAGTTTGGACCATGTTTATGTTTTTTTACATCACCATTGGGGTCTCTATTTTCTTCATTTTATTGATTGGTGGAGCAAATTTATCTTTGGGTCAATCCTCTGATATACTTTGGTTAGTGCCCTTGTTGTTAGCTGTATTTTTTTCATTTTATGGCGTAGCTTATTTGGGTAAAAAGAAAAGTAAACCTGAGATTGAAATCATGCATGCTACCTTTTTAAAAATGTTGGCAATAAAATGATGAATAATGGTTTAAATTTGTGTTGTGAAATTTAGTTTTATGTTGGTGGTTTTTGGATGTATGAATGTTGGAATTTGCAATAATTTATCAACCCAAGATTCTACATCAGATAGCAAACTTATAGGTTTAGATTTTAGTTTTGATTTTGGTGTCAATCAAACCAATTACAATAGAGAGTTGTTTTTTTTAAATCAACTAAGTTCATTCAATCCATTAATTCAAAACTTTAAACCTAATTATACAAATGCCTATTTTAATAATACATACAATAAAGTAAATTTTGAAATGGTATACAGAGTTAAGCCATTGCTGTTTAAAAAACGAAATTTAAAACAAGAACTAAAGTTTGGAGTATCTGTTTTTTATAATAAGAATTTGCAGATGTCGAATGCCAGTATTTATTATGACTCTTTGGCTTCAGACAATATTATGTATGAAAAATATTTGGGTTATAATTACAGAGTTTCTGGTCAGCAACTTGGGCTTACGTATATTATTAATTCGAAAGTATTTGCCAAGAATTTTGCTTCATACATCGGAATGGGGGCTGTGTTTTCATTGAATTCATTGAGAGGAACAAAAAATAGCAATTTTTATGTTTCAAACTATAAAAATGATACATCTTTACTTTGGTCAAGCATTAATATTGAGAATACTTTGAACACAACATCTTATTCCTTGTTCATTCCCTTAGGAATAAAATATAACTTTAGTTGTGAAGTTAATTTATTTTTAGATGTGAAGTTTGGGTTGAATTTTACACCTCAATTATACAAAATAGATCATTTTAATCGATTTAATTCTTTGGCACTTGGTTTTAGATATAAACTAAATCAAAAAGATGTTTTGCAGAATAAACAATCATCATTTTGGTAATTCAATCTTTTGAAAAATGATGATTTGATAATTGTCTTCATTAAACATGAGCTTTTTGTAAGTCTGTTTTTTTGAATTTTCACCAACAGAGACTTATAATTCCCTTTTTATTCTAAATCAATTAGACCTTGTTTTATCAAAACAATTAGTATTAGATTTGCTGATTAAATTTCGGCAGCGTGTTATTCAACTCTTGGATATTCTTTTTGTTTTTACCCTTGGTTTTTGGGTTATACTTCTTGTTGCCTCAAAGATGGCGTTGGTTGCTCATCCTTGCCGCTTCCTATTTGTTTTATGGTTGGTGGAAATGGGAGTTTGTTATCATTATTATTGTTTCTACTCTTCTAGATTTTTGGGTAGCCCAAAAAATAGATGCCTCTCAAGAAAAAGCTGTCAGAAAACGTTGGCTATTTTTGAGTTTGAGTGCTAATCTAGGGATATTGTTTCTGTTTAAATATTTCTATTTTTTTGTGGGCAGTACAGATTGGGTTCAACAGTTGGTTCATCCGCATCAAAAAATCAGAGATTTAGTTGATTTTTTAGGCAAAGCATTGCCTGTTGGTATTTCATTTTACACTTTCCAAACCATGAGTTATACCTTGGATGTTTACTATGGAAGAGCAAAACCCGAAAAACATTTGGGGCATTTTGCAGTGTTTGTGAGCTATTTTCCACAATTGGTAGCTGGTCCAATCGAGCGTTTTAACCATTTAAATGAGCAGTTAAAAGCCAAACACACCATCTTATACGAGAATCTGCAATCAGGATTTAGAATCATGTTGTATGGTTTTTTTGTTAAAATGGTAATTGCCGATAATTTGTCTTACACCGTTACTTCAATTTTCAACGAACCAAGCAAATGGCCATTCTATTGGAACATAGTTGGAGTATTGTCATTTTCATTTCAGATATATGCAGATTTTTTTGGTTATTCTTTAATTGCTCAGGGTGTGGCAAAGTTATTTGGCATTAATTTGATGGACAATTTCAATCGTCCATATCTTTCTAAAAACATTACAGAGTTTTGGAAACGTTGGCATATTTCTTTAACATCGTGGTTCAGAGATTACCTATATATTCCGTTAGGTGGCAATAAAGTAAAAAAACAAAGATGGGTAATCAATGTGTTGCTTGTTTTTCTAATTAGTGGTTTGTGGCATGGGGCCAACTATACCTTTATCATTTGGGGCGCTTTGCATGGGATTTTTTATTTAATTGAGCGATTTTCTCCAATTAAGTTAAGGTCTACTCTGGTTAA
This sequence comes from Bacteroidota bacterium, assembly GCA_030682255.1. Taxonomy (GTDB): domain Bacteria; phylum Bacteroidota; class Bacteroidia; order NS11-12g; family UBA955; genus JABMMZ01. Next base: position 252,191 of record JAUXOK010000028.1, on the reverse strand, counting down.
AGGAGTTTTAACCTTTGTTTCTGTCACTTTGGCTTGGGTGTTTTTCAGAGCCGCAGATTTCAATCAAGCTGTCAATGTATTTAAAGGGATGATTGGCATTAATGATGGAACCAGACAATTGGACACACAACCATTTATTTTCTTATTGCTATTGATTTTTGGAATCATGGAATGGCACAGAGGCAATTTGCGATTTGATGATTACTGCAAACAATACAATGGTTTTCAAAGATGGACTTTGTATTGCTTTATGTTATTTTGCATCTTGGTCTTATGTGGCACAGAATATCAACCGTTTATATATTTTAGATTTTAGAAATGAACTTTAAGAACATGATTTTAAAAGGTTTGGCAGTAATTGGAACAGTGTTTCTAAGTCATTTTATTTATTCTAAAATTTATTGGGAACCTGAATTAAAAGATCAAGGCTACATGTTGTTTAATTTAAGGGAGTTTCAATGGCACAATGATGTTTTATATTTAGGCGAATCATCTAATTATTGGGTTTCGCCAAACGATACCGACAAAAGAACGATTAGTGATATGATTAATGATAGTATCGATGGTATGCGATTAAGCGGCATGCAAGTACCAGCCTATCATGCAGGTATGTTTTTGCCCATCATTGATTTGATTGATACTTCTGCGAGGGTTAAAAAATTGGTAGTCACCATGAATTTAAGATCTTTTGGTAAACCATGGATTTATTCACCTCAAGAAAGTGCTTTACTTCGCACCAAATGTTTCTATCAAAATGCTTCACCATTATACAATAGATTGTGTGCCACACTTGGTTTTCATGCTTCGCCTAGTGCAGACGAACAAGATAAAAAGATGTTGCATTGTTTTGAATTCGATACCTTAAAGGTGAATTTTGAATTGCCACATAACACCATTAAAACTTGGTGTGAACAAGAGAAATTTCCATTGCCAGAAGGCGGGGAGGATTTTCCCAAAAGGGTGTTAGCCGACCATTATATCAAAGGTTATGCTTTTCAGATAGATGTGAATAATAATCCAAGAATTCATGACTTTGATAAAATTGCAGAGATATGTAAACAAAAAAATATTCAATTATACTTTAATATTTTGGCAGAAAATGTTGAATGGGCAGATAGTTTAGTTGGTCCCAGTCTAGTTTATTTCATGAAAACGAACAGAGATTTGTTAGTGAAAAGATATTCAGAAAAAGGGGTTATTATGATTGATAATTTAGAGAAAGTGCCTGGACAATATTTTGGAGAAAAAGATTGGACTACCGAACACTACACACAAGAAGGTAGAATGATTGTGGCTCAAAATGTTGCTAAAACATTGATGCTATATTTTAATCAATAATGGGTTTGAAATCCATTCGTAAAATGCATTAACTTTGCCCTAATGTATAGTAGTAAAATTATCAACGACCCTGTATATGGTTTTTTAACTATTCCTAGTCCTTTGATTCATCAATTGATACAGCATCCATTCTTTCAAAGACTAAGAAGAATCAAACAATTGGGAGTTACGGATTTTGTTTATCCTGGTGCTACTCATTCGCGTTTTCATCATGCCTTAGGAGCATTAAATTTGATGGTTAAAGCAGTTGAAACCCTGAGGCAAAAAGGTGTTAAAATTTCTGATGCAGAATCTGATGCTTTATTTGCAGGTATATTGCTCCATGATGTAGGACATGGTCCATATAGCCATTCTTTAGAAAATTCTATTGTTAGTAAAGTGCCACATGAATCTATTTCTTATTTGTTGATGAAAAAATTGAATGATGAAATGAATGGACAATTAGATTTAATGCTAAAAATATTTAGTAATCAATATAAAAAACCATTTTTACACCAATTAATATCAGGGCAATTGGATATGGATAGATTGGATTATTTAAGCAGAGATAGTTTTTTTACAGGGGTTATAGAAGGACAAGTTGGAGCTGAGAGAATCATTCACATGTTGAATGTCAGAGAAGATGAATTGGTTGTAGAAGAAAAGGGGATATATAGCATAGAGAAGTTTATTATTGCTAGAAGGTTGATGTATTGGCAAGTGTATTTACATAAAACGGTTGTTGCAGCAGATATTTTATTAATTAATATCATGAAAAGGGCTAGGGCAATTTGTCAAATAGAAGATTTTAGTGGAATTTCTAAATCCTTAAAATATTTTTTAACAAATGAAATAGAAATTTCCCAATTGAGAGATGATGAGATGTCAATTCAGCATTTTATTAATTTAGACGATGCCGATATTATTTGCGCCATTAAAGATTGGCAATTAAGTCAGGATAAAGTATTGAGTCAATTATCTAAAAATTTCATCAATAGGAATTTACCAAAGGTAGAACTTTCTCCTAAACCCTTTACAAGTGACTATATTTTAGAATGTCAAAAAGCAATGAAAAAGAAGTTTAAAATTGAATCGGATGATATGTCCTATTTTTTAAATAATGGCATGTTGAAAAATGATGCTTATTTAGTCGATCAAATTAATAGCATTAAGATTTTAAAAAAGGACAATCAAGTTTTGGATGTAGCAGAAGCAAGTGATAATTACAATCTTAAAGCATTTAAAACAACTGTCAAAAAATATTATTTATGCTTTTATCGTTAAATTGTATCTTCGCACCGTTTTATGACGCAAATTAAAGCAGATGAAATAGCACAATTAGTTGGAGGTGTCATTGAAGGCGATGCGTCTGTTGTGATATTAAAACCAGGTAAAATAGAAGGTTCGCAGACTGGTGATGTGACATTTTTAGCCAATCCTAAATATGCCAACTTTCTATACGAGACTAAAGCTTCGTTAGTAATTATTCCATCTGATTTTGTAATTGAAAAACCACTTTCTGTCACAGTTATTAAGCATCCAATGCCATATTATGCTTTCTGCATGGTATTGAATCAATATTTTAATCCACACACCAATAGGGTCGGGATTCATGAAACAGCAATTATTCACGCTTCTGCTAAAATTGGAGAAAATGTATACATTGGTCCTTATGTTGTAATCGAAGAGGGTGCTTTAATTGGAGATGGTGTTCAATTATACCCACATGTATACATTGGTAAAAACGCCAAAGTTGGTAATAAAACCTTGTTTTATTCGGGCGTAAAATTATATGCAGAATGTATTGTAGGCAATCATTGTATCATTCATGCAGGCACTGCAATTGGTTCGGATGGATTTGGTTTTGCTCCAACACCAGACGGTACTTATGCCAAAATACCACAAATAGGAAATGTCATTATAGAAGACCATGTTGAAACTGGAGCGAATTGTTGCATAGACAGAGCAACTATGGGTAGTACCATTTTAAGAAAAGGAGTTAAATTAGATAACATGGTTCAAATTGCTCACAATGCTGAAGTAGGAGAAAATACAGTTATTGCAGGTTTAAGCGGTGTTGCAGGAAGCACGAAAGTGGGCAAACAATGTGTAATTGGCGCACAAGTTGGTATTGTTGGTCATATCACCATAGCAGATGGAACTCAAATAGGAGGACAAACTGGGGTGCCAAAATCAATCAAAGAACCCAATCAACAATTTATTGGGTCTCCAGCTATGCCAGTCAAAGAGGCTTTCAAAAGTCAGGTTTTACAAAGAAATTTACCTGAATTAGAAAAAAGAGTTAGAGCATTAGAAAACATTATTAAAGAATTAAAAAAAGAATGAAACAAACAACTATAAAAGAATCGGTAACAATTTCTGGTGTGGGATTACATACAGGTGTTAGCGTTAATTTAACTTTTGTGCCAGCTCCAATAAATCATGGCTATAAGTTTCAAAGAGTAGATTTAGACAACCAACCTATTATCGAAGCAGATTGTGATTTAGTAGTAGATACATCAAGAGGTACCACACTTGAGAAAAATGGTGCAAGGGTGAGTACTGTTGAACATGCTTTAGCCGCTTTAGTTGGTTTAGAAATTGATAATGTTTTATTGCAAATAGATGGTCCCGAAATGCCAATTGTTGATGGCAGTTCATACCCATTTGTTGAATTACTTCAAAAAACAGGTGTTATTGAGCAAGATGCTGAAAGAGAGTATTTTATAATTCCCAATAACATACATTACAACGATAAAGAAAACCATGTTGAAATGGTAGCAATGCCACTTGATGATTATAGAGCTACAGTGATGGTGGATTATAACAGCCCTGTTTTAGGAACACAACATGCAACAATTACTAACTTAAATGAATTTGCCACAGAGATAGCTAGTTGTAGAACGTTTTGTTTTTTACATGAATTGGAAATGATGTTGAGCAATAATTTGATAAAAGGTGGCGATTTAAACAATGCCATTGTTATTGTAGATAGGGTAGTTGAAGAAGATGAAATGGTTAGATTGGCAAAAGTATTCAATAAACCAAAGGTAGAAGTTAGAAAAGAAGGTATTTTAAACAATGTTGAATTGCGTTTTCAAAACGAACCTGCTAGGCATAAACTATTGGACTTGTTAGGAGATTTAGCTTTGGTGGGCATGCCTATTAAAGCTCAAATTATGGCTGCTCGACCAGGGCATGCTAGTAACGTAGCGTTCGCTAAAAAAATCAAAGCTTTAATTAAGAAAACAAAGAAAAAACAAGCTATTGATGCGCCACATTATGACCCTAATCAAAAAGCTATTTATGAATACAAGGATATCAATCGTTTCTTACCACATGCTCATCCTTTTTTATTAGTTGATAAAGTAATTAGTCGCTCTGAAAAGGATATTGTTGCCATCAAAAATGTTACTGGCGATCAATATTTCTTTGCAGGTCATTTTCCAGGTGATCCAATCATGCCAGGTGTTTTACAATTAGAGGCAATGGCTCAAGCTGGAGGAATATTAATATTAAGCGAAGTTCCAGACCCTGAAAATTATGCCACCTATTTTATGAAGATCGATAATGCAAAATTCAAAGAAAAAGTTGTGCCTGGTGATACCCTAATTATGAAAATGGAAATGTTAGAACCAGTTAGAAGAGGTATTTGTTTGATGAGAGGTAGATGTTTTGTTGGAGAGAAATTGGTGAGTGAAGCTGAAATGATGGCACAAATTGTTAAAATTAAATAAAACCTTAGGGGTACTCAATCAAAATATTGTTATATAAATAATAGAAACTATGATTCAACCATTAGCTTACGTTCATCCACATACTAAAATTGCCGAGAATGTTGTAATAGACCCTTTTGTTACTATTCATAAAAATGTTGAAATTGGAGAGGGCACCTGGATTGGTTCTGGTGTTACCATTTTTGAAGGTGCTAGAATTGGAAAAAATGTAAAAATTTTTCCTGGTGCTGTCATTTCTGCAATTCCTCAAGATTTAAAATTTGATGGTGAGGATAGTTTAACCATTGTTGGTGATAACACAGTTATCAGAGAATGCGTTACTCTAAATAGAGGCACAAAAGATAGAGGTCAAACCGTGATTGGAAATAATGTTCTAATTATGGCATATAGTCACGTTGCGCATGATTGTATCATTGGAGACCATGTTATTTTAGCAAATGGCACTCAAGTTGCTGGACATGTTGTAGTTGGTGAATCTGCCATTTTAGGTGGCGCTACTTTAGTCCATCAATTTGTTCATATTGGAAGACATTCTATGATTAGTGGTGGAAGTTTAGTTAGAAAAGATGTGCCTCCATATACAAAAGCTGCTAGAGAGCCTCTAAGTTACGAAGGTGTAAACTCAATTGGATTGCGTAGACGTGGTTTTACTTCTGAAAAAATTGAAGAAATTCAAGAAATCTACAGAACGCTTTATGTTAGAGGTTTAAATAATGCCAAAGCTATTTCTCAAATTGAGGCTAATATGCAAGCAACACCTGAAAGAGATGAAATTCTGACTTTTATTAAGTCGAGCGATAGAGGTATTATGAAAGGTTATATTTCTAAATAATACCGTGTCTTAAAAGTGCAATTAGATGTTGTCAATATCGGAAAACACTATAACAATCAATGGCTGTTTAAGGATATTAGTTTCTCTATTAAAGATGGTGAAAGTATAGCAATTACAGGTAGAAATGGTTCTGGTAAATCTACTTTAATTCAAATAATTTATGGTTTGGTTCAGGCTAATGTAGGCAAAGTGTTAGTAGACCAAAATACAGTTGACAATAATCAACAAGTGTTTGCTCTCAGTTCACCATACCTCGAATTGCCTCTTGATTTTACTTTATCTGAAATTTATCAATTGTATTTTGATTTAAATAAATTGAAAATAGAACTGAATGAATTTTTAAGTTTTTCTGAGTTTACTTTTAAACAATCAAATTTACCTGTTAAAAATTTTTCTTCAGGCATGTTACAGAGACTCAAAACTTCCCTCTGTTTGGCATCTAATAGTCCAATCCTTTTGTTGGATGAACCTCTAACAAATATGGATTCACATGGAGAAGAATGGTATAAAAATTGTTTAAATTCAATTATGTCAGATAAGATAGTATTAATAGCGAGTAATAATCCAATTGAATATCAAAACACAACTTCTAAATTTGAAATATTATGATGAATAAATTAATTGCTTTTTCTTTGATGATGTTTTTTATTTCTATGAATGCCCAAGTCAGCGATAAAGAAATGAAAAAGCATCTTAAAAATATTGAGGATTCTAAACTAAAATCCAAAGGCATATCAAGTTTAGACACCTTGTTTTGTAAGGGTGAACCAATTGCAACTGTAAAAGTGTATCAAAAAAGTTTTTTATTAGGGATAGAAGAGCAATCTATTAATGGATTAAAAACTAATTTACCTTATTTGATTGTAACCAAAAAGTCTTACGATGAAAGCCCAACTGAAAAAGTCTATTATGATCAATATTTCTTTCCAGGTTTGAATTTAGTTTGCGATATAAAAAATGCAATTGGTATTCCTAATGTGTATGAAAATATTTGTCAATATGGCTTAATTAATCAATTTGGTGTTGATACCGTAAAAGCTGAGATGTTTGTGATTTTAAAGGGGCGTGTATCTATTCCAATTCAATCTAATAATCAAGTTTCTACTAATACTACTTCAAGTTTTGATGTAATTGTGCCTCGAAATAAAAGTTCTTTTTTGATGTTTTTAGGTGATAATATTCAACAAGATTCTAAATATATAGGAACTATTACAAAAAATACAGTCAATGGACAAAGTGGTTTGCTTAATCAATATCTGATTTTTAATTCTGTTGGAGTTATGATATGTACAGCTACAGAAAGTTCTTTTATGAGTAACGAATGGAACTTATTAGTTTATAAAAATAATAAATTTTACAAAATAAAATCTTCGCTCGGAAAAGATAAAGAAGATATTGTTAATTTATTAATTGAAAATGGGTTCTTGTAGTTGTTTTATTCTTTATTTTCTCTGATATACAATAAAGCCATTTTGGTTTAATATAACTTTTAAATTTTCGTTTTTATCTAAGTCTTGCTGATTGTTTATTTTGGCAATAAAATAAGTTGGTTTATCAATGTCTTGATGATTCAGGAGCCAATGTTTTTCTCTGCTATCAAGTTCGTTTCGCTCATTTTCATTGAGTTGTAAAAAGTTTTTAACAGCCTTTTCTTTAAAATAATTTTCTCTTAATAGATTAAGGCCATCCATGTATTTCAAAGGTTTTGTTTGAGCATAAAAATAAATGGCATAAGTTTTATAACCAACATTGTGGATATAGCAATTTTCATTTTGTTTAGTTTTTAAAAATGTAATGATCGAATTTTGTGTGTGTTTTTCTATTTTAGGAACTAAAATAATTGAACTTGTGGATACAAAAAGTATCACGCTAACTAAAAGTACAGAAAATTGATTGGTAGATTTACTGCCTTTAATTCTCAAAATAACAAACAACAGAATGCCTAAAGCTAAAATGATAGCTGGTGTTGTATCTACCCAACTCCAATTAACATTTGCATTTATATTTTCAATTGCAAATTGGTCTTTAATGTTCTTCGTTAATTCTGATTTGTGAAACATCATCAAATAAGGTATAGCAAAAACAATTGCTGCAATAGACAGGCCGATAAAGGAGATTACGATGGTATAAAAAGTTCTCAATTTAAAGACCTGATTGGTAATGCTTTCGATGGCATAAGCAGATAAAAAAGTTAAAGGTAACCAACAAAGAGATGAATAGTGAACAATTTTAGTTTTTACAATAGAAAAAAGAATTAATACAACCCAAAACAAGCATAGCATTGTTGTTCTAAAAAGATTTTCTTCATAGGTGTAATACTCATTTTTATGCCTAGCTGTTAAAGCGATAATAGATGCAGGAAAACAACCGAAAAGCAAAACCATAGTGTGGTAATAAAATGGCTGTTGATGACCAGCAATATTTTGAGAAAACAAACCCATTTGATATTTAATAAATTCAATTAAAAAATATGGCCCGTTAGCAACGGTTTCTGGTACAAACCAAATAGAGCAAACTAATAAGGTTACAAATCCGTAGATTAATAAATGACTAAAACTAAAAAACCAAGTCATTCTTTTAGCAAAATACATGGCGAATAGAACAAGTAAACAAATTAAAAGAGCAACAGGACCTTTACATAGAATAGCAATACCGGTATAAATGCCTGCTTTTAAAAAATTGATGTTAGGATTGTAGTTGACGTTAAGATTTTTAATGGCTTTGTAGAATTCCAGTATGCTTAAAAAAATAAAGTAATTAAACATGGGGTCAATTAAACCTGTTTTAAAATAAAACAATGGTGTTATTGCGCCTAAATAAGATAACACCCACCAATGTGCTATATGTCCTTTAAAAAGTTTTTTAGCAAAAGAATAAATTAATAACATGGTTAAAATACCAAAAATGGCATTTGGCAATCTTGCCGCAAACTCATTGATGCCAAATATTTTCATAGAAAGCACTTGAACCCAAATAAACAGGGGCGGTTTTTCCCAGAATGGATTGAAATTAATTTGCACTTTAGAATAATCGCCTGTTACAATCATTTCCCTCGCAGATTCAGCAAAATTAATTTCATCCCAATCAAATAAATGAACACTTCCTAAATAAGGTATAAATAAAACAATGCCCAAAGCAATGATAATAATAATATGGAAAGGGTTAACTGACTTTTGCATTTATTTAAGTTTAATAATTGGAGATTGCCAGTAGCTTGTTATAAATTTATTTTGCATATAAAATGAAATAAAAAAAGCAAATGCATAGCCAGCCAAAGCACCAGCATAAACATCCATTAAGTAATGTTGTAGCGTATATATTCTGGAGTATCCCATAGATAAAGCTAAAATAAATAAAAGTAATTGAATCCAACTATTCCTGCTTAGAAAACCAATCAAACCCAAAGAACAAAAAGCTGAAATTGTATGACCTGATGGAAAGCTGCCGTTGGAATGAAGTTTAATACCATCAACAAAATGAAATTTATAAGGTGGATTTTCCATAATCCATGCAAATGGTCTTTTGAATTCAGAAAAAATGAAATTTTTTGATAAAAGAATAAACAATCCACATAAAGAAAGTGCCACAATTATGGCAAAAAACTGTCTTCTTTCTGCAAATAAACCTAAAATAATGATGAAAACAATCGAGGCTAACTCTGGAATTCGTGTTAAATGATACATCAAAACATCTAAAAAATATGAATGATGTTGATTGATATAAATCAGTGATTCATATTTGTTTAACATCAAAAGCAAAGGAATACCAACAATGCCCAATAATATATGGCATATTAAACTAACGGTTTTATCTTGTAAAAATGTTTTCAATTAAAAAGTTTACAAATATTGCAAAAAAATATTCTTGAAATGGGATTTATTTAGTTAATTGCAAACATCAATCAATAAATGAATATAAAATGACAAAGAAAATGAAGAGAGTGGAGATAAATTTGGAGTTTCCAATTAGATGCTCGCCTAGTATTTTGTTTAATTACATTTCAAATCCTTCAGGCTTACAAGAGTGGTTTGCTCACAAAGTGATTTCAAAAAGTAGACTTGATTTTGAATTTGAATTTGATGACGGCACCATTAATAAAGCGAAATTGTTGAAATCTGTGAATAATAGATTGACTAGGTTCAAATGGGAGAATTCACCTGAAAATGAGTTCATGGAAATTGAAATTATAGTTGATGAATTAACGGATGATGTAGCTATCAAAATAACAGAACAATGCTCAGAAGAAGAGATGAGAGGACTTAAGGAATTGTGGGAATCTCAAATAGATACGCTCAGGCATGTTGTTGGGTCATAGTTTTGGAATGGTTTTTGCCTTTTGATATTTCTTGAATGAAAAAGGTAAATTTACTCATTATTAAGGCTTTTATTGGACCTTTTCTAGCTACTTTTTTAATTTCAATGTTTCTTTTTCTTATGCTATTTCTTTGGAAATACATTGATGATTTAATTGGTAAAGGTTTGGAATGGCACGTTGTAGCAAGGTTACTTTTTTATTCTATGGCCGATTTAATACCTATGGCATTGCCTTTGGCTGTTTTATTGTCTAGTTTAATGACCTATGGAAATCTATCAGAATCCTATGAATTGGTAGCTCTCAAAGCATCTGGTATCAGCATTTATAGAGCTTTAAGGCCTGTTTTTATTGTAATTATTATATTGGCACTTGTTACCTTCTATGTTTCTAATATTGTTATTCCTAAAGCCAATTTAGAAGCTAAAAGTTTGTTGTGGGATATTCGGAATAAAAAACCTGCATTTGATATCAAAGAAGGGTTGTTTTATAATGGGATTGATAATTATCAGATTAAAATTGGTAAAAAAGATAAAGACAATGAAACTATTCACGATGTTCTGATTTATGAAATTAAACCAGGATACAGTCAGTTAAATATTGTAAGGGCCGATAAAGGGTTAATGAAATTAAGTGACGATAAGAGATTGCTTTATTTTACGCTTTATGATGGTGTTAGATATGAAGAGATGGTGGATGATGCCAAATATTCAACCAATTTTCCTGCTACAACCACTTATTTCGATCAACAAAAAATGACTTTCGACCTCAGTGATTTAGATTTAAAAATGACAGACAAAGAACTTTTTAAAGGGAGTGCAGTGATGATGAATATAAAGGAATTAAACGAAGCTATAGATTCCTGTAAGCGAGAAATCAAAAAACAAACCAATTCGGTAAGGGATTATATTCGCCCATATTATATTAATCCAAATACAGTTTCGGTAGGTAATACACTTGATAGTCCTAGTTTAGCACTAGATTCTATAGTTTTAAATTTTTCAAAAGAAAACAGATATGCTTTGTTGGAATCTGCATTGAATTCATCAAGAAATCTTAGAAGTTTAATTGAATCTACAACTAGTCAACTTGAAGGTATTAAAAAAGAAGTTAAAATTTATGAAATCAAATGGCACGAAAAGTTTACTTTGTCTTTCGTTTTAATTGTCTTGTTTGTTATGTCTGCTCCATTAGGTACCATTATTAGAAAAGGTGGCATTGGAGTGCCTATGATTTTTTCTATTGTTATGTTTATTTTGTATTATGTTATCAATATGATTGGTTTTAAAATGGGGCGAGAGGGCATAGTTCCTGAATGGTTAGGAGCGTGGATGTCGAGTATTATACTTTTGCCTTTGGGGATTTTTATATTAACCAAAGCGGCTAAGGAATCTGCATTATTAGACAAAGAGAAATACCAAAAAGTATTTGTTAGTTTGATGAGATGGTTCACTAAGCCAAAATTAGATAGTAAATCTTAATGAATTTTTTGGATTTATTGGTTTATTATTTATCAATCAAATAACTTGAATGATAAGTTAATTAATAAGCTATTCGGTGTAGTTTAACGTTTTGAATGGAAAGTTCCGTAATTGAATTGTTGTCAATAGATTCAAGCGTGAAATCAATTTTACAATGTCGAATTGGTTTGTTTATTAATATTTGATATTTGTAATCAGTCCAATTGTTTTTTTCTTTGACAACTCTTTTAAGCAAAAAATGATGCAAGTCTATGTATTGGTTATTTTCTGTTAATAACATCGAAATTACGCTTTCGTTAATATTATTATTCATCTTGATTTTAAGTTCTAAATCAATGAGAATGTTTGAATCATTAGCGATGATTTCATCAAATTCAATAGTTTTGCTGTCCTTAGATTGATTGGGATTAATTGAAAAATTTAAGTTGATTGACGAATCAATGATTTGATTTGTTTTAAAGCTTTCAAAATTCCAAAAATCACTTGTGCTATAAGCATAATATGGATGAGTTTTTAAAAACACCATTTTAAATTTTGCTTTATCCATTTTACACCAATTGATGATTTGATTATAAAATTGATAATGAATGATTTGATTGTATAATATGCCAATGATAGCCATAGCAATGATTGTTATCCGTGTTTTATTTGCATGATAAATTAAAGTAGTTGTATATGCAAAAAGTATAAAAATTGGGAAAATATATTCTGTTAAAGGTCTGCAACTTAACGTACAACCATAATGAACATAATACCAACATGATGTTAAATAGATTATTGATGAGGCTAATAAAAGTATGGTTACAAATAGGCCAATTTTTTTCTTAGTTAAAATTATTGTCAAACTCGAAATTAACAATATCAAAGGAAAAGGTGTGTAAATGAACCATCCACAATCAAACCCAAAAAGTAATTCAATGACTTTGGGGTTGCCAAATTCCAAATATTCATTAACATAAGGATAAACATACCATTTACCAGTTTGCCAAAACCATAAGTAAGATTGAATAAATGGGGCAATTAAAACGCCACTTAATAACAAGTAGTTTTTTGTTTTAGCTAGAATTGATAAAAAGTTTTGAAGCCCCATAACCATTGGAAAAACCAAAAGTAGTAGGCCATTTAGTGGTCTAATAGCAATAATAATGCCTGCTAATAAACCAATTTTTAATAAATCTAGTTGTTTGAAGTGCTTCTTGAACTTAATACTATAATAGATGAAAGCATTAAATGCAAATATCGAATAAACATGACTATAGGCTGGATCATAAGTGGTGTAACAATAAATATTTGTTCCAAATAAAGCTAGTGCACCTAAAACAATAGTTAACCATGATGAAACACCAAGTAACTGAAATGCTTTGATAAAAAACCAAATGGCAAGGGCTAAGTAAAAAATTACTGAACATAAAATCGCATATTGAAAAACAGATTCGTAACCTATGGTTTGTTTTTGGAATTTGGCTATTTGATTACCTGCAAGATAAAATGGCAACTGAAGAATAGCGACTCCTGCATAGTATTTACAAACTTTAGTGTTGTTGTCTAAACTATTTACTACGGGAGGGATATAGTCTTTGTATAATGGTAAATTTCTGACAGAGCTATCTAAGAAAGCAAAGTTTGGGTCGTTGTATTTGAAAAAGGCAGGTAAAATTGTATAATAACCAAAGGCATCTTCGTTGATGATTTTTTGATGTCGGTTGTAGGTATTTAAAACATTGTTGAGTAGAAATAAATAAACCGTAAAAAGGGCGAAAAAAATTAAAAATACTTGCTTAGATTTTAACAAATCAATTAATTAATCAGTAGTTTTTGTTTGCTTATTATTTTTCCACTTTCTTTTTCTCTAACTAAAATAAAATAAATGCCATTGGCTAATACTGCAGTTGGTAAATTAGATTTTGAATTAGAAAGTAGATTAAGTTCAAATATTTGTTTACCATTCATATCAATCATGCTAGCAATAAAATCTTCGTTATTGTTGGGAGACTCAATTAATATGTTGGTGTTTTGATTGTTAAATGTAGGATTAGGATACAAAATAACCTTAACAAAGTCAGGTATTGTATCAAAATTTATTTTTCTGAAGGGTAAGCCAGTTCTTAACTTATTTAAAACAAATCTCATCATAAACGCTTGTTGTGCTGTAAACATAGCCGAACAATTGTCGAGAGCATAATCCATATAGTTTTCGGTCATATCGGGTTTATCATCGATAGCATCATTGCAGGTATTAGGACGGTTGTTACATGAGTAATTTCTGTCTCTTGAGTTTGGCGTATCCATAATGCCATCATCAACATTACAACCTTGAGCAGTTCCACCACCATCACCCCATGTGTGCCTTAATCCCAAGAAATGACCAACTTCGTGAACCAATGTTTTTGCTTCTACATTGGCATTAATCGCTTGAGGATGGTTTCTTCCAATGGTTGAAAAATGGCAAACTACGCCTGTCTCTGGATCTGTTGTGTCTTTTGTTGCATTAAAGCCATCCCAATTAGGGGCATTTGTTGGAGGAGTTGCAAAACCTAATGTCATGGATATCTGATCAGGAAAACGCATGTTGCAAACCCAAATATTTAAATATTTCGTAGGGTCCCAAGCATTTCTGCCACCTCTTGATGTGTATTTCATATCTGTAGAATATTGACCAATCCTATTAATAGAAAAAGTTGTTCTAGATGTGGGAGTTCTTGTAATACCATTTGTTGGATTGCCTTGCGGATCTTTATCTGCCAAAACGAATTGTATGCGTGTATCTGCCGCAATGGCTTTGAAAATGTCTCTGATTCTAGTTGTATCGCCATTCTTTTTTCTAAATGCATTGTTTAATACAAGCATTTGGTCTTGAATAAATGCTTCGTTAATATTTTGTTCAGTATTGTTATACAAAACATGGAAAACAACTTTTATTTCGTAGTATTCAGTATCGCTGTTGATTTTTCTTTTAGAAGATTCAATTTCTTGAAACTTTTGCATAGCCTCTTGAAAAAGCGAGTTTTGCCATTGAAGATAATTGGGGTTTTTCTGAATGTTTTTTTCTATTTCAAAACGATGTCCACAAAAGTCGTTCTCGATTGTTTGTGCAATGCCAATTGATACACTAAAAGTTAGTAGGGATAAAACAAAAAGTAATTTTTTAAACATGATATAATTAATTGCCTGTAAATTGAGGTTTTCTTTTTTCATTAAAGGCTTTGACACCTTCTTTGTTGTCATTGCTGCAACCAGCTATTTCTTGACAGTATGCTTCATATTCTAACATGGTCTCTAAATCAGAATGAAAAGACTTATTGAGCATTTTTTTCATTAAGCCTATAGCTTTTGTAGGTGCATTGGCATAATAATCAACTATTTTAGCAGTTTCTTCATCCAATGTTTCTGGGGTAACACATCTGTTAATCATGCCCCAATCCAATGCCTGTTTGGCAGATACTTTGCTGCCCATGGTGCTTAGTTCAAAAGCTCTGGCACTACCAACTAGTCTTGGTAAGAAATATGAAGAACCACTATCTAAAACTAAGCCTACATTAATAAAAACTTCAATTAAACTTGCATTTTCTGAAGCAATGATAAAATCTGAGGCTAATGCTAATGAGCAACCAGCACCAGCTGCAACGCCATTTAATTTGCAAATGATGGGTTTTGGTAAATTGCGCATTTCACGAATGATAGGATTGTATCTTTTGTGTAATGAATCGATAAAAGAACGTTTTTCAGTACCGGCAATGGCTTTTAAATCCTGTCCGCTACAAAATGCTTTTCCCGCACCAGTTAATACTACAACACGGGTTTCACTGTCTTTTTTTACTTGTTTAAACGCGTCTTGTAATTCAAAACTTTGTTCGTCATTAAAGGCATTAAAAACATCAGGTCTGTTGAGGGTAATGGTTGTAACTTGGTCTTTTTTATCGAAAAGTAAACAATTATATGTCATGAACTACAAATGTAATAATAATTTTATTTTTACCCAAAAAACTTGTTGATAGAAATTCATCAATACTTGTGATTTTCATATAAACTTCAAAGTTTTAATTTGTTTTGTATTATGAATATACAAAAGATATGTTAAATTAATATTTTACATCTATGTGGAATTTAAATAAAACTTACTAAAGAAGTTAAATATTTAAAACATCTTTAAAGTTAAATAAATATACATTTTATAGTATTAACATATATTTAATATTTGTATTAAATTTCAATTTAGGAACTTTAAATAATATGCTTATTTATAAATCAAACCAAACTGTTTTTATAGTTTAAAAAACAAGATTTTTCTTTGTCATATTTATGTAATAAAATTTGTAAAATATTGAAATAAAATATTAGCGGTATGTTTTTTAATTATGTTTGCATTCTCATTTTGAAAGATGCATAATAATTTATTTGTAATCGGATTTAACTATCATATTTGTTCTGCAGAAGTACGAAGTAAACTAAGTATTTCCAAAGTCGATCAACCAATACTCCTTAATTTACTATTAAAGGAAAACATATTTGGAACAATAATTAGCACTTGTAACAGAACAGAATTGTATGGGTATGGTAATTCTGAAAAAGCAAAAATAATTTTCGTGAATTTTGTAAGTAAATTAAAAAAAAATGATAATTTTTTATTTGTTAAAAAAAGCGAGAATGCTATTTTACACATTTTTAATGTTGCTTCAGGTTTAGATTCTCAAGTCATAGGAGATTTAGAAATATTGGGACAGTTTAAAAATGCCTTTTATTCTGCAAAAATTCAAAATACATTAAATGGCTATTTAGAAAGATTAGCAAATACGGCAATTCAATCTGCAAAAGAAATAAGGAGTGAAACAAATTTATCTAACGGAACTGTTTCAATGTCTTATTTTATAGTAAAATATATTAAACAAAATTATTGTAATGATTCATTAAATGTTTTAATAATTGGCACAGGTAATTTTGGAAAAAAAATTGCCTATAATATTCATGATTATTTGCCAAATGTTTCACTTACTTTGTGCAACAGAACTAAAGTTAAAGCTGATGAATTAGCAAATAAAATCAATTGTGAAGTTGTGTCTATTGAAAACTTGGATGAAGCTATACATAAAAGTGACGTTATAGTATCATCAATAAATTATTCAAGTGGATATTTGATAGATCAGAATAACGCAGGACAGATACTCAAAAAATTTATAGACATGTCTATACCAATGAGTGTAAACCCTGAAATCAAAAGATTAGGACATATCATTATTGGAATTGACGAAGTTAGTAATGAAATAAACCAAAATATTAAAATACGCCTAGGAAATCTGCCATTAGCCAATCAAATAGTAGAAAAATATATACAAGATTTTCTGTCTTGGTCAGCATTTTTTGGTAAATCAGATTCTATAAAATATTGGAAAAATATTATTGTTGAGATAAGCGAAAAGTGTCCTCATATCAATAACATGAGTGAAGACCAAAAAAAGAAATTTATAAGTAAATATATGATTGATTTCGTAACATTTATTAAAAACAACAATTATTTACCAAAAGAAACTCATGAAATAATCAAACATTTTATTTTAAATAATGATAATATGTCATTTGGGCATAAGAAATTAGTTAATGAATTATTTGTTGAAAATCATATTAATTCATGTCACGTAAAATAAGAATAGGTACTCGAGATAGCAAGCTTGCTCTCTGGCAAGCAAACTATATTCAAATGAAGCTCAAAATAAATGGCGTGGAAAGTGAATTAGTTTTGATTAAAAGTGATGGAGAACAAAATTTAACCACTCCGTTATATGAAATGGGTGTTCAAGGTATTTTTACTAGAGCTCTAGATATCTCATTGCTGCAAAATAAAATTGATATAGCTGTTCATTCTCTTAAGGATGTTCCAACACAGATTGCTGATAATTTAACATTAGCGGCTGTTCCACAAAGAGGTAATTTTAAAGATGTTTTAGTTTACAAAGAAAAAATCCCTCAAGATAGTTTGAATTATGTCGTTGCAACTAGTAGTTTAAGAAGATCTGCTCAGTGGTTGCATCGCTATAAAATACATCAAACGACAATTTTAAGGGGAAATATAAATACTCGTCTTGCAAAATTACACGAGAACAGGACTTGGGATGCCGCATTATTTGCAGCTGCAGGTATCGAAAGAATTAACCTTGATGTGCCAAATATGATAGAACTTGATTGGATGATTCCAGCTCCTGCTCAGGGTGCACTTGGTATTATATCAAGAATAGATGATTTTGAAATAAATCAAATATGTAAATTATTAGAACACCCACAAACGCGTATAACTTGTGGTTTCGAAAGGAAATTTCTTAGAAAATTAATGGGTGGATGCTCTATGCCAATAGGAGGATTAGCACAAGTAATTAATAATCAATTATATTTTAAAGGCTGTGTTTTAACAATTGATGGAAAAAAAATGAGTTATGTAGAAGTTTGTGGTAGTGAAAATAATATTGAAGTATTACTTGAAGAGGCTGTTGGTAATCTTATTGAAGACGGAGGAGGGGAAATTATAAAAACATTTAAAAATTAAATGTTAAATAAAAAAATACATATTTTAAGTACAAGGATTTTATCTGATGATTTGATTTTTTTAGCAAATACATCTAATATATTAATTGATTGCTATGATTTTTTACAAATTTATCCAAAAGAAATCAAGCACTTTCAAAATGTAGTTTTAGAAAATTCTAGCCCATTTGTCTTTACAAGTATTCATGCAATTGAATCAATTAAGAGTCTTATTCCTAATCTAAAAACCAAAAAATGTTTTGTTATCGATGGCAATACCTCTAATCTTGCATTATCTTTAGGGTTTATTATTAAAGGTATAGCAACAGATTCAAATAAATTAGCTCTTAAAATAAAAGAATCAAAAACGATTGAGGTGCTTCATTGTACAACTAAAATAAGAAGAGATGATTTACAATTAAGATTACAAAAAGAAAATATTAATTACAAAGTTATTGAGGTTTATGACAAAAAAATAAATCCTATTAAAGTAAATAATTATGATGGAGTTATGTTTTTTAGTCCCACTCAAGTTGATGCCTTTCTAATTGAAAATACATTAGATCCAGCTAAACCAGCATTTTGTGTTGGGAAAACAACTTCACAATACCTTAAAAACAAGAACCACAATAATATCATAACAAGTTCAAAATCCTTAGCACTCGAACTATTAAAATCAATTATTAATTATTACAAAATAAAAAAATGAACAGTACACATTTACTATTAAAAGCATTAAAAGGAGAAGAAGTTGAAAGACCACCCGTTTGGATGATGCGTCAAGCCGGCAGGTATTTACCTGAATACATGGTTCTAAGAAGAAAGTATGACTTTTTTACCAGGGTGCAAACTCCTGAATTGGCTTGTGAAATCACCCTACAACCTATTGATATTATTGGCTCAGATGCAGCTATTCTGTTTTCAGATATTTTAGTTATTCCTCAAGCTATGGGATTGGAGGTTCAAATGGTGGAAAGTAAAGGGCCATTTTTGCCAAGAACTACCACAACAAAAAGCGAGATTGAAGCACTTAACGCAACTACAGCAGACGATCATTTGCAATATGTGTATGATGCGATTTCACTCACCAAAAAAGAATTGAACAACCGTGTGCCTCTGATTGGATTTGCAGGTGCGCCATTCACTATTTTGTGTTACATGGTGGAAGGTAAAGGAAGTAAAGCCTTTGATAAAGCTAAACAGTTTTGTTTTTCAGAACCTAAGTTGGCACAAAGCCTTTTGCAGAAGATTACAGATGTTACCATTGCTTACCTTAAACGCCAAGTTCAAGCAGGAGTAGACTGTGTGCAGGTTTTTGATAGTTGGAGTGGATTGTTATCAAAAGCTGATTTTGAAATTTTTGCTAAACCTTATCTTGTGCAAATTTCAGACGCACTAAGTCCATTGGCTCCTGTTATTCTTTTTCCTAAAGGCAGTTGGTATGCGTTAGAGGATTTATCTACTTCGAGTGCAAGTGGGTTGGGTGTTGATTGGTGTTTAACCCCTAAACAAGCAAGGACTTTAACAAATAATAATATAACTCTTCAAGGAAATTTTGACCCAAATCATTTGTTAAAACCCATACATGAAATTCAAAAAGAAGTTAAAGAAATGATTGATGCTTTTGGTCCACAAAAATATATTGTGAATTTAGGTCACGGCATTTTGCCAAACATTCCAGTTGAACATGCAAAAGCATTTGTAGATGCTGTTAAAAACTATTCAAATCTGTAAATATGAAAAGCTACAAAGAAACTTTTGTTGAGTTTATTAAGTCTTTACAAGACAGTATTTGTAATGAACTTGAAACAATTGATGGTAAGTCAACTTTCAAAGAGGAAAAATGGAATAGAGAAGGTGGCGGTGGTGGAAGAACTCGCGTTATTGAAAATGGCAATGTATTTGAAAAAGGAGGAGTAAATATTTCCGAAGTGTATGGCACTTTACCTGACTCAATGGTTCAATATCTCAATGTATCTCACAATCAATTTTTTGCATGTGGAATCTCCTTAGTTTTACACCCAAATAATCCACTTGTGCCAACGGTTCATGCTAATTATCGTTATTTTGAATTATATAATGATAAAGACCAAGTGGTAGATTGTTGGTTTGCTGGAGGTGCTGATTTGACGCCTTATTATCTTTTTGAAGAAGATGCGGTGCATTTTCATACAGTTCATAAAGAGGTTTGCGATAAATTTGATTCTAGTTATTATCCAAGATATAAAAAAGCTTGTGATGAATATTTTTTAAATCACCATCGAGCTGAAGCAAGAGGAATAGGCGGTTTGTTTTTTGATTATTTGCGCGAAACAGAAGGAAAATCAATGCAACAATGGTTTGATTTCACAACTGCTATTGGCAATGTTTTTATAGAGGCTTACCTTCCTATAGTTGAAAAACGCAAAAAATTGCCATTTGAATCTGATCACAAACATTGGCAGGAAATAAGAAGAGGGCGTTATGTTGAATTCAATCTCATACATGATAAAGGAACACTTTTTGGGTTAAAAACAAACGGGAGAATTGAATCTATTTTGATGAGTTTGCCACCAACTGTTCGTTGGGAATATGAATATACCCCAATCCCTAATTCCCCTGAAGCCAAACTTTTGGAAGTTTTAGTAAATCCTAAAAACTGGATAATATCATGATGAAAAGACCAAGAATATTAAGACAATCACCTGCCATTCGTGCTATGGTTCAAGAAACCAGATTATCAGTTGATAATTTGATTGTACCTTTGTTTATTCTAGAAGGGGAGGGTATTTCAGAAGAAATTTCCTCGCTTCCGGGTTATTTCCGAAATAGTTTAGACCAAACTTTAAAAGAAGTTGAAACCCTTTGGAAACTTGGGATTAAAAGTGTTTTGCTTTTTGTGAAATGCAAAAACGAAAGAAAAGACAATGCTGGAACAGAAGCTTTAAATCCAAATGGACTTATGCAACGCAGTATAAAAGCCATCAAACAAGCTTGCCCCGGTATGTTTGTGATGACAGATGTAGCACTTGATCCTTTTTCCTCTTATGGTCACGATGGAATTGTGAAAGAGTTAGAAATTGTAAATGATGGCACCGTTAGTGTTTTAGCAAAAATGGCAGTAAGCCATGCACAAGCTGGCGCGGATATGGTTGCACCAAGTGATATGATGGATGGTCGTATCGGTGCTATTCGCAAAGCATTGGAAGAACATAATTATCACAACACAGGAATTATGGCCTATAGTGCCAAATACGCCACTTGTTTTTATGGACCTTTCAGAGATGCGTTGGATTCTGCTCCCGGATTTGGAGATAAAAAAACATACCAAATGAACTCTGCTAATAGATTAGAAGCTATTAGAGAAGTGAGGTTGGATGTAGAAGAAGGAGCTGACATTGTGATGGTGAAACCCGCTTTGGCTTATTTAGATATTATTCGTGAAGTGAAAAATGAAGTTCATATTCCTGTTAGTGCTTATCATGTAAGTGGTGAATACAGTATGATAAAAGCTGCAGCACAAAGAGGTTGGCTGAACGAAGATGACGCCATTATAGAAACCACAACCGCTATTAAAAGAGCCGGAGCAGATTTAATAGCTACTTATTTTGCCAAAGATATTATTCGAATTTTAGATTTATGATTACACAAACGACAAACCAAAGCGCCAATTTATTCAAAAGAGCGAAATTAAGTATTCCAGGAGGAGTTAATTCACCTGTTAGGGCTTTTAAAAGTGTAGGAGGAGAACCGATATTTATGAAAAAAGCTCAAGGTGCCTATATGTTTGATGCTGACGAAAACCGCTACATAGACTACATTAATTCTTGGGGCCCAATGATTTTGGGACATTGTCATCCACAAGTGGTAGAATCTATACAAGTACAAGCGGCTAAAGCATTGTCATTTGGCACTCCAACTGAATTGGAGATTGAAATGGCTGAACTTATTAAATCTATGGTTCCTAATATAGATTTGGTAAGACTTGTTAGTAGCGGAACTGAAGCTTGTATGAGCGCTCTTCGTTTAGCAAGAGGTTATACGGGGAAAAATAAGTTAATCAAATTTGATGGTTGCTACCATGGACATGCTGATCCCTTTTTGGTTAAAGCAGGAAGTGGAGTTGCTACTTTTAATATACAAACAGTTCCAGGAGTTACAACAGGTGCAACACAAGATACCCTAACTGCAACCTATAATAACTTGGATGAAGTAAAGCAATTGTTCGCTTTACACAAAGATGAAATTGCAGCTGTTATTATTGAGCCAGTAGCCGGAAATATGGGATGTATTTCTCCTGATGCAGGCTTTTTAGAAGGGATTAGGCAGTTATGTGATGAACATAAATCCGTGTTGATATTTGATGAAGTAATGACTGGTTTTCGCTTAGCTTTAGGTGGTGTTCAAGAGCGACTTAACATTAATGCCGACCTTGTTGCTTTCGGAAAAGTGATTGGGGGAGGTATGCCTGTTGGGGCATTTGGCGGAAAGAAAGAAATTATGGGGTGCATTGCTCCAATAGGAAATGTATACCAAGCAGGAACTTTAAGTGGAAATCCTTTGGCTGTTACTGCTGGAATAACAACCTTGAATATTCTTAAAAACAATGCTGATATTTATACCAAATTAGATAACCGTGGACAGCAACTAAAAGATGGATTGCACAATGTGCTGAACCAAAATGGAATTGCTCACACCATCAATCAAATAGGCAGTATGATTAGTGTGTTCTTTGGAGACAAAGCAGTTCATAATTTTAATGATACTGCGGCTTCAGATGTTTCATTGTTTAATAAGTTTTTTCATCACATGCTCAATGGCGGTATTTATTTGCCACCCTCTGCTTATGAAACTTGGTTTATAAGTGTTGCTTTGTCCGATGATGATACACAAAAAACCTTAGAAGTAGTCTCAAAATTCAAAATATAATCATGGCAGAAAAAGTAATTCTCTTAACAAATCTAGGTTCTCCCGATAGCACTGAAGTGAAGGATGTAAGAACTTATTTAAACGAGTTCTTAATGGATAAACGCGTTATTGATATTCCCTTCTTTGCTCGTCTCCTTCTAGTAAAAGGAATAATTGTTCCACTTCGCGCACCCAAGAGTGCAGCAAAATATAAAACGATTTGGACAGACAATGGTTCTCCTCTTATTCATATCACCAAACAACTGACAGAAGCTGTAGAAAAAGAATCTGGAATTCCAACCTATATGTGTATGCGTTACGCTAACCCAACTCCTCAATCAGTTTTGGAAACTATTGTCACAGAACATCCAGATTTAAAAGAAATTACCATGCTCCCCTTGTATCCTCACTATGCAATGAGTAGCTACGAAACAGCTGTTCTTCATGTTAAAGATACCTACAAAGCAGGTGATTTCAAGTTTCAACTTAAGGTTGTTGAACCTTTTTATAAGCATCCTGATTTTATTGAAGCACTCGCAGATAGCATTAAGCCTTTTACTGAAAAACACTTTGACCATATTTTATTCAGCTATCATGGGATTCCAGAAAGACATGTAAAGAAAACTGACCCTACAAAAAACCATTGCCTTTCTTGCACAGACTGCTGTAATATCCCTTCAGAAACCCACAAATTTTGCTATCGCCATCAAGTAATACAAACAACCAAAGCTGTTGCTAAAACACTAAGCATCCCCGATGGTAAATTCAGTTTTTCCTTTCAATCAAGGTTAGGAACCGATAGTTGGCTAAAACCTTACTCTGCAAAACTTTTCAAGGAAATGCCTAATCAAGGAATCAAAAATCTTATTGTGGTTTGTCCTGCTTTTGTTAGTGATTGTTTGGAAACATTGGAAGAAATTTGTGTGGAAGGTAAAGAAGATTTTGAAAAAGCAGGCGGAGAAACATTCAGTGTCGTACCCTGTCTAAACATTAATACAAAATGGGTTAAGACGGCAATAAAATTAGTAAACGAAATAGTATAATGGATTTTTTATATCTAAAGGCATTGCATATAATATTTGTTGTAACTTGGTTTAGTGGCATGTTTTATTTATGTCGTTTATTTATTTATAATAGAGAGGCCTTAGATAAGCCATATAATGAAAGACAGATTTTACAATCTCAATTTATTATTATGATAAAACGTTTGCTTTTTGGTATAACATTGCCATCAGCTATTTTAACTATTTTTTTTGGGGTATGTATACTTTTTTCATATGGGACTATTCCAAGTTGGCTAATAATTAAGTTAGTGCTTGTTTTTTTACTAGTAATTTATCATTTATCACTCCATTTAATTTATCAACAACACAAAAAAGGTGTTTTTAAATACTCTAGCGATCAACTACGTATATGGAATGAAATTCCAACTATTTTTTTAGTTGCTATTATTATGTTAGTAGTTGTAAAACAAAATATTAGTGTAGTTTATGGTATTATAGGATTAGTTTTATTCGTAATAATTTTAATGTCTACTATAAAAATTTATAAAGCTATAAGGAGAAAATAGATGCATTTTGTTCTTTGGATTTCATGAATATAATATAGAATTGAATGGATATTGTTTGTTGTTAGATGATGTTGGATTTCAGAGCTACTTAAACCAAGAATTTTTATAAGTATATAATGCCAATACTAGAACACACAGAATCAGGAGATTATAGAAATTAAATTACAAAAAGAATTTGGTTATGCTTATTTTAAGTTCATAGATACTGAATAGGAAATAATTAACGACAATGGAAGATATTTTTGTTATTAGATTGTTTTTCTAATACAAACATAGATTATATTGAAGACATAAATAGATTAAATCCATTAGTGGGTTTTTTTAAATATAGGAGGTGTAGTTTTATTTAAAGGGAAGTATAAATTTAAAAGAATTGGGATTCAATCAAAAGATAGTTATCGAGAGTATTTTATTATAAGAGATTTAAGATGCACTATGGATTATCCTTTGAACGAATAAGTTAATTGATGGCTGCAAGAAATTCCTGTTGTTTATCCATTTATTCCCAAATATGCCGATTTTAATAAAATTAAACAACTTTCTTCTGAGATTATTTATTCAGCAAAATCAATACATTCAATTGTCACAATGATCCTGACAAGAAGAAAAGGAGAAAATATTTTAGATTATTACACAAAGGAAGAAATTAAATTTGACCCTTGGTTAAAATATGATTATCGGTATGCAAAAGATGTTTTTTTTGGATACAATGCCTTAAGAATATTGTTTTAATCTTTGTCATGAATATATGCAGATTAGTTCCTAATTATTAGTATGATAACTAATCTATTTACACTTAAATGATTTCAATAGATTTTACTGAAAATAGACCTCATAAAAAAACCGTCCTAAGACGGTTTTAATTTTGTGAACCCGGAGGGAGTCGAACCCCCAACCTCCTGATCCGTAGTCAGGTGCTCTATCCAATTAAGCTACGGGTCCCAATTTTTTTTAAAAGGACTGCAAAAATAGCTAAAAAAATGCAACTCAAAAAAAATATTTTACTTCTTTATCATTTGATATTTACATTTCAAATACTTTGTTTTTGTTATGTTAAAATATTTAAGTAGGTTTGTTTTGTGAAATTTGAAGGTCACCTCAATAACAAGCTTCCAAACATTGGACAAACTATCTTTGCCACCATGTCTGCCTTGGCTAATGAACATGATGCGATAAATCTAGCGCAAGGTTTTCCTGATTTTGATTGTCATGCTGATTTGAAAAATTTAGTAAATGATGCTATGAAAAAGGGTTTTAATCAGTATGCTCCTATGCCTGGATTAATGTCTTTAAGAGAGATTATAGCTCGAAAAACCGAAGATTTATATTCTGCAATTTATCATCCTGAATCAGAAATTACCATTGTACCAGGCGCAACATTAGGGATTTTTGCAGCCATTCAGGCTTTAATTAAAGAAAATGACGAAGTTATTGTTATAGAACCTGCTTATGATAGCTACATTCCTGCCATAGAATTAGCTGGTGGAAAAGCCATTGTTTATGAAATGTTGTTTCCGGAATATAAAATTGATTGGCATCAGCTCAGAAAATTTATTTCTGTCAGAACAAAAATGATAATTATCAATACACCACATAATCCGACTGGTACAATTTTAACCAATGAGGATATGATAAAACTTGAGAAATTATTATCGGGAACTGATATTCTTGTTTTGAGTGATGAAGTATATGAACATATAATTTTTGATGGTTTTGAACACCAATCTGTTGCGCGATATCCTCAATTAGCTAATAGAAGTATTGTAGTTTCTTCCTTTGGAAAAACTTACCATACCACAGGTTGGAAAATGGGGTATTTATTGGCCCCAGAAAATATAATGGTTTTAATTAGAAAAGCATATCAGTATATGGCATTCTCTGCTAATACTCCCGTTCAATATGCTTATGCTGAATTTTTGAAACGAAAAGAGTTTTATATAGAATTGAGTAGTTCTTATCAGCTAAAAAGAGATTTATTTAGAAAAGGATTGAAAGGAAGCAATTTTAAATTAATTGAGTGTAATGGTAGTTATTTTCAGTCTGTAATTTATGACAAAATTTCTGACATGAAAGATGTAGATATGGCTGTAAAATTAACAATAGAAAATAAAGTGGCAGCTATTCCTGTTTCTGCATTTTACAAAAGAAAAACGGATCATAAAGTATTGAGATTTTGTTTTGCAAAAAAAGATGATACATTACTCAGAGGATTAGATATTTTATGCAAGTTATAAATATAAGTGTGGTTCAAACCCATTTGTTTTGGGAATCGGTTGATAAAAACATAAATCATTTCAATGAAATAGTATCTAAAATAGAAAATTGTGATTTAATTGTTTTGCCAGAAATGTTTACAACAGGTTTTAGCATGAAGCCCGAAATGTTGGCTGAGGAATCTACCCAAAAAGGTATTGAGTGGATGAAAAAAATGGCTAGCCAAAAAAAGTCTGCTATATGCGGAAGCTTGATGTATAAAGAAAATGATTTGTTTTATAACACATTTGTCTTTGTATCGCCAAGTTTGGAAATAAGTTTATATCATAAGCGCCATTTATTTTCTCCTGGTGATGAATCAAAGTACTATACCAAGGGCAACGAAAAGCTTATAATTGATTATAAAGGATGGCTTATTTGTCCGCAAATATGTTATGATTTGAGGTTTCCTGTTTTTTCCAGAAATATTGAGAATTATGATTTGTTGTTATATGTAGCTAATTGGCCCGAAAAACGAAATTATGCTTGGCAAACTTTATTAAAAGCTCGAGCTATCGAAAATCAATGTTATGTGGTGTCTTGTAATAGAATAGGTGAGGATGGGAATGGTATTAATCACATTGGCAATTCTTCAATAATCAATTATTTGGGCGAAGAAATTGGATTTGGCAATGAGGATAAAGTGTTTCAATTTAACTTAAATAAAGCTTCACTTACTAATTTTAGACTTGAATTTCCTGTATTAAATGATAGGGATCAGTACGAAATAATTAACTAGTTTATTATTGGTTTATAAGTATTCTATTTTTACGTTTGTTTTTAGAGAATTTAATTTAATTTTTGCACTTCTGAATTTAACAATATGCCAAGCACCAAAGAATTAGAAAATATAGCCAGTCAGGTTAGAAGAGACATCGTTAGAATGGTTCATGCTGTTCAAAGTGGACATCCAGGTGGGTCTTTAGGCTGCGCTGATTATTTCACAGCTTTGTATTTTCAAATCATGAACCACAAACCTGCTCAATTTACCCAAGATGCAAAAAATGAGGATGTATTTATTTTATCGAACGGGCATATCAGTCCAGTTTTTTATAGTGTTTTAGCTAGAAGTGGTTATTTCCCAGTTAATGAACTAGCTACTTTTAGAAAATTGAATTCTAGATTACAAGGTCATCCTGCAACGCACGAAGGTTTGCCAGGCATCAGAATTGCATCAGGTTCTCTTGGTCAAGGTTTAAGTGTGGCTTGTGGCATTGGATTGGCTAAAAAATTAGAAAATGATGCTTCTTTTGTTTATGTAAATACAGGTGATGGTGAATTGCAAGAAGGACAAAATTGGGAGGCTATTATGTTTGCATCGCACAGAAAATTAAACAACCTGATTGTTACTGTAGATTATAACAAACAACAAATAGATGGCAACATCGAAGAAATCATGGGTTTTTATGATTTAAAAGCAAAGTTCGAAGCATTTGGTTGGTCGGTTTATGAAATGGATGGCAACAACATGCAAGATATTTTAGATACTAATGCCAAAGTAAAAGCAAATATTTCTGATAAACCCAATGTTATCATCATGAAAACAGAAATGGGAGCAGGGGTTGATTTTATGATGGGCAGTCACGAATGGCATGGCATTGCACCCAATGATGAACAATTGGCACGTGCTTTGAATCAACTTCCCGAAACGTTAGGCGATTATTAATAATAAAATGCCAATAAAAGCGTTTAATATTATCATGATAAAAAAAATATTCAGTTTGATGATGTTTTTTATTGTTCTGTCTTTGGCAGCGCAAAAAGAAACAAAAACGCGTATCTTAATCATTTTTGACGCTTCTGGCAGTATGACTGCACCTTTTGAGAACAACACGAGAATGGTGATGGCTAAAAAATTAGCTAACAAATTGGTGGATAGTTTATCAAGTTTTAAAAATGTTGAACTCGCTTTAAGGGTATATGGTCATCAACAAACAGCTAATTTAAAAGATTGTAAAGACTCTAAATTGGAAGTGCCATTTTCCTCAGGCAATACAGTTATCTTAAAAAAACGCATTAACAGTTTGGTTCCAAAAGGATGGACACCCATTGCCTACTCATTACAAGAAAGTGAAAAAGACTTTCCAGAAGAAAAAGGTGTTAGAAACCTTATAATTATTGTAACTGATGGATTAGAAGAATGTTCAGGCGACCCATGCGCCATTTCGCAAGCCTTGCAAAAAAAAGGGATTGTTTTAAAACCTTTTATCATTGGTTTAGGTTCGGATGAACAGTTTAAATTGTTTTTTAATTGTGCTGGAACTTATTATGATGCCAATTCAGAAAATGAAGTTAATACAGTTGTAGGTGTGGTAGTTTCTCAAGCCATGAATGCAACATCTTGTCAAGTTAATTTATTAGATAAACAACTTAGGCCTTTAGAAACCAATGTTTTGATGAGTATTTACGATGCTTCTACCCAAAAACTATTGCACAATTACGAACATACCATGAATGGTAGAGGTGTGCCAGATACTTTGTTTTTAGATCCATTGAGAAAATACAATTTTGTGATTCACACCATGCCGCCAATTTTCAAAAAGAATGTTGAATTGGTGCCAGGCAGACATAACACCATCGCCATTGATGCTTCTCAAGGTCATATTAATTTTGTTTGTAATGGTAAAACCAATTACAGTGAACTAAAAACAATTGTAAGACAACGCAACCAAAACAAAACAATCAATGCACAATTATTTAACACTTCCAAAAGGTATTTAACAGGTGCTTATGATTTAGAAATTTTAACCATACCAAGAATTTATTTAGACAGTGTCATTGTCAGTGAAAACAAAACTACTTTGATAGAAATTCCACAACCGGGTAGATTACAAATTAATAAATCAAGAGATTTGGTAGTTGCCATTTATCAATACAAAAATGGTAAGGTAGAATGGGTAACAGATATTACAGATGCGGCCTATCAAATCATTATCATGCAACCAGGCAAATATTTTATGATGGGCAGAAGCAAATCAGAAACGAGAACCATTTATTCTTTTGAAAAGGAATTTATCATTACATCAGCAACAACAACAGAAATTAATATATAATGCATCAAATAGAAATATTAGGAAATAACGATACACGTTCAGGTTTTGGAGCCGGATTATTAGAAGCAGGAAAAGCAGACAATAGGGTAGTAGCATTGTGTGCAGATTTAACTGGTTCTTTAAAAATGGATGCATTCAAAAAAGAGTTTCCAGAGCGTTTTTTTCAAATGGGAATTGCTGAAGCCAATATGATTGGTGTGGCTGCTGGATTGGCTACTGCTGGTAAAATTCCTTTTACGGGCACATTTGCTAATTTTAGTACAGGCAGAGTTTATGACCAAATCCGTCAAAGTGTAGCTTACAGTGATAAAAATGTTAAAATTTGTGCTTCACACGCAGGTGTAACTTTAGGTGAAGATGGTGCAACCCATCAAATTTTAGAAGATATTGGCATGATGAGAATGTTGCCGGGTATGGTGGTCATTAATCCATGTGATTTTAATCAAACCAAAGCGGCTACAATTGCAATAGCAAAATACCACGGTCCTTGTTATTTAAGATTTGGACGACCTAAAGTGCCAATTTTTACAAGTCCTGACCAAGTTTTTGAAATAGGAAAGGCAGTTACAATTTTTGAAGGCACAGATGTGTCAATTTTTTGCACAGGTCATTTAGTTTGGAAAAGCATTCAAGCTGCTCAAGCTTTGGCAGAAAAAGGCATCAGTGCCGAGGTAATCAATATTCACACAATTAAACCATTGGATAACGAAGCTGTTGTAGCTTCAGTTCTAAAAACAGGTTGTGCTGTTTCAGCCGAAGAGCACATGTACAATGGCGGTTTAGGAGATAGTGTAGCGCAACTATTAGGTAGAAATATGCCTAGACCGATTGAATTTGTAGGTGTTAATGATTCATTTGGAGAAAGCGGAACCCCAGATCAGTTGATGTCAAAATATGGACTTGATGTGATGGATGTTGTTGCAGCAGCAGAGAGAGCTATTAAGAGAAAGTAATTCTTTGGTTTAAACGCTCAATATATTTCCATTTTAACAAAGCAATTTGTAAATCTTGCCATTGTTCTTGGTTTGCTAACGCTTCAATATCAGTTTTGATATCTGCCTGAAATCCCTCTATTTCCTTTTTTATAACCGTTTGTTTTTCAGTTTCATCTGCTTCATCAATCGATTCGTTGATGTCCATCATTTCAAACAAAAAGTCTTGAGGAAGTGTAGAATCTGAATGCTCGGATGTATGATGAAACAAATCAACCAAATACTGTGCCCTTGAAATGTCGTTGTTGAGTGTTTTATATGCTTTATTGTTATATGTAGAAACTAAAATGGCTTCATTTTGATGCGAAAAAGAATCTCCAAAATGATCGGGATGATATTGTTTGCTTAGTTCGAAATAGCGCTGTTTAAGTTCACCTTTGTCTATAGCGTATAAAGGTTTTAAATCATAAAAACTAAAATAGTCATTCAGATTTGGACCTATCATAAAAATTATTTTAGGAATATTTTAAATATATCGTTGCCAAAAGCAAATGCCATCAAAGATAATAATAACACCATGCCAATCACTTGCATCACTTGCATGAATTTATCACTCAAGGGTTTGCCTTTTATCATTTCAACCAAAAGAAACACAACATGGCCACCATCTAAAGCTGGAATAGGCAATAAGTTCATAATGGCTAATACCAAAGATAGCAAACCAGTTAAAATCCAAAATCTAGCCCAAACCCATTGCGCACCAAACATTGTAGCAATGCCAATCGGACTTTGAATCGATTTTCTTGGGTCTAATTTGCCAGTTACTAATTTTTTTAGTCCTTTAACATTGTCTGCTAATGATTGGTATGCTCTATTGATACCAACAGGAATTGATTTTGCAAATCCGTAATTAAAGATTTCATAAGAAGACATGTATATATCGTTTTTCATGAATCCAAGTTTTGCTGTTTCATCTAATGAGGCTGTTAATGCGACTGTGTCTTGGTTTCTTAGTACTTTTAAAGGAATTTTTTTATTGACATAAAAGGGCAATCTTTCAGCTAATTGATGGAAATAAGCCACACTTGTATCGTTAAGTTCAATGATTTTATCTCCTTTTTTAATGCCTGCTTTATCAGCACTTAATCCGATTAAAACACTGTCAACATCACAAGGCATCACCAAATCAAATAAACTATTTTTCTTCTCGGAAATTTTATCAATGATATCTGAAGGGATTTCAATTTTTAGATTTTCACCATTTCTTACCACATCATAATAATTGCCGCCATCAAGAAATACTGATGGAGCTTTCAAATCTTCAAAGTAAGTAACTTTTTTGCCATTAACACCTGTAATAAAATCACCATCTCTTAAGCCAATTTCATAGCCTACTTCTTGAGCGTGAATCCCTGTTTGAATTTTATCCATTGGTAATTTTGCTTCGCCATAATACCAAGTGTGTAAAATGAAAATGATGAATCCTAAAATTAAATTGACAATGATACCGCCAAGCATCACAATTAATCTTTGCCAAGCTGGTTTACTTCTGAATTCCCAAGGCTCTGGTGCTTTTTTAAGTTGTTCTGCATCCAAACTCTCGTCAACCATACCAGCAATTTTTACATAACCACCCAATGGCAACCATCCAATACCATATTCAGTATCTCCTTTTTTAAATTTAAACAATTTGATATTCCAAGCATCAAAAAACAAGTAGAATTTTTCTACTTTTATACCAAACATTCTTGCAGCTAAAAAGTGACCTAATTCGTGTAAAGTTACCAATATTGCTAGGGCTGTGATAATCTGAGCCGCCATTATTAATCCGTCCATGTATTCTTAATTATAAAGGTTGCGAAAATAGTGTTTATAAATGATAATTTAAGGGTAATATGAAGTCTATCAGATGAATTAGATATTTTATTCGCTAAATTTGCATATTGATTATGTTTAGATGTTGTTTTTTATTGATTTTATGTATTTTATTCACTCGTTGTCAGAATGCAATAGACATCAAAACAATGGATAATCAATCTTTTGTTTGGACAAATGGCATCCATGTTTTTTATTTTTTAAACACAGAATGTCCTATTTGCCAAAAATACCAAGGTCAATTTAAAAAAGCGTTAGATAGTTTTGAAAACATAAATGTTTACTATGTGTTTTGTGGTCAACAGAATTTAACAGAAATTGAACAATTTGCACAATACGATAGTATTCCATATCATCAGATTTTATTGGATAAAAACTATGAATTAGCAAAAACGCTCAAAGCAACTGTAACGCCTCAAGTGATAGTTTCTATGCAAACAAAGATTCTATATTCAGGAAAAATAGATAACCGTTTCGAAACACTTGGTAGTTATTCTCAAAATCCGACTATCAATTACTTAAATAATGCATTAATTTCGCTTCGCAAAAATGAAACAATTCAAGAGCCATACATTCAACCTGTGGGTTGCTTTATTGAGCCTCACTAGTCTGTTGTTTGCTTGCAATCAAAAACCTAAGCCAACTTACGCTCAGGATATAGCACCTATCATTTTTAAAAATTGTATAACTTGTCATCATCCAAAAGGAGCAGGACCTTTTTCTTTGATGCGATATCACGATGTGAAAAAAAGAGCCAAAATGATTGCTTTTGTTACCTCAACAGGTTATATGCCGCCTTGGCCAGCTGATAAAAACTATTCCCATTTTATCAACGAAAGGTCGCTCACAGAAAATGAAATTCAATTGATTCAAAATTGGTACAGAAGTGGTGCAGAGGCTGGTGATACCACAAATTTAAAATATCCTAATATTAAGAGTCAATCTTCAATTTTAGGTATGCCAGATATGATTATTGATATTCCATCCGTTCAAATTAAAAATAACAATACCGATCAGTTTTACACCATCAAAATTCCCTACGAAATTCCTCAAAATAAATACGTTAAAGCAGTTGACTTTATGCCTGGTCAACTGAAATATGTCCATCATTTTAATGGACATTATCTAGCTTTTACCAAGCAAACCAATCCTTTTGATGGTATCAAAATATTAAATCTACAAGATAGTTTGTATGCCCAATCTTTTGAATTATTAAAACTTAAAAACCATGATGGCACCATGCCATTTAGGGTTCATTCAGCCGTTAATTATCTGCCTGGTTCTTTTGGTGTGCAATATCCTAATGGAATTGGCGGTTTTGAATTGACCCAAAAAGGAGCTTTTATTGCCAATGATATTCATTATGGACCATCAAGACGAACAGTTAATGATAGTTCTAAATTGTATTTATATTTCAGCGATGAACCACCCAAAAGACAAACTTTCGAATTGATGATGGGCACCAATGGCGTTTCTAAAATTGAACCACCGTTATTAGTTCCTGCTGGCAAAATAACCAAACATACCACTCAGCTGAGTATTTATAATGACATTTCAATTTTAACGATTAATCCACACATGCATTTAATTGGATCAAAATTTAAGGCATATGCGATAAAACCAAACGGTGATACAATTCGTTTGATTCACATCCCCAAATGGCAGTTTAGATGGCAATACTTTTATACCTTTCAAAATCCAGTTAAAATACCAAAAGGAAGCAATATCATAGTAGAAGCAGAGTTTGATAACAGTTCTAAAAATCCGAATAATCCAAATAAACCACCACAAGACATAGGTGAGAGACTGGATTATGGAGGTGCAAGCATGCGAACCACAGACGAAATGTTGCAGTTTATTATCACCTATATGCCTTATCAAAAAGGCGATGAAAAGATAGATTTGGGTGGGCGATGATTGGTTTTAAATATCAACAATCAAAAATCTTCAATCAAAATCCTTTTCCCTACTTCCTATCCCGCATTTTCATGCGGGACCTATTTCCTTTTTTTTTGATATTTCTTTACTTAAATTTGTTTTTTTAAATTGTTAGTTATGAAAAATACATCAATCCACAAATCCATTTTAGTTTTATTTTTAAGTTTTATGGCATTTGCTTCATCTGCATTCAATTCATACGATTATCACTGTCAAAATTCAATGCCAAAGTTTAAAAATGCTGATATTAATACCACTTATGATGAGGTATACCGTTTTGGTGCTTATAAAAGAGGTTGGGCAATGGTTAGTTTGTCTAGAAAATTGGGATTTATTAACTCAGAGGGTGTAGAAGTTGTAAAACCAATTTATGATGAGATTTTTCGTTTTGGAGCTTACAAAACAGGGTGGGCAATGGTAACAGATCAAGATAGGCATGGATTTATCAACTCAGAAGGCGAAGAAATCGTTAAACCCATTTATCATGAAATCTTTCATTTTGGCGCTTACAAAGCAGGATGGGCTATGGTTAATCAACAGGATAAATATGGATTCATCAACTCAGAAGGCGAAGAAATTGTTAAACCCATTTATCATGAAATCTTTCGTTTTGGAGCTTACAAAAAAGGATGGGCTATGATTAATCAAAATGGCAAATATGGTTTTATTAATTCAGAGGGGGTAGAAGTTTTTAAACCCGTTTTTGATGAGATATTTCGTTTTGGAAAACATAAAAAAGGTTGGGCTATGGTAAGGTTTAATGGGCAAATCGGATTCATTAATGAAGAAGGTATCATTAAGTTTGAAAAATAATAATTTGCCCAAACTCGACCCCACTTAAATCTTAAATCTTAAATCTTAAATCTCCTCCCTCTATTCCCAAACCCAATCCCTGAATTAAAAAGGATATCCTATACCAAAATTAAGCATCCCATATTTAGAAAAATATTGATCTTTTGCAAATTTTCTAATTACCCATTTCTCATTATTATCCAATTCAGGGTTATGAATTTGAAATCCATAATCGAGTCTAAATAAAAAGAATTGAAAATCTATTCTCAATCCGATACCACCGTTTGCTCCAATGTCTCTGTAAAAACTAGATGCATTAAATAGTTTAGTAGGATCAACACCATTGATGTTTCTCATAATAAAAACATTGCCTGCATCTGCGAAAAATGCACCCTCTAGTCTGCTTTGAATAAGATCAAAACGATATTCAATACTGCTTTGCATAATTAGATCCCCAGCTCTATCAATTCTAAAATTATTAGATGTTGATGAGTAAGACCCTGGTCCAATGGTTCTTGGTCGCCAGCCTCTTAAGCTATTTGCACCGCCTATGAAAAATAATTTATCAAAAGCCACTTCTTTTGTGTTTCCATATGGATAAATAGCTCCAATATTAAAACGGAAAGCGGTAGATGAACGGTCGTTTATTTTAGTACTACATCTAACATCAATCTCTGATTTTGCATATTGAAAATAATTTACTTTAAGGATTTGATAAGAGGTATCTTGCCTTTTTTCACCATCTATAAATCTTCTGCTTATTCTATGTAAATTGCCTCCTAATTCTAAAAGATTGGCTCTTACAAAGAAAAAAGTTCGACTTGGTGTTTTGTTTTTATCGGTGTAGATTACACTCAAACCACTTGATGTTATTAAGTTGTTTTGAAAAATACGTCTAATGAAAGCACTGTCTTGTCTGCCATTTAAATCTACATTTAGATTGTTTCTGCTAAATGACATTTCTGCAATACTTAAAAACCAATTAAAACGTTTGGTATTTATTTGGTATTGATATGTAAGGGGTAGTATTTTTCTAACAAAGTCAGGATTGTATTCGTATAGATATGATAAGTTAAAGATTGTTTTAATCGATTTTATGGAACGCCATTTTTCAATTGGTTTAAGTAATGAAGATTTAGGAATTATTAAACTTAAATTCAAACTTTGTTGAACAGCTAAATTGGTATAAACTAATTGTGATGGATTGCTTGGGTCTTTAAATAATTGAGATTCAATTCGGGTATTCGTACTTACTTCAAGTAATTCAGCATTGTGGAAAATATTGCGATGAGACCAAATTAAACTGTTTGCTATTCCATAAGAAGTGGAACCAAAATTCGTGTTTTGAATTCTATTTAATTGAGAAACAATTCCCTGAGGTTCGATAGATAGCGTTTGTCTTAAATTTGTTCTTAGAGTAATAAAAGCATTCAGTGTATTTTGAGAGTCATTTTCATTTCGTTTAAAAGTTATTTCAATGAATTTGAAAATAGGTAATTCACTCAATCTTGTATATGTATTTTCTAATTCAAATTGATTGAATAATGAGTCTTTTTTTATGCTGATTAAATTTGCAATTACAAATGGTTTGATTGGATATCCATTCAGGCTAAAAATAATGTCCTTATATAACATTGGCTTGGAAGTAAAATGCGTATTAGTATCATTTTCAAATGTTACATATACTTGATTAATTCTTTTTTTAATAAAACGTGTTCCATCAATTTTATTTGAAACATATACATTAATAACCACATGATTGTTTTGCTTGAAAGTGTCTAATTCAAAATCTATAACCTCTTTTGAAAATTCATAGTAACCGATGTTTCTCATCATGTTATGAATTCTATTTCTTTCTTTAGAAATAATATCAATATCTAAATTTTGTCCAATTACTAAAAAAGATTGATTGATTTTGGAATTCAATATTTGGTCAATTTCACTATCATCAGCAAAAAAGTTAACTTGCTTGATTAGAAATGGTGTTTGAGGATTTATGGTGTATGTAACAATTGCTTTTTTTCTTCGATATTTAATTTGACTTGTAACTTCTGCATTTAAAAACCCTTTATTAACTAAATATTTTTGAATATTAAGTTCAGATTTATTAACTTCGTTTGAATCTAAAATAACTGGAGATTCGCCAATTTTTCTGAAATATCTTCGCCATGATTTGGATTCGTTTTTATTTGGATTTTTTTTGGAACTACCAAAATTATATAGTTTTAAATAAAATTGACCTAATACTAGTATTCTTCGATTAGGTTTGTGTTTGATATAAAGGGATTGATTATTGTCTAATGATGAAATTACTTTATTTAAGATGTTGTTAGAATTATCGATAGTTTTAATTTTATTTTTAACTAAAAGATGTTGGTCTTGGGGAACTAATTTGGTAGATTTGCAACTGTTAAAAAACAACAACAATAGACCCAACAAAGCTATAAAGCCATGATTAGTAAAGCTAGTGTAAAATATATTAAGTCGCTGCAAGATAAAAAACAGAGACAAAAATATGACCATTTTGTGGTAGAAGGCGAAAAAAGTATTGCAGAATTGTTGAAAAGCCATTTTAAAATTCATAAAGTATTTGTAACAGACTTGTTGTTAGATGATTATAAAAATACAATTGATAATCAACTTATTTTTAATATTAGTAAAGAGGATTTAAATCTCATATCATTTCATCAAACACCTCAAAATGCATTAGCGATTGTTGAAATACCAAAACAAAAAACAATTCAAGTTGATGATGGTTTTGTATTAGCATTAGATGAAATTCAAGATCCAGGTAATTTGGGTACTATTATAAGAATTGCTGATTGGTATGGCATCAAACAAATAGTTTGCAGTAAAGGATGTACAGATGTTTATAGTCCAAAAGTAATCAATGCTTCCATGGGAAGTTTTGTTAGGGTAAATGTTGTTTATGATGATATTTTAAAGTTTGCAAAACAATTTGAATTGCCATTGTTGGTTACAACTTTTAATGGAACTGATGTTCATCAATTCGATTCAACAAATAAAGGCTTAATTGTTATTGGAAATGAAGGTCATGGTATAAACAATGAGATAATTAAACAATCTAATTTCCAACTTACAATTCCAAAATATGGAGGAGCTGAATCTCTTAATGCAGCTATTAGTACAGCTATTGTTTTAGATAATTTGATAGGGAGGTAAACACATTGCTCAATTGTCTGAATATAATTTCAGGCATTGATGATTTATTTCTATTTTTGCACTTTATGGAACTCGATAAGCATTATAATCCCCAAGCAGTAGAAGATAAATGGTATAATTACTGGCTACAAAACAATTTGTTCGATTCTACCCCAGATGAGAGAGAACCATACACAATCGTAATTCCTCCTCCAAATGTTACTGGTGTGCTTCACATGGGGCACATGTTAAATAATACCATACAAGATGTTTTGATTCGCAAAGCAAGAATGGAAGGTAAAAATGCTTGTTGGGTGCCAGGAACTGACCATGCTAGTATTGCTACTGAAGCCAAAGTTGTTAAAATGTTAGCAGATAAGGGAATAAAAAAATCAGATATTTCAAGAGATGAATTTTTAAGTCATGCATGGGAGTGGAAAGAAAAGTATGGAGGTATTATTTTAGAACAACTCAAAAAACTTGGTGCTAGTTGCGATTGGAAACGTACCCGTTTTACAATGGAAGAGGATTTAAGTAATGCTGTAATTGATGTTTTTATTAAATTATATCAGGACGGTTTAATATACAGAGGTACTAAGATTGTTAATTGGGATCCACTTGGTAAAACCACTCTGAGTGATGAAGAAGTAAAATTTAAAGAAACTAATAGTAATTTGGTGTATGTTACTTATCCATTTACAAATGAAACTATTAAAAATATAGGTACTACTGAAAAAGGATTGACTGTTGCAACTACTCGTCCAGAGACAATCATGGGTGATGTAGCTATTTGTGTTCATCCGGATGATTTAAGATATCAAAATTTAATAGGACAAACAGTTTTAGTTCCAATTATTAATCGAGAAATTAAAATAATCTCAGATAATTATATTGATATTGAATTTGGGACAGGTTGTTTAAAGGTAACACCTGCGCACGATGAAAATGATTATAACATGGGTGTTAAATATCAATTAGAAATTATTGATGTGCTTACCGATGATGGAAAAATTCATGAAAGGGCTGGTGTATATGTAGGTTTAGATAGATTTGCTTGTCGTAAGCAAATTATAAAAGATTTAGAAGAATTAGGTTTAGTTTCAAAAATCGAAGCTATTACAAATACTGTTGGTCATAGTGAACGAACAGATGCTGTTATTGAGAAAAAAATATCTACCCAATGGTTTGTGAATATGCAAACATTTATGAAGCAATATCCTCAAGTTTTAACAGCTGTAATGGATGATGAAATTAAGTTTTATCCTTCAAAATTTAAAAATACTTACAAGCATTGGTTGGAAAATATCAAAGATTGGAATATCAGTCGTCAATTATGGTGGGGACAACGAATTCCTGCTTGGTATAACGATAAAGGTGAATTTGCGGTAGCTAAAACAGAAAAAGAAGCTCAGAAATTACTTAATACCATTGAAACACTTAAGCAAGATGAAGATGTTCTAGACACTTGGTTTAGTAGTTGGCTTTGGCCTATGAGTGTTTTTGATGCATTTAAAGATGGTGATAAAAAAGATTTTAATTATTACTATCCTACTCAAGATTTAGTAACAGGTCCAGATATTATTTTCTTTTGGGTGGCAAGAATGGTGATGGCAGGATATGCTTTAAATGGTCAAAAACCATTTAGTAATGTTTATTTCACTGGTATTGTTAGAGATAAACAAAGACGTAAAATGAGTAAATCATTAGGTAATAGCCCAGACCCATTGGATTTGATTCAACAGTATGGTGCAGATAGTGTTCGTATGGGATTGCTTTTATCGGCTCCAGCAGGAAATGATATTTTGTATGATGAAACTTTGATTGAACAAGGTAGGAATTTTTGTAATAAGTTATGGAATGCCTATAGATTGCTTAATGGATGGCAAATAGTTTCAGATAATGATGTGTCAAGTGATATTTTAGCTGCTAATCAATTATCGAATCAATGGTTCGAAATGAAATTTCAAAGTGCCGTTAATGAAGTGCATTTATTGTTTAAGGAATATCGATTGAGCGATGCTTTGATGCATACTTACAAATTGATTTGGGATGATTTTTGTTCGTGGTATCTAGAAATGGTAAAACCTATTTATGGTCAACCAATTAATGAAAGTGCGCTTAATGAAGTTAGAAATAATTTTGAGAAAATATTAAGTCTTTTACATCCATTTATGCCATTTATTACCGAAGAATTGCATGATAATCTCAATCAAAACAATGCTGAAAAGCCTTTAATTATTAGTGAATTTCCTGAATTTACACAAAATATTAAAGTGATTGATGATAAAGCATTGAGTATTATTTCAGAAATAAGAAATATAAGAAATAATAAAGGATTGTCTCCAAAAGTGCCTTTTGATGTTATCGTAAAAACTGAATATATATATCTTTACGAAATGTGGAAATCCATTATTTGTAAATTGGCTAATGTCTCAAATTTGCAATATAATTTAGATAAACCATTGAAATCTATCAGCACAATTATAGGTACAAATGAAATGTATATTCCATTTGAGGAAGCCATTGATGAAGCTGAAGAATTAAAGAAAAAAATGGAGGAATTAGCTTATTTAGAAGGTTTTCTTAAATCTGTTGAATCAAAACTAAATAATGAAAAATTTGTTGCAAATGCCAAGCCAGACGTAATAGAAAAAGAACGTCAGAAAAAGGCGGATGCTGAAGATAAAATTAGACTAATAAAAGGAAGTTGATATCTTTGCTTTATGAATTAAATCTTCATTAAAGCTTTCATTTTTTCTTCAATTTCAAGTTCACTGCCTTCGGTGTAACCGTTGTGAACATAAACAATATTTCCGTTTTGATCCAATAGAATTACCTGAGGAGGATTGTTAACATTCATAGCTCTTGCCAGGTCTTTGTTTTCATCAGTTAAAATTAAATAGGGCCAACCTTTTCCATTTACAAATGGTTTTACTTTCGGAATATTCCTAGAGTCATCAATAGTAACTGCAATCAGTTCACATCCGTATTTAGTTTGCCAATCTTCGTAAACATCTAAGATATTGTCCAATTCTTTGATACAAGGTCCGCACCAAGTAGCCCAAAAAGATATGATTGTGAATTTTCCAGTTTTAGCATAATCCTGAATATTAACTTGAGTGCCATCTAGTTTTTTAACCATGATAGAGGGGAGGGTTTCGGTTTTATTTTGTTTAGTTGTATCGTTTGCAAATAATGATGCTGATGCAAATGTCAATAAAAGTGATAATAATTTTATATTCATGATTTTTAATTATTCAATGTTTGTGCCAAATTTAATTTAATTAATAACAACCACAAGGTTCATACTTTTTTATTTTCCCCTTTTTAGTTCTGGTTTCAATTATTTCGCCTTTGTTGTTGTATAAAGTATAGGTTATTAATAAGCCATTTTTATAGCGTTCTTTTTTAAGAATTGAATTATTTTGCCTGCAAAGCCACACGCCATGTTTTTGTCCATTTATATTTTTTTGTCCGTTACAAATTGTACTTGTGTCATTTGCAGATAATTTATCGACACTTAAAAACAACAAAAAGATAGCTAAACCTTTCATCAGGTATTAATCAAAAATTATTCAGGCTGCTTTGTTTCTATAGAAGAATCAGAAGGTTTAATTTCATTTTCAATAGCAATGTTTAAACTTTCGGCTGCTGGTTTGTCCATATAACTCTCAAAATTTGTTTTATGGTCGAAAGGTCTTTTGCCAATGATGTTTTCTAAATCATATTGAAATAAAACTTCTTTTTTAAGGAGTTCCTGAGCTAACTTTTCTAGTTCTGCTCTTTTCGATGTCAATAGATTTTTTGTTCTTTCATAAGCTTGATTAATGATTTCTCTTGCTTCTTGATCTATCAACTCAGCCGTTTTTTCGCTATATGGTCTGTTAAAATTATATTCTGTATTTTGATCTGTAAAGCTAATATGACCTACTTTTTCATTCATGCCATATACAGTAACCATAGCATAAGCCATTCTTGTGATGCGTTCTAAATCACTTTGAGCACCCGTGCTAATTTTACCAAATATGATATCCTCTGCAGCTCTTCCACCCAAAGTCATACACATTTCATCAATCAATTGTTCTGTTCTATAAATATATTGTTCTTTCGGTAAATATTGAGCATATCCCAAGGCTGCAACCCCTCTAGGTACTATGGATACTTTTACTAAAGGGTCTGCAAATTCTAAAAACCAGCCTGCAACAGCATGTCCAGCCTCATGATAAGCAACTATGTTTTTTTCTTCAGGAGATATTAATTTGTTTTTCTTTTCTAATCCACCAATTACTCTGTCAATGGCACTTTCAAAATCTGTCATATCGATTTTATCTTTGTCTTTTCTCGCTGCAATTAGAGCTGCTTCGTTACAAACATTGGCAATTTCTGCACCTGCAAAACCGGGTGTTTGTGCAGATAGTTTTTTAGGATCTACTTCTGGTGCCAATTCCTTGCCATTTAAGTGCACTTTAAAAATTTGTTCTCTGCCTATTAAATCTGGTTTATCGATAGATATTTGTCTGTCAAATCTACCTGGTCTTAACAATGCTGAATCTAGTATATCAGGGCGGTTAGTTGCGGCAAGTATAATTACACCACTGTCTGTTCCAAAACCATCCATTTCAGTTAATAGTTGGTTCAGTGTATTTTCGCGTTCGTCATTAGAGCCACTTGCCAAATTTTTACCTCTAGCTCTTCCGATTGCATCGATCTCATCAATAAAAATAATACATGGAGCTTTTTCTTTAGCTTGTCTGAATAAATCTCTTACTCTAGAAGCACCAACACCAACAAACATTTCAACAAAATCAGAACCTGACAATGAAAAGAAAGGAACATTTGCTTCTCCAGCTACTGCTTTTGCCATTAAGGTTTTCCCAGTCCCTGGAGGTCCTATTAATAAAGCACCTTTTGGTATTTTACCACCTAATTTGGTGTATTTTTTTGGGTTTTTAAGAAAATCAACGATTTCCATAACCTCAACTTTGGCTTCATCTAAGCCTGCAACATCTTTAAATGTGATATTTACTTTAGTGTTTTTGTCAAATAATGTAGCTTTACTTCTACCTATATTAAACAATTGTCCTGGACCACCAGAGCCACCACCACCACCCATTCTCCTCATCATGAAGCTCCATATCCCAATAAAAATGGCAATCATAATGATCCAATTTAAAATCTGCCAAGTAGCATCACTCTCAGTTATTGGTTCAATAATAATATTGGAAGCCTCTGGAAATTCCTTTTTCAAAGTTTCGAAATTGGGATAAAAATATTCTTTACTGGTTTCAAAAAAGTATTGAGGGCCAGGTTGAGAAAACATACTTTGAGATTTTCCTTTAACCTCTTTGTATTTTTCATTTTCTAAAGCTTCTTTAGTAAGATATACTTTAACAAGTCTGTCATTAACTATTTCTAGTTTATCAACATCTTTGCTTAATATCATAGTTTTTACATCTTTCCAATTTGTTTTCTTTCCAGGATTATTTGGAAAAAAACTGAAAATAATAAATGCAGTTAAAATAATACCCCATATCCAATACATATTGAATTTTGGTGGTGTGGTTTTTTTTTCGCCAAATGGATTATCGTTTTTTGGATTCTTTTCTTTTTCGCTCATTAGAATTTAATGTATGGTATTTTTATGTTTTAATATAAACCGCAAATCTAGACTTTTTGTTTAAAATATTTTTACTTTATTGTAGTTGTTTACGGATATACTCTCTTATTTTTGCAAATTATATTCCAATTAATATGTACGGCAATTTACAAGACTATTTGACAAACGAGCTAAAACAAATCAAAGATTCTGGTTTGTTTAAAAAAGAAAGAATCATTGTTTCTCCTCAAGGGGCTGACATTAAATTGAGTGATGGCAAAGAAGTTGTTAATTTTTGCGCTAATAATTATTTAGGTTTGTCGAGTCATCCAAGGGTAATAGAGGCTGCCAAAAAGTCATTAGATACACATGGTTTTGGAATGAGTAGTGTACGTTTCATTTGTGGTACTCAGGATATTCACAAAGAATTAGAAGCAAAAATTGCAGAATTTTATGGAACCGAAGATACTATTCTTTATGCTGCTGCTTTTGATGCTAATGGTGGTGTTTTTGAACCTTTATTTAATGAACAAGATGCCATAATCTCTGATGCGCTTAATCATGCTTCAATCATTGATGGTGTTAGGCTTTGCAAAGCTGCAAGGTATCGTTACAACAACAACGATATGGCAGATTTGGAACAACAATTAATTAAAGCCAACGAAATAGGACATAGACATAAAATCATAGTTACAGATGGTGTTTTTAGCATGGAT
This sequence comes from Bacteroidota bacterium, assembly GCA_030682255.1. GTDB lineage: Bacteria > Bacteroidota > Bacteroidia > NS11-12g > UBA955 > JABMMZ01. The sequence continues at coordinate 207,228 of JAUXOK010000028.1, read as the reverse complement.
GGTTATGTTGCACAATTAGATAAAATTGTTGAATTAGCCGACAAATACAATGCTTTAGTGATGGTTGATGAGTGTCATGCAGCTGGTTTTATAGGAAAAACGGGTAAGGGAACGCCTGAATTGTGTGGCGTTCATGGAAAAATTGACATCGTGACAGGAACTTTAGGTAAAGCATTAGGTGGTGCAATGGGTGGTTACACAACTGGCAAAAAAGAAGTTATTGATATGTTGCGTCAGCGCTCTCGACCTTATTTATTTTCAAATTCATTAGCTCCTGCCATAGTAGCAGCTAGTATCGAGGTCTTTAATATTTTAAGTGAATCAACTGTTTTAAGAGACAAATTAGAAAATAATGTAAAATATTTTAAAGACGGTATTTCAAAAGCTGGTTTTGATTTTAAAAATGGTGATAGTGCCATTGTTCCTATCATGTTATACGATGCCAAATTAAGCCAAGTGATGGCAGATAAATTATTGGATGAGGGTATTTACGTTATTGGTTTCTTTTATCCTGTTGTACCCAAAGACCAAGCTAGAATTAGAGTTCAAATATCTGCTGCTCACGAAATTCATCACTTAGATAAAGCTATTGCTGCTTTCACTAAAGTAGGAAAAGAATTGGGTGTTATTAGCTAGTCAGTTTTAATCTTATCATTACTTCTCAACTGTTCACTTGTTTTAGTGCTACCATCGTGGCTCCATCCAGGTGGATTGAATAGGTATTTTAGTTTTACACTTAGAGGAACAGGACGTTTTAGGTCATTTTTAATTTTATAAAATTCACTGAAAATTACTTTAAACGGATGGAAAGTGCCTAAATTAGTGGTTAAACCATAAACGGGTTTTTCAGTTTCTTCTGCATAAGTGCCAAATAATTTGTCCCAAATAATTAATACTTGTCCCATGTTTTTATCAAGATACTTGATATTGCTAGCGTGATGAACTCTGTGATGTGAAGGACTTACAAAAATGGCTTCGTACCATTTGGGCAGCCTGTTGATGGTTTCTGTGTGAAGAAAAAATTGGTAAAATTGATTAACAGCATACATAAACATGATGGTTAGTCCGTCAAAACCAAGAAATGCAATGGGAATATAAAACGCAAAACGATAAAATGGTTGCAAAACTGATGAACGAAGGGCGACTGTAAAGTTATATTTTTCGCTGCTGTGATGATTGCTGTGAACCGCCCAAAACAAGCGACTATAATGTTCTGTGCGATGCAACCAATAGAAACAAAAATCTTGAGCGAGGAATACAATAAACCAAGCTAAAACAGGAAAATGGGTCAATAAATGAGGCTTATAAATGGCGTGCTGATTGCACCAATCTAAAACGCCTAATGTAATTATTTTTAATGCAAAATCTAAAGCAGCTCCAACAATTCCAAGCCATAGACTGATGAGGCTGTCTTTGAGATGATAATTGTTGAGTTGCTTTTTTTTACCCAGATATATTTCATAACTAATCGAAATGATATAAATAGGAAGGGAGATAATAAGCAGCCAGGTTTCTCTTGTCATGGATTGCAAAAATAATTAAAATAAGGATTGGTCGTTCTTTTTGATAGCAGCAAGGTAACCAATATCCGTTTTCCAAGGTCCTTTTGCAGCTGCGGCAGTGGCTATTTCATCGCATCTTTCGTTTTCAACAATACCTGCATGACCTTTTACCCAAACAAACTTTACTTGGTGGAGTTTGTAAGCCAATAGAAACCGTTTCCATAGGTCGATGTTTTTAACGTTTTTCCATCCTTTTTTTACCCAACCGTCTATCCATCTCAGATTGATGGCATCGCAAACATATTTGCTGTCGGTGTGTATTTTGATGACGTGGGAATTGGGTTTAATGCATTCTAAAGCCGTTATAACAGCCAACAGTTCCATGCGATTATTGGTGGTATGTGTATAAGCTTCGGAGATTTCTTTTCGGTGATTACCAAATTTCATTACCACGCCATAACCACCTTTTCCTGGATTTCCTAAGGCTGCCCCGTCTGTATATACTATGATTTCTTGCTGCAATGCTTTGTGTTATGTTAAAATTTCTGCCACCACAAATGTACTGCCACCTACGAAAATTAAATCATTTAAATCTGCATTTTTTTGGGCTTCGTTCAATGCATCAAATACCGTTGCAAATGCTTTACCTGCAAGTCCTTTTTGCTGACATTCTGATAATAAAATTTCTGAATCTAATGCTCTTGGTAAATTGGGCTGACAAAAGTAATATTGGGCATCTTTTGGTAATAAATCCAATATTTTACTGCGGTCTTTGTCTTTTACCATTCCAAAAACAATGTGCAACGTTTTAAATTCTTCTTTTTGCAGTTGATTGAATACCAGTGTTAATCCATCTATGTTGTGTCCTGTGTCGGCAATTATTTGGGGGTTTTGTCCCAGTATTTCCCATCTGCCTCTAAATCCTGTTAAAGCTTTGACATTCAATAATGCATCTTGAATATTATCAAGTTGAAAGCCTAAGTTTTGATTAAGCACTTGAATAACTTGCAAAATAGTTAGAATATTTTTTGATTGATAACTACCTTTAAGGTCGGTTTCTAAGGGATAATTTAATAAGTCTAAATTCTGGTCTGCAAAAGATATTGGTGAAACAGATTCAATGGCTTTATTTTTAAAAACTTGCTCTGTTTCAGCATGAGTTTCACCTACAACTACTGTTGTGTTTGGTTTTATAATACCAGCTTTTTCAAATGCTATTTCGGCTAAAGTATTACCAAGTAAATCCATGTGATCATATCCTATATTGGTTATAACCGATAATAAAGGGTTGATAATATTGGTGCTGTCTAATCTTCCGCCTAAGCCTGTTTCGATAATGGCGATGTCTATTTCATTTTTTGCAAAATAATCAAAACACATGGCAACTGTTATCTCAAAAAATGAGGGTTGAATGGTTTCTAAATGTGGTTTAATTTTTTCTACAAACTCAATGACAAATTCTTGGTTAACCATTTCGCCATTGATGCGAATTCGTTCTCTGAAATCGAGTAGGTGGGGGGAAGTGTATAAACCAGTTTTGTAACCATTGCTTTGAAAAATGGCTGAAAGCATATTGCTCACACTCCCTTTTCCATTTGTGCCTGCAATATGAATCGATTTGAATTTGAGATGCGGATTGCCAAGCACCTCGCATAATTGAATCGTATTGGTTAAGTCTTTTTTAATGGCAGCTTTGCCATCGCGCGTGAAATAGGGGAGTTTTGAGTATAAAAAATCAATGGTTTCTTGATAGGTCATGCTCATGAAAAAGGAGCGGAATTAATTTAATTGAAATATAAAAGTGATTTCACCATTCACATTGATGGGGTTGCTAGATGGCGCAAAACTTGATCTTTTTAAAATATCTCTTGCTGCATCTTCAAGACAAGTGTTTGCATTGGATTTTGGGCTAACACCTTCGTAAATGATAGTGCCATCTGGTTTAAGCGAAACTTCGAGTACTACTTTGCCTGCTCTGCCGCAATTGATATTGGTTTTACCAGCTCTAAATGTTCTACTGCCAAAGCTATGGGAGAAACCTCCGCTACCAGTTGAGCCACTTCCGGTTTTTGAAGTGCCTGTACCATCACCGCCTGTGTTGTTATCTCCTGTGCCTTTGGGGTCGCCTTGTGTTCCTGTTTTGGTACCATCGCCACTATTGGTTTTAGTTTGACTCTTCTTACCTTTCAATAATTGGTCTAGTGCATCGTCTTTGGGTTCTTCTTTGGGTGTTTCCTTTGGGGTTTCTTTGGTTTCAGTTTTCTTTTTAGTTTCCTTGGTTTGTTTGGTTGCCACTGCGTCAGGGTCGTTGGTTTGTTCTACTGCTTCATCTACTTGGGGTTGAGACGGAGCTGGTGCACTTTCCGCTTCTACAGGAACTTCACTTGGTCCACCAGCATCAGGGTCACCATAAGATACTGCAACAGCACCATCTTCTGATAAATCAGGTAATTCCATATTAAATGTATAAAACCACATAAACAACAATAATAATATGCTGATAACAGATGTGATAATGCCTGAAATTCTTTGATGTTTGCGTTCTGTTGCTTCGTTCATGGTGTTTGTTATTTACTTTTTACTTTCTTTGTCTAATGCTAAAACCACTTTTGCGCCACTTCTGTTAGCTATGCTTACCATTTCCATTACTTTTTCGTAAATCACGGTTTTGTCTGCATTGATACTCACTGGTGCATCTGGATTTTTACTTAATTCCATTTGAAGCACAGAAGGTAAATCTTCAAATGCAATATTTTTTTGTTTTTCGATGGCATAAACGCCTTCAGCATTCAAATACATGCGAACGGGTTTCGTTATTTGGTTTTGATCTTTAACCCCTTTTGGAAGTAAAACCTTTAAAACAGGTTCTCTTACAACAGTTGAAGTAAGGATGAAAAAAATCAAAAGCAAGAATACAATGTCGGTCATGCTCGACATGCCTGCTTCTGCTTTAATTTTACTAGATTTTCTTAATGACATAATCTTATCAATTAATTGGCTGGTGCTTGCAAAATGTCTAAAAATTCTACAGTAGTGGCTTCCATTTTATAAACTACTTTTTCGATAGCAGCAGTTAATAAATTGAAGGCTAAGTATGCAAATATACCAACAATTAGACCTGCAACTGTTGTTACCATGGCTTCGTATATACCGCCACTCAAAGCACTGGCATTCACTTGGTCGCCAGCTCTAGCTATGCTACCAAAGGTTGAAATCATACCTGTAACTGTGCCTAAAAATCCTAACATGGGTGCTGCTCCTGCAATTGTAGCTAACCAAGGCATACCTTTTTCTAGTTTGTACACTTCTAAATTACCTACGTTTTCTACTGCTACTTCAATGTTTTTTAATGGATTTCCAATTCTTGAAATACCTTTTTCTAACATTCTTGCAATCGGAGTGTCTGTTCTGCCACAAAGGGTTTGTGCGCCAATGATGTTGTCATTCAATACCATATCTTTGATGTTTGACATAAAGTTTGCATCTAATTTGCCAGATTTAGAAATGCTTAACCATCTTTCAATGGTGATAAATAAAGCGATAATGAGCATGATGCCGATTGGAATCATCACAAAACCACCTTTAAGCATAAGTTCCCAAGTGCCCGTTGGTAATTGATTGCTATCAGCTACTGCTGCTGCGTTGCCTGTTGTGTCTGCTACAAATTGTAATAAAATTGATAAAAGCATAGGTGTTGATTATTTAACGTATTTGATTGTTTATTATTGTTTGAAAATTGAAATGCACGTTTGTTTAAAAACTACATTTGAATAAGTTGGTACCAACCATCGGTGAAAAAAACTTTTGTTACGATGCCTTTTTTTAACAAATCTTTTTGATGGTAATTGGCGTTTTCTTGTAACTTATATCTGTATAAAATTCCGGATTTTGTATCGGAACTAACAGTTATTTCTTCTTGAATCTCTTCTTTTATTATAGGTTCTTCAGTAATTTTTGAGGACTCTGATTCGATGTTGTTTGTTTCGGTTGTGATGTCTAAATTTGAAGCTTCTTCTGAAATGAGCATTTCATTTTCTAAGGGCTCTATTACAGTAGGAGTTTCTGTTGGCGTGATGTTTTTTAACTCCAATTTTGGTAAAACATTGGCCTCATTCAATGTCACATCCGATTTTTCTAAAGTTAGATAGCCAATGTGAACTATTAAGGCAATTGAAGCAGCAACCAACCAAGCTTTATAGTTTAATTTGAAATTGGTTTTAATTTCTTCAATTGGTTTTCTATCAATGTGATGAACGGTTTTAAACGTATTTTCGGGAACTTGTTTGTTCTCTTCAATTATTTGTAAAGAAACAGGATAAAGTCCGTAGGTTTCTAAGGCTAAATTAAGTTGAGGTTTAAGATAAAACCAAATTTGACCATCTTCATTCATTTTAAAATCGCCAATATTTCTAAATAAGTAGGTTTGGTTTTGTTTTAATTCTTGCATGAAAGCCTGATGCCAATTTTTATACATTTTATTGGCTTCCTCATACGATAGTTTGAATTTCTTTTGGATTTCAGAAACAAGCAAACCATCATTCTCTTTAAGGTTTTGATTAAAGAAAACAGTTTTAGTTAATGGTTTAACTGTTTGAGTGTTTTTGTTGATATTACTAGGACTTTCTCTTACAATAAAACCACCTAATTCTGGTAAAATAACACATTCATGTTGGTATAACAGTTTCTTAATCAGTGCCTCTATTTGTATTGAATCCGTACTCATATTAATTTTTCAAAAATAAAGATTAATTTTTGTCTTTGAAAAAATATTTTTTAGGGTTAATAATCTTATTAACTAACAATGTCAAAAACAGAAAGGAGAGGGTTAGAGTGTTGTTAAATTAGTATATTGAGTTGAAGGTTTTATAAATACAATAATTTATTTTTTTTACTTTTTTATCATTTTAATAACAGCTTTATTATTATCTGATAAAATTGTAATAATGTAAGTTCCTGATGGTTCTTTAATGTCAAGATTAAGAACTTGTGATTCGGAAACTGCAATTGATTCAATCAACTTTCCTGAGATATCGGTAATTGAAATCTTAATGTTTACATAAACAGTTCCTAGATCAATAGAAAAATTTCCGTTAGTAGGGTTAGGATAAACAACAAGTCCATTTCCAAAACTATTCATAACAATTCCGGTTGCTGGAGCACCTTTTTTATAGATATAAATTGAACCTGCATCTTCGAGGGTATTTCCTCCTGTTGCAGGCTCGTCCTCATAATTAGCCCCAACTATCGCATATTCTTCTGAGATTGCGACTGCATTGCCATACCAATCTTCAACACCTCTGTCTGATGCTACAATCTTCTGAATCTGCGACCAAGTTCCAGCATTGTTTTTAAAAATATAAGCCGAACCGGCATTGTATAAGTTGTTTCCTCCTGTTGTGTTTTCATCTTCAAACTTAGCGCCTACTATTGCGTAATCACCAAAAATTGCAACTGAGTATCCAAATTCATCATGAGCACCTCTGTCTGATGACACAATCTTTTGAACCTGCGACCAAGTTCCAGCATTGTTTTTAAAAATATAGGCTGACCCTGCTCTTCTCAGTGAATCATTACCTGTAACATTATGAGCTTCCCTGCTTGCACCTATTATTGCATAATCTCCCGATATGGCAACGGAATGCCCAAACCAATCATCTAATCCTCTGTCTGAAGCTACAATCTTTTGAGATTGCGACCATGTTCCTGAATTATTTTTAAACATATAGACTGAGCCAGCATCATTTATTGTATTTCCACCAACAAGATTGTGGTCTTCTTGATATGCGCCAACTATTGCATAATCGCCAGAAATGGCGACTGACCAACCAAACCAATCATTTGCGCCTCTATCTGAAGCCACTAATTTTTGAACTTGTGACCAAGTTCCAGCATTGTTTTTAAAAATATAAGCTGATCCTGAATTAAGAATAGAGTCTCCTCCGATTGTATTATGATCTTCACCTCTTGCACCCACTATCACAAAGTCTCCTGAAATAGCTACTGAATAGCCGAAAAAATCAAAAGCGCTTCTATCAGAAGCTACAATTTTTTGAACCTGTGACCAAGTTCCTGAATTATTTTTAAAAATATAAGCTGAACCTGAATTTGTAAGCGTATTTCCACCTGTTGCATTTTCATCATCTAAATAAGAACTAATTATCGCATAATCTCCTGAAATTGCAACAGAAGCACCAAACCAGTCGTTAACCCCTCTATCTGAGGCTACAATTTTTTGTACTTCGGTCCAAGTTCCTGAATTATTTTTTAAGATATAGGCAGATCCAGCGTTTTCAAGGATGTTCCCACCAGCCGCATCTTTAGTATTATCCCTAGCTCCAACTATTGCATAATCTCCCGAAATGGCGACTGAATAACCATAATTATCTCCAACTCCTCTATCTGATGCAACGGTTTTAAGAATTTGATTCCAATTTTGAGCAAAAACTTTCTGGGTATTGCTAAATAAGATAAATATAGCTATCGCCATGATAGGTTTAACTATGTTGTAAAATAGTTTGTTCAAAAATAGATTGTTATTCATCATAAAAATTAATTGTTTTTTAAGTTTCAAATATAGTTCATTTAATGGATTTAGAAATTTAATTTTGCTCAAATTAGAAATATGAGAAATATTCAAGCCAATGTGAGTCTATGTCTCACAATTTTTATTTAGATTCAATTTCATATTTAATGTTCTTACATCATTTGAAAACAAAACTGAATTTAAAGTTATCACTATCATCCTGATTTCTTTTGTTTCTCATTTTTAAACTTGTCACTATAGCTGTAAGCTAAAAGTGCTCTATGGTCAGAAAAAAAATTAATTTAAAAGTGTTTTAAACCATTTCATAAACTTGCCTCTTTCATATTCTGATGTTGATTGAGGATTCTTATGTGCCATGATATCATTTGAAAACAACAACAAATTGACATTGTCTTTGCTCACACAAAGCAACATGATAACCGAACCTTGGCCAGTATTGGATTTGTAGGCAAACACGGTTAAAGTCTCAATTTTATTCAACCATGTCCAATCGTCAAACCCAAAGGTAATTTCTTTAATAAACCGCTGTTTATTGTATCCAGACAAGTCAAAATAATAAGGGTATTGATCATAAAAGGTTAAAACTTCAGTTTCAACATTTTCTAGGGGCACATATTTTTTAGCAGTACCCGAATCGGGTAGGACAGTGGACCAAAGAAATTGTTGAGCAAATGTAGTTGAACTTACTACTAAAAGTGATATGAGGAAGAGGTGTTTTTTCATGTTTTTTATTTATTTATGCTTAAACCTGTGCGATGGCTATTTTGTATTTAATGTCAACATAATTTCTCTAAAACTTGCTAGTCCTGCTTCTAAGTTTTCAATAATCTCTGATGCTAAAACATCTGGGTCAGGCAAATTATCCAAATCGGCAAGAGATTTATCTTTTATCCAAGAGATGTCTAAACTGGTTTTATCTCTTGCAATAATTTCATTGTAGGCAAACTTTCTCCATCTTCCTTCTGGATTGGTTTCAGCGTTGAAGGTTTCTTTCCTTTTATGACGATTTTCAGATTGGTAAAGGTTAATAAAATCTCTCAAGTCTTCCAACTTTAAGGGATTTTTCTTTAAAGTGTGGTGTACATTTGTTCTGTAATCATACACCCATACTTCTTTAGTCCATGGGTCTTTGCTCGAAGGTTTTCCATCAAAAAATAACACATTAGCTTTTACACCATTGGCATAGAATATACCTGTTGGTAAGCGTAAAATGGTATGCAAATCTGTAGTTTCTAAAAGCTTTTTACGGACGGTTTCTCCAACACCACCTTCAAACAAAACATTGTCTGGCAATACTACCGCTGCTTGTCCTGTTGTTTTAAGCATGGTGCGTATGTGTTGCACAAAGTTCAATTGTTTATTGCTTGTGGTTACCCAAAAGTCTTGACGGTTATAAGTCAAATCTTCTTTTTCTTGTTCGCCTGCTTCATTGGTAAAAGTCATGCTGCTTTTTTTGCCAAAAGGCGGATTGGCTAAAATATAATCATAACGTGTTCCAGAATCTGTAATTAGAGAATCATTAGGTGAAATGAAATTATCAGAATCAATATCGCCAATGTTGTGTAAAAACAAATTCATTAAGGCTAAACGTCTGGTGCTGGCTACAATTTCATTGCCAAAAAAGGTTTTGTATTTCAAAAATTGTCTTGCTTCTTTGTCTAGTTCTCTGTTGTCAACAATCCAATCGTAAGCTGCCAAAAAGAAACCACCTGTTCCACAGGCTGGGTCAGCAATGGTTTTGTTGGGTTCTGGACGCAAACACTCTACCATCGCTTTGATTAATGGGCGAGGGGTAAAGTATTGCCCAGCACCACTTTTGGTATCTTCTGCGTTTTTCTCCAAAATACCTTCATAAATATCGCCTTTGTCTTTCACACCCATCAATATCCAGTTTTCGGCATTTATCAATGCTATGAGTTTATACAATTTGGCAGGGTCTTGTATTTTGTTTTGACTTTTTACAAATATTTGTCCCAAAATGCCTTTCTCTTTGGCTAACTCTCTCAACATGATATTATAATGTGTTTCTAACTCACTGCCGCTTTTATTGATTAAAGTTTCCCAAGCATATTCACTTGGAATAGGCATGGTTCTGTTATGAGGCGGTTTGGTATATTCATCTGCCATTTTTAGGAATAACAAATAGGTAAGTTGTTCCAAATAGTCGCCATAACCTACTCCATCATCCCTCAGTGTTTGGCAAAATGCCCATACTTTACTGACTATGCTCGATGCGTTTGTGTTTTCTTTGCTCATTTTATATTTTAAATTTTAAAACAGCCTTAATTCTATTTTTTATATCTCTTGAAGTATTGAAAAAATTATTTATTTTTTCTTGATTTCTTTGTTGTGCTCTTGCTCTTGTTCTTTTCACTGAATTCAATTCGAACAGTCTAATAGATTCTTTCGCTTTTTCTGAATTATTATTTATTGAAATTAGTACTTCTTGAATTCCGTAGTTCCATGAATAATGATAGTTATGGTCGTCTAAATATGGATGTACAATTTTAAATTTACATAATTCATATATTTCGTCAACGGTTTCAACTGAATCATAAGTATGTTTCATGGTCGATGAATTACATAATTGACAAGCTTTAGCAAGATTATTACTTATATAAGAAAATTGAGGAAATAATTCAGACCCTTTAGGTGCAATATGTTCAATTTCACCTCTTCCAGTTCTATCATACAATAGCCCACAAAAACAACATTTCTCTTGTTGATGAAAATCGAAATGATTGTTCAACTTCTCTTTAAGTTCAATTATACATTTTTTTTGGCTGTTCCAGTTACTTAAAGCAATTGTGATACATTGGCTTTCTTGAGGATTAAAAATATAAGGATTAAGAAGTTGATTAATCATAGTTTAAATAGTTGTTAGATATTTATTTGCCTCTTTAATAATATCTTGTAAAGGATCATTTTTTCTAGTCGGTAGTTTTTTGAATTTAGAAATCAAATCTTCAATTTTATTTTTTTCCTTACTGTTTATACTTATTAAACCTAAAAGCTCTGTTAAATCGGCCTCTAGAAAAGGATTCCACGTTGAACGAACATTAAATACATTATATAAAATATCTTCTGCTGACCAACCAAATGTATCTGCTTTAATAAGATTTGATTCTAATTTATTTTCATTGTTCCTATTTAAGGCGGTCACAGATGAACTTTCACCTTCTAAATCTGAAACTATAAAATGTGAATGAGATGTTATAATAAATTGACAACTTGAATATTTAGCAAAAACTTTTTTTAAAAAAGTAATATATTGCATTTGCCAGTTGGGGTGTAGACTTATTTCAGGTTCATCTATCAACACTAATGAATTTTCTTTAATCCTTAAAAAAATACTAATTAATGATGTCAATAAATGAAATTCTCCAGAACTAATATCACTTATGTTCATGCTTGAATCGTTTTTTATTAATTTAATTCCATTCAAATTTATTATATCTAGTTTTTCAAGCTCTCCTATTTTTCTAAACTCATTTTTAATAATTAAAGGATTTAAAACATCAATTTTTAAAAATTTTGAAACTGAATTAAACTTATTGACTAACCTGCCAGAGTTTGATAACTCATTAAGAAAATCAATAATTAACTGAATTTTAGTTTCTTCATTTTTGTAAAATTTATCATAAAATGGTTTACTCCAAATAGGGTTGTTTTTATCCCTATTTGAATAAACAAAGTTGTCATCCCACCAATTTTCATAATATTGTTTAAAATCTTTTATGGTTAAATTACCTGAAAAAAAAAGTTTGTTTATTTTAGTATTATATTCTACTTCAAATTTGTGGTCAAACTCTAAAAATCCTAATAGTTCTTTTAAATTTGGTAAAAAGTTAACATTATTTAATGATTCTTTATAAAGTTTATTAATGACTTCTTTAACTGCTGATTTTGTACTAGCGGTCGAACTGGTTGATCTAACTCCAAGATATTGATAAAAATCATTAGGCATACACTTTTTAAATAGAAAACGGTCATTTAACATTATAGAATGAACAATTACATGACTTGGAAAAATTATACCATTAAAAGGAATGCTAAAGTTTTGAAAATCATACACATTTTCTAATGAAATGTTTTTAATTAAAAAAGGTCTGTTTTTAAAAAAAACAAAATTTTTCATCTTACCTTTGGTTAAAATCTCCATTGATTTCAATATTTCAAAGGAATCATTTTCAATATTAAATCGAATATGAAAATAATACGGTAAGTTTATACTCTTATCAGTATTAGTTTTAGAGGTATAAAACTGAGTAAAAATATCAGAAATAGTTCTCAAAATAAAGCTTTTACCAGTTCCATTTGGACCAATAATAACTGATGTGTAAGGCTTGTACTGATTGTTTATTTCATTAATATCTGATAGTAGCAATTCTAAATCTCCAAGTTGTGGATGCTTTTGTAATTTTAAATATTCTATTCTAAACATAGTTTTATTTTTTTTTAAACTAATTTCCCCTCAAACGCCCTCTTCAATATACTCTGCCTCAATGCCTCAGCTTGTTGCAAGCTTTGAGCAATACTTTCCTCCATTTTATCTGCCACACTCAAACGACTTTCAATTTCTTGAACGATGCGGTGTTGTTCTTCTATACTTAAGGGAAAATTTATTTCAATTGGGAGTAATTTGTTTACTGATAGTCCAGGTTGAGCAACACCTGAAGAATATTGATTCAGTCTCATTTCTTTTAATTTATAAAATAAACATTTCATGTCAATATTTTTGAAGGTAGTTACTACAACTGCATGTTCTGTTGCATGGAATTTTCCATCTACTAAATGTACATTTCCACATAGTGCACCTTGTCTTCCTATAAGAGCATGAAGACCTTCGTGAGTATATGATTTTGTATAACCTCTTAAACCATTTCCACCAAAACAGTTATATAACTTTTCATTATTAACTTCTTCTATTTCAGATGCTTTTACAAAATTACCTGCTTTTAAATTGCATATATTCTCCAATCTTTTTCTTTCCCACCCCTCTGGCAACTCACCTTCGTCTGAATTTGGATTTATAGGATTATCTGATTTTAGGATTTCATTTTTATTACTTGATGTTTCATTATCATTAATCCTATCATCCTTTAATCTTACTCTTCTTAATTCAGACAACTTCCCTTCAAAAGCCCATTTCAAAACACTTTGACGGTAGGTTTTAAGTTGCTGTTGTGCGGTTTTTAAATCTTCTATGCCTTTGTCTAACTCGCTAAAGAGTTCTTCTATTTTGGATACAATGGCTTGTTGGGTTTTTGGAGGTGCTAAAGGAATATTTATAGTTTCAAAATTTCCTTTATTTACAATAGAAACTGTAGTTCCTGTTGCTAATTTTTCTAGTTGATTTCTAAAAGTTGGAGATTGGGCTTGATAAAATATGTATTTACCATCAATTTTATCATTTTCAAGTATTGCATTAATTTGCTGATTAAACGCTGCTTCTTTTTTGACAAAACCAGTTCTTCCAAGATTTCCAATACAAGTTACCAATACTGTATTTGCTGGAACAACTCTTGCTTTTGAGGCACCTTTTAAAGACAACATTTCTTCAGTTTCAGAAATTAAACCATCCCATAAATGTGGTGGCTTGAAAAAAGGTATTTCATTGCCATAGTTAGATATATCAGATTTTGGTGGAGTTGTTCCTGTCACTACTTCACATATGTCTTTTAGTTTAACCCATTTCCAATCTTTAGGTAAGCTCATGGCTGTTGGTTTGGGTATTCCATTCCTACTTTGTTCAATCGGACTTAATACGGACTTAATATGGTCTTGATGTGTAGTTGCTTCTTTCATTAATTTTATATCAACAACCACTTAATTATTACGCCTGTCAAAATAGAAATGGCGTAACTCATCATTGTTCCTACCAATACATATTCACTCTTAATATCTTCATTTTGACTAGCAAATCTAATGATGCTTTTGCCTGTTATTAAAAACCCTATTGCCTCATACTGCCCCAACAGTACAAATGTTAAAATAATAATGCGCTCAAAAATGCCTATCATTCTTCCTCCATGTTCATTATTTACCTTTGTATCATTTATTATTCCATTGCTTGTGTTCTTAGTCTGCATACCAAGTGTTGCAAATTTAATAATATAACCTACAGGCCCAATTAATATTAAATAACCCAATATAATTAAGCTAATATTATAATCATTAAATGGCAATACAATAGCTTTCAATACATTGGAGAAAAGACTAAAATTGAGCATCCATACACCTATTATAGTGATAATGTGCATTATCTGATCCAACAAAAAGCGTTGAAGTTCTGTTCCTTTTTCTTTTTTCTTCGCTTCAATTTTTAAACCATCAATCAGGTAATGTAAACCAGAAATCAATAATGCGCCTAGCCACCAACCACTTAATAAAGCGGTACATAGATAGACAATACTGACATGTAAAATCATTTCTTTTGAAATCCATTTTTTATTTTCAACCATTTTTGTTGACTGAAAAGCAAAATCTGCTAAGAAATGTGCTGCAATAAGTCTAATCAGAATATTGCCTTGTTCTAATGTGAAATAATTAATGCTATTCATATATTGTTTCAAATCTTTTTACCATTTTCTCTATGGCATACCATCCTGCGCCATTTGACCTTTGATTGACGGCAGATTGTTGAATATTGAGCATATTGGCAATGTGTGTCTCGGTATAATTTAGTAACTTCAAATTGACTACTTCACACTGTAATGCAGTAGTTTTTGCTATAATATAATCAAGTAAAACTAATCCTGTTTCTAATTCGTCATTATGTTGGTCATTAGTTCTTATTGCTATTGTTTGCTTGCTTGCTTTTATTTCATCTAGTAATCTTCCTGATAAATGAAATGCTTCCCCATCAGAAGTCTTAATAGATTTCATTTCAGATTCAACTTCTCCAATCCCTATAGTTATCCTCGTGTCAAATAGCCATTGAGGCTTAAGTATAGTTTTGGATTTATTTGGTGTTCTGCGATTATAAATATCATATAACTCTGAAGGGTTAAGGCTTCTTATGTATGTTTTGATTAAGATAGCAACCTTTAAAGCTTCAGAAACATTACTTAATAAACATTGAAAGCTATCTCCTCGATACATCTCGCTTTTCATGTCAAAATCTTTATCCCAAACTTTTAAAGTCTTCTTTAATGAACTTGCTAACCACTCTCTATCTTTAGTAGTTAATTTAGTAGATGCTATAATATCTCCTGTTATAACGGCTTTAATCATTGTTTTGTTATCTATTTTACTCCTACAATATTAGGTTATTTCCTTATAATTACCAATTATTAGGTTTATAGCTTATAATCACTCAATATTAGGTTAAAGTCTAATATATACATTTTTATCTCCTCTATTACTTTTATCTTCATGTTCAATTTTATGTGTTGTAAAAATATCATTTCCAAATTCTACTTTTTAATGGTGCTAAAAATTTATATTTTTTTAAGCTACCAACACCTCATTTAATTCATTAATAATTTTATCTGTCTCTTCACCAAACAACGCCCACATTTTACTTAAGCCACCTTCGGCATTAAAAGGGCTTAGGTCAAAATCGTCTTTTTCTATACTAAAGCTGCTGGCAATGTAGTCCTTCATCATACGCAGCCACTGCATTTGGGCTTTATTAAATTTAAGCGTGCCCGCTTGTTTTTTAAATACCCATTCCTGAAAATTTCTGTCAACCGTGGTATCATAAGCCGTTAGCCATTCATCTAACCCAATGGCTTTACGCAGCAATGAAACCAACAATACCAGCTCTTGCTTAGGCTTTTCGGTTCTAGGCAATCGTTTAATCAATTGGTTTTCTGTCTCTTGGTCTTCTTGGGTAGCATAGGCATTCCACAATACTTGCAATTGCCACTGTGGTTTTTCAAGTACCAATAGTTCGTACAAGTCTTTAATCATTTTATAGGTAAAAGTGCGGTGGCGGTAGTCTTGCGCATAAAAAACTTGCAAAGCTGTTATTTCATCTTTGTGGCTTTCTATCCAAGTTTTAAAATCTGTAATCAAGGCTGCACTAGTTTCTGCATGGTCTTTTACCCAACCAATTTTGGTAATGGTATCTATATTCACCACATCTATAATCTGGTCGTACTTTTTGCGCACATCTACTATATAATCCCTCAAATCAGGGTTGTTGAATATGGCTACTGCGTCTTCAATTAATGCTTTTTGTGCGTTAGAAAATGCTTTGTCAATTTCTAGGGGTGCTTGCCCTTTATTTTCAAGGTTAATCTTTTGTTGTAAATGATGTAGAGTATCTGGGTCGTAAGCATTGAGCAATTGTTTAACTGCATGGTTAATGTTTTGTCCATTGGCTTTTTCGGCAAATTGGGCTTTGTCTTTTTCGCTCAGTTGTCTATCCAAACGAATCAATCTATTGGCTAAAGTAGTGAGCATATCTTCGCTGGTATTGCCCATAGCCACACTTTGCAATACATCTTTTAAAGATACACCTGGTGCTTTTTCCAATGGTCGGCTATCCGTTTTTTGCGATTGCTCTACACCAATGGCATCTATAATTACAAAATGGTCTTTGCTGTATTTGGCAGAAGGTGTGCCTTTGGCTTTCAGTTCTTCTATTGAGCAGGTTCTAGTGCCTCTGCCTTTCATTTGCTCATAATAACTGCGGCTTTTTACATCACGCATAAATAGCAATACCTCCAATGGTCGTATGTCAGTGCCTGTGGCAATCATATCAACCGTAACCGCTATTCGGGGGTAATAATCATTTCTAAATTGTTGCAGCACACTCTTGGGGTCTTCCTCACTGCGGTAAGTTATTTTTTTACAAAACTTATTTTCCTCTCCAAATTCCTCTCTTACAATTTCAATTATATCCTCGGCATGGCTATCGGTTTTGGCAAATATTAATAGTTTGGGTACTTCAAAGGCCTCACCCCCCGCCCTCTCCAAAGGAGAGGGAGCCGAATAACGGTCAGGGAACATAGCAGGTAAATTGTCTTTTACAGCCCTAATAATGGTGCGTATGGTACTTGGGTTGACAATGTCTTTGTCTAATTGCTTGCCGCTGTATTCCAAATCTTCGTCTAGGTTTTCCCAAAATTTCTTTCGTGTTAACCTTTCACGTTTATCTACTTTTTCGCCCAATGTAATTTTACTGCCTTCTTTAGTTATTTGGGTTTCAATAGTAAAAACATTGTAAGGCACTAAAACGCCATCTATCACTGCTTTTTCATAGCCATAATCCGAAACCAAATTTTGATTGAAATAGCCAAATGTTCTATTATCAGGTGTGGCAGTTAATCCCACTTGAAACACATCAAAATAATCCAACACCTGTTTCCATAAGTTGTAAATACTGCGATGGCATTCATCTATCACCACAAAATCGAAAAACTCAATCGGCACCTTTTCGTTATATCCCACGGGAACGGCTTCCTTAGGTTCAAAGCGCGTTTCATTGGGGTTTTCCTCTTCGGCACTTTCATCCAATTCCGTTTCTTTTAAAATAGAATACATCCTTTGAATGGTGCTAATATATACTTGCGAATCGTTAGGAATAAACGAACTGTTTAAGCGTGTTACGCCATATAATTCAGTAAACAAACGGTTGTCATCGTTGGCAGTATAGGCTCTAAATTCGCCTTCGGCTTGTTCGCCTAAGTTTTTGGTATCTACTAAAAATAAAACACGTTTGGCTTTGGCGTATTTCAATAAACGATACACAGCCGTAATAGCCGTAAAAGTTTTGCCTGAGCCAGTAGCCATTTGTATAAGGGCTTTTGGGCGTTGGTCTTTAAAAGATGTTTCAAGATTATTGATAGCCTTAATTTGACAATCGCGCAAACCTGCTTCAGGTAGCCTTGGTAAATCATGTAAACGACCACGTAAGGATTTTGATTCCTTATGCCAATTTAAAAGCGTTTCGGGTCTATGAAAAGTAAATATATTGCGAGCCTGAGGTTTGGGGTCTCTAAAATCGGTAAATTTTATAATTTCGCCATTGCTAATATAGACGAAAGGCAAAGGGTCGTTATTTAATAAGCGAAGTTTAGCGTTGGCATAATCCTTAGCTTGGTCTTCTATTACAGATAATGTTCCTATTTCAGCCCGTTTGGCTTCAATAATGCCTACAGGGGTTTTATCTACAAACAATACATAATCCGCAGGTCCAATATCGGTTTGATATTCTCTAATAGCAACACCCAAACCAGCAGCAAGATTAAATTTCTTCTTATCTTGTATCAACCATCCACTAGCCATCAATTGCTTGTCAATATTATCGCGGGCTATTTGTTCTGGATTTTGGTTCACTTTTATTTTAGTTTCTACAAACAAACAAAAAAGTTATCACAAATGCAAGAAGAGGTTTTCTTATTAGGTTTCAATCCTCTCTTCATCACTCTAAAATGATACTGTCTTCTGTTTTAGTCGGTTAATAAATTGATTTATATAAAAATAAAATCTTAGTTTAAAAACCTGCATGTGAAAGCAGGTTTTTTTAGTTTGGTGGTTTGTGGGGAATGTTTTTAATTTGTGGAGTGCAAACTGAAATATTTGAAACAATGATTCTCATATTCAACTTTTTATCGTTAGATATGCTAAGAGAAACTTTGGTTTTGTATAAGTTTTAAAAACTCAAAAAAAACGGAATGGATGAAATTTACGAAATTATTTCTGGACCTGCCACTGAATGGTTAAAGCAATTAGGTTTTAATATTCCTCAAAAATTTGTATTAGCTATAATAATATTAATTGGACTAATATTTTCTTATTTTATAAAGAAATTTTTTTTTAGTATAAAAAACATTATATCCACAAAAAAAAATAAAAGCCTTCATCCCTTTTTTAATTATAATGAGATATATAGTGCAAATAGTAATTATATTAATCAAAACTTTCAAAATGTTGCACCATCTAAAGAAGACGAATTAACTTATACACACTCTTCTGTAGCTAAACAAAAACTAATAAAATTTTTTCTGAATTCATTTTCTGATAAATCAGATAAAAGGTTTTTTATACTTCTTGCAGATTCAGGAATGGGTAAAACCACCTTTTCACTTAACTTATATTTAAAATATAATAGTTTTTTTAGATATTTACTTAAGAAAAATAAATATGACATTTCACTAATTCCATTAGGTTATGATGATGCTGACCACCATTTAAACAATTTGAAAGTAAACAATTCTCATCTTAATACGATTTTAATATTAGATGCGCTTGATGAGGATAATAAAGCAATAATTAACTCAAGTAATAGAATTTCAGAATTAATTGAATTAACTAAAGAGTTTCGATTTGTAATAATAACTTGTAGGACACAGTTCTTTAATAATGAAAATTTAGAACCTAATGCTACTAATATTCCAAGATTAGGAACTAAAAAAGGTTATTATAATTTTGAAAAATTATATCTAAGCCCATTCTCAAATAAAGACGTTAATAGGTTCATAAATAAAAAATATGGACTTTTAAAATATTTTCATAAGAAAAAAAGAAAATCTAAAGAGATTATTAAAAAATCACCCTATTTGATGGCAAGACCAATGCTGTTAGAATTTATAGAAGATATAGTTGATTCAAATAAAGATTTTAATTATTCATTTAACATTTATGAGGCACTAATTGATAGTTGGCTAGAAAGAGAAACCTTTAATGTCTCCTCAAATAAGAAATTTACTTACAAAAATGATTTACTAAAATTTTCTACTGAAATTTCAAAAAAAATATACGACAATAGAAAACAATTAGGATATACCATCAGTCAAACTAAATTTGAAGAAATTTCAAAAAAAAATAATTTGGATATAACTTCGTTTGAAATGAAAGTACGTTCATTGTTAAATAGAAATCCTGAGGGTGAATTTAAATTTTCTCATAAATCTATTCTTGAATTTTTTTTAGCTAAAGAAATTTATAAAGATAGGTCTTTCAAAAAATATTTCGATGAAGATGGTATGGATATGACGATGTTTTTTTATGATGAATTATGTTACATTAATAATTTTTTGCCTTTTGTATCATCAGGTAAAATTAAAACACAAGTAATGATTTATACTGGAAATATATTATTAGAGAATATTGTTTCTAAAGATGATTTATTAAAAGTTAGTAAGATTGTTTTAAATAACTTTAATGAATATGATTTAAGAGCTATTAGGTGTTTTAAAAATATTAATCAACTAATAATAAATAATTCGAAAATTGAAACTATAGACGATATTAATAGTTTCCAAAATTTATACGAACTGAAAATTCAAGATTCTAAAATAAATGAATTTGGTAGAATTAGTCTTTTAAGCTCATTAGTTAATCTGTATTTAGTAAATATAAATCTAGTAAATTATCAGAAAAATGAAATCAATTGGAAAGAACTTAAAAATTTGACCTATTTAGATTTATCACAAAATTCAATTACTGATATTGATGGAATTGATAATTCTAAAAATATCAAAACTTTAATTATTTCAAAAAACAATATTTCTAGTATAAATATTCCAAGTAGTTTTGAAATTATTGATTTAACAAACAATAAACTAGCTGAACTTAATATTAATTCTTTGAAATTGAAGCATTTAAATGCCTCTTATAATAATATAGAAAAGTTCAAATTGAACAAAAACAACAGTATAACCACAATTGATTTATCAAATAATCCCTTGAAGTTTATTGATATAGATATTCAAAATGAAGTTAAGAATTTAAAATTAGCTAATTGTAGTCTGGATAATCAATTTATTAAGAATTTAATTACTTGCACTAGACTAATAGAACTTGACATTAGTGGCAATGATATTAGTGAAGTAAATTTCAATGATTCATTAAATAAACTTGAAAAATTAAATATATCTAATACACTTATTAAAAAAATAGAAATGAAAAACTTTCCTAAAAGCCAAAAAGAGATTTTAATTTCAAAAAAAGTAAATATTGAAGATGGGATGATGGATTTTTATATACTTGATGTAAATGGAAATTTAATTAAACATAGAAATTCTTTTTAATTCTTATAATGATTATATGTATTTTGTCTTAGTATGTTGTGTAAACATATATTACCATTTAGATGATTGATTAAATGAAGATATAAGGATTGTAAATTTTAATTCAGATTTAATAAAAGGTTTCAAATAAAAAAATCTTTAATCTTTTTGATAACTATCGGAACTAAAATCTAAAATCCCTTTATCTCGCATACTTATACTTCCTATAAACTTGATACAGCAAACCAAACAATGCAACCATCAAAACGGGTAGGAGGGTGTTGAAGAGTTGCCAATAAGTTTTTTCTTTGAGCCATGCGTCATCAGTTTTGGGAGCATTTATTTTGGCTCGGTTTAGCAAACGCATGTTGATTTCTTTGGTTCTTATTTCTATCAGGCCACTTTCGTCAAATAAATAATCAAAACAGTTCATTAAAAATTTCTTGTTGGCAAACTGTCTGCCTGTTTCTCTGTCAAATCCCAAGGGATAAACTTCACCAGTCGATTTTTTAACATAGTTTAAGCCAATATCACCGTCTGCTATCACTATCATGCTGTTTTTTTCAACCGATTCTTTCACAGGAAATTCATAGATTTTATCAGGGCGTTTAAAGTTAGATTTAAACTCACCTTCCAATAAAACACCTGCTACTTGTGTGCCTGATTTAAAGGTTTTTAGGTAATTAATGTCTTGATTATTGGCAACAATGGATAAGTCGACAAAGGCTGGTGCATCTTGAAGTTTTGTTTTATCGCTACTTAACAATAGATTGGTAACATTCAGATTTTTTCTTGACATGGGTTTTAATGTACCACTGTATCTGCCCCAAACCACTTCCAAGTTTTTAACGATTGGATGCGGATTGTCTTTGAAAGCAAAAACGGGGTAATAAACCCAAGCAAAAGGTACCATTTGATTGGCACGGTTAGGGTCGTTTAATACTATGTTGTTGCAATTTAAATCCAATAAAAGACTGGAATTTAATCTTACGCCATAATTAAACAACATGGTTCTAAGGTTTTCGTTGTTATAATCTGGAAAAAAGGCTTTTGAATAAAGTCTTAAGCTGTCGTGTTCTGCCATCACTGGGTCAACCATCCAAACGGTTTTGCCACCATTCATGATGTATTGATCTAAAATATACGCTTCATCATTTTGGAGTGGTTCTGTAGGTTTAGCAATTATTACACCATCGTATTCTTTCAGCTTTTCAAGTGTTTTTAATACAATCAATTTTCCCAAAGTGTCGTAATTCTTAGTTTGTTCTGTTAAATAAACAAATTGACTCAAAAATTTATCATCGCCTAAATTAAATAAAAGTCTATCAATGCTGTAGTTTTCGCTCAGTGATGCTAATAAATCATCTGTTTGAAGTTCATCTGCCTCACCATGTCCATATAAAAATGCAATTTTTTTAGGTTTTTTGTTGATGCATTTTCTGATGGCATTGGCAATTTCATATTCCAAACCTTCAATGGATTTGTTGATGGCGGTTTCTTCGGCTTTACCAAATTCTGTATTTAATAAATTAACCACATATTCTTTGTCTGCGCCATAACTCACCTCAGCTGAAGGCAGAATCAAATTTCGTTTTTGTTGATCAGCTTCCATCTCGATGTCGTTATAATACATCACACCTCTTTCATTCAATTGCTTGATGATTTCAGCTTTTTCTTTGTCTGTTCGGTCTTTGAAAACATTTTCGAATTCAAATTCTATTTTCTTGCCACTTAAATCTCTGAATTCCCTCAAAATATCAAGGGTTGCTGTTCGTAGTCTTTTAAATTTAGATGAAAGATTGTCGCCTTCTAAATAAACTTTGAAATACATTTTATCATCAATTTTTGAAGCCAATTCAAGAGACGTTTCCGATAATGTAAAACGTTTTTCTTTGGTTAAATCAAATTTAGAATAATACTGTGAACCTAGAATATTAAATACGATGATTACCACCACGATGATAATCAATTCAAATAACGATTGAAATTTATAGGTTCGTTTGTTTTGTTTTTTTACCATTTTCTGCTGTTAAATTTAATTTTTGTTAAACCAATGAATAATGCAATTAAACTCAGGAAATAAATAACATCCCTGGTATCGATAACCCCTCTACTGATATTTTTGTAATGGTAATTGATGCCCAACCATTCGATAAAGAAATTGTTGTTTTTAAATAGGGCTATGTTCCCTAAAAAGTCGAAACTGATATAAATGAAAAAGCATAAAAACATGCTTAAAATAAATGAAACAATCTGATTGTCTGTTATGATACTTGCAAAAATACCTATGGATACATAGCCGGCACACAAGAAAAATAAACCTAAATAACTACCCATCAAAGCACCTGTGTCGATATTGCCAACTGGAACAGCCAATTTATAAATCGTGATGTAATAAAATAGGGTAGGCAAAATGGCAAAGAATACGATGGTTAAAACGGCTAGAAACTTTCCGCCTATAATGCCCATATCACTGATTGGTTTGGTGGTGAGGGTTTCAAAAGTGCCAGATTTTTTTTCTTCGCTGAAAGAACGCATGGTTAAAGCGGATATTAAAAAGATAAAAATCACAGGAGCTAATTCAAACAGAGGTTCAATATTGGCATAGCCACTGTCTAAAATATTGGTGTCTTTAAAAACCCATAAAAACAAACCATTGGCTATCAAGAATACGATGATAACAATCATGGCGATGAGCGAACTCAACAAACTTCTAATTTCTTTTAAATAAATACTAAACATGATTATTGGGTAACGTTTTTAAATAAATCTTCTAAGGTGCTTTCATTCACTTTCATTTCGCTGATGGTGTTTTGATGATTGACTGCAAAATTAAAAAGTTCTTTTTTAAGGATTTGCTCGTTCATATCGCTGTTGATTACAAAAGATAAATCATCTATCGCTTTTACATTGCCAAAAGCATTTAATTGATTGATTTGCTCATTTGTTAAAGGCGTACCAAACGAAATCATCAATTCAAGTTGTTTTTTGAAAGATTGTTTCAATTCTGCTGGATTTCCGTCTGCTACGATGTTGCCTTTGTTGATAATCATCACACGGTTGCACATGGCTTCTACTTCTTGCATAATATGTGTAGAAAGCATCACAGTTTTGTCTTTACCAATCGTTTTTATTAAATTTCTAATTTCAATGATTTGATTGGGGTCTAATCCGCTTGTAGGTTCGTCTAAAATTAAAACCGAAGGATTGTGAATCATGGCTTGCGCCAAACCCACTCTTTGTCTGTAACCTTTAGACAGTTGACCAATTTTCTTTTTTTGTTCAACTTGCAGTCCAGTTAATTCTATCATTTCTTGAACCCTCTTTTGCGTTTGTTTGATTTGATAAGTGGAAGCAACAAAACTTAAAAATTCCTTGACATACATATCCATATAAAGGGGATTGTGTTCTGGTAAATAGCCTATTTGACGTCTTACTTCAATGCTGTTTTCTTCAACATCCAAATCGTTGATAAAAGCTTTGCCAAAAGTGGGCGGAATAAAACAAGTTAATATCTTCATAGTGGTAGTTTTTCCAGCTCCATTTGGGCCTAAAAAACCAACGATTTCGCCACTGTTTACTTTAAAGGTTAAGTTGTTTACAGCCTTTTGCTGACCATAAATTTTGCTTAAGTTTTCTACTCTTATTGACACTGTGTTTTTTTATAAAAGGTGTTGGCGAATTTAACGTAAAATTTGATAAAATATTTTGATACTTGACTCACATTATCAACCAAACACTAAAATTTCCTACTTTTCGATACAATTGTATGTTTTCGAGTTGTGCTATTTGTTTTCTTGAAACAAGTGATTCATTGATGATTAAATACTTGGCTCCATGCTTTTTCATAGCTTCAAACCCCATGCTACCATTTGTTTTGTGGACGATTTCATCGAAAAACTCGTATGAATATCCTTTGGTTTTTGTGAAATAAAAATACACACAACCGGAAATATCGGGTCCAACAATGCTAAGTGCACCTTTGGGAACTAGGCTTGAAAGTTCTTTTCGCATTTCTTTATCCGAAAATTCTACTGGAATTTGATACTTGTCTGCGGTCCATCTTGAGGGGATAATTCTTGCCAATGCCCAAGTTATTTGAAGTATCAAAACAGAAATTAAAATGATTTTTGACTTAGTATGAGATTTTAAAAGTAGTAAAAATAGAATAACAGCAATGGGTGTGATAGACTGAAAATAATAGCTGTGATGTTTAAATCTTTCTATGGCGATGAAGTAAAATACGATAAAACCAATTGCCCAAATGATGAGCATGTATGCTTTGGTATTTAATTTCAATTTATTTCTTTGAGATATGATTAAAAAAACAATTGCGAGTAATAATGGCCAACCAACAATCATTTCTGGCAAATCGATGATTAAATTATTGAAAACGGTATTTAATTTTTCTTGTAAGGTGATAGGTTTAATCCATAATCCAAACTCTCTTAAATTGCTTTTTTCGGTTAATTGAATGGCATGTTGATACCATAAATAAACACACAAAGGCGTTGACCCCATCGAAAATAGGAGCCAAGGCATGTTTTTTTTATTGAATTTTTGAAAAACAATACTTGCTGCAGGGATGATTAGAAATTGAAATTTGATTAAGCCTGTTAAAATAGACAATACAGTTGCTATCAAAAGAAGGTTTGTGTTTTGATTTTGACTGAATTTAATTAAGTAATACAAAGACCAAATACCCAAAGAAAGCGCCATTATGTCTGGCATGGCATTCACACTGTCGTAGTAATTTAATGGAACAAATAACAAAAGTAAACCAGCAGAAATAGATTCTAGATGACTGTGTTGCCAAAATTTGAATAACTTAAAAAGTCCTAACATGCCCAATGAAAAAATAAGCAAGCTAAATAACCGAGCTGTTATATCGTAAATGCCAAAAATCTTAAATAACCATGCTAAAAGCCATTCAAAAAGCGGAAAATGAGAACCAGTAACGCCATCTGTATGTCCTCTTCTGTCAATTTTAGGCGCAAACAAGTTCATGTCTTCTTGCGCAAAGTTTTGTGCCATGGCCAATGTATTGCACTGTCGCCAAACATGCGTTCCAATGGGTGGTTGATTAATTACAAAGAAATGAGTGATAACATTGATGAAAAAGAATAACAAAAATGTTTTAAATGAAAGCAATCTTACCATGTGTGGTCAATGATGATTTTCCAATCATTGTCTGTGTATTTAAATATCAAAGAAAACAAACCTTCGCTCATTTCACCATGGTGTTTAACATGCCATTTGCCTGTTACATTGATGATGTCGTTTCTATCGGTTAATGAGGTAAAAGCTAGGTTGTCAAACATTAATTCGCCCATAGCTTCTTTGTTGGGATATGATTTTTTGTAATTATCACTCACAGTTTGATAGCCAAACTTGATACCATTTTTGGTGATAAATTTCAAGGATTCTGAGTTCCAATAACCCATCATAAAAGAATCTACTGAGCCTTTATTCCAGCCTTCTAATTGTGCAGATAAAACCTGTTGAATGGATAATGCTGCAGAATCTATACTGAAAGTATGGCAAACTTCGATGGTGTCTGTTACTCTGATTTCTTTGGTTTCAGTTGCTTTGTTTTTAGGTTGACAAGCTGCTAAGAACAATAAAATTGTCAATAAATGTAAATTGGAAATAGATTTAATAATTTTTAACATAATTTTGTTGAATCAATCTTTTGATAATTCAAAGGCAATATTAAATAAAAAATAGGGTCTTTAATTCAAATTGAAAATTAATTTTGAACAAAAAAGTAGATTTCATCATCATCGGTCAAGGCATTGCAGGCACATGGCTTGCATTTCAGTTGATAAAACAGAATAAAACAGTTTTAATCGTTGATGAACGAAATAGCAATAGCAGTTCGAGAGTTGCAGGAGGAATATACAATCCTTTAATTCCTAAAAGGCAAAGATTGGCCTATTTAGCCCAAGAAATTTATCCAAGTTTGAGCAACGACTATCAAGAATTGGAACAATTTATCAACGAAAAAGTATTGTTTGAATCGCCCATCCAGTACATTCTCGAAAGTCAATCAGATTATAACAATTGGGCAACACTTTCTCAAACAGAACCTTTCATTCAGTTTGTTAAGTTAAAGGATGAATCATTGTCGCCCAATATTTTATCGCCATTTGGCGTTATTGAAATTTTAAACTCAGGTTGGGTTAATATTCCTTTATTACTCGATACGTTTTCAAAAAAGATAGTAGCGCCCAATTATTTTTTAAATCAAACTTTTGATGAGGATTTGTTACAAACTACTGGTGATAAATTTCAATATCAGGATTTTGAATCAAACGCTATTGTTTATTGTGTTGGCAATCAAATCAAAGCTTTAAAACATCTCGAAAACCTAACTTTAAAACCCGCAAAAGGAGAGGTGTTAACTGTTCAATTAAACGAAACTTTTTCAAACCATATTCCGCAACAAGGCATTTTTATGTTGCCAATCAATGAGCAAACCTTTCGCATAGGTTCTACATTTGAGTGGGTTGATTTAAGCGTTGAAGCAACAGTAAAAGGCAAAACGGAGATTTTGCATAAATGGCAAAAATACTACACAGGCGATTTTAAAATTTTAGAACACAAAGCTGGCATCAGACCTTCAAGTAAAGACCGCAAACCAATTTTAGGCAAAATAAAACCTTATCATAACGTTTTTGTCTTTAATGGCTTAGGATCAAAAGGGGTTGCATTGGCACCTTATTTCTCTAAAATGTTGGTAGATAACATGATTCATGGAAGAGCGATTGAAAGAGATGTTGAGATGGGTAGGTAATTCAATTTAGCATTTACCTCAGGTTAAATTTTGATTTTTATAAGTGATTTTTAATGTTTGTATAAATAAATAAAATTAGTTTAAATTTGGAGCGATGAAACGCATGCTTTCAATAGGGTTTATAATTTTGTTTCTTTTCACTTCTACAGTGATTGAGCAACTATTTAAATTGCCTCAATTGATTGAGCATTTTTCAGAACACAAGTTAAGTAGTTCGCATTTATCTTTCCTTGATTTTTTGAAAATTCACTATGTGGATGAAGAAGAACATGGAAAAACATCTGATAAAGACCAAAATTTGCCCTTTAAAACTATCGATGTTTGTCAAAGTTTAAATGTCATCGGTTTGCCAATTGTATTTGAAAATAAGGTTCCTGTTTTAATGACATTGAACAAAAATATTTCATCACTTAACCAAGAAAGTTTTATCTCTTCTTCGTTTCTTTCATCAATATGGCAACCGCCAAAATCTATTTAATTATTTGAATCAGTTTTTGGGTGTTGATGTTTGGTTTGTTAACAAATACATTTGATTGTATTTATCCAAATTTTACTCAAAATATTATTGCAGTTTTTTCAATCAATAAATGCTTTTTTCTAAAAGATTTTTTATGATTGAGAATTTTGTTTCATTAAAAAATAAAATATTTAAAAAAAGAATGTTAAAAAAAATAATTGAATTTTCAATCAAAAATAAATTGATTGTTGGATTAATGGTTATAGGTTTGGTGGTTTATGGATTAATTGAATTAACAAGGTTACCAATTGATGCTGTTCCAGATATTACAGATAATCAAGTACAGATAATAACAAGAACGCCATCTTTAGGCGCACCAGATGTTGAACGTTTTATTACGTTTCCAATTGAGCAATCTTGCAGTAACATACCAGGTTTAAAAGAAATGAGAAGTTTTTCAAGATTTGGTTTGTCTGTTGTTACAATTATCTTCGATGAGCAGATAGATTTATATTGGGCAAGGCAGCAAGTAGGTGAGAGACTTCAATTGGCTCAATCTCAAATTCCAAAATCTTTTGGTATGCCAGAATTAGGTCCAATAACAACGGGATTAGGAGAAATTTATCAGTATGTAGTTAGACCAGAAAAAGGGTTTGAATCAAAATATAATACCACTGAATTAAGAACTATTCAAGACTGGGTGGTTCGAAGGCAATTATTAGGCGTAAAGGGGGTTGCTGAGGTAGCAAGCTTTGGTGGTCATTTAAAACAATACGAGGTATCTATCATCCCATCCAAATTGGCTGCTCATAAATTGTCCATACAAGATGTTATGAATGTATTAGAAGCCAACAATCAAAATACTGGTGGAGCTTATATTGAAAAAGGTCCAACCGTTTTATTCATTAGAAGTGAGGGTTTGATAGGAGATAAGGCCGATATATCCAATATTGTTGTTAAGTATTTAGAAAATGGGTCACCTTTATTTATCAGAGATATTGCAGAAGTTAACATTGGAAGTGCCATTAGATATGGAGCAATGACATATAATGGAGAAGTTGAAGTTTCTGGAGCAGTTGTGATGATGTTAAAAGGAGCAAACAGTAATTTAGTTATAAAAGATGTAAAAAACAGGATAGCGCAAATTCAAAAAAGTTTGCCAGAAGGAGTTGTTATAGAACCTTTTTTAGATAGAACCAAAATGGTTAATAATTCAATTTCAACTGTATCGAAAAATTTGATCGAAGGTGCACTAATTGTTGTGTTTGTATTGGTTTTATTTCTTGGAAATTTCAGAGCAGGACTTTTGGTTGCATCGGTCATACCATTATCAATGTTATTTGCTATTATCATGATGAATGTTTTTGGTGTTAGTGGCAATTTGATGAGTTTAGGTGCATTAGATTTTGGATTAATAGTAGATGGGGCAGTAATTATTGTTGAGGCTGTGCTTCATAGTTTGCAGCATTCCAAAGTTTATGGCAATCGGCAATTACTCACACAATCGGAAATGAATCAGGAGGTGTCAAACTCTTCAGGTAAAATGATGAATAGCGCTGTATTTGGACAAGTAATTATTTTAATTGTTTACTTACCGATATTGACACTAAAAGGAATAGAGGGAAAAATGTTTAAACCAATGGCACAAACAGTAGCTTTTGCTTTAATAGGAGCTTTCATATTGTCCTTAACTTATATTCCAATGATGTCATCATTGTTTTTATCAAAGAAAACAACTCATAAGCGCAATTTCTCGGATGTTATTATCGAAAAATTACAAGAATGGTATAGACTTAGTTTAGTTTATGTATTGAATAAAGTAAAATTAACACTGATTTTAGTTTCTTTAGCTTTTTTTTCAGCTGTGATTATTTTGCTGAACTTGGGAGGAGAATTTATACCAAGTTTACCAGAAGGCGATTTTGCTGTGGAAACAAGAGTTTTGCCAGGAAGTAATCTCAAAACATCTGTAGATGCTATGTTGAAGAGTGAAAAACTCCTTTTAGATAAATTTCCAGAAGTGATAAAAGTAGTAGGCAAAACAGGGAGTAGTGAAATACCAACCGATCCAATGCCCATAGAAGCAAGTGATATGATGGTGATATTAAAAGATAAGAAAGATTGGACAAGTGCAGATAATTATAATGATTTAGCTGCTATGATGACTAAAGAATTAGAAACTATACCAGGTGTTTACTATTCATTTCAATATCCTGTTTCCATGCGTTTTAATGAGTTAATGACAGGAGCCAGACAAGATGTAGTTTGTAAAATATTTGGAGAAAATATGGATACTTTATCAAAATATGCCAAACAATTAAGTGAAATGACTAAAACAATAGAAGGTTCGGATAATATTTATTTAGAACCTGTAACTGGTATGCCCCAAATAGTAATTAAATTTAATAGAAACCTGATGGCTCAATATGGCGTAAATATTGAAAGTGTTAATCAAGTAGTTAACGCTTCTTTTGCCGGACAATCTATTGGAATGGTTTATGAAGATGAGAAAAGATTTGATTTAGTTGTAAGATTACAAAGTAATGAGAGACAAGGATTAGAAAATGTTCAGAATCTTTTTATTTCAACCCCAAATGGTCATCAATTGCCCTTAAGTACCTTTGCTGAAGTAAAAGTTGTTGATGGTATCAATCAAATACAACGAGAAAATGCACACCGAAGAATTATCGTTGGATTCAATGTCAGGAACAGAGACGTTCAAAGCACTGTAAATGATTTGAAGAAAAAAGTAGACCATGAATTTAAATTACCAACTGGTTATTATTTAACCTTTGGAGGCGCTTTTGAAAACTTGAATGAAGCCAGAGCTAGACTTTCGATTGCGGTACCTGTGTCATTGGTTCTAATATTCGTTTTGTTGTATTTTGCGTTTCAATCGCTCAAATTAGGATTACTCATATACACTGCTATTCCATTATCTGCTATAGGAGGTGTTTTTGCCTTAGCTATCAGAGGTATGCCATTTAGTATTTCGGCTGGTGTGGGTTTTATTGCTTTATTTGGAGTTGCAGTTCTCAATGGTATTGTATTGATTGCAGAATTCAATCGTCAAAAATCATTAGGAATAAGTGATTTAAAAGAAATTGTTTTGTTAGGTGGAGTAACACGTTTAAGGCCTGTTTTGATGACAGCCTTTGTGGCTTCACTTGGTTTTTTGCCAATGGCTCTTAGCAATGGCGAAGGCGCTGAAGTTCAAAGACCATTGGCTACAGTTGTTATTGGAGGTTTAATGCTCGCAACATTTTTAACATTATATGTTCTGCCAATTCTTTTTATCATTTTTAACAAAGGTGTTTTTGTGAAGAAGGTTATTAAACCTTTGGTTTTATGTACAATGTTTTTCATGTCTAGCGTATTGTATTCTCAAAATGAAATATCTCTACAATCAGCGATAGATTCTGCATTGACTAACAATGTTTCACTTAAAACTGAAAAAGCAAAGGCCGATTATCTGAATCAACTAAAGTATACCAATTGGAATATTCCTCAAACGGAAATAGGGGTTGAATATGGTCAATTAAATTCTGTTTATAATGATAACTCATTTTTCATAACCCAAAATTTAATGTTTCCAACGATATATACAGCACAAAAAAAACTTACAAACAATCAATGGAAAGAGGCATTATTTGATTTAGAGGTAAAAGAAAATGATTTGAAAAGGCATGTTAGAAGCGTGTTTTTCGAAATGCTTAATATTCACTTAAAAATAGAAATGCTACAAAAAACAGATAGTATTTATCAGGTGGCATTATCTAAATCTGAACTAAGATTTAAAAGCGGTGAAAGCAATGTATTAGAACTCAAAACAATTGAATTACAACGTGAAAATATTAATTTTCAGTTAATGAGTGCTCAAAGAGATTTTAAGGTATTACAATATCAGTTTAAATGGTTAATAAACACGCAAGAAGTTTATTTGCCTGACAAGAAAATTACTAAACTCAATTTTAATGAATTGAAAGATACTACAATACTTAATCAACATCCTTTACTTTTGAGAATTTTGCAACAAGAAAAAAAATATATATCTGAATTGGATTTATCTAAACAAATGTATTTACCCAATTTAATGTTAAGTTACAAAGATATGAGTATGCTTGGAGTAGGCGCTAATAATGTAAATTATGAAAATCGAAGTTCTAGATTTAGATCTATTCAAATAGGAGTGGGCGTTCCATTGTTTTTTGGCTCTAATAAAGCCGAAGTTGAATCAAAGAAACTTCAACTAAAAATCAACCAGTCTGATTATCAAAATCAGTTGCAACAACTTCAAACTATTCAATTACAGATTTCAGAAAAATATGTCAATCAATTCAATATGATTAATTATTTTGAAACGCAAGCACTTCAAAATGCCAAGATTTTACAACAATCTGCTGATGCTCAATTTTACAATGGTGCTATTAATTATATTGAATGGATGACATTAACCCATCAGTCAATAAGTATTCAATATCAATATATCGAAGCACTCCAAGAACTAAATGAACTTAGTATACAACTTTATACCATACATAATCTTTAAAAAAATGAAACAAATTAATATCATATTTATCCTTTTTGTCGTTTTATTAACTGCTTGTAGCAATATTAATACAGATGAATTAGTAGATAAAATTAACTCAAATGAGAATATCACAAACTTAAGTGACCAACAATTACAAAATTTAAAACTTACATTTACGAAAATTGATTCCATGCCATTTTCTAGAACTATCAAGTTGACAGGAATTATTGATGTGCCTCCTCAAAATATGATTTCTGTCAATGTGCCTATGGGTGGTTTTCTTAAGCATACAAAACTATTGCCGGGTATGCATATTAAAAAGGGAGAAACCTTGTCTGTAATTGAAGATCAACAATACATTCAACTTCAGCAAGATTTTTTGATTACAAAATCTAAATTTCAACTAGCAGAATTAGAATTTCTTAGGCAAAAGGAATTGAATGTTAATAAAGCAAGTTCAGATAAAGTATTTCAAACAGCTCAAGCAGAATATCAGCAATTGAGTGTTTTGTTAAAATCCTATTCAGAAAAACTTAAAATGATTGGTATAAATCCTGCTTTACTATCGGATCAAAATATTAGCTCAACAATCAAAATTGTATCACCCATTGATGGCTATGTAACAAAAGTAAATGTTAATATTGGGAAATATATCTTGCCTTCAGAAATTATTTTCGAACTTGTTGATCCCAAAGATATTCATCTAAATTTAACAGTATTTGAGAATGAAATTAATAATTTATACATTGGGCAAAAACTCAAAGCATTCAATAATTCTAATCCTGATTTAGCTCATCTATGTCATATTATACTTATTGGAAAGGACTTTTCATCTCAAAACAGTGTTTCAGTTCATTGTCATTTTGATGACTATGACCAAACTTTGTTGCCAGGCATGTATATGAATGCTGAACTTCAAACAAAATCTATTTTAAGAACAGTGTTACCATCTGAAAGTATATTGGTTTTTGAAGGTAGAAATTATGTTTTTTGTAAAAATGATACACAGTATGAATTTGTTGAAATAGAAATAGGCAATACCAATCAAAGTTTTACTCAAATAATTAATCCTGAGAAACTTATAGGAAGAACAATTGTGGCAAAAGGAGCTTACGATTTATTAATGTCCCTTAAAAATACGGATGAAGAATAGAACAACACAAATAAGTAACTAAATAAAAAATTAAGAGAACTGTAATTATGATTTAAAGATTATTCTGAGCGCAATATTTTTCACTTGCCAATTCTTCAGCTAGTTTTTTAGAATGGTTTCTGCCTTCCATTACAAGTTCACCATCAATTAATATATGTATGGTATAGATGTTTCTTTTGTGTTCAGTTTCTGTTAGATGAACCATGTAGTCAATTTTTTTTCTTTCCTTTTGACACCATTTTATCAATTTTGCTTTGTAGCTTAATTCTTCATTTACCAATGCATCGAAATCGATATGTTGTTCTAGGATTTTTTGGCTAATAAATGATTTAGTAAATGTAAAACCTTTGTCTAAATACATGGCTCCTATAATTGCTTCTAGAGCATTTCCGCAGAGCGTGTCTATGATATTAGGGTTAGAATGGAGTTTTTTATCGTATTGAAGCAATCCAATTACGCCCATTTTTCTACCAATTGCGTTTAATTTATTTCTTCCTACAATTTTTGAACGCATTTCAGTTAAAAAGCCTTCATCTTGGTATGGAAATTTAAGATATAGTTTTTCGGCAATAACCATTCCCAAAACAGAATCGCCTAAATACTCTAACCTTTCATTATTAACCTTCTTTTCCTTTTTATCATAATTCTGATGAAATGAATTATGAGTTAATGCAATTTTATAAAGGCTAAGTTTACTTGGGTAAAATCCCAATACATTAAATATTTTTTGATAAAACTCTTTGTTTTTAGAGAATTTTAATAAAAGGTATTTTCTAATCAAATCAAGAACGAATTAGATTTTTTTGAAGACAACAGTTGCATTATGTCCTCCAAATCCAAAAGTATTACTTAAAGCGTAATTGATATTTTTTGATTGAGCTTTATTAAATGTTAAATTTAATCTGGCATCAATATTTTCATCGTCTGTAAAATGATTGATAGTTGGAGGTACCAAGTTGTGTTTCATGGCCATAATTGTAGCTACAGATTCAGCAGCACCTGCACCACCTAATAAATGTCCAGTCATGGATTTTGTAGAACTGATGTTCATGTTATAAGCATGTTCACCAAATACAGCACTAATGGCTTTTAGTTCAGCTACATCACCTAATGGCGTAGAAGTTCCATGAACATTGATATAATCAATGTCTTTAGGGCTTAATTGAGCTTCTTCTAATGCCCATTTTAATACATTAATTACACCATGACCTTCTGGATGAGGTGCCGTTAAATGGTATGCATCTGCACTTAAACCCGTGCCAATAACTTCACAATAAATTTTTGCACCTCTAGCAACAGCGTGTTCATATTCTTCTAAAACCAAAGCTGCAGAGCCTTCTCCTAAAACGAATCCATCTCTGTTTTTGTCGAATGGACGAGATGCTGTTTTTGGGTCATCATTTCTTTCACTCAAAGCTCTCATTGTACTGAATCCACCCATGGCAGGTTCATTGATACAAGCTTCAGAACCTCCAGTTATAATGATAGGACTTTTTCCTAATTTAATGTATAAATAGGCATCAATCAAAGCATTATTGCTTGAAGCACAAGCGGAAACTGTGGTGTAATTAGGCCCACCAAAGCCATATTTAATGCTGACAAGCCCTCCGGCTATGTCAGAAATCATCTTAGTTATAAAGAATGGAGAGAATCTAGGTGTACCATCTCCTCTAGCAAAATCGGCACTTTCATGAAAGAAAGAAGTTAAACCTCCTATTCCAGAGCCCCAAATTACACCAATACGAGTTTTATCTATTTTATCGAGATTAAGACCAGAGTCTATGATGGCTTCATCTGTGGTAACAGCAGCAAACTGAGCAAATCTATCCATTTTTCTTGCTTCCTTTCGGTCCATATAGTCCTCTGGATTGAAGTTTTTAACTTCGCAAGCAAATTTTGTTTTGAATTTTGTGGTGTCAAAAAGTGTCACCATGTCAGCCCCACTCACACCATTGGATAAAGCCGTCCAATAATCTTGGAGGTTGTTACCCAATGGCGTAAGAGCGCCCATACCTGTAACCACTACACGTTTAAATTGCATGTATGTTAAAGGACTTAAAAATTATTTAGAATTGTTTTCGATGTAAGTGATGGCATCGCCAACAGTTCCAATTTTTTCAGCTTGTTCATCCGGAATTGCAATGTTGAATTCTTTTTCGAATTCCATGATTAATTCAACGGTGTCTAATGAATCTGCGCCTAAATCGTTTGTGAAACTTGCCTCAGGAGTTACTTCACTTGCTTCTACTCCTAATTTGTCAACAATGATTGATTTTACTTTTTCTGCTACTTCTGACATGATTTTAAAATTTGATTGGTGCAAATAACCATATTTTTAAATTAAATTCACAATTTTTTTTATAAAACTTTTAATGACCATGTTTTATGTGTAAAATGCATATTATCAATGAAATAACTTCGTCTTAGTAAATATTATTATTTATATTAATTTTGCAAAATGTTTAATTTAACCAAAGTATTAGTTTTAATTATCGCTTTTTCTGTTTTTTTTGATGCTTTTTCTCAAGATACCGTTTATGCCCGAAAAATAATTAATCAATTGGCTTCTAATCAATTTGAAGGTAGGGGATATGTGAATAAAGCAGATAAAAAAGCTGCTAATTACATCGTTAATGAGTATAAAAAAATTGGATTAATACCTTTGAAAAACAAATCGTTTATACAAAAATTCTCTTTTCCGGTAAATATTTTTCCCAAAACCGTTGAAGTTTCAATTAATAATAAATTGCTTAGACCAGGTATCGATTATATTATTAATCCTGATTGTCCTTCTTATGTTTTTGAAGGCAATGTGGATTTAGTTGATATTATTGAATTAAATAATGAAAGTCATTTTGATACTAAAGGCTATTTACTCAAAAAAGTAGTTTTAGATACATTTTCGCCAAAATATTATCAGGATGCTGCCATCAATCTTAAAAAATATTTGAAAGATTACTCTAAAGAGTTGATTGTTCAACTTAGCAATGAAAAGCTAACTTGGGGAAGTAGTTATTTTACAGGCAAAAAATGTTTTATAACAATAAAGAAATCAGCAGTTGAGGGAATAACAAATTTTAATCTTAAAATTAAAATTAAGAACAAAATGATTCAAAAATATACTTCACAAAATGTGATTGGTATGATAAAAGGTTATTCAAATAAAGATACATTCATCATGCTGACCGCTCATTACGATCACTTGGGTGTTATGGGTAAAGAAGCTATATTTAATGGCGCAAATGATAATGCCAGTGGTATTGCTATGATGCTTGATATTGCGAAGCATTATGCTAAAAACAAACCAAAATACAACTTGGTTTTTGTTGCTTTTTCAGGCGAGGAATTGGGTTTAATTGGTTCTAAATATTATGTTGAACATCCATTTTTCCCTTTGTCAAAAATTAAATTTTTAATCAATATTGATTTGATGGGTAATGGCGCAGAGGGTGTAATGGCAGTTAATGGTTCTGTGTTTGGTAAAGAATTTAATCTATTGAAATCTATCAATGATGAAAATAAATATCTACCTCAAGTGAAATCTAGAGGTAAGGCTGCAAATAGTGACCATTATTGGTTTTCTGAGCAGGGCGTCAAATGTTTTTTCTTTTATTTGATGGGCCCTTATCCTTATTATCATGATGTGTATGATAGACCTGAAATGGTTCCATTAACTAATTATACAGGGGCATTTTTGCTGTTCAATAAATTTATAGATGCATTGTAGTAATTATCTACTAATGATTAATTTTATATTTTCAATTTTGTCAAATTGATTAATTTGTAAATAATAAATGCCATTAGATAGGCTTGAAATATCTATTTTTTGATTTTGTTCTGACTCGCCAGATAATACAGTTTTACCTATAGTATTTATAATTCTCCAGTTTATAAGTTCTTCAATGTTATGGTTGTTTAAAATTAGAATTTCATTTTGAGCTGGATTAGGATAAATTGTAATAGTTTTTTGA
The DNA here is from genome assembly GCA_030682255.1 of Bacteroidota bacterium. Taxonomy (GTDB): domain Bacteria; phylum Bacteroidota; class Bacteroidia; order NS11-12g; family UBA955; genus JABMMZ01. The sequence goes on along the minus strand of JAUXOK010000028.1, from coordinate 169,309 downwards.
GGGATACTATTTTTAACAATTCTAACTGTTTTTGAGTATTCAAAACTACCATCAATATCAAATTGTTTTAATCTGTAAAAATGAATACCATTGTTTACGTTTTTATCTAAAGCATGATATAAATTGATATTTTGAGTTTCTTCGGCAGCATCGATGCGGCTAATTAGATACCAGTTTTTACCATCAATAGATTTTTCAACTTCAAAATAATCTGTGTTTTTTTCTTCAGTAGTTGACCAATTGACTAAAATGTCATTTTCAAATTCGGTTGCTTTGAAGTCAAGAAGTTTTAATGGAAGAGGGTTGAATCCAGTTGAAAGACTTCCTAATGTAAATGTGCTAAATGAATTGAAGTTCGTACCTGTGCTAGTGATACTTCCTGCTAAAGGAGTTCTGTTGTTATATACAGGTGCACCTGTTCCACCAATATCTATCCATGCATTCGGGCTGTCACTAGTGTTTTTTAATATGGTTAAATTTGATCCATCGTAAACAGAATCACTATAGCCAAAATATAAAGTAATGATTGGTCTTTGACCAGAAGTTGCGTTTGTTCTTAATTGGTTGGATGGTGTATTTGTCATATTACTTGTTAAATATCTTTGAATATCCCATGATCTTGCCCTAGATGCCGTGTCTATGCCACCAGGAAGAGTCCAGTTTGAATTGTTGTAGTAGTTGTTAAAAACCTCAGCCCTGTATGTATATGTTGCACTGTGGGTATGCCCAACTAATAAACTTATAGGCCTCCAGATATAATATTCAGGGTAATAATTTTTTGGGGTTAGTTTTTTACCAATTGGAAAATTTAAAGTGAAACCACTGTTTGAATTATTCGATAAATTATATTCCATCGGACCACTTATAAAGGAATTGGCATTACCAATAGATGTTGTTGTTGACTCATCAGTTAATCTAATAATATTAGCTGTTGTGGTATTAATCACCCCACTTGTTAATGTTAAATTATCTTCAATATCTATTGGGGTATTTAAAGTTAATTCTCCATTTTGAGACGTGTTCATTGTAAGATTAGGGAAATTAGGTTTATTGCCTATCGAATTCCAATTGATATTTTGAGAATCATTGCCATTGATGATAACTACCCCATTATTTTCTCCAAAAAGAATAGTACCCTCACAATTAATATCACCTTCAAAATAATTATTACGTCTTCTTGCCACTTCAAATGATCCAGTGCCCGTTCTTATAAATGTTGCATGAGCTTTAAATGTATCACCTCTATCTTCGGCTAATCTTAATCTGCTATTGTCTTCGTTAATAAATGTAATATTACCTATAAAACGATTTCCACCTTCCAAATCATTATTGCCCGTACTTGAACTGGTTTTGGTTATGCTGATGCTTCCAATAAAAGTTGAATTTTGAATTCTATTAATATTGGGCGTAATAATATTGCCATTTTTTAAAACACCTTCTTCTATTCTAAGTCTATCACTAATTGTAAGTGTAAAGTTATTCAAATCAAGTTCTGCACCATCATTTAAATCCAATCTTCTTATGCTCCTATTAGCATTTAAAAGACATTTATGTGATACAGTTGCATTGTTTATAATGACATTATGACTCGTAGTGCTAGGTATTATGTTAGGGGTCCAATTGAGAGAATTGTTCCAATCAGAAGATACGCTTCCATTCCAAGTTATGTCTTGAGAAAAACTTTTTTGGGTTAAAAGAATAATTGCAATCAATAATATATAATTTTTCATCGTTACAAAAATCTTGATAAGGCATGACTTGTTTAAGTACATAAAAATGTGTTTTATAATTGAAATTTTAACTGTAAGTAGTTATATAATACTACATTATCCATTTATGGTTCTCTTGTTTTTTAAAAAATTTATGTTAAATGTTAATAACAAGTGTGTATTTTATTTTTATATTTTTGAGTTTAGATAATTGGTTGATTTGAGGGTACTAATTAATTTCTAATTTTGCATCTTATCAGTGTCTGAAATAGTTTGACCGTTTTAAAGAAAAAAAAATTTATATATATATATATATATATTGGTTTAGTGTAACTGATTTAATTTTTAAGTATTGAGATGTTTTTTATAATTGTAATTTTATAATACTTTTGTGATACTAAACACATGTTATGATGAGCCGTTTTATGTTTTTTTGCATCTTTTTAAGTGCAAACTCTTTGCTTTTCTCTCAAATTTCCTCATCATTTGATGGTGATTTTCAAAAAAACGGATTGATATGGCAAGGTGATACAAATTCATTTATACATGATAATGGTGAACTAAGAACGAATCATTCTACATTAAATTCAACGTTTTTTATCAGTACTCCATCCATTAAATTTGATTTTAATCAATGGGAAATAGATGTAAGAATAGCTTTTAATCCTTCTTCTGCTAATTATATTGATTTCTTTATCATGTCTGATAGCCAACAAATTAACTTGGCAAAAAATGGTTTTTTTGTTAGAATGGGCAACACGCAAGATGAAATTAGTTTGTATAGGCTTCAAAATGGTATTGAAACAAAAGTTATTGATGGTGTTGATGGTATACTGAACACAAGTAATAATCATTACCGCCTATTAATCGAGCAGCATCAAGACTCTTTAGTTTTAAAAAGAAAGAAAATAACTGATAAAAATTATTTCACAGAAGGTTTCTTTAAAAATAGCCAAACAGTTAACAATCCCTTTGTAGCCCTGAGAATCCGACAAAGTACTGCCAGTTTTATAAACCGTCATTATTTTGATAATTTATATGCTGGGCCATTAATTAAAGATACGATTTCTCCTAAAATAGATAGCTTGAACATATTGAATTCAAATACAATCAGATGTGTATTGAACGAAGCTTGCGACTCATTCAGTTTGATGCAGTTGAATAATTTCATTGTGGTGTCAAGACTTCAAAATCCAGATTTCATTCAATTTGTAAATTCTAAAACCATTGAATTGCAATTTTTAACGCCATTTGATTTTAATACTTTTTATCAATTAAAAATTTTAGGGATAAAAGATTTGAATGAAAATGAAATACAAGAAACCATTTTAGATTTTATATTGTTTAAACCAGACACGCCAAAAATGTTTGACATTCTTATCACAGAATTAATGATAGACCCCGACCCACCTGTGGGTTTAGTTAATAAGGAGTATGTTGAATTAACCAATGTTTCTGGTCGTTTTTTAGATCTGAAAAATTGTATGATAAGCGACCTGACATCTAGTAAACCTTTGCCTCCTATAATATTTTATCCCGACTCTATACTCGTTTTATATGATATTCCTTCATTAAATAATTCAGCTGATGATATACAATTGTATAATCAATTGGGGAATTGGATTCATCGAGTTAGTTATACCGATAAATGGTATAAAGATGATGTAAAGAGGAAAGGAGGTTACAGTTTGGAAATGATAGATTATAATTATCCATGTTTGAATGAACCCAATTGGAAAGCGAGTATTGATGCCAAGGGAGGCACTCCAGGTAAAATTAATTCAGTAAAAAGTAATTTGCCTCAAGATACAGTTGGTGTTATTATTCAACGTTTTGAAATAGAGAATGATACCATAATGTCATTGTATTTCAATAAATCCTTTGATTCATTATCAATTAATCAGTTTCAGATATTCATCAATAATTTACCCATTAATTATAAAATTTTAAAATTTGATGTGAAAGAATCTGTGCTTGTAATAAGTGTAGATTTTTTAGCAGATAAAACCCTAGAATACACTATAAATATTAAGGGATTAAGAGATTGTGAAGGTAATATTCAAAATCAAATTGTAAATTGGCAATGGATATCTGAGGCCAAAAGAAATGATATTATAATCAATGAGGTTTTGTTTAATCCAAAAGTTGGTGGCAAGGATTTTATTGAGTTTTACAACACCACAAAGTTTGCATTTGATTTGTCAAAATATTTTATTGCAGATGTAGACAATAATGGCATGCTGAATAATTATTTCAAGATAAGTAATTCAATTCAAATCTTAAAACCAGGACAGTTTTTAGTTTTAACAGAAGACACCAATAATATATGTATAACATACCGTTGCAATAATCTGAAGGCATTAAAAATAAATATGACCAAATTGATTTCAATGCCAGATGATCAAGGAAAAGTTGTTTTAGTCAGTTCTTTGGATCAAGTTATTGACAGTTTAAGTTACCATAAAGATTGGCATACGCCACTTTTAAGAGATCAAAATGGTGTAAGTTTAGAAAGATTGGATAAAAAGACACCAACAAATCAACCATTAAATTGGTATAGTGCAGCTTCATTAGCTGGATTTGCAACCCCGGGATATGAAAATTCTCAAAAATTGGGACAAATTAAAAGTGAGAATTATTTTTATTTAGATTCCAAAACCTTGTCGCCAGATGGTGATGGATTTGAGGATTTTTTAATTTTAAATTACAATTTACCAAGCAGTGATTATGCATTAACAATGAATATTTATAATACAGAGGGTGTATTGATAAAAAAGGTTGTAAATAATCAGACGATAGGATCAGATGGTTTTGTAACTTGGGATGGAACAGATTATAATCAACAGAAGTTGCCTGTAGGCATTTACATCATTGAAATAGTAGCAGTATCAATTAATAGTAAACAAGTCATTAAACAAAAGATTAGTTGTGTGATTGCTCAACGTTTTTAATTTAACTATTTACAAACCGATTGATAATAAAATAATATTGATTTTTAATTTTAAAGATGTTATTTTGCAAAGTAATTCTTCATGCGGTCTCAATTTTTAAAAAATTTATTTTTATTACAGGGGTTAAATCTAATAATAAAGCCCTTTTGGCTTCTAGTTGTTGATAGAACGGCACAAAATATATTAGGGAATACCTATGGAGAATATTATATTGCTTTAAATTTAACCTTGGTTTTTAGCATTTTACTAGACATTGGTATTCAGAATTTTAATAATACTCACGTAGCATCAGATACTTCTTTTTTTAAGCAAAATTTTAAAACTTTATTTACGCTTAAGACATTATTGTCGCTTATTTATTTTGCTTTAGTATTTACTTTGGGGTATTTTAAAGATATTCAATCTTCATTGTTATTAATTTTGCTTTTTAGTCAAATTTTTAGTTCTTTTATTTTGTATTTAAGAAGTAACATTAACGGTTTGCATCACTACAAAATTGATAGTTTTTTATCGGTAAGTGACAAAACTTTTGCCATCATATTTTGTATAGCATTTTTTTATTCAAACTTAGTTAATATTTATTATTTTGCAGTTGCACAGCTTGTTGCATTGTTCATTAATTTTTTGATTGCTTTATTTATCAATATTAAATTTTATTCTCAAATACCAGATAGCCCAACAACAAATAATGTTCCTAGGGTAAGAATGTTGATTGTTAAAAGTTTTCCATTTGCAATGTTATTTGCATTAATGGCATTATATACCAGATTAGATGTGTTGTTAATGAATTTACTATTAGATAATCCGAATTTTTATTCTGCATTGTATGCTCAAAGCTATAGGTTATTGGATGCTTCATCCATGTTTGCCATGCTTTTTGCTGGCTTGTTATTGCCCATGTATTCAAAGTTAATTACTCAAAAACAAGATGTTAAGCCTTTGACACAAACCGCCTTTACTATTTTGTCATTGATTGCGATTGTTGTCTCAATGTCGGCAATTTTATTTGATGAAAGCATCATGAAAACCTTATATAATTATCAGGATATTGAGTCGTTAAAACTTTCTGTTAAAACATTTAGAATGATCATGTTGTCATTTATTCCTATTAGTTTTGTATTTATTTTTAGCACACTTTTAACAGCTCAAAAAGACATTAAATTTTTAATTACAGCTGCTTTAATTGCCTTGTTGTTGAATTTAGCTTTGAATATGTATCTGATACCTAGAATTCAAGTTTATGGGGCATCAATTGCAGCATTGTTAACCCAATCTACTTTTGCTTTATTATGTACTATCAGATGTTTTCAATTGTTTCACTTTAAACTAAATATATCAAAACTTATTAAGTATGTTATTTTTATTTTCTCTTTAGTAGGTGTATTTGTTTTAATTAAAGGTTTGGATATTTTATGGATTAATTTAATAATTTTTGTAATAATGTCATTTGTTTTATCTGTTTTGTTGAAAATTGTAAATGTTAAAAACTTTTTGTCATTTTTTGTGTCAGAGAAGCAATAATTTTACAATAGAAAAGTTAATCAAATATTTCCCTTAAATTATATATTTTTGCAAATCCAATTTATGAATGCCAGTTTTGAATCCCCCACAAGTGGAATAGTTAGTTTTAAAGATGTTTTAGCCTTGATTTTAAGATGGAATAAACAATTAGTTGTTTTAGCTATTGCCACTATTATTATATCAAGTGTCGCATCTTTTATGATAACACCCAAATATCAATCAACAGTTGTTTTTTATCCAACAACCAATAACTCCATTAGTAATGCGTTATTAACAGATTTAAACCAACGTCAAAAAGATGCCTTGGAATTTGGCGCAGAAGAAGAAGCCGAAAAAGCATTGCAAATCTTAAATTCTTCTAAATTAACCGAAAGGTTGGTGAGAAATTACAAACTAATGGAACATTATAAAATTGATCCTAAAAGTAACATGAAGAAAACAAAGTTGTCGGAGAAGGTATCTTCAAATTTTAAGTTTGCTAGAACCAGATATTTGTCTATCAAGGTAGATGTAATGGACGAAAACCCTGAAATGGCTGCTAAAATGGCAAATGGAATTTTGGATTTATATGATTCAATTAAAAACGAGATTCAATTAGAAGTGGCAATTCCTGCTCTAGAAATTGTTAGAAGACAAATGCAAGCCAAAGAAAATGAAATTAATTTCTTAAAAACAGAAATTCAAAAATTGGGTATGGAAGGTGTTACTAATTACATAGAGCAAACAAGAGCCTTAGCAGAAGAGATCTATAAAGCAAGAGCCGCAGGCAATATGAGTAAGGTTTTAGATTTAGTAGATCAACAAAAAAATCTATCTCAGCATGGTGGACAATTTACATCTTTAACAGAAACCTTGCTGTTAGAATTAGATAAATTATCCAGTTTAAAAGCCAAGTTTGAAAGAGCAGAAGTAGATGTTAAAGAAACATTGAACAATAAATTTACAGTAAGTAACGCTGATGTTGCTGAACAAAGAGCCTATCCTGTAAGAAAGCTAATTGTTTTGCTTTCATTGATTTCAACCTTGTTTTTTTCATTGGTATTATTTGCCATATATGAAAAAATAAAAGATACTAAAAAGTCTGTCGTTGCATAAATTAAATATTGAGTCTACTTCAAAGGATAACCGTCTGATTTATTCATTCGGTTTTTTGTTTATTTTATTTGTTTCCATTGGTTTTTATTTGGAGATAGATAATTTGTATTTACTTCCTATTCCTTTGATTGCGCTTTATTTGTGTATTTATCATACAGTCTTTTACACCCTCATACTCTGTTTTTTAATTCCATTTTCTATTTTTATTGATGATATTGGCAGTGGCTTTGGAATATCAATTCCAACAGAGCCAATGATATGGCTATTGTTTACATTCTATATTTTAAAACTATTTATAAAGGGACAGATTGATTGGCAAAAACTTAAAATGCCTTTGGTGTTTTTTTTGGTAATTAATTTAATTTGGATGTTGTTTTCTGTAATAGCGAGTAGTATGCCTTTGGTGTCTTTTAAATATTACATTGCCAGATTATGGTTTGTTTTTATTTTTTACTTCTTTTTGTTAGATATTTTTAAAAATCCCAATATCATTAGGAAATTTTTAAGCTATATGCTGTTTGGCACTTTTCTGCTGGTTTTGATTACGTTATTTAAGCATTCCAAGGAGAGTTTTACCAGAGGTTGGGGTTACGATATTATGAAGCCATTTTTCGAAGAACATACCATGTATTCAGCTTATGTTTCTTTTTTTGTTCCTATAGCATTGATGTTTGCAACGCGAGGTGGATATTTTAAGTTTAATTTTTCATACAGATTGTTCTTTTTATTGGTGTTTATTACATTAATATTAGGAATCATTTTTTCATTTACCAGAGCTTCATGGATAAGTTTATTGGCTGCTGCAGTTTTTTATATATTCATTCAATTTAAAATCTCTTTCAATCAAATTTTATCTATATTGTTTTTAGCTGCATTAATTGGTTTTTCGAAACAAGATCAAATACTTTATAGTTTGGAAAAAAATAAACAGGGTAGTGCCGATGATATAGAGGCACATGCTCAATCGGTTTCTAACATAACCACAGATCCTTCAAATCTTGAAAGGGTTAATCGTTGGCATTGTGCTTTTTTGATGTTTAAAGAAAGACCGATATTTGGATTTGGTCCTGGAACATACACCTTTCAATATGCTCCTTTTCAAAGACCAGAAAATCTAACGCTAATAAGTACTAATAGCGGAGATTTAGGAAATACCCACAGTGAATATTTTAATGCTTTATCGGAAACTGGTTTAGTAGGTTTTATCTCTTGGGTTGGATTGTTTTTGTCATCTATTTGGCTAGGCTTATCTATCATTTATAAAACAAATAATCCTTTGTGGGTTAAGTCTTTGGCTAAAGCTGTTTTACTTGGTTTGTTCACTTATTACATTCATGCATTTCTAAATAATTTCAGTGATTTTGATAAAATTGCAGCCCCTTTTTGGGGTTTTTTAGCAATTCTTACAGCTTTGAAATTTTATCATTCAAATGATGAAGTTATAATAGAAAAATCATTAGACTGAAATATTAGTTAGAATTACATTGGTTTAAATAAGTGTAATTATTAATAATATTTGAACCCTGTGTTTTAAGTTTTGTTGAATTTTCAAATCAGGTGATTATTGTTTTAATATAAGTTGGGGGTATTTGTTTAATAAACTTGTTTAATAATGTCTCTGTTAAGCAATTGAGTTAACGATCTTATTGCAGATTCATTGGAATTGTTTACATCTCTCATCATATTAAAAATTGAAGAAATATTAAGTTCTTTATCGTTTTTATCATTTAAGTTTTTGATAATATAATCCATTTCTTCTTGGTAATTAATTAAGTTAATATCTTTAAGGTGATCCAAATCAGAAAAATTTGAAAACTTTATATTCTCAATTAATTCAATCAATTCTAAATAAAATTGAGTTTGGTTTTTTTGAATTGTTTTAAAGAAATGATAGAATAAATCATTAGCCGAATTATTTAAAGTATCTAAATTGTGTTTGATGTCTTTGATGTCTTTTGCTGCTAGGGTTGCATTTCTGATACATGCTATCAAGCTGTTTAGAATTTTTGCTTCATTTATATTAATTTCATTTTCTTGTAATTTTAGATGAAATTCCACAATTTCAACTTCATATAATTTAAGGTTTTTATAAGCTGATAAAGCTTTTGTATGACTATTTTCTTTTATATTGAAAAACAATTGATTTACCTCAATAGCTTTTTTGAAAAATGCTAAACTTTCATTTTCAAGGGCATGGATTGAAGCATTAAATTCTCTTGGATTTGCCATGCTAATATAAACAGCTAACTTAGTTTCTTTGTGTTTTATTAGCCAGTTTATCATATTTGTGAAATGATTTAAAAAGGGGAGAAACATAATAATTCCCATTAAATTAAATAAGCTATGAAAGACAACAAGGGCAATCAAAGGATCGGAAATATTTGCAATATCAACAATGAATTTGTAATATAATCCACTAAATATTAAAGTAATAAAAGCATTAATGAAATTAAACATAAATTGTGCTGTGCCAATTTTTTTCTTAATAGCATTGCCATTTATGCTAGCAATTATACCCGTTATAGTTGTGCCTAAATCGCTTCCTATAACCAAATAAAAACTGTGCTGAAGAGATATGATACCAACGGATAAAGACGATAATATGATCATCATAGCTGCAGAACTAGATTGGATTGAAGCAGATATCAATATCCCAAATAACACAAAAAATAAAGGATTTTTATCGCCTAAAAAAGTTAAATCAATATTTTGAGAAAATTCTTGAAAACCTTGTTTCATGAAATCTAAACCCATAAACATAAAACTAAATCCCATTAAAAGTTTACTGATATGACTGAGTCTTTCTGATTTTAAAAAAATAATTCCCAAACCTCCAATGGCTATTAATGGCAATATTAAAGAGCCAATATTTAATTTAAATCCAATAAGTGAAACCATCCAACCTGTAATGGTAGTTCCTAAATTAGCGCCTAGTATCATTCCGATACCATTTTTCAAACCAATAATTCCTGTGCCAGTAAATGACATAACGAGCAACAAAACCATCGAACTGCTTTGTAATACTGCCGTAGATAGTGTGCCTGATAGCACTGCTTTAATTGGATTATTCGTGTGTTTTCTTAAAAATATTTTAAAACTCCTTCCAATTAAATTTTTTAAAGCTTCTTCTAGCATATAAATGCCAAATAGAAATAATCCCAAACCAGCTAATACTGGCCAAATATCTACTTTTGTTTCCATCATAAATCTTTTTTGTGATGTTTATGAGTTTCGAAAATAAGGAATTATTTACAAAATTAGGTATTAAATCAGTTTAAGGGTTAAGTATTACATTCTTCAATCAATATTTTTAAAATATTCTAATATTAAACCTTTTAATAAGTAATTAAACTCATTATATTTCTAAATATGGAACAAATTTAAATTTCCATTAATTTTCAGTGTATAGATTAAACTACTTAATTAAAAGAGCTCGATTTTTTGAAGATTTATTATAAATTTCCTGTACTTTATAACTTAGAAACAACTATATTTTTAGGTGTACTTGCCTTTGGCGAATGTTTTTTTAATAGACCTAAACGTTTTTATTTAAATAACGCATTTGTTTATCAAACTGATACCATTTAATATAGAGGTTTTGTTTATTTTTACTCTATGATGATTTTTGTGTTAGGAATTATAATGTCATCTTTTAGGATTTTAATTATGTAAACCCCAGGTTTTAAGTCTGTTATATCTAGCGTCAATGTATGTTCACCCTTTGTTAATTCTATTGTCTCCGTACGAATTATTTTACCAGTATAATCTATCAACTGAATTTCAGTTTTTTGGCTTGATTCTGAATGTATTTCAATAAAAAGTTTTTCGTTTGCAGGGTTAGGGTAAATTTTTATTTGATTTGAAATTATTGGATTTGCATCTACGCTTAAATCATCTCTTTTAGTACTGGATTTTGTTACAGTAAAATTAGAAGCACTAAAAATACTGTTGCCACTTTTGCAAACGTTTTGTACCTGATACTCATAATTAGTATTCTTAATTAGATTGGAAATTGAAATTGAATTGGTGTTGGAACTTAAAGTGGTCCAGTTTTGAGTTCCAGCAACTCTGTAACGGAAATTGTATTTTGTAGAACCATACATTGACAACCAACTTACATTAAGTTTGTTACTAGAAAAAGTTCCAGTCAAATTGATAGGAGTTTCACAAGCATTGATGTTGCATGCATCAGAGTTGGCCAATTTCCACAATACGGCATCAGAGCCAGCAAAATTTACTTGCATTCTCTTTGTCTGATCTGGTGTAAAATTAGCCATTGTGCTATCTCCAGTGTAATCCATAAAATTCATATACATAATTCCATTGCCAGATACTGTGCAATTATCAGTTATTATTCCTGAGATATATTTTGTTGGAGTTGGGCCTCCTTGATCGGGGGTATCGTCACAAAAATCAGTACCTGTGCATGTCCCTTGATCATCGCCCCAAATATGTCTTAAATTAAAACAATGTCCTACTTCATGAGCAGTTATTGAACCGTTATTATGGGTTTTATGTGCAGTGGTTTTGCCAAAACCTAAATAGTAAATTACAGCCCCATACATTGCTGTTATTCCTGTGCCCGGAAATACCCCATACCCTTTAGCCCCTTTCAAATTACAAACCCAAATATTAAAGTATTTATTAACATCCCATGCATCTAAGCCTCCATTTAAGTATCTTTTTACATCATTGTTTGGTGTAAATGAATCTCGAGTGGTTTCTCTTCTTTCAATCCCATTTGTAGGAGTTCCATTTGGCATTTTTGCAGCAAGACAAAACCTGATTTTGGTATTTGATTTTAATGAATTTGAGAAAGCGCCCATAGAATTAGCGTTTAGACCTGAAAAATCTCTGTTCAACATGTTTATTTGTTCAAAAACAACAGAGTCAGGCACGTTTTCTTCAGAACGTTTATATAGAATATGTACAACAACAGGGATATAAATAATTGAATCTTTTATTTCTCTTTTAGAAGAATTGCTTTGTTGAAGTAATTTTAATCTTACTTGTTCTTCATATTGATCAAGCTTTTTGCCAACTTGTGGGTCATTTTCAATCTGCTTTTTTAGATATTCCATTGTTCCACAAGAATTGTCAATTCCCGATTGAGAATATAGATATCCCGCACTGATTGTGAATATTGAGATGGCTAAAATTAGTTTTTTCATAGTGTTAAAATTATTTTATTGCTCAATATTAAATCTTTAATACTATTAAATAAATACGAAATGAGGGAACGGTATGAAATTTCGAGGGAACGGTAGGATTGCTGAATGAATTTATATTACTTGAAAAAAAATAAGATGCTATAAGTATAAAACAAAACAAGAGCACACAACATAGTTGCATGCTCTTGTTTTGTTTTATATCCAAAAATATTTTATTCGGTTTTTATTATTTTAGCACTTTTTAATAAAGTGTTGTTTTGCAAAATATAAATCATATACATACCATTTGTCAAATGACTTAGGTCTATTTGTTGGTTGAAATTTAACCCGTTTTCAACTGGTATTTGCATAAGTACTCTTCCTTGTAAATCAACTATTTGAATTCCCGTAGCTTCACTGAATACACTTTCATATAATACTGAAATAATTCCTGTACTCGGATTTGGCGATATTAGCATTTGAATTTTTTCGTCAATTTTATATTCATTTTCACTGTTAGATAAATTTTGTTCGTCTTGCATAGGAAAAGAGCCGCCACTGCTAGTATTTCCTGCAATAAATGAATGGGTGGTTGAATAGCTACTCCAAACGCTTGTGCAATAAGCTCTGACACGCCACTCATAGGTGGAATTAATATTTAATCCACTAAGGCTTACCTGAGTACTTGTTGTTGTTAATGTTGTTACTGAGGAAGAGCCTTTAATCCAATAAGATACTTCATAGGAAGTGGCACCCGAAACAACGCCCCAGTTTAATCTGGCATTTCTTTTGTTGATATTGGAGACAAACAAGCCCGTTGGTGCATCACATGCAGAGGTACAACCTGTGGTTTTAAAGCTTGTAGTAGAGGTATATCCACTTAATGAATTTTCACAAACGCTTTCAATTTCAAATTCATAATCTGTACAAGCTGACAGATTAGAATAATTAAAAGTGGTTATGGTTGTACTGTCAATGGTCCATGTAGAGGTATTTTTCTTTCTGAAGCGTATAAAATACTTGACTGCATTGGTTGAAGGCCAGAATGGAGACCAGGCAATGCTTGCAGATGTATTGGAAATATCATTGACAGAAATAGAACCTGGTTTTGTACAACATCCCGAAGATGTGAAATTATGCGATGATGAATACCCACTTGTTGTGGTAGGGCAATTGCTTTCAACCTGAAACTCAAAGCCGGAACAACTTGCAAAGTTTGACACAAGTATGTAACTGCTATTGCTATAATTTACGGTCCAATCAGCACTGTTGTTTGGACGGACCCTGATAGTGTATGTCTCAGCATTAGATGTAGGACTCCATAATAGCTGATTGATAGATTCCCCATAATTATTAACTTTAAATGAAGTAGTGGCAGGACACAAGACATTTTCACCTGCTGTAAAGTTTATTATTCTAGACCAATTATTATCTCCAAAACATGAAGCACTAACTCTCCATTGATACTTTTCATTATTGGATAGATTCTTAACTGTTTTTGAATTTCCTGATATATTACCTACTGATGTCCAAGATGAAGTTGCGCTTTTTCTATAATTCAATACATAGTTACTCACTCCGGGAATGGCTCTCCATGAAAAAGTTGTGTTTCTGGAAGTGCCTGAAATATGCATACTGTCAGGTGCAAGCATAATTTGTTTTTTTGCATAATAAGCAGTAGAATTTGAACAGTTTGAACTGACTTCAAATATATATTTGCACGTGGAAATATTTGATATTGTATAGGTTGTATTGGCAACGTTGTTCACCGTCCAAGTTGAACTGCCATCGTTGATTCTAAGATTGTAAGAAGATATTCCAATCACTTCATCCCAATTTATTATAATACTATTTGATGCTCTTATGTATTTGATATTTTCTGGAGGAGGACAAGGATGTGTTTCACCCGTGTCACAACCATTGGAATATAATAAGCTATTTCTGTATCCCCCTTCTTTAAATAATGCATTCATACGATCACTTTGACCAAAACTAAAAATGTTTGTTGCATTGTATGCAGTATAATCCATGTAATTCTCATGCATGTCGGGCATGTCATTGCTTGACTCTAAACATGAATTGGGGTTATCTGTGGGAGTTCCGGAATTAGATATACCTGCCAACGGTGTGTCATCTACAAGGTCGTCAACACTGCAATCACCATCTCCCCAAATATGTTTTAAATTTAGGTAATGGCCTGTTTCATGTGTTAATAACCTATGCCACAAGTTAAAAGTACCTGTATTTGAAATAACAACACCATCTAGCGCTTTATCACTTCCTGTTAAGCCTGGGTAATATGCATAACCTCCATTTATATTACAAATCCAAACATTTAGATAATCCCCCGGAGGCCAACCTGATTTGCCGCCCAGAGAATCAAATTTCATTTCATTGGTTGTTGGATATGTCATGAATGAAGTTTTATAAGAAAATGTGCGTGTTATGCCATTAGTAGCATATCCGTCAGGATCTGTTGAGGCAAGGCAAAATTTAATCTTGGTATCCGCTCCGTATGGTTTGAAAATCTCACGGGTATAGGATGTGTCACTATTTAATCTCCTGAAATCTTTATTCAGAGATTCTAACATTAAATGAATTCTTGATTCGGGAATATTTTCATCATCTGTATTGTAAATAATATGAAATACAATCGGAATGGTAATTATTGACGGTCCTGTTTCAGATTCAGAATATGTTCTAGTTGTTTCATTCTGTTGTTTGTTTTTTTTGGTGTGGGCTTCAATTTGTTCCATACTCTTCTTCATTTCAGGATTTTTTTTGAGCAATTCTTTCATTGCATTATCCGTTTCGCAATTGTGATTTTCATGCTGACTGAAACCTGATAGTGGGAATAGGAAAAGGGAAAGTAGAACCAAAATAAATGTTAAATACTTTCTTTTATTTTTCTCTATTGATTTGTTTAAATAAAATGTATTTTTCATGATTGTATAAATTTAATTCTTAACCACTTTTGATATGAGAACTTTGTCTTCCGCAATGATTTTTGCAAAATAGATCCCCTCAGGAAGAGATGAAATATCAATATCACATGCATTTCCGTTTGATAATACATCAACTTTCTGAACTCTGCCACTTATATCCAATATTTCAACAGATTCCAAACCATTTAATTCAATATGAATGAAGCTATTGGCTGGGTTTGGATATATTTTTGCAATTTGTAAATCCTGTTGATTGATTGATGTATGTTTAGCACCATTAATAAGTACTAATGCATTGTTTACAAAATTGCTAGTACTTGTGTTATAGTTCTGAATATGCCTTAATATCAAATTTCCATCATTATCCCTTGTATCAATGTTCTTTAACCCAGTTTGGATTTGCCATACTGAACCGTTGAATATTGAATATAATCTAGACAAAAATCTCCCTTCACTATCGTACTCATAAGTATATTTGAAATTATTATACGATAAAAGCTCAGTGATTTGATCATTGGTATTGTATGTCATATTGTACTCATATTCAACCCAGTTGTCAGGATCGTTTTCGTAATCTTTTTCATTAAAGCGTAATTTATAACTATTTAAGGTGCCATTCAAATACCCGAAACGCTGATTATCGTGCATTGGTGTAATTCGATCATCAAAATCTTTCCAATCAATATCATAATAAATTTGATTGGTATCGGGGATATTATCTTGCCAATATGTCATATTAATGACTTTGGAAATCTGAATACCAGTATATTCATAAATATTCTTATTAGATTTTCGCCAATTAAACTGTGTTCCTGCTGTTTTAATAAATCGGATAACTGAATCTACATTGTTGCCTGTTTTATACGTTTCATATTTATGTCCCAATGATAATACCCAATTGTTACTTACATAATTATACATATAAAATTCAACCAAAGCACCTCCACTGTCGCGTACATATTCTGTTTTTCTTTTGTTTACCCATGTATTCCCAACTTTATCCGATTCAATTTTTTCAAGGGCATACATATTAGTTCCAAATCCAAATACATTGACATCATTTACTCCGTTATTGAATACCTTCGATTTGAATAAATCTCGTTTGGTATTGTTGGTGTGATAACTTTCATAGCCAGCATATTCACCGCTTTCAAACTTCATGACAAATTTTTGAAGCGTATCTGTATTATAAGCTTGGGTTGCTAAATTCCAACTGAATAAGGCTATTTTTTCAATCTTGAATTGAGCATTAAGTGCAACATTGATTGAAATTGCAATGATTAGTAGTGTAGTTTTTTTCATATTATATTATATTATTGTTTTGTTAATGCAATAATGATAATTAAAATATCCATTTT
Source organism: Bacteroidota bacterium (assembly GCA_030682255.1). Lineage (GTDB taxonomy): Bacteria > Bacteroidota > Bacteroidia > NS11-12g > UBA955 > JABMMZ01. Next base: position 152,580 of record JAUXOK010000028.1, on the reverse strand, counting down.
TTAAAAATTATTTTAAACGGTATGTATTTTTGAGGGAACGGTAAAAATCACTTATAAATCAATTTATAAGTTCTATAAATAATATGATGATTGGATAAAATGATTAATGCTGAATTGGCAGACTTTAAAATTCTGTTATAAATCCAATGCCTAAAACAGGAAATATCCTGTTGTTCATACTTAGCATTGTAGATTCAATATAAAGAGATTTGTATTTTAGACCAGCGCTTAATCCAATTGTGCTTTGGATATAAGAATAGCTCTTGTGTGAATCAACATTGTATTTAATCCAGAAGTATTGGTGGATATATCTCGGAGTTATTGTAAAACGAGAGTTCTCATTAATGTTCAATGTAAATGGCATGAATATATCTGCATTTGTTATCCCATTTGTGTGTGGATTTACACCAATTCTAGAACCCAATATTTTAACGGAATCTTTTGAAGCCACAAAACCAAGATCTATTCCAACGGCAAAATTAAATTTACTTTCTTTTGGCAAAAAAGAATATTGAGCACCTCCTCTTTGTCCAAAACCACCAATTATAAAGGGAAGATTTATACTTGCTCTGTAGTTTATGCGATTTTTTATACCTCCCTGAACACCTAAATAGAAATTTGGAGCTATGCTTATTTTATTGTTAAAGTTTATGTCTCCGTTATCTGAAACAGAATCTATTTTGGGAATTAGGCCAGTGCCAATACCCAATGAAACAACACCTTTGCCATCCTCAAAAGGGGTTGTTTCATTGATGTAGATATTATTAGTGACAGAGCATGAGGGTAACCCTATGATTATAAGTCCATAAACTACAGTATTGATCACTATATGCTTTTCCATTTTATATGGATGTTTTGCAACAATTTACTTTTTGAAACAAAATCTATTTTACGCTTGTCTTTTCGTATCATTATATACTAACTGCTAATTTTATTTCACTTCAAAAATTGTTTTTTTGCCATTGATGTTAGCCTCTGCCGATTCATCACAAGCCCCATCTTTGTTCGGGTCATAGTCAATTGTGATTTTTTGGTTACTGACCGTATTCGTTAAAGTTTGAATCCCCAGAACAAAGGTATGGTGACATCCTGGTTCTACTTTCTTCAGCAAAGGAGAATCTATAGTAACTGTAAATTTTTCTCCGTTTCTGTTCGTGCCATTTGATGTGCCCGTTATCCTAAACTGATCTTTCCAGATGCCTGGTCCTTCATCATGCGTTCTTTCAATTGTGCCGATGCAACCCCAAGCTATTTCATGAGAGAACTTGCCCCCCTTCTTACTTTTCAGATTGGCATTGCTTACTTCAATATCCATATTTTTTTCTGATGTTTTGGTGATCTTTTTATTACCCATCAGTTGATACATATCGATGCTGTTTCCAACATGAAAGGAATCCTCATCAGCTATGTTCACCATTATAACAGTGCCTATACTCTTATAAGGTTGTGAAACTGTAATGTTGAGCTTGCCCGCACGGTATCTACCATCTTCACAAAGCATCCCATATGGGGCTGTTGTTCCCAACGGACCAAAGTCAATGTAAAAATCTATCCCGGAACTGTCTGTATAGAGACTGTCTCTGAAAACGATGACGGCTCCTGAAGGCAAAATAGTGCCTCCGGTTTTTATTATCTTTCCATCCGAAGAAGCAATATCATCCGCCACTTCAAACACACTGAAAAACTGGGTTTCGATCAGAGCATTATCTTGTGCGGATACAATGGAAGATTTGTCATGAGTCATTACAATGTCTTCCTTTTTTTTGCAGGAAAATGCAAAAAGACAAAGAGTTAAAATTTGGATGATGAGTTTATGCATGATTAGATGGTTTAGTGTAAATGTTATATGATTTAATTGCTTATTCATTCTTTGTAACTTTTGATTTTGCTTAAGCGTTGACTTACAGTTTTATATCTTTTTAAAATATTTGCCTTTAACGGGGCAGAACAACATCTTCTTTTCCTCGATAAATTAAAAAGCTCACACCCACTCCAATCATTACCGTGGTTTTAGGCAGTCCAATTTTTTCCTGAATAATAGGTGATTTTTGAACCTGATAGTGTGCATCCTGTGAATCAAAATTTACATTGCTAAGGTCGCGATAAGTAATATAGCTTTCTTTGTCGCTAAATTGTTGGAGCAATTGGGTGTTAAAATGTAGTCCGATATTTTTAGAAACCATATAGGTGTACCTTACTACAAATTTTCCGGAGAGTGTTTTTAAACGGGTGTTTTGCTGTTGGAGATTTGCAGCACTGCTTGTTTGTAAATACGAAATTTGAGTAGATATGTTGTCATGTGCACTAAGCCGGGGCATGTTATTACGGGTGATGCCACCAAGAATATTAAAGCTCAAGAAGCTTTTTTTAAACTGCTTTACATAGCTTGGGCCAACAGCAATAAATACACTCTCAATGGTATTTTTTGTTTCTTGTCGGGTAGTAAAACTGCTTATTTTAGTGAGATAATCTTCGCTGTTAAAGGTTAAGTTGGATTTGAATGAGCCGCCTTCCAAGGCAATTCCCCAATGTTTGAAATTATATTGAATAAATCCTGACGGACTGAATCCAATCTGTTTTGAGATACCCGGTGTTGAAGTATAATTGCCACTGGCTGTAATGCCAATATTAACCTTTCTTGGTCTAGGTCTTACTGAGAAAGGTTCAGTTTTGTCCCCACTCTGACCAAGCGCTTCACCAAAAGCAAAGCTCATCAGAAGAATAGTTACAATTCACAATGAAACAAATTTGAAGATTGAATTTATTGTTTTCATTATTATTTATTTTATTTGATCAAGGAGTTTGTTATATTTATTTTCTAATTGTTCCCATATCATTATCCATTATCCCACCAACAAGATTAAAACTAATCCCAATCCCAAGCATTAAATTCTTAATTGGCGGAGATATTTTATATTCAATATCCGGTGCTTGCATCACTTGCTCACGTGCTTTTCCGCTATTGCTAAAGTCCACATTGCTGAGATCTTTGTAAGTAATAATATGATTACGTGAACCTAATTGCTGCATGTAATTTACTTGAAAATGTATACCAATAAATTTTGAAGCTGAATAGGTATATTTTATTCCGCCCGAAATTGCTAAAGGAAAATTTTTTGGCCAATCACCATCGTGATCTACATCCATTTTACCCTCTGCTAAATATATAGTATTTGTACTGCCCGTGTCCATCGCCATCATTTCAGGGGAAATATTGTTTACAATTCCGCCTTTCAGCATCAAAGTTAATCTGCTCTTATTGCCTGTAATGGTAAAGCAAGAGCCAACCTGCATATACATGCTCGTCCACTGGTTTTCATTGATTTTAACGGTGGTAAAACTGCTGATTTTTGAAAGATAATTTTCAGCATCAAAGTGTATTGTAGATTTAAAAAATCCTACTTCAGTAATAAATCCCCACCTCCCGTAATTAGCTTCCACAAATAATGATGGACTGAAATTGATATTGTTTTTTAATGTCCTTCCAGTTAAATTAGGATTAACATTGGTATTGCTCTTTATTGGAGGTGATGAACTCCGAACTCCATTTCCTGAAATGCCCATAGACCATCTACACTGGGTATATTTAGAAAATGGTGGCTTCTCAGACATTGGCTCAGTTTTGCCCCCACTCTGACCAAGCGCTTCACCAAAAGCAAAGCTCATCAGAAGAATAGTTACACTTCTCAATGTAACAAATTTGAATATTGAATTTTTTGTTTTCATTTTCATTTATTTTAATGTTTTGGTAAGTGAGATAAGCATATTAATATAGGTTTTCATAATTTGCATTATGGTGTATTTCCAAGCACAAAATTTTATAGAAGCATAGATATGAACTATAGGAAAGAGACAGTTCGGGTGTTGCTCCTCTCGCTTTTGAGAATGGCAGTGGTATTGAAAACGAAGAAGTTCCATTTACGGCATTCACAAAAAACTTTTCATCAATCCCTTTAATAGCACCCCCGCCTTTGGGCAAGGAAATGGAAGGCACCTCAATCGCATTGGATTTGGTTTTCCCTCCATCGGTTATGAGGAAACTTGAAGAAGATTTGCTTTGTGATTGTTCTTTCATTCTATGTGAAATTTCATTTTGTTCAAGATTTGCCTTGTGTTCTTAAATCATTAAAAATTATTATTTAACATTAGTATCCATATCATTATCCATTTTTCCTCCTTTTCCTCCTATCAAAAAACTCATACCAACTCCAATCATTTCTGTGGTTTTAGGCAGTCCGATTTTTTCCTGAATAATAGGTGATTTTTGAACTTGATAGCGCGCTTCCTGTGAATTAAAATTTACATCGCTAAGGTCGTGATAAGTAATATAGCTTTCTTTATTGCTAAATTGTTGTAACAATTGGGTATTGAAATGAAGTCCAATGTTTTTAGAAAGCATATAGGTGTATCTTATGGCAATTTTCCCGGAGAGAATGAGGAATCTGGTATCTTGCTGTTGGAGATTTGCACTATTGCCTGTTATTAAATAAGAAATTTGTGCAGAGCCTGTGTCATGAGCATTAAGCTGAGGCATGGTATTGCGGGTTATTCCACCAAGGACATTAACGCATAAAAATCCTTTTTTAAACCACTTTACATAACTTGGTCCAACAGCAATAAATACACTCTCCATGGTGTTTTTAGTTTCCTGTTGGGTAGTAAAACCACTTATTTTGGTGAGATAATCTTCACTGTTAAAGGCTAAGTTGGATTTGAATGATCCGCCTTCAACAACTATTCCCCAATTTTTGAAATTATATTGAATAAATCCTGACGGACTGAATCCAATCTTTTTTGAGATACCCGGTGCTGAAGTATAATTGCCACTGGCTGTAAAGCCAATATTCAATTGTGGGTATACTGACATTGGCTTGGTTTTGCCCCCACTCTGACCATGTGATTCAACATAAATAAAGCATATAAGAAGAATAGACATTAAAATTGATTTCATTTTTAAATTAATTATTAAGGTTCAATATGGGTTTGGTGTGCAATTGCAGGTGATAATACAAGTAATGTCAATACTGAAATTAACTGGTTTAGTTTTTTCATGTTGTAGTTTTTTATCACACAAGAGTAGGATGTTCTTATCTTATATTTTCCACCAATGAGGGAACGGTATGAAATTTCGAGGGAATGGTAAAATAAGAAAAGATTTACTAGTTTTTTTAAACTGAATTAAGCACTTAAATCAGGTAAAAGCAATTCTACTTTTGTGCCTGGATTTGAATTTTCGGGATAAGCCTTTTCGATTTTGATATGAAGGATAGTGCCCGTTTCTTTTTCAATTAAACTGAGTCTCTGATGGGTTAAGCTCATGCCATAGCTTTTGTGAGCTTCGGCTTTTACTTCTAATACTTCTTTGTTTTCTAGTATTCCAACCCCGTTGTCGATTACCTGTATTTTAAGTAATTTGTTAACGGTTTTTTCTATACTCAAAATCAAATGTCCTTTTCCTTTCAATGGCAAGATGCCATGCCAAATAGCATTTTCTAAAAATGGTTGTATCATCATGGGAGGAATCATGGTTTCATCATCGTCTATATCTTGAGCAATGATAATTTCATAACTAAAACGTTCTCCAAATCTGATTTTTTCCAACGATAAATAAAGTTCTAGGTAGTTTATTTCTTCTTCTAATGAAATCAATCCTTTGATAGTCAGATTAAGGTTCATACGAATGAGTCGTGCAAATTCTGATAGGTAATGATTGGCGGAGTGTTTATCATTGCTATTCATAAACTGCTGTATGGAATTCATCACATTGAAAATAAAGTGCGGATTCATCATGGCTTGAAGGGCTTGTTGTTCGAGTCCGTTGATTTGTTTTTCTAGTTTTAATTTATCACTGTGTTTTTTCTTTAGATTTCTAAACCTTGATTGAATGGTTATAATAGTTAAAATAGTAATTATCAAAACAATTCCTGCAATAAACCAATTGTTTTTCCAAAAAGGTGGTCTGATAATAAACTCAAATTTCTCGATTGGACTCCATGAGCCGTCTTTTACCTTCGCCTGAATTTGAAAGCTATATTTACCATCACCCAAGGATAAAAGGTCAATGGACGTATTTTGAGTAAGCTGCCAGGATTCATTATTGTTTAATCGATATCTGTATACCACTTCATCCGGTGATCTATAATAAATGCCTATATATTCAAACTGAAAAGAATTTTGATTGTAGTTGAATTTATAATGGCTGTTTTTATTCAGTTTTTGATTCTCCATACTTATAGAAAGCATACGTAGTAAAGGAACACCAATGTCTTTTTTATGAAGATGTTTTTGTTGTAGAATCACCAAACCATTAGAAGTGGCAATTAAAACTTCGACTTCATCAGCAAAAATATCCTTTACATCATTTGACGATAGCGCATTGGTAGTGTTTAAGTTCTTAATGATTTGAGTTTTTCCTTTATTGTATTTGATAATTGAAACTCCTTCAGGCGTGGCAACATATATGACATCATTGTGTATAAATATTTTTCTGCAAATATCAGAAGCTAGGCCATCCGTATTTTTAATGTGTTGGATGATTTTACCATTTTTATATAAAATTAACCCATAGCCATAAGATGCCAAAACAATTGTCGAATCCGATAATTCAAGAATATCATTGATGCGTTTTGAAAAAAGTTTGTTGTTTTTTGAATAATCTGTGATGCTATCATTTTTTAAACTAAATAAACCTTTTAGGTTGCTATACCAAAGTTCGCCATTTTTGGCAGCATGTACGCTATAGTATCTCATGTGTCCTGTTTTTAAAACACGACAAAATTGACTCCCCTTTTTGCCTTGGCAAGGCAAATCAAATTGAAGTAATACGCTGGGTGTTGTAATATACAATTTGTTAGACAGAATGGAAATGTCTTTTACGTTTCCAATTGGCAATAGAGGATTTAATTCCTCATTTAATATGTGACTACATTTTGTCTTTTTATTGTAATGAAAAACACCTTCATCGGATGCAAGCCAAACATCTTCTTTATCACATAGTATATGGAGAACTCTGTTGTATTTATGATTGTTTGCTGGATTTATTGTTAAAATTGTTTTATTTTCTTTTAGAAAATGTGTTTTGCCATTGCTCAATCCTATCAGGAGTTCTTTGTTTGGGGATTTTGAAACTGAAAAGATGTTGTTGTCGGTTATGATATTACCAGAAGCGATTAATTTAGTGTGATTTGCCCATTCTGGCAACATAAAAATTCCTTCATTCATGGTGCCTATCCATACATTGTCTATATGATCTAAAACCAGATAACCAGGTTTTTTAATATTTATAAATTCCGGTTTTTCTGAAAGATTAGAGTAGTTATATATATAAACACCTTTACCATTGATACTCAACCACAGCTTATTATCTTTTGTTAATACAATTCCAACCAATTTAGAATCTAACATATTTTTTGCTTTAATTGGAATAATTAATTTTTGCATGGTATCTATTTGGTGAACTAATCCTTCTTTTGATAAAAAAAGTACACTGCCATCCCTATGATGGTATGCAAAAGAATTTAGATACTTGGCATATTTTGCTTGAAATTCCGAAAATTTTTCATTTTTGTATTTAACGATTAATGGTTTAATATTATTAGCTGATATGATTAATTGCCCTGATGGAGAATCAAATACAATTCCTTCTATTATTGACCCACCAAGGTGTTTAATTGATTCAAGCCCAATTTCATTAACCCTATTATTGGTGTCAAGAATGAAAAATTTATTAGAAGTAGTGAACCAAATTGATTTGTTCTTATCTTCATATATGTCTACAAAAGATGATATTGATTTTATTTGATTAAGTATTGTATCCGTTTCGCTGTTGTATATCTTAGAATTGAAATAATATGAAACAGTTCCATTAAATCCCAAAAACCAAATCCTGCCTTTTGAATCCTGTTCTACCAACAATATCTCATTGTCAGACAAACCATCAGCAAGGGTATAGTTTACAAAGTTTTTTCCATCAAATCGGGATACGCCTACATCTGTGCCAAACCAAATGAAGCCGTCCTTATCTTGGGTGCCACCATAAATAGTTGAACTTGGTAATCCATCTTTGGTGGTAAAATGCTTTAAATATGGCATTTGAGCTTTAATATTTGATGCACCAATAAAAGCCAATATCAAAAAGGTAAAAAGATTTTTAAGCACAGTGTTCATCTCACATAATCATTTTTATTTTATCTAAAAACAGTGGGCTTCTTCTTCTTGATACATTGATTTCAAGTCCGTCTGACATAATGACTTTTATTTCATCTTGTTTAATTGTTTTCACCAAGTGTTTTAAGTTAATAATGCTTGATTTGTGTATTCTGAAAAATCCAACTTCTTCTAACAAATCTTCATATTCTCTGAGCGTTTTTGAAACTATTATTTTACGATTTGCTTGTAAAAAAAAAGTTGAATAATTGCCTTCTCCCTTGATGTGAATTATTTCATCTGTTTGTATAACATCGTAACCATTTGATGACGGAATACAAATTTTTTTTGTATAAGTGGAGTTTTGCAAATAATGGTTCAAACTGTTGTAAACATCTTTGTAGTTTTCTTGTATTTCTATTTGGTTTTGTAAAGATAGAATAGCTTTGATTTTATTAACAGCTTTTATAATATCATCAGGGTGTATAGGTTTAAGAATAAAATCTACTGCACATAACTTTATTGCCCTAAGAGCAAATTTATCATGAGCTGTTACAAATATCACATATGGTTGATACGTTAGTTTATTTAGTAAATCAAACCCAGATTCACTAGGCATGGATACATCTAAGAATATTACATTCGGTTTCAAATTGTTGATTAAAAAAGTAGCTTCCTGTATATCCTGAGAGGTGCCTATTACTGTAATTATTGGACAATAGTCAGAAAGTAATTTACTTAAGTTTTTTATTGCATTTAATTCATCATCAATTAATACGGCTGTGATTTCATTAATATCGTTTGGCATGTTTTAGTGTTTTTAATATATGTTTTAATATTCCAATGGCATTTTAATTTAAATTTTTCTTTATTAAATTTTGAATAAAATTAGTTTTAAATTATTGTTTTTGTTTTTTGTTGATTTGTCAAATATAGAAATATTTTAAATATTAAAAAATATTTGATAAAGTATTTTATTTTTTTCTATTCCAAGGGTATTTTGAAAATTAAAGGTTTTTGATGTTGTAAATTATCGTTTCTATTTTATTAAAATATTATAAATTAGAATATTAAAAAAGTCAATAAATGATAAGAAATACAAATAGGAGAGTTAATCATTAGATGCAAAGTATTTAATAAATTTTTAATGATTTAAAAAGCTTTAAGCAACTAATATCAAAATAAACGACTGTTTTTCTCACCTATAGAAGAGGGTAATTCTGCTAACTTCAAATAGCTGTTTCTTACTTATCATTAATTAATAAAATTATATTGGTTCAAAATAGTGTATCATTGCATGTCTCTTCTTTTTAAAAGATATTATGTAGTGCAACTTAAATATTATAATTTATATTTTTTAATAGCAATATTTATCTTTAAATAAATTCAGAACAACACATTAAACACATTAAATAAATATAAATATGACAAATTATTCAATCTTTGCTCAATTAATCGTTGCCATTTCAATAGTTATTGTTTGGGTTTTTAGATTCCAAAATGTTGAGAGGGAATTTAAACAATTCAGACTTAGTAATCTAATTCGTAGTTCAGTAGGCGCATCAAAAATTGCTTTGTCTACTTTATTAGTAGTTGGTATATGGTATTCAGAATTTGTTTTTATTCCATCAATAATGATAGCTTTCTTAATGTTGTCTGCTCAATATTTTCATTTTAAAGCAAATAGTACTTGGCAAAAACGAATGCCATCATTGGTTTTGTTAGGCCTTTGTGTATTTATAGCCTTGGTTTCAAAAGAGCTTATTTAAAAGTGAATATATTTAAGCTGTTAATTTTATTTTCGAGTTTTTCATTTCTGGTATATGGAATTTCATATCTCATATTGCCTAAAATGAAAAATGAGTTCAAAAGGTTTGGTTTAGAAAAAGTAGGAACCTTAACAGCCATTCTAGAATTATTGGGCGCAATGGGTCTGCTTGTTGGATTTAGATTTAATATTATATTACTTATTGCATCTGCTGGACTAGCAATTTTAATGTTATTGGCACTTATTATAAGAATAAAAGTTAAAGACAGTCTTTTTGTTTCTCTTCCAGCATTGATGTATTTATTAATAAATTCTTATATTTTCTTTTATGCTTTATATGCATTTTAAGAGCTATTGCCTATAGTAAATCAAATAATTTAAAGTTTTAAATAATAGCTTTTCTAAGTTTTATAAGTTTGATTAATAAGGTCTCTAATTGATCTAAAGGTAACATGTTTGCTCCATCGCTTTTGGCTTCTTTTGGTCTTGGATGGGTTTCTAAAAATAAACCATCTGCACCTACTGCAATTGCCGCTTTAGCAATAGACTCTATCAGTTCGGGTAAACCACCTGTAACTCCAGTATTTTGATTGGGTTGTTGAAGACTATGAGTAATATCCATCACAACCGGCAAGTTATTTTCTTTCATCCAAGCAATGTTTCTAAAATCTACTATCATATCGCCATAGCCGAACATATTGCCCCTTTCGGTTAAAATGATGTCGTTGTTGCCAGATTCTTTAACTTTGTTTACAGCATGTACCATTGCATTAGAGGATGCAAATTGTCCTTTTTTGATGTTAACGGTTTTGCCTGTTTGAGCAGCCGCAACTAACAAATCTGTTTGCCTAAACAAGAATGCCGGAATTTGTAACACATCCACATATCCTGCAGCCATTGCTGCTTCATTAGCTTCGTGAATATCCGTAACAGTGGGCACATTGTAATGTTTTCCTACTTTTTGAAGAATTTCTAGTGCTTTGATATCGCCAATACCAGTAAATGAATCTAATCTTGAGCGATTGGCTTTTCTGTATGAACCTTTGAAAATCCATGGAATTTGATAAAGATTAGATAAATGATTGATATGTTCGGCAATTTCGAAAGCCACATCTTCACTTTCTATCGCGCAAGGGCCTGCCATTATGAAGAAGTTATTGGTATTGGTGTGTTTTAAATGGGGTGTTTGAGGAAACATATGTTAATGTTAGTTGGGATTTTATTTGTTAATGCTAAATGTTCGGATTGAGGTCATATTGTTAGATTGAAAAATAACTTCTAATTGATTGTATTTTTTTCTTTGTTTTTTACTTAGTTGATTAAGCGTCTCTGTAACGTGGTAGCTATGAAGCCAACTATTTTCACCCACATTGATTTGAATGGGAGGGAGAGTTTTTACTTTTCTTTTTCCACGAATAGTAAAAGAGAATGTAACATTTTGATTGGTTTTACTCCAAAAATGTAATGGCAAATATTGATAAAAAGTAGATTTATCATTGATGTATAGAAAATCATTTAGAGTATCACTAGGGTTTTTAAATTCGCCTAAAAACATCATAGCTAGTTCGAAATCAGGAATGCCATAACCATATAAAGTGTCGGGATTATTATAATGAGAAGCACTTTGTTTGAGGGCATTTTTTAATAAATAAATATCTGTATTTGGAAAAGCTTGCATCAAACAGGCAAAAGCCCCTGCAAAAATAGGTGTAGAATAAGATGTGCCATTGCCAGTGTATGTTCCACTTGGAGAAGCCACTACGGCTTTTTGACCCATGGCTACAAAGTCAGGCTTAAGATTGGGTGTGTTATTAAAGCCTTTGGAACTAAATGTTGAGTAATAACCTTGTTTATCTACTGAGCCAATTGTAATAACATTTGGTGCGTCAGCTGGTGTGCCAATTTTTTGCCATTTAGATAATCCTTCGTTCCCTGCACTGTTTATCACTGCAATGCCTTTGGCATAAGCCATTTCTGCAGCTTTAGCAATGATGGTGGTTTTACCGTCTAAGTCTTTGTAGGTATGATTGGTTTCTATTAGGTCGAATTGGTTATAGCCCAAAGATGAACTGATAATATCCACACCAATGCTATCAGAAAATTCTGCGGCAATGAGCCAATTTACCTCTTCAACAAGGCTTTCGTTGTGAGCATCTTCAGTTCGTATTAAAACATATCGAGCATCTGGTGCTGTGCCAACATAAGTGCCTGGATTAAATGTTTTCATAAAAGACAAGCAGTTTGCCCCATGTTTATCATCTTCCCAAACACTGTTGTCAAAATCAATAAAATCTTTTGTAATAGTATTGATTTCCAATAAGTTTTGCATGCCTTTGGTTTTGTATGCCATAAAAAAACCAGCATCAAAAATGGCTATGGTCATCCCTTTTCCAGTAAATTTCTTATTGCAAGCGCCTATCATATTGTTTTGATCATATGCTTTGCCCCAATAATCAGTTGCATTTTTAAAAGTGTCGATATGAATCAGATTTGAAGAATTTGCTTTTTCTTCTGGAGTATGAATTTCGGTTTTTTTTTGGTTTTTAATGTCTGCTAAATATTCAGTTTTAATTACAAAGTCTAAATTTTTAATGTGTTGTTCGAAAAGGTTTTTGTTACTTGTTTTAACCATCGTAGCATTAAGCCATTTAGAAGTATGAATAATTTGAATTTGGTCTATTTTTTTGAGGATTTCTAAATAGTGTTGATTGATTGGTAGATCGGATTCGTTAATCGGAATACCTCTCTTTTTTCTTCTTTCTATCGATTTAACTGAAAGAAATTTTTCGGGTTGTTGAATGTTGAAAGAAGAATTTGTTTTGTCTTTAAAATAAACAAAAAAATAAAAACTAGAATCTGTTGCATAAATTGGGAATATTGAAAATAAAACTAAGAGGAAAATAATGCCTTTTTTATTCATGTTTTAGATAGTTAAAAATTATTTTATAACCTCTTAAAGCCCCAGCGTTTTTATCGATATAGATTTTGTTCATATAAATTAATCCAATTTTTTCTGCATATTTCTCTTCAAAATACCTTTCTCTGACAATATTGTTGACGGGGTCGTTTTTTATTACAATTACATTTGGGAAAAAATAATTGGCAGTTGTTTCTTTTACTTTGATTTTCGAATAATGAACCATCGAGTTGTTTTCTGTGTTAAATGCATTAGAATTCCAATAAACATCATCAGAAATAGGAAATGATAGTTTTAAGTATCGGTTATTGTTTTCTATAATTTCAAATTTGTTTGTGTTGAGTTTATTAAAATAGGCATCTACAAATTCCCATTTCATAGAATCTTTCTCTCTTTTGTATGTTTCACATCTCAATACAGGTTCATTAAGGTTATCCAAAAAGAAAGTATCATTTATTTTCATGATTTGATATTTGAAGGTATCTGAACTTAATGTAAAATCATCAAAAACAATTTCTTCCACATTGTAAATGATTTTAAATTTTAAATTTTGATTAATGTATTCTTTTCCTAAATTTCTATTATTTTCATCATACAGGTCTTTTTTACAAGTACTGAAACAAAATGATATAAATAATAAAAATATAACAGTTCTCATTTTTTGAGTTTTACAAAAATTTCATATCCAGAACGAATAAACGTGTCTGAAAAAGATAAATAATCTGAAACATCAATGTGCTTATAAATAAGGCCAATATCTTTGGCATATACCTCCTCTCGGATATCATTAACTACGCCAGTTAAAGTTTTGTTGAGTTGTATATTGATTGTATTAGGATATGTTTCTGTACCAATTGTATATGGTGTAAATACTTTATTGAATTTAATGTATTTTGCATCTAATTGATTAAACATATTGACATTCCATACATAGGTAGATCCTCTTGTTTTATAGGTTGAAATAGGGAATATTATTTTTACTTCTTTGGTATTATCTTTTGTTTCTATCGCATAATTGCCATCAATATTTCTTGTGAAACTTTGAAATACTACCCATTTTGACAACGTTTTATTGTAAATACTCAATTCAATTCTGTAAACTGTGTCTTTATCTTCATTTGCTATTTTTTCTACAACTTCTTCTTTTAAAACCCTTTTTACACTATCTGTTGTGTTAAAAAAGGGGTCGAAAAAAAATGAATCAACATCATAATACTTAACGTCACCAATTTTTATAGGGAAATATTCTAAACCTTTTATTTCTCTTGTTTCTTCAGTTTTTCTACAAGCGTTTAAAGTAAATATTAATACTATTAAATAAAGTATAAATTCTTTAAGTTTCATTTTAGCACAAATTTAAGTAAAAACAATATTTAAACATTAATTTTGCATAAATTTTTTTAAATGATTTTATTAGACGGCAAAATAGTTTCTGAACAAGTAAAGCTTAATATTCAACAAAAGCTTGCAAAATATATGGAAGATGGACATAGGAAACCACATTTGGTTGCTATATTGGTTGGTAATGATGGTGCAAGTTTAACTTATGTAAACAGTAAGGAGAAAAACAGTAAAGCCATAGGTTTTGACTCTACGATTTATAGATTAGCTGAAAATATTCAAGAGAATGAATTAATCAGTTTGATAAAGGAACTCAACGAAAATCAGGCGATTGACGGCATATTGGTGCAATCTCCTTTACCTAAACACATTAACGAAAAATTGATCACTCAAACCATTTCTCCAGACAAAGATGTTGATGGATTTCATGATATCAACATGGGTAAACTTGCTAAAGGTGACGAAGGTTTTGTGCCTGCAACACCCTTAGGTGTTATGATGATGTTAAAAGCCTATGATATTCCAACTGCGGGCAAACATTGTGTTGTGATAGGTAGAAGCAATATAGTGGGCAGACCCATGAGTATTTTGATGTCAAATAACATTGAATTTGGCAATTGTACAGTTACAATTTGTCATAGTAAAACCCAGCATATAGAGCATTTTACACGTCAAGCTGATATTTTAATTGTAGCACTTGGAAAACCAGGGTTTGTTAAAGCAAATATGGTAAAACCAGATGCCGTAGTCATAGATGTTGGCATTACGAGAATAGAAGATTTAAACCGAAAAAGTGGTTTTTATCTCAAAGGGGATGTGGATTTTGATGAAGTAAAAGAAGTGGCATCTTATCTTACGCCAGTTCCAGGAGGTGTAGGTTTAATGACCATTGCAGCCCTCTTAGAAAACACATTCAAAGCGTATAAAAAAAACATCAACGCCTAATGAACGAACAATTGTCGAATATCAGTTTTCCTGTAATGGAACATTTTTATACCATTCAAGGAGAGGGCAGATATACAGGCTCGGCAGCTTATTTCATTAGGTTGGGCGGCTGTGATGTAGGTTGTGTTTGGTGCGATGTAAAAGAAAGTTGGAATGCCGATAGTCACCCCAAATTTGCTTTAAACCAAATGTTGGAATGGGTCATCAATAGCAAAGCCAATTTATGTGTAATTACTGGAGGCGAACCAGCCATGTATGATTTAAGTTTATTGATAGATGCCTTGCATCAGCATGGTGTAACTGTCAATATAGAAACATCTGGCGCTTATCCCATCAAGGGCAACTACGATTGGGTTTGCTTATCGCCCAAAAAATTTAAGTTTCCCATAGCTGAATCGCTCAAAAAAGCCAATGAATTTAAAGCCGTTGTTTATCATCCCAGCGACATCAAATGGGCAGAAACTTTTGTAAAAGACTTAAATCCAAATTGCGTTTTGTATCTGCAACCAGAATGGAGCAAAACAGATACGAATCTGCCATTAATCATCGCTTACGTTAAAGAATATCCGCATTGGAAAATTTCTTTACAAACACATAAGTACATGGATATTCCATAGGGCTTGACTTTATATTTGGAGAAGCAACCTTTTTGGGATATTATTGCAAGAAAAAAATATAAATTAATAAGCCATTTGCTTTTAAAAGACTGCACCTAATATAACTACATTAATAATATAAAAATGAAAATCTTAATAACTGCACTACTTTTGATAATAGGTCAAATTGGAATTAGTCAAACGAATTTTGACAAAACTAAATTAGACAACTTCTTCAACACACTTGAACAGAACAACAAGTTTATGGGTAGTGTTGCCGTTTCAAAAAACGGAGAAATTATCTACACAAAATCAATCGGATTTGCAGACGTTGAAAACAACTTAAAAGCTACCGAAATTTCAAAATATAGAATTGGCTCAATTTCTAAATCGTTTACGACAGTTTTGGTTTTAAAAGCAGTTGAAGAAAAAAAAATTGACCTAAATCAAACTATTGATAAATGGTTTCCTACAATCACAAATGCAAAGCAAATAATTGTTAAACATTTGTTAAGCCATAGAAGCGGAATACACAACTTCACAGATGACAAGGATTATTTAACATGGAACACACAACCAAAGACAGAAAAAGAAATGATTGAAGTTATAGCGAAAAGTGGTAGCGACTTTGAACCAGACAGCAAAGCAGAATACAGCAATTCAAACTTTGTGCTTTTATCTTATATTCTTGAAAAAACTTTTGCAAAATCGTATTCCGACTTATTACAAGAATTTATTGTTAAACCAATTGGATTAACAAACACTTATGTTTTCGGTAAAATCAATCCAAGTAACAACGAATGCAAATCTTATAGTTTTTCAGGAACTTGGAAATTAGAAACTGAAACAGACTATACAATTTCTTTAGGTGCAGGGGCTATATCTTCAACGCCAAGCGACTTGACAAAATTTGCAGATGCTTTATTTAACGGGGAACTATTAAAAACTGAAAGTCTAGAAATAATGAAAACGATAAAAGATGGTTATGGAATTGGTTTATTTCAAATTCCTTTTTATAAAAGTATCGGATTCGGACACACAGGCGGAATTGATGGTTTTAGTTCTATATTTTCGTATTTTTCATACGATAAAATTTCATATGCCTTGATTTCAAATGGAACTAACATTAATAATAATGACATTTCTATTGCCGTTTTAAGTGCTATTTATAACAAACCATATGAAATTCCATTGTTCACAACTTATAACTTAAATTCCGAAGACTTGAATAAATATTTGGGGGTTTATGCTTCCCCACAAATTCCCTTAAAAATCACAATCACTAAAGACGGGAACTCTTTAACTGCGCAAGGCACAGGGCAACCTGCATTTATACTTGAAGCAACAGACAAAGACAAATTTAAGTTTGACCAAGCAGGAGCAAAATTTGAATTTAATCCAGTAGAAAAAACAATGATTTTATATCAAGGGGGCGGACAAATTAAATTTACAAAAGAATAAAAACAGTACCTATAAGGGTTCAACTTCGCTGCTACTTTGTGTTAACAAAATTGCCGTTTCGGTGCTCCTCAAACACATTATTACTTCTAATGCCTTACTTTGCAAATTCAAAAACCAATATGCTACCAAAATAAATCAATCAAATTAACTTAAAATGGAATCAAGAACAAAAAATAGTTACCAAACATTTGTATATGACTTTATTAAGTTTGATATTTTGGTAGTTTGTCCAAACTGTTCAAAATCAGCTATTGTAAAGACAAATAATCTTTCCTACTTAAATAGAAATGAAAATGAAATTAAAGTAATCTGTGCAAATTGCGGCTTCAATAAACGATTAAATGAAAAACCTGAATCAATTTTAAGTGCAAGTAAATATAAAGTTTTGACAGGAAGGTATATTGTTATTGGTGGAGCGGTTGACCCATTTTTTTATTTACCACTTTGGTATAGAACTAGCTTTGAGAACAATGAGTTATGGGCTTATAATAAAGAGCATATTGAATTTTTAAAACTTCATATACAAGCAAAATTACGAGAAAGAAATGGACAAGAACTTGCAAACAAGAGTTTAGGAAGTAGATTGCCTAAATGGATGAATTCAAAGAAGAATAGAGAGCCTCTTTTAAAATCATTATCTGAATTACAAAAAAAAATGACAAAAACCAACGGCTAAAACATGCAATTGTTTTAAAATTTCGAAGCCGTTATTGGTGTTATGCTGAGTATAGGCTATAAGTCTTATAACACCCAAATCTTACAACACAAAACGCCAAATCAATTTACCTAAAATGGTGCCTCGGCTATGGTCGAAACGGTTGTTTTGGGTGTCGTATATTTGATTAACAATTAAATAAAAATCTGTGCCTATTTTTGGGATAATTTGTAGCCTGAAATTAAAACTAAACTCATCTTGCAACGAGCTCCATTGCGATAACACCGAGCCAAATACATTGGGGTTAAAGGCATACTCTATTCTTGTGCCTATCAAATCGGTTGTAAAATTGCCATAAGGAAGATTCACTTCGTTGCGGGCATGTCTAAATAAAATGTTGAGGTATTTGTTGGTGCGCCATAGCACTTCAACATTCGTTTGCAAAGATTTGCCATTATAAAAACCGCCTTTTATCAATTTGCCATACATGGAAAGGGTTCTGCCACTAAAGGTAGATATTTCGGCTTCCATTTGTTGCCAAGTGTAGGTAGAATCTGGTATGATGATGTTTTCGTAAATCTCAAAATCTCTGATTAAGCCTTCGGTTAATATGCGATAGTCTAAGCCTATTTTTTCGCCTTTTTTGGTGTCAAACCCAAAATACCTCAATTGGTATTCAAAAGATTGGATGTCGCGGGTGTCGTTGTATTGGGTGAAGGTCAATCCAGCGGGCACAAAATCAAATTGCCGAATCCATTTAAGCCATTTTTTGGGTCGAGGTCTTAGATTGATGTTAGCAAAAGATTCTCTGAAATTAGTGCGTCTCATTAAGCCAATTTCGGGTATAAAATCAGAGGGACTTTGTTGCGAAGAAGCAAATATAGATAAAATATCATTTTGGTATTGTATAAATGCCCTGTAGGCATAAGCGTTCTGTTTCCAGCCTGTGTCGTTATTATACGTCTGAATATAAGCACCTCCAATGTCTAGGTTTTTGTCTTTCAGAAATTTTGAAGTACTGTATCTGCCATTGATTCCTGTGGTACTATGAAAATTGCCGTTAACGAATTTATTAGACGAAATAATACCAACAACGCTTTGTTTGCCAATGTCTTGTCGCCAACTGGCGGTGGTATAGTTGGTGGATGCTTGCGAGGGTGTCTCGGCAGTTTGCAAACTCATCAAACCAAGGGTTCGGTTGTTTTCTTTCCCCAAAATTCGCAGGCCAGCAATGATTGGAACAGTTTCTCTGGCTTCGTTCAAACCAATTTTTCTTGTGTAAAGAGGCACAATTCTATTGCCTCCAAATGAAAAGTTAAAATAATCGTCTCCTTCTAAAAAAAACTCTCTCAATTCAGGAAAAAACAAAGGAAACCGAGTGAGATTTACTTGTTGTTGATCGGCTTCCACTTGAGCAAAATCGGTGTTAACCGTTAAATTGATGCGATAAGTAGGAGTAATCAAATAGTTTAAATCTCCACCGATGTTTCTTACTAGTCTATTGTTGTTGGGGGTTTGTTCGGCACCGCCAATGGCATAAGGTTTCAATTCTGTAAATTGCTTATTCCCTAATTGATTCAAACCTAAAAGCTGTCCAGCTTGATTAACTTGCTCTATGCGATTGTTTCTGTTCCAACCTTTCCATCTTACTTGTTCTCTTTTTCTTCTGATATTTCGCTCGATGTTAATGCCCCATATTTGTTCTTGTATGTTTGTTCTGTATTTTAAAGTATAAAAAGGTATTTCAAATTCAGCAAACCAGCCCAATTCATTTTTGATGGTTTTTACATTCCATACGCCATTCCAAAAAGTATTACTGGTGCCGCCATTGTTAAAAATCTGAACATCGCATCTAGCCCCATTGGGGTTTGTAACAAACATAAAACCATTTCTTTTGTCGTTGTATGTGTCAAGAATAACAATGATATTATCGTCTAGATCATATTTGAAATCTCTTTTTAATTCCTTTGCAATAATTTCATTTGGATTAGAATCATAACACCATATTCCGATATATAGAAATTCTTTGTTGTACAATACAGAAACTTCTGTTTTTTCTGTGGCGGCTTCACCTTGTTTGAGTTCTCTTTGTGTAAATGAGTTAATTTTTGGTCTATTTTGCCAAACGTCTTTGTTTAGATTGCCGTCAATTTTAATATATTCTTCAATAAACTGAGCTTGAATAGCCATATTTAGCGAATCGTTTGCCGTTAAACTAAAATAAGACAAGATTAGTAGAATAATAAAAGAGATAAAATTTCTCATGAAGGGTTGCAAATATAATTCAATTGGTTTTTACTCCAAATATAATTAGGGTCTACCGTAATATTTGTTTCAGAAATAGGGTATAAATTACTTAATAAAGTATTTGATGATGAATAAATTGATATGATACATTTTTTGCAATAAAATTGTAAGTTTGCAAAAATAAAATGAATGGTCAAAAAATGAATATAGCAATCATTGGTTACGGTAAAATGGGGCAAATGATAGAGAAGAAGGCTTTAGAAAGAGGTCATCAAATAGGCGTAAAAATAGATAAAAATTCCACTGATTTAGATTGGGAATTGGTTTCTAAATGTGATGTTGCCATTGAATTTAGTTTACCCGAAAAAGCTGTCGAAAACATAAGAAAGTGTTTTGAGTATAAAGTGCCAGTGATAGTTGGCACTACAGGTTGGTTGAATGATTATGAAACAATTAAGCAAGAATGCTTAAAAAATAATGCTTCGTTTTTGTCTGCATCAAATTTTAGCATAGGAGTTAATTTGTTTTTTCACCTCAATAAGATATTAGCACAAGCCATGGATAGTTTACCCGAGTATAATGTAAAAATTGAAGAAATACATCATACCCAAAAAAAAGATGCGCCAAGCGGAACAGCAATTACATTAGCTGAAGGGATATTGCAGTTTTTGAAAAGAAAAAAATCATGGTCTTTGGCAAATGAAACACAGGGAGATGATGTACTTTCAATAAATGCCATCAGAGAGAACGAAGTGCCAGGCACTCATCATGTTACCTATACATCCGAAATTGATGAAATAGAGATTAAACACAAAGCATTCAACCGTTCGGGTTTTGCGATAGGTGCTGTAATTGCGGCAGAATGGATAGTTGACAAAAAGGGTGTTTTTACAATGAATGATTTAATAGGATTTTAAAATATGAACCCAACAAATTTTAGTACATTTTTATTGGTTTATTTACCAATATATATTCTTTCAAGGATAGGATTGTTTTTAATGTTTAGAAAAGCCAATGCCAAACATGCTTGGATGGCTTTCTTCCCAATTATTTGTAATTGGCCTTGGATTCAAATTGTTGGCAGACCCAAAACATGGATGTTGTGGTCGCTTGTTCCAGCGGCCAATGTAATCATTTGGTTCTCATTAGTCATTGATTTATTAGAGAGTTTTGGTAAATTTAAATTTTGGCAACAAGTTGCAGGCGTATTATTTCCTTTCATCGTTTTTCCACAAATTGGATTTGATAAAAAATATACTTACTTAGGAAGTTCTAGAGATTTAGTTTTTAGAAAAAAACATTTATTACATCAGAAAACATGGCAAAGAGAGTGGTCTGATGCGATATTTTTTGCTTTGATTGTAGCTTATTTAATCAGAACGTTTCAATTAGAACCATATAAAATACCTACTTCTTCCATGGAAGATAGTATGTTAGTTGGTGATTTTTTGTTTGTGAGTAAAATGAATTATGGCCCTCGTTTTCCTATTACACCAATTGCATTTCCATTGGTTCACCAAGATTTTTTAGGAGTCAAGGCTTATTCTGATGCCTTGCATTTACCTTACATGCGTTTACCAGGTTTTCAAAGTGTAAAGCGCAACGACCCAGTTGTATTTAATGTGCCTTGGGATCAATTAGACCCTACCGTTAGAGCGCCAGATAAAATGCAAAACTATGTAAAAAGATGCGTGGCTATTCCGGGAGATACTTTGCAAATTAAAGATGGTGTATTATTTATTAATGGTAAAGAAGGATACAGGCCAGCCAAACAACTGCACAATTATTTTATCAAATTCAAACCCAATTCAACCATACCTACTTTTGAAACACTTACCAAAGAATATGATATTTATGATTACATGATTATAGATAATCGTACTTATTCCATGGCTTTAACTTTAGAGGATTTAGAAAAAATAAAATCGGATTTTCAGGTGGATTATGTTAAACAAGACATTGGCCCAAAAGAAGGCAATCATTATGCCCCAGATTACATAGAATTTAATGCAATTATTAAAGTTAAGGCAGGTCAAAAACTATCTGACGAAGATTTAAGAAAATTGGGTGTCATCTACAATCAACCTATATCATCCAATTTAGAAAATTTATTGGTGATGATGAATGAAACTTACATCGAACCTCAAAAATATAGTGAGATTCCAAAAATTGATTCCATTAAAAGAAAAACTCAGTTATTGTCGAAACGTACTAATGCTTTTCCAGATGAAATGCAGATTTATCCTTGGAATAAAGACAATTATGGACCTATGTATTTGCCAAAAAGAGGTGATAAGATTGCCATCAATGCTCAAAACTTCTACTTTTATTACAGAGCCATTGTTAATTATGAAGGCAATACTGAATTTGAATTGAGAGGCAGCACACCATATTTAAATGGTCAAATGATTTCTGAATATGAATTTAAAATGGATTATTATTGGATGATGGGAGATAACAGAGACAACTCTTTAGATTCTCGTTTTTGGGGATATGTGCCTGAAAACCATATAGTAGGAAAACCATTGTTTGTGTTTTTCAGTATACAATACAAAAGATCTGAAAACCCAAAACCTGGTTCAGATGGTAATGAATTTGTTAAGATTAGGTGGCATAGATTATTCAAAGCAATAAAATAAAAGATGTTGAAGGTTGGAGATTTTTTAAATATTGAAAATGTTCGCCATTTTATTGATTCTCAGGAAAAACTAGAGATTGGAGAAAATAATATATTGAAGGTAAATGAATGTTTTCAATTTCTTCAGAACAAAATCAATCAATCAGAACAATTAATTTATGGAGTAAATACTGGCTTTGGGTCACTTTGTAATACCAAGGTCGAAAACAAGGATATTCAAGAATTGCAGTATAATCTTTTACGCTCTCACGCTTGTGGTACAGGCGATTTTGTGCCTAGGAACATCGTTAAATTGATGTTGTTATTAAAAGCACAGTCTTTGTCTTATGGATATTCAGGGGTTCAATTATCTACAATTCAAGGTCTGATAGATTTATACAATCACAATATCATACCAGTGGTATACGAACAAGGCTCATTAGGAGCCTCTGGCGATTTAGCGCCATTAGCACATTTATGTTTGCCATTAATAGGCGAAGGCTTGGTTTGGGAGAATGATAAAATGATTGATGCTAAAATTGCACTAAACAAACATGGATTGAACCCCATTCAATTAAATGCCAAAGAAGGTTTAGCACTTATCAACGGTACTCAATTTATGTCAGCCTACGGACTTCATATCATGATTGAAGTTCAAAAATTATTAAATAAGTTAAATTTAATTTCTGCTTTGTCTATTGATGCTTTTGATGCTAGAATAGAACCCTTTTATCCATACACACATCAAATAAGAAAGCAAAAAGGTCAAGCAATTGTGGCAAATGATTTATTGAAATTGTTAAATGACAGTCAAATAGCATTGGGTGAAAAACATTCTGTTCAAGATCCTTATTCCTATAGGTGTATACCACAGGTGCATGGAGCTAGTATTGATGCCATTCAACATTGCTTAAGTATTATTACTGACGAAGTAAATTCTGTAACAGATAATCCAAATGTTTTTGTAGAACAAGATTTAATAATCAGTGCAGGTAATTTTCATGGACAAGCCTTGGCTTTAAGTATGGATTTTGCAGCTATGGCATTATCGGAATTAGCCAATATTTCTGAAAGAAGAATTTATAAATTAATTAGTGGAGAAAGAGGTTTGCCTGCTTTTTTAACCAATCATCCTGGCTTGGAAAGTGGTTGGATGATTGCCCAATATACAGCAGCAAGTATTGTAAGTCAAAATAAACAATATTGCACACCTGCAAGTGTTGATAGCATTGTTAGTAGTAACGGACAGGAGGACCATGTTAGTATGGGTTCTAATGCAGCCACTAAATTATTGAAAGTGTTAAAAAACACACAACAAGTTTTAGCCATTGAAACATTGGTAGCAAGCAAAGCTATCAATTATAGACGACCACTAAAATCTTCGAAAGAAGTTGAAACTTTTGTTTTTGAATTTAAAGAACAAATTAAAATTTCCGACCACGACCAAATATTATCTACTTTAATGATAAAAGCTAAAGAATATTTATTTGAAAACTCATGAGATTACAAGAAATAAGTTCTCAATATGAAAATTTAGATTTATTAGCTTCTCAGGTTGTAGAGGGTTTCATTACAGGCTTACACAAGAGTCCATTTCATGGCTTTTCAGTTGAGTTTGCGGAACATCGTTTGTATAATACAGGAGAATCTACTAAAAATATTGATTGGAAATTATATGGAAGAACAGATAAACTTTTTGTTAAGAGATATGATGAAGAAACAAATCTTAGATGTCATATTTTACTTGATGTATCTTCAAGTATGTATTATCCAAAAACAAGTTTGTCTAAGATTAAAATGAGTGTATTGGGAGCTGCTGTGATTTCTAATTTATTAAAAAAACAAAGAGATGCATTTGCATTAACTACTTTTAATGACAAAGTGCAATCGCAATCTGAAGTTAGATCTTCGATGAGTCATTATAGGCAAATAATAAATCAACTTCAACAGGTTATACAAATTATTCCAAATGAAACTAAAACAAATGTTACACACGTTTTAAATGAAATAGCAGAACAGATTAATAGAAGAAGTTTGGTGGTAATTTTTAGTGATATGTTTGATGCAATGAACGAAGATTCAAAATTGTTTGATGCAATTCAACATTTAAGGTTTAAAAAACATGAAGTAATTATTTTTCATATGGTTGATAAACAGACTGAAATAGCCTTTGATTTTGAAAATAGACCATTAAAATTTAAGGATAGTGAAACAGGAGAGGAGGTAAAGCTTTTTCCTGATGAGGTTAAACAAATTTATACTGATAAAATTAAACATTTTGAAAATGCACTTAAATTAAAGTGTACCCAATTTAAAGTTGATTACCAATTGGTGGATACAGCATTAGATTTCAACCAAATCATCATGCCTTTTTTCTTGAAAAGAAAAAAAATGAAATAATAATATTCTATTACACAATAAAATAAGAATTTTTACGTTTCTAGAATATAAATATGCAAAGCTTATGCAAGTAGAAATTACTCAAGAACACATACTTCTTTATCTATACAATGAGTTGGATTCAAGTTTAAAAGACGCAGTTGAAATGTCTATAGCAACGAATCCTGAACATTTAAAATTCTATCAAAAGGCAATTTTACTCACTGATGAATTAAATAAGATACAAGAAAATCCATCTGAAACAACAATTCAAATTTTAAACGAAGAGGCTAGGTCTAATTCATTCGAAATTCATTAATTGGATTTTTAATTCACCGATTTGCATGCTTTTTATTGCCGAAAAAGTGTGGAAATATTATTTAACAATGTTAGGTTATGGAATTATTATGTAGTATATTTACACATTAAAATTTTATAACAAACAACATGAGTGAAGCGATTGATAAAAGTAATTATGGAGCCGATAATATCCAGGTTTTAGAGGGATTAGAGGCAGTTAGAAAACGTCCAGCAATGTACATTGGTGATGTGGGACCAAGAGGTTTACATCATTTAGTTTATGAAGTAGTTGATAATAGTATTGACGAAGCGCTTGCAGGTCATGCAAAAAACATTGAGGTTTTTATTCAACCTGGTAATAGTATTAAAGTTACAGACGATGGTAGAGGTATTCCAACAGGAATTCATGCCAAAGAAAATCGTTCTGCCTTGGAGGTAGTAATGACAGTTTTACACGCTGGTGGTAAATTTGATAAAGATACTTACAAAGTTTCTGGTGGTTTGCATGGCGTGGGTGTTAGTTGTGTAAATGCTCTTTCTACAGATTTAAAAGCGACAGTTTATAGAGAAGGTAAAGTATTTGAACAAGAATACAAATGTGGTGTACCTCAATATGATGTGAGAGAAATTGGAACGTCAGATAAAAGAGGAACAACCATTGAATTTACACCAGATAATACCATATTTTATGTTTCAGAGTATAGTTTTGATACCCTAAGCAACCGCTTAAGAGAGCTTTCATACTTGAACAAAAACATCAAATTAACGCTTACAGATTTAAGAGTTGAAGAAGGACAAGAGCCAAGAACAGAGGTGTTTTACAGTGAATTAGGTTTGAAAGAATTTATTACTTACCTTGATAGCACAAGAGAAAAAATTATTCCTGAGCCGATTTATGCAGAAGGAGAAAAACAAGGTATTCCTGTTGAAATTGCATTTCAATACAACGCAGGTTACAGCGAAAATCTACATTCTTATGTTAATAATATCAATACGATAGAAGGTGGAACTCACGTTGCCGGTTTTAGAAGGGGTTTAACAAGAACACTTAAAAATTATGCAGATAAAGAAGGGTTATTAAAAAACTTGAAATTTGAAATCAGTGGTGATGATTTTAGAGAAGGATTAACAGGTGTAATTTCTGTTAAAGTTCAAGAACCACAATTTGAAGGACAAACCAAAACTAAATTGGGTAACAATGAAGTGATGGGAGCGGTTGATGTTGCGGTAGGAGAGATGTTAGGCAATTATTTGGAAGAGCATCCTAAAGAAGCTAAAATGATTGTTAATAAAGTTATTTTAGCTGCAACCGCTAGACATGCTGCAAGAAAAGCTAGAGAGATGGTTCAACGTAAAGGTGCGATGAGCGGAATGGGATTGCCTGGTAAGCTGAGCGATTGTTCTTGGACCGACCCAGCAAAATGTGAAATATATTTGGTTGAGGGAGATTCTGCTGGTGGAACTGCCAAACAAGGAAGAGACAGAAATTATCAAGCAATTATGCCTTTAAGAGGTAAAATCTTAAATGTTGAAAAAGCGATGGAACATAAAATCTATGAAAATGAAGAGATTAGAAATATGTTCACTGCTTTGGGTGTAAAAATTGGAACAGAAAACGATGCCAAGGAATTAAATATTGATAATTTAAGATATCATAAAGTAATTATTATGACGGATGCTGACGTAGATGGCAGTCACATCAGAACTTTGATTTTAACTTTGTTTTTCAGATACATGAAAAAATTGGTTGAAGCTGGTTACATTTATATTGCTACACCTCCATTATACCAAGTTAAAAAAGGTGGAAATAGTAAATATTGTTGGACTGAAGATCAAAGAGAAGCAGCTGTATTAGAGTTAGCTAAAGGAGGAAATCCAGAAACAGTGAATGTTCAGCGATATAAAGGTTTGGGAGAAATGAACTTTGAGCAATTGTGGGAAACTACAATGGACCCTGCAAGAAGAACATTGAAACAAGTTACTTTAGACAGTGCTGCAGAAGCAGATCATGTATTCAGTATGTTGATGGGAGATGAAGTTCCTCCAAGAAGAGAATTTATTGAAAAAAATGCGAAATACGCTAAAATTGACGTTTAGACGCTTAGGGTTTCTTCTTTTATTATTTTTAGCGTTTTGTAAAATTAACGCTCAAAGCTATTATTATCCTCCTAAAACAGGTTTACAGTGGGATACTATTTCGCCAAACAGATTAGGTTGGTGTGAAGATAGTATTCAACAACTGACAAGTTTTTTACAAACCACTAACACAAAGTCTTTCATCATTTTGAAGGATGGTAAAATTGTAATGGAAAAATACTTTGGAACATTTACCAAAGATAGTTCATGGTATTGGGCTTCCGCTGGAAAAACAATTGCTTCTTCTTTAGTTGGAATTGCCCAACATGAAGGTCTTCTAGATATTGATGATTCAAGTTCTAAATACTTAGGACAAGGATGGTCGAGTTGCACACCTTTGCAAGAAAGTAAAATAACGATTAAAAACCATTTAACTATGACAACAGGGTTAGACGAAAATATTCCTGACCAAGATTGTAAAACGCCTGCTTGTCTTAAATATAAGGCAGATGCAGGCTCAAGATGGTATTATTATAATGCGCCTTATTTATTATTGCACGATATTATAGCAAGTGCTTCTGGTGTCACTTTGCAACAATATACTAATACCAGATTGTTAACTAAGATTGGTATGAGTGGCTTGTGGTTCAATGGCGTATTTTTTAGTAAAACCAGAGATATGGCGAAATTTGGATCAATGATTTTGAACAAAGGCATATGGGAAAGTGACACAATCATTAAGGATAGAAGTTACTTTCAGCAGATGCAAAATACGTCACAAAATCTTAATCTATCTTATGGTTATTTGTTTTGGTTGAACGGTAAGGCTTCAGCTATGGTACCTCAATCTTCCATCGTATTTAATCAATCCTTATTTCCTAATTCACCAAGTGATATGTTTGCCGCTTTAGGTAAAAATGATCAAAAAGTATACATTGTTCCTTCACAAAATTTAGTTGTTATTAGAATGGGCAATTCTGCTGGTCCTACCTCTTTTGGCCCATCTGGATTTGATAATCAATTGTGGTTAAAAATATCAAACTTAACATGTGCCACTTCATTGTCAAATACAAATAATTCAAAATTTAAGATTTATCCAAATCCATTCGATGGTAAAAAACTTTTAATTAATTCATTGTCATCATCAATTTATGAAATTTTCGACTTCAGAGGTTTGCTGATTACAAATGGAAAATTAGAGATTGGGTTAAATGAACTACAATTAAATTTGAATTCAGGTTTTTACTATATCAAATCAAATGGTGAATCTATTAAATTAGTTGTAGAATAAGAAAATTAGTCTCCATAATATTGTCCAATTTTAGCTAACAACTCTTCATTAAAAAATCTTATTTTTGCAAATTAAAAAATGCAGGAACAAATTGTTATATTAGATTTTGGGTCACAATACACTCAATTAATAGCTAGAAGAGTAAGAGAACTCAATATTTATTGCGAAATTCATCCATTCAATCATATTGGTAATATTCCAGAAAGTGTAAAAGGTGTAATTTTTTCAGGAAGTCCTGCTTCTGTTAGAGATAGTGAAGCTCCTCAAATTGATTTATCTCAGTTCATTGGTAAATATCCTGTCTTGGGAGTTTGTTATGGTGCTCAATATATTGCCCAACAATTAGGCGGTAAAGTAGCAGCTAGCGACCACAGAGAATATGGCAGAGCCATGTTGAAAATGACACAACCGAATGTCTTAACCAATGGACTAAGTTCTGAATCAGAAGTTTGGATGAGTCATGGAGATACAATCATGGAATTGCCCCCAAATGCTGAATTAATTGCTCAAACCGATTCTATTAGGAATGCAGCCTATAAGCTTTCTGATTCAGAAACTTATTGCATACAATTTCATCCTGAAGTTACCCATTCTAAAGAAGGTAAGTTATTGTTAAAAAACTTTGTTATAGATATTTGTCAATGTGTTCAAGATTGGACACCTCAAAATTTTATTCAAGAAACAATATCAAAATTAAAAAATCAACTTGGCGATGATAAAGTTATATTGGGTTTGTCTGGAGGCGTGGATAGCAGTGTTGCCGCAGCATTGTTGCATCAAGCTATAGGAAAAAATTTGTATTGTATTTTTATTGATAATGGTTTGTTAAGACTTAACGAATATAGCGAAGTGTTAGAATCTTATCTTCAAATGGATTTAAATGTAAAAGGTGTTGACGCAACTCAAGAATTCTACAGTGCATTAAATAATATAAACGAACCTGAAGCAAAAAGAAAAGCAATTGGCAAAGTATTTGTAGATGTATTTGAAAGAGAGTCACACACAATTGAAGGTGCTAAATGGCTTGGTCAAGGTACAATTTATCCTGATGTTATAGAATCCGTTTCAGTTAAAGGACCTTCAGCAACCATAAAATCGCATCACAATGTTGGTGGACTTCCAGAAAAAATGCACCTTAAAATTGTAGAACCATTGAGATCATTATTTAAAGATGAAGTAAGAAATGTTGGAGCAGCACTCGGTGTTCCTACTAATATTTTAGGAAGACACCCTTTTCCTGGACCAGGTTTGGCAATCAGGATAATCGATGATATAACGCCTCAAAAAGTCAATATACTTCAACAAGCAGATGCAATTTTTATTAATACATTAAAAGAAAAAGGGTGGTACGATAAGATTTGGCAAGCAGGTGCAATATTTTTACCAGTTAGAAGTGTTGGAGTAATGGGAGATGAAAGAACTTATGAAAATGTAATATGTCTAAGAGCGGTAACTTCATTAGATGGTATGACTGCAGATTGGGTGCATATTCCTTATGAGATTTTAGCTGAAATAAGCAATAAAATAATCAATCGTGTTAAAGGTATTAATAGAGTAGTTTATGATATTAGTTCAAAACCACCAGCAACAATTGAATGGGAATAAATAGATATATATTCATTTTTTTTGCTTTAATCGGTCACTCAATTTCTGCGCAACAAGCTGTTATTGTTCAAGATAATGAACATTTTAAAAAAGATTGTAAGGTTTTAATTATGTTGCCTTTTTCAATTGGGACGATAGATCAATATAGATTAAGGGATAAAATGCTTGATTATTATGAAGGTGTTGAAATGGCTATAGAGGATCTTAATAGTTTAGGTATTAAAATGTCTGTAGAAATAGTTGATACAAAAGGAGATAGTCTTGAAGTGATAAATATATTATCTAACCCTGATTATCAAAATTTAGATTTAATTATTGGACCTATTATAGATAAGGAACTTGTTGAAGTAGAAAAATTTTGTTCTATTTATAATATACCTTTGGTGTCGCCATTAAGATATTATGCCAAAAAAACAGGCGGAGATTTTCCTTTAATTAATCTTATTGCAAATGATACTATTCAATATAAATACATTGGATATCAAACGGCCAAAGCATTTAAGAATTATCAGGTAATAGTTTTAGATGAACAGATGAATACAATTAAAGGATTTGCATCAAGAAACTTCAAAATTGGTTATGAGGAGTATTCAAGAAAAAACTGTAAAGTTATTGATGGGAAAATTAAAACCATTTCAAACTCTTGGAATCAAAAAGATTCTTTATTGATATTTTATACTGGCAAAAATTCAAATTCATGCAATAATGGTATTTCTAATACAAAAAACAGTAAATGGGTGGTTATGGGACCTGCAGATTGGATAGATATAGATAGAGTGGATTATAATGTGTTTAATGGTGTGTATTTTTATGATGCTTATTCCGTTCCTCACAATGATACGGCCTATAAACAAATTAGAAAAAATTTCAGAACAAATTATGGAGGCGACCCTCAGAGGTATACTTTAATTGGTTACGACCAATTTTTATTTTTAGGTACCGCACTAGCTGCATTTGAATCAAGGTTCTTAAACAATGTAATGAATAAAAAATTTAATTACCTTCACACTAATTTTCAACTTGTTCCAAGGGGAAACCTTATTGAAAATTCTGGAATTAATTTTTTTTATTATCAAGATTATCAATTTTATAAAGCATATTGGAGATACTAAGGCCACTTCAAAAACACATTATCTCTCAGATAATAGATAATTACAATGGAGATTTGCCATTTCATTTGTATTTCAATCAATTGATGAAAAAAAACAGAAATTGGGGAAGCAAGGATAGAAAATTATACCGTCATTTTGCTTTTCAATATTTTCGTTTAGGAAAATTTGTTCATCAATTTGAAAATACTGCAGCGGTTATAGATTTTATCTCTTGCAATGATTTTTCTGAAAGCGTAAATATTGAACAAATATTCCCTTATCCTGATATTATCTCAAAAAAAATAAATCATCAATCATGGAGTAAAGGAATGCTGTATCAAAGGCCGATATATTTAGCGGTTAATAAAAAATATAGCAATAAATTATTACCCTTTTTAAAAGATTCAAATATTGAGTATACAGAATTAAATGAATTATTGATTCAATTACCTTATGATACCTCTTGTCAAAAAATCATTGAAAATGGATGGGCTTGGATTATGGATGTTGCTTCTCAAAAAATCATCGATAAAGTTGATATTAGAGAGTATGCTTCAGTTTGGGATTGTTGCTCAGGAGCGGGAGGAAAGTCATTGTTTTTAAAAAATAAGTTTAATTTTAAATGGTCTTTAACTTGTTCTGATATCAGAGCAAATATTATTAATAATTTAAAAAAACGCTTTCAATTGCTCGGATTTTCAATGCCAAATTTGTTGCAAAAAGATTTAACAATAGAATTATTAGGTAATGATTTGTTCGACATCGTTATTGCAGATGTACCTTGTTCAGGTAGTGGAACTTGGGGGCGTAATCCCGAAAATTTACTTAAATTTAATTTAGTGGAAATTGAAACTTTTGCTAAACTTCAAAAGAAAATTGTAACACATGCCATTCATTCATTAAAACTTGGAGGGGAATTGTTTTACATGACTTGTTCTGTTTTTGAAATGGAAAATGAGATGAATAGAGATTTTTTCATCAATCAGCTAGGTTTAGAGTTTATAGAAGATGCTTATTCTTTTTTAAATGATAAGGAAAGCGACTATCTATATATGGCTAAGTTTAAAAAAATCAAAGTTTAGCATTATAAATTATAATTCTTTAAAAAGTTATATTTTTGCGAGATGAAAATTGCCGTTGTTGGAGCTACTGGATTAGTTGGTAGCAAAATGTTACAGATATTAGAAGAAAGAAATTTTCCAGTTACCGAACTTATTCCAGTTGCATCTGAAAAGTCTGTTGGACAGATGATAAATTTTAGAAGTAAATCATTTCCTGTAGTAAGTATGCAAACTGCCATTGATATGAAGCCACATATTGCACTTTTTTCAGCAGGTGGTGGCACTAGTTTGGAATGGGCTCCAAAATTTGCCGAAGTTGGTACAACAGTTATTGATAATTCTTCCGCATGGCGAATGGATGATACAAAGAAATTAATAGTCCCTGAGGTTAATGCCAATGTATTGACTCAAAATGATAAAATAATTGCAAATCCAAATTGTAGTACCATACAATTGGTGATGGTATTAAAACCTTTGCACGATTTATATCATATTAAAAGAGTGGTAATTAGTACTTATCAAAGTGTTACTGGTACAGGTAAAAAAGCAGTTGATCAGTTAATGAACGAAAGAAATCAATTGAAAGGCGAAATGGCTTATGCCTATCCAATCGATTTAAATTTGATTCCACAAATAGATGTTTTTTTGGATAATGGTTATACCAAAGAAGAAATGAAAATGGTACATGAAACTAAAAAAATATTAGGCAATCAAAATGTTAAAGTAACTGCTACTGCTGTTAGGGTACCTGTTATAGGTGGTCACAGCGAAAGTGTTAACATTGAATTTGTAAATGATTTTGAATTAAATAAAGTTATTGATGTATTAAAAGAAACCAAAGGTGTTATTGTTCAAGATAATATATCAAAACAATTATATCCAATGCCACTTATTGCACATGATAAAGACGCTGTTTTTGTTGGTAGAATTAGAAGAGATGACACTCAAGCGCATACTTTGAATTGTTGGATAGTTTCGGATAATTTGAGAAAAGGTGCCGCAACTAATGCAGTTCAAATAGCTGAATATTTAATTCAAAATAATTTAGTTTAGTAGCAATTTCAATACACTGGTGGATATTTGAAGCACTGAATTGTTTCATTTTTAAGTAAGTTTGTATGGATGAAAACTATTGTAATTATAGCTGGAGGAAAATCTCCGGAACATGATGTGTCTGTCATTTCAGCGAGAAATATTTATACTTATTTTGATAAAAACAAATACCATGTAGAGGTTTTGGGGATTTCGAAAAATGGAGAATGGTTTCATTTGCCTAGCAAAACTTTATTTACAGAAAATTTAGAAATAGGAACATCAGACTTACATAAAAAAATATGTTTTTTCCCATTTGATGCCCAACCTCTAAGATATGTTTGTAATACCAATGAGTTTTTAAATGTAGATGTTTTTTTTCCTATTACACATGGCGTTTATGGAGAAGATGGTTTCATTCAAGGGATGTTAGAATATGCCAATAAACCTTATGTAGGGCCAGGAGTTTTAGGAAGTGCTATTGGTATGGATAAAGATGTAAGCAAACAATTGCTTCAACAAAATAATATAGCTGTTACACCTTGGTTTACTTATTTTAAAGGAGATGAGATTGATTATATTTCAATAGAAAAAATGGGCTTCCCTTTGTTTGTTAAACCTGCAAATATGGGTAGTGGTGTTGGCGTTGAGAAAGCAGATTCATTATTGGATTTAAAGAAAGCTATTGAAAATGCTTTTAAATATGATATTAAAATATTGATTGAAAAAGGGATTAAAGGTAGAGAAATAGAAACAGCTGTATTAGGAAATCTAAAAACGGATGTTACAGGTGTTGGTGAAATAATTGTTAAATCTGGTTTTTACACTTACGAAAACAAATATATCAATGGTGAAACTCAAGTCGTTATTCCAGCAGAAAATTTGAGTGAAAATACAATTTCATTAATTAAAAAAACAGCTCAAAAAGCATACAAAGTGTTACAATTAGAAGGATTGAGTCGGGTTGATTTTTTCTACGTTTCAGATACAGAGTTTTATTTAAATGAAGTAAATACTTTGCCTGGTTTTACAAATATCAGTATGTATCCTAAATTATGGGAGCAATCTGGTTTGCCATATCAAGAATTACTTAGCAAACTAGTTGACATTGCGCAAGAAAGATTTGATATGCGCAATGAATTGAAAAGAGATTTATAGAAATTATTTAATCTATAATTGTTTGTTCTCTGTCTGGACCAACTGAAATAATTTTTATAGGCATACCCAATTCTTTTTCTAGAAAATTCAAATAGGTATAGAAATTATCTGGAAGTTCGGATCTTTTTCTACAGGCAGTTAAATCTTCGCTCCAACCATTAAATGTTTCGTATATTGGCTCAACAGAATCAACACACAAGTCGTATGGAACTTCATTTGTAAATTGTCCATTTACTTTATATCCTGTACAAACTTTGATTTCATTGAATTCACTTAAAACATCACTTTTCATCATGATTAAATAATTTACACCACTTAACATTATCGC
Source organism: Bacteroidota bacterium (assembly GCA_030682255.1). Classification (GTDB taxonomy): domain Bacteria; phylum Bacteroidota; class Bacteroidia; order NS11-12g; family UBA955; genus JABMMZ01. Next base: position 117,567 of record JAUXOK010000028.1, on the reverse strand, counting down.
ATATTTAAGTGCAACTAAATCAAGCCAACCACATCTTCTTGGTCTGCCTGTTGTAGCCCCAAATTCATTGCCTTTTTTTCTGAGTAATTCTCCCGCTTCATCATTTAATTCAGTAGGGAAAGGGCCACTTCCAACCCTTGTACAGTATGCTTTAAATATGCCATATACTGTTCCAATGTGTTGAGGAGCAATACCCAAACCATTACAAACACCTCCACTTATAGTATTACTTGAAGTAACAAAAGGGTAACTTCCAAAATCAATGTCTAGCATGCTGCCTTGAGCGCCCTCAGCTAGAATTTTGTGTGTGTTTATTTTTGAATTAATTAAATATTCAGTGTCTGCAAGTCTATACTCTTTGATGAAATCACAAGCTTCAAAAAACTCTTTATCTAAAAAATCAATATCAAAATCGGTGTAACCCAAAAATCCAATTAATGCTAAATGTTCTTTTTTAATGATGTTATATTTTTCTTGGAAATTATGAGATTGTATATCTCCAATTCTCAAGCCATTTCTGCCAATTTTGTCTCTATAGGTTGGTCCAATTCCACGTAATGTAGAACCAATTTTTGCATCTCCTTTAGCATGTTCACTGGCTGCATCCAATAGTCTATGAGTAGGCAAAATAAGGTGGGCTTTTCTAGAAAAAATTAAGTTAGCTTTAACTTTTGCTCCAGCAGCTATAACTCTTTCAATTTCAGCTTTAATTCTGACAGGATCAACAACTACACCATTGCCAATTATATTGGTAGACTCAGGATGGAAAATGCCTGAGGGTATCGTATTTAAAACATGTGTTTCGCCATTAAATTTAAGAGAGTGTCCTGCATTAGGACCTCCTTGAAATCTGGCAATAATTTGATACCTAGGGGTTAAAAAATCAGCAATTTTCCCTTTGCCTTCATCGCCCCACTGAAGACCTAATACGACATCCACCTTATTCATCTTTTAGATTAATTTCTTTTAAACAGTTTTTACATTGATTGGTATCCGATAACACAGGATTCGCATAAAGGTGAAGAGAATGATGATTCACTTCAAAACCTAATAGTTCGCCCATGGTTTGATTGATTTGTTGAATGCGAGGGTCACAAAATTCCAACACTTTATTGCACTGCAAGCAGATTAAATGATCGTGTTGTCTAAAGCCAAAACTTTGTTCATACATAGCTAAGTTTTTGCCAAATTGGTGACGTTTTACTAAACCACTATCTAACAATAACTCTAATGTGTTATAAACAGTAGCTCTACTCACTCTAAATTTTTTGTTTTTCATGTGAATGAAAAGTGTGTCCACATCAAAATGCTCCTTATGAGAATATATTTCATCTAAGATTGCGTAGCGTTCAGGTGTTTTACGTTGCTTGTTTTTTTCCAAATAAGCTGTAAAAATTTTTTTCACCTCAAGCTTGGTCTTGATTATTTTGTCACTTGTTGATGGCATTTTGGGCAAAGATACAAACTATTGTTGAGTCTTAAGTTTGATTTATCACAATCTTATACACGAAATTTTACGTTTTAATAATATCAATTATATGAATCTAAATACTATTATTGAATTGAATGAAACTCTGAAATGATTGTCAATTACCACTTACTTACCAAAGGTATGACTCTACCTCTACCAAACGATTTTGAAGAAACTCTTAAGATAGGGGGGGCTTGGAATCGTTTAAATTCATTGTTATTTACCAATCGAATTATTTTTTCTACTAATATTTTTTCAAATCCATGATGGCAAATCTCCTCAATACTCTTTTGTTTTTCAATGTAAAGTTCAAGTATATCATCCAAAATTTTATACTCTGGTAAGCTGTCACTGTCTTTTTGGTCAGGTCTTAACTCAGCACTTGGGGCTTTGTTTATTATACTTTCAGGTATCACTTCATTGTTTCTATTGATGTAATTTGCTAATTGATAGACTTCGGTTTTATATAAATCACCAATAACACTTATACTTCCACACATATCGCCATATAATGTAGTATAACCTACAGACATTTCACTTTTGTTACTTGTATTTAATAGAATATAACCCAGTTTATTACTAATAGCCATTAATAATACAGCTCTGCTTCTTGCCTGAATATTTTCTTCAGCAATATTAAAAGGCAAATCATTGAATATTGGTTGAAGAGAATTTTCAAAAGCGTTAAAAATATCATTAATTGGAATAACTTGATGAGGATTACCTAAGTTTTCTGAAAGTTGAATAGCATCTGAAACACTGCCTTGGCTACTAAACTTTGAGGGCATCATAACTGCCAAAACATTCTCTGCGCCCAAAACATCACTTGCTATAGCTTGAACCAAAGCAGAATCGATGCCACCCGATGAACCTAAAATTGCTTTTTTAAATCCCATAGATTGAAAATAGTTTTTTAATCCAAATGTAATGGCTTGATACAATTGATTAATCTCAGTATTTTCTGGTATTGAAGTATTAGTTTCTGTATTTTGAATATCTGTTTCAATAAATTTGATACAAGATTCAAAAGCTGGTAATTGATGTATGATTTCTCCCTTGCCGTTGATGAACATTGAGCATCCATCAAAAATAATATCCGTGTGTGCACCTACTTGATTAACATAAACAATAGGAGTTTTGGTAATTAAAGCTTTATTGCAAATAATTTTCCTGCGTTGTTCTTGTTTTCCTTTATTATAAGGAGAAGCTGAAATATTGATGATTAAATCAGGACTTAATTTGTTTAATTCTTCAATTGGGTTTAATTGATAATTAAAAATTTCCATCTCATTCCATAAATCTTCACATATGCTTATCGCAAGTTTTTTACCATTGATAATAAATGTCTCAAAATTAGTATTTGGTTCAAAATATCTTGCTTCGTTGAAAATGTCGTAGGTTGGAAGTAGTGTTTTATTGGTTTGATGAATGATTTCACCATTTTGGATTACAAAAGCAGAATTAAATAATTTTCTACCAAATTTATTTTTATTATGACTAGGAGAACCAATAATAACCGCTAAATCCTTAACATGTGCAGCGATTTTATTTACTTCAAATAAACATTGGTCTACAAAATGAGGATAATCTAATAAATCATCAGGTGGATAACCACAAATAGATAACTCACTAAAAATTGCTAAATCACAATGATTAGTTTGAGCCTCTTCAATCGCTTTGATTATTTTATTGGCGTTGCCTTGAATGTCGGCAATAATAAAATTTAGTTGACAAAGGGCAATTTTCATTCAAACAAATGTGAACGTTTAAAAGAAAAAACCAATTTCTAGTCCTAAAACGTTATTGATTGCTTTGTTTTTTTTATCGTTTAAAATATCTGTAAACCCATTGTTAAATCTTAATCCAGAATAAAAACTTGTATTACCTCCTAATCTGTATTCTATTCCGGCACCAATAATCATGGATGCTCTAATTGCATTAATATTGTCTTGGTAATCTACAAAATCTAGATTATCATTTGCTTTATCATTAGGGATATAAGATTCATTGGATGGAAAACCAGGGTTGCCAACATTTACAGTTTGAGCTGATGTCTTAACTTTGTTGCCAATTAAAATACCTGGTGCTAAACCAAATTGTCCCCAAAATCTTAATCCATCGTTTTCATTCGTTCTGAATTTGAAGGTTAATGGGATTTCAATGTATTGTAAATTGTATTTGTATGAAATTTTAGAAAATTCATTTCCAGAGTTATTGTTTATAATTTGAATTGATGTGTCTTTTAATTTCAATCTGTTATTCATACTTGAGACATTGATTTCTGTAGTGAAATAATAATTTTCATCTAATTTAATATCGGCCATCAAACCAAATGAGAATCCAATATTCATCCCTTGTTTTTGAATTAGGTTAGTATTGGGTTTTACCCAATTAAATCCAGGGATGATTTTAAAACCAATCCTTAAGTCTCTGTCGTCTTGTGCTAGTGCCGAAACTGTGAAATTACAAATTAAAAATAGCAATAAAAGTTGTTTGATTTTAGTAGATGTCATAATTAATTATATATTTGCGCAAATATGAACAAAATTTTCCTATTTTCAAGTTATTCATTTGTATTATTTGTGCTATTCCTCTTTTCCTGTACTGACCTATCAAAAGTTGATGTTAGTGATGTTAAAGTAGATCTAAAAATATTAAGATTCGAAAATGATCTGTTTGATAATAAATTAAATACTTTAGATGCTTTTAAATCAAAGTATGGTGCTTTTGTCAATGATTATAATATGGGAATTATGGGTTTTGAAGGCAATGAACAAGAAGCCTTCAATCAATTGATGATGTTTAAAAATGATCCGAACGCAAAAAAACAGTATCAATTGGTTAATCAAAAATATCAAAATTTCGAACCCTATGAAAAGGAATTAACACAAGCATATCAATATTTCAAATATTATTTTCCTAAAGAAGAAATTCCGAAAATCATAACTTTTATTAGTAACTTTAGTTTTTATATGAATCCCGTTGGTGAAGATTATATTGGAGTAAGTTTGGATATGCATATGGGAGAAGATTTTAAACCATATTTGTATACCAATATTGAAAATTATTGGAGAAAAATTTTAACACCCAAAACCATCACTTTACATCATTTACTTGCTCATGCTAATGATTTGTTTTATAAATCAAATCTTCAAAAAAACTTTTTAGATGAAATGGTTTATCAAGGTAAGTTACTATATTTTATTGATAGAACTATCCCGGAATTAGAAAATCATATTAAAATTGGTATGACAAAAGAAGAATATGAATGGTGTTTGAAAGAGGAAGCCAATATTTGGTCGTTTTTTGTTAAAGAAAAAATTATTTATGAAACAGATAGTAGAAAATACGATCGTTTTTTTAAAGAAGGACCCAAAACTATTGCGAGTGGAGTGCCTGAGGACGCACCACCAATGTTAGGAAAGTTTTTAGGATGGCAATTGGTCAGAAAATATATGGATATGCAGTCGAAAACTACCTTGCCTGAATTAATGAATAATTCAAATTCTTCGATAATTCTTCGAGAAAGTCAATATAAACCGCAATAATTTTAATAAACTCTTGAATTTTTATTAGAGAGCCAAGTGTATTTAATTATCTTTGCACACTTTTTATGAGAATTGAAGTTTTAAAATCAAAAATACATAATGTAAAAATTACTTTTACTCAACTTAATTACATCGGCAGTATTACCATTGATGAAGATTTATTGGATGCTGCCAATATGATTGAAAATGAGAAAGTATTAATTGTTAATAACAACAATGGTGAACGTTTTGAAACATATATCATTAAAGGCGAAAGAGGTAGTGGTATCATCGGTTTAAATGGTGCTGCTTCTAGAAAAGGAATGATTGGGGATGAATTAATTATCATCAGTTTTGCCACTATGGAATTTGAAGAAGCTAAAAAGCATCAACCTTGGTTAGTATTTCCAAATAAATTCAATAAAATCTAAATCAATTGAATCGTAAAAATATAATAAAGTACAGTATTTTTGCAATTGTTGGAGCAATTACAATCTACTTTATTCAAAAAAGTTTTAATTTTGAAGACTTTTTAATCAATCTAAAAAATTCTAAATGGCAATATGTACTCATTTCCGTTTTAATGGGTGTTTTTGCCGTTTTACTTAGGGCTTTAAGATGGCAGTTGATGTTGAACCCTCTTGGTTTTAGAACATCCTTATCCAATGCATATCATGCTACAATGAGTGGTTATTTGGTGAATTTAGGTATCCCTCGTTCTGGCGAAATTTATAGGTGTGCTGTTTTTTCTAAATCTGATAAAGTGCCTTTAAATACTTTAATTGGTTCGGTAGTAAGTGAAAGAATCATTGATATGTTAATGCTTGGTTTGGTTTTATTACTCAGCTTTGTCATTCAGTTCGATTTGTTATACGATTACTTTTACTCTCATTTCTTTGTAAATTTAAATGCTGGATTTTTAGTTCCCGTTTTGTTGTTAGGTTTGGTTATGGGCATAGTGTTTCTTATTAAGTTTAAGAGTTTTATTAAAACAGAATCTAAAATTGGAAAATTGATTGTCGGTTTTATGGATGGTTTAAAAGCTGTTTTTACGATTCAACAACCTGTTTTATTTATAGTTTACACACTTGGAATTTGGGTTTCATATTTGATGATGACCTATTTTATTTTACAAGCTTTCGATTTTTCAAGAGTCATTGGATTAGGTGGCGCATTATCTACCTTGGTTTTTAGTACTTTGGGTGTAATCATTCCAGCGCCTGCAGGCATTGCAACCATTAGCAGTGTTCAGTTAGGTCTTACAGAAATTTATTCTTTTTCAAGTGTTAATGCCAATTCGATAGGAATCGTTTTGTTTTTCAGTAATATTACCATGATGATTTTAGCCGGTTCGGTTTCATTTTTTATCATGATGTTTAAAACTAAAGTTTAATGATTATGTCAAAACACCAAGCTTTGCAAAACAAAATTGTTGATTTAAATCAATTAGCAATCATTGTTAAAGATTTGAAATATTCTGGCAAATCCATCGTATTTACAAATGGTTGTTTTGATATTTTACACAAAGGACATGTAGATTATTTAGCCAAAGCTGCAGATTTAGGCGATGTTTTAATCGTTGCAGTAAATACTGATGAATCGGTTAGAAAATTGGGTAAATCAAATACTAGACCTATTCAAGATGAAAATGCCAGATTATTTGTTTTAGCTGCTTTGTCGAGTGTTGATTACGTATTATTATTTAATCAAGATACACCATTAGACGTTATTAAAGTTTTATTACCTGATGTGTTGGTGAAAGGAGCTGATTATTTACCCGAAAATATTGTCGGCTATAATGAGGTTGTTAATAACGGTGGGAGAGTTGATACTATCGATTTTATTGAAGGCTATTCAACTAGTTTAATAGAAAAGAAAATAAAAAACTCCTAATTAATTAAAAAGATAATTAGCCGTTGTTGCGTCTTATGACCAACAAATTTAATTGATTTGATAATTTAACCCCAACTGAACCAAAGATTTTGTAAAACCTATTTCTGTGTAAATTTTAAGTTTATCTCCAAAGATTTGTCTTCTAAGTCCAATGCTAGCTTCTAAACCTAATCTGCTAATTCTTGGCAAACCAATGTTTAATGCATATTCAGGGAAATCAGAATTCACCCTTAAACCTCTTCCAAATTGATAGCCAATGCCTAAACCAGCATAAATGTCATATTCAGGATGATTTTCGGGATCAATTAAATGAAGGTTGCCTCTTAGATTAAAGGCCATAGTTTTGTTTTCTATAAAAACATTGTTCGGTTTAAAACGACCTTGAGCAGTATCAAATACATTATCTACCCATTTAACTTTGTAAGACATGTAATTTATACTGGCGCCTACACCTATCCATCTATTTAATCTATATTCATATTTAAAATGATAAGGTCCTTTTCCTGTTGATTCAAATTTATTTTTGGTGTCAAATTGATTAAAAAAAAATCGGGGAATATTTGGAAAACCAATCCCTAAAGATATATTGTGTGTTGTACTTTGTGCATTCGCAGTTTGCATTGAGATAACAAATAAAACAATTATTATAACGATGTTTTTATCTTTCAAATTCAATTCTTTTGCCTGTTTTAGATTCGTTAAATATACCATTGTCATAAGCTAAATGTCCATTGATAAATGTTTTAGAAATTTGATGGTTAAATATATGCCCCTCGAATGGACTCCATTGGCATTTATATAATAGATTGTCTTTAACAACTTTCTTTGATTCCTTTTTAATCAACACTAAGTCTGCAAAATAACCCTCTCTAATAAATCCTCTATCTTTTACATTGAAAAGAATGGCTGGATTGTGACACATTTTCTCTACAATTTGTTCCAAACTAATTTTGCCTTGTTCATGAAAATCTAAAATCGCTTGAATACTGTGTTGAACGAGTGGTCCGCCTGATGGAGCTTTTAAATAAATTTGTTCTTTTTCCTCAATTGTATGTGGTGCATGATCAGTTGCAATTACATCTATTCTGCCATCTAATAATGCTTTCCAAATTTCATCTCTATCAGCTTCAGATTTCACTGCTGGATTCCATTTGATCCAATTACCCTTGGTTGAGTAATCTTTATCTGAAAACCATAGATGATGAATACATGCTTCTGCAGTAATTTTTTTGTCTTTTAAAGGTATTTGGTTGTCAAATAAATGTGTTTCTTCACCTGTAGAAATATGTAAAATATGCAAGCGTGTGTTATTCTTTTTAGCTAACTGAATAGCCATACTACTGCTTAAAAAACAAGCTTCATTGTTTCTGATTCTAGCATGAAAGGTTGCGTCTAATTTATCGCCATATTTTTCAGTGTAATAAGCTAGATTGTTTTTAATGGTTTGCTCATCTTCGCAATGTGTGGCAATGATAGTGGGTGCATTGGCAAATATTTTTTCTAATATCTGTTGGTCGTCTACTAACATATTGCCTGTACTGCTTCCCATAAAAATTTTGATACCACAAATTGTCTGTGGATTGGTTTTCATTACTTCGTCATAATTATCATTGGTTGTACCCATGAAAAAAGAATAATTGGCTAATGAATTATTATGAGCAATTTGATATTTGTCTTCTAATAATACTTGTGTAGTGGCTTGAGGAACCGTATTGGGCATTTCAAAAAAGGTAGTTATTCCACCTGCTACAGCTGCTCTACTTTCACTGAAAATTGTTGCTTTATGTGTTAAGCCAGGTTCTCTAAAATGCACTTGATCATCAATTGCCCCAGGTATGCAAATGTAATCTTCGGCATTAATTTCGATGGCGTCTTTGTCTTGGATATTTGATGCAATCTTTTCAATTCGTTCATTTTTAATCAAGATGTCTCCATGAAAAATTTTATTTTCGTTAACGATTTGTGCATTTTTAATCAGGTATTTGTTCACTTTTTTACAGAATTAAACTTAAGGCGATATTAATATTTTTAGATGAAAATTCATACATTTTTCAATTTAAAAATCTATGTTTGTGCTGAAATGAAAAAAAGTAAGTTAGCTCTACATTGGCAAATATTATTGGGGATGTTTGTTGGTATTATTCTTTCTTTGTTATTAGTCCAATTTTCCTGGGGCAAAACATTTGTAATAGATTGGATAAAACCATTTGGTAATATTTTTATTAATTCATTAAAATTAATTGCAGTTCCTTTAATACTTGCCTCTCTAATCAAAGGTGTTTCTGATTTGAGAGATATTTCTAAACTTTCAAAAATGGGTTTAAAGACAATTGGTTTGTATCTAATTACTACCGTTTTTGCTGTATCAATTGGTTTAATTGTAGTAAACGTTTTTAATCCGGGAAAATTAATAGAGGAAAAAACAAAACTTGAACTTTTGAGTAGTTATCAAGGAGACGCTCAATCAAAAATTTCTATAGCTGAAAGTCAAAAATCTCAAGGGCCTCTTAAGGCTTTAGAAGAGATAGTTCCTTCAAATATTATCAAAGCTGCATCAGATAATGGCAATATGTTACAAGTTATTTTCTTTGCTGTATTTTTTGGTATAGGTTTAATATTAATTCCGCAAGACAAAGCTAAACCTGTTAAAGATTTTTTTGATGGCTTGAATGAAGTTATTTTAAAATTGATTGATTTGATTATGATGTTAGCTCCTTTTGGTGTTTTTGCTTTAATGGCTGCTTTGGTAGCAGAATCACCTTCAATTGATTTATTCAAAGCATTAGGTGTATATGGTTTTACTGTTATTATTGGATTGTTTATTATGGTTATTTTTTATTTGGCAATTGTGTATGTTTTTACCAAAAAATCTCCCAAGTTTTTCATGAATGGCATATTACCAGCTCAATTATTAGCATTTTCAACCAGCTCGAGTGCTGCTACTTTGCCAGTTACTATGGAAAGAGTAGAGGAACATCTTGGAGTTGATAAAGAAGTTTCAAGTTTTGTTTTACCAATTGGAGCAACTATCAATATGGATGGCACTAGTTTGTATCAGGCAGTAGCTGCTGTTTTTATTGCTCAAGCTTTAGGCATGGAATTAAGTTTTACAGCGCAATTAGGAATTATAGTTACTGCAACATTAGCATCTATTGGTAGTGCTGCTGTGCCAGGTGCAGGAATGGTGATGTTGGTTATTGTTTTGGCGCAAGCAGGAATTCCAGAAGCTGGATTAGCTTTGATTTTCGCTATAGACAGACCTTTGGATATGTGTAGAACTACGATTAATATTACCGGAGATGCAGCTGTTGCTATGATAATTGCTAAATCTGAAGGGTTGCTTCATTCGCCTCATGTTAAAGAATGGGACGATGATTATAAATCAAGTTCTATTTAAGAAATTGCAATAAGTTTGTGATACAAATCATTAACTTGATCAATTAAAGAATGCTGCAAATCATTGTAAATGATGTAGTCAGCTAATTGCATTTTCTCTTCATCAGACATTTGCATATCCATTCTTTTTAAAATTTGATTTTCGTCTAATCGATCTCTTTTTTTGATACGTTCAATTCTAAGTTCTATAGGTGAGTATACCAAAGCAATTTTGTCTACTGTATTTTTACTTTCAGTTTCAAGCATAATAGCAGCCTCTTTGATAATTAAAGGTTTTTCTGAATTTAAAAAGCAGAATTTATTCCAATCCTCGAATACGTATGGATGAATGGCCTGATTTAATAGGTTTAGTTTTTCCTTGTCTTTAAAAACAATGTCTGCAATATATGCACGGTTATATTTTCCATCTATAAATGAGGTTTCACCAAAATGATGAATGATGTCTTTTTTAAGATTTTGATGATTGTTTACCAACCATTTAGCTCTTTCATCGGCATAATAAATTGGTACATTTAAATGTTCAAATATTTTACATACGGTAGTCTTACCACTACCTATGCCACCTGTGATGCCAAGTTTTAACATTGGCGAAAATACTAAGCTTTTTTATTAAGTGAAGCACTCAAATCTGAAGAAATTGAAGCTTTTTCTATTTTCAAACGTGTGCCTTCTGATTCAATAATAAGCGTAGTATCATCCACAGAAGAAACTTTTCCATGCAATCCACCAGTTGTAACAATTAGGTCGCCTTTTTGAAGGTTTTCAACAAAAGACTTTTGTGCTTTTGCTTTCTTTTGTTGAGGGCGAATCATGAAAAAATACATAACTATGACCATTAGGCCCATCATGATGAAAAAAGAAGATGAACTTCCTTGTTGTGATTGAAGAATTATATTTAAGATATACATGTTGTTTATTATTGATTGTTATTTTTAGGAAGTGCTTTTACATTTGCTTTGAAATTTAATATAATTTTACCATCTGGAATATTACCATAAACAGTAACTATTTTGTTGTTGTTGCCGTTTTTTCCAGTACTATCAAAAATTACTTTTATCTCCCCACTTTCGCCTGGTTTTATTGGCTGTCTTGGCCAACTTGGAACAGTGCAACCACAAGCAGCTTCACAATTGTTGATTAATAAATCTATTTTACCAATGTTTTTAAATACATAAACATGTTCAACGCTTTGATTTTCTATGATATCGCCAAAGTCATGTTCAGTACTCTCAAATTGGATGGTTGCTAATTCCTCTGTTGCATTTGGATTTTCTGCTGTAGCAGGATTTTCAATAGCTTCTGTAGATAAGTTTTTGTTTTCAGAAACAGAATTACAACCGTTCGATAAACTCCCTAAAACTATCAATGAACTAATAATTAATGTTTTTTTCATGTGTGCAAAATTAATAACTATTTTTCATTTTTCAACCCTATACCTGTTTTTATCATTTTGCCATTTTCAAGTAAAGTTTTTCTGATTTTATCTAAAACGCCATTTATGAAAATATGACTTTTTGGGGTGCTATAAATCTTGGCAATATCCAAATATTCATTAATTGTTGCCTTTGGTGGAATAGTTTCAAAATATAGAAATTCCGAAATAGACATTCTGAGCATGATAATATCCATCATTGTTAGTCGTTCAGAATCCCAATTCGATATATTTGTTTTTATTAAGTCATCTATGTAGTCTTTGTCAACAATGCATTTTTTCAACAAATCTTCACCAAAAATCATACCTTCTGTTTGTTTCGGTTCTGGTTTTTCTATAGTCAGTTTGCCTTTATCATAAAATTTGTCAATGCTTTTTATAATAGCCTGTAAAACATCGGCACTGTCGTCATCCCACAAAACATATTCATCAGACATAATGCTTTCAAACAAATCAAATTCATTAAATAAAACTTCATATAAATTAGTTAAAAATTGTTTTTGAACATCTGAAGTCGGTTTTTCGAAAATATCAAATTCAATAAAAAAATCGTATTGAACAATATCTTCAAATAACTTATCGAATAAATGCCCATGATTTCGCCAATTATATTTTGATTGTACTTTGTATAACTTGAAATCTTCACTATTAACTATAGCATGATAAAAATCAAGTCTTTCGATGGCTTTTGTTTTGTGAATATGTGTTTTCGAAGGAAAGTATTTTTGAATTTCAACTTCTCTTTCACTTTCTAAATAAGTATTAAAATCTTCTAAAAATTCAATTGCAAAATAATATACTTGGTATATTCCTTTGAAAGAACTCTGTAATTGTTTAATTGTGTTTGGCAAGGAAGGTGATTCCTGTTGTTGAAAGGCATAAAGTTGTTGTAAAACCTTAATCCGAATATTCCGTCTAGATAGCATTGATAATGAACAAAAAGTTTGCAAAGATATATCTTATTTGCTAATATGCTCAAAAACTTTGATTTCTTTTTCAGATGTTTTTAACTAAGATTGTTTTAGAATTAAGATAGGAACTCTTTTTTCTGATAAGGCCTGTCTTGTTAATCCTTCAAAAAATAATTTCTCGTATAAAGTCAATGCATGTGTGTACATCACTAATAAATCTGTTGGATTCTGATTGATGAATGCTTTAACTCCTTCCATAATATTATCATGTTGAACTATATGAAACTGGCATTTGACCAGTTCTTTTTTGTTTTTTAAATCTTTGATAATATGATTGTTATTTGTTTCAATTAAATGATTATGAGGGATTATATGTAAAACATGGATTTCAGCCTTCAGTAATTGTGCTAAGGGAAGTATAGGTTGAATCTCGTATTCAATATCTTTTAAATCAGAAGCATAAATAATTGTTTTAATTTTATTAAAGGTATAGGATGGCGGTATTGCTATCAAGGGAACAGAACTAATGTTTATTAAACTTTTTGTTACATGACCCATGACGATACTTTCTATACCGGAGCTTCCATGTGTACCCATTATAACTAAATCAATTTCATTTTTATTGACATAATTTTCTATGCTATCTGCAATGTTTTGATTATTTAAAATTACTGTTTTAATATTATTTAAATGGTATTTAGATGTTATTATAGCTTTTGCATCAGTAATCTCCTTTTCTGCATCTTCATTCAATACATCTATAAGTTTATTAGAATTCAATAATCCAACTTGTGCGCTATTGAATATTTTAACAACATGTATAATATGTAATTCTGAATCTAGTTCCATGCATAAATTTGCACCAAATTCTATAGCTAAATCGGAATGAATTGAGAAATCGATTGGGATTAATATTTTCAACATGTTTGCAATTTATTGCTTTTTGTTGATTTGTAAAATGACATTCGTCACAAATTCAGATTTTAAGAAATTTATTAGGATCCCAAAAACAGTTGTCAAAATCTATTATTTGGTCATTTTCAATTTTAATGCCTTCGTTTTTTAATAAATCTGACATGTTTTCACCGCCAAAATGTCTCTTGCCTGTAAGCAAACCATGCCTATTCACTACGCGATGAGCAGGAATAAATTCATTTTGAAAATGACTATTATTCATTGCCCAACCCACCATTCGGCTAGATTTTTTGCTGCCCAAGTATTCGGCAATTGCACCATAACTTGTCACTTTTCCTGATGGTATTAATTTAACAACATCATAAACCATTTCGAAAAAATTATTTTTTTTATTTGTAGAGTCAACCATTTTGGCAAAATTTTTGTCTATATATTTGCAAATTAAATATATAATTTAATAAAATGAACAAATCTATATTATCTTCTTTAATGTTTTTATTTCTAGTTGTTTTTTCTATCAATACAATTGATGCACAAAATAATACTAAGGTAACCCCCCCTAAATCCACTTCCCAAAAACCAGCAACACTTGATAAGCCAAATCCCAATGTAAATTCTAACAATGTTAATGAAGCAAAGACTTTTGCTTTCGATGTTAGAAATATTGGACGTTCTCCAGGCAGATATTCCATTAAAGTAAAAATTAATGGTTTGAAAAATGTACCATTATATTTAGCTGATAATTTTGGAGATAAACAATACATGCGTGACACTTGTCAATTAGATGCCAATGGTGTTGGTGTTTTTACAGGTGAGCCAAGATTTCAAAGAGGTTTATATATGATTGTTTTTCCAACTTTAGAAGGGTATTTTGAATTGCCGATAACAGACGACCAAGATTTTTATTTTGAAGCCGACACGTCTTTAGATGAATCTAAAATCAAAATTAGCGGTTCTTTAGAAAATGAAGCTTTTGCTCAATATCAAAAACAAAGAATTGTCTTTGGTAAAGAAAGATATCAACTTGAAAACCTATATAAGGAAGCAAGATCTCAGAAAAATGAAACACTTTTATCAGAAATTAAAGTTAAGATTGATACACTTGAGAAAAATGACCTTGCTTTTAGAGAAAATTTTAAAACTAAAAACCCTAATCATTTATTAAGTAAATTTTTTACAGCATTTCAACCGATCGTAATTCCAAAGGATTTAAAATTAGATTCTTTGCAAGAATATTATTATTACAGAACCCATTTTTGGGATAACATAGATTTTGCTGAGTCAGGATTAATAAGAGCTCCTCAAGGATTAATGATTAGAAAATTGAATGATTACATGGATAAAGTAACTTTTCAAGATCCAGATAGTTTGGTGCAATCTGTGGATGATGTTTTAAACAAAACATTGCCGTTTACAGAAATTCAAAAGTATTTTATTCAGCATTTAACCAGCAAATTTCAAGATAGAAAAATTATGTGTCAAGACAATGTAACCATTCACATCATCAATAAATACTATTGCACAGGTAAAGCTTGGTGGTATAATGATACAGCTGGTTTGAGAAAAATGTGTGAGGATGCTGGCAAGGCATTGCCAACTATGTGCGGCAAAACAGCGCCTAATTTAAGACTTGCTGATACAAGCGGGAGGTATTATGAGCTATATCAAAATCTTGGAAAAGTTACAATCTTATTCTTCTACGATCCAACTTGTGGACACTGCAAAGAAGTTATTCCAATCGTCAATCAAGTTTATAATAAACTTAAATCAAAAGGGGTGGTTGTTTATGCTGTTTCTACAGAAAATAAATATGAAGAATGGCGTAAAATGTTAAAAGAAAAACCTGAGTTAAATGGTTGGATCAATGTGTGTAAAACAGATAGATACTATCCATGGCCAATATATAAGCAAGATTATAATATTGTTGCCAACCCAACCTTATTTGTATTGGATGAAAATGGCAAAATTTTAGGTAAAAAATTGGATGAACATCAATTAGAATTTTTTATCGAATCTATTTTGTATGAGAAAAAAATAATTGATTATAAACCAACTCCTCCAAAAGAGAAGCCAGCTAAAAAAGATTAGTTATTAAACATTTCCTTTACGCCATTCCTGCTTCTGTTATATATTTCTCCAAATCTAATATTAAGTCCTGCGGTATAAAAAGGACCACTGTATTCACTAGAAAATAATGAAATTCTTGTGCCCAAACCTCCACCTACCCATATCCACCATTTTAACTTGTAGCTAGCATAAAAACCTATATCCATAGGCATAGCAAAATTGTATTGGTCTTTTGTTACTTGACTCTTTGTAAACTGTTTGTCCCATCCACTGCCAATGCCCACTGCAACAGGTAAAGCCAATCGCCATTTTTTAGAGTTATAAAAATAATATTCGCAACCAAAATTAAAATAGGCTAAACCGTATTCTGAAAAAAGGGTGTTTGAATCTGTTTTGCCCATCAATGCCGTTGGATTGTCTATGATACGAATATTGTCGCTCAAAGTGGTGTAATAACCAATGTACATATTTGTGCGATGATTGTAGGTATAGCCTGCTTGCAAGCCAAATAAGTTGGTTTTTACATCTCTGATAAAACTGTTTTTGCCATCCAAACAAACGAAAAAACTTCTTTCTTGTGCCAAATCATATTTGATGGTGTCAAGAATATGTTTGAGTTGAGCAGATAAATTCAAACTCCAAAATGCTATTACAAACAATAAAATTCTTTTCACAATATTTTTGCAAATAAAAACATTATTTAGTACAATTTTGCTGCATCTTTGTCACACATGTTGCTTTTAGTGGAATTAATATCTGTTGCATTTACATTACTCTATTTGTATTATGCTTCAAGGCTTAAACCTATTGCATGGATTTTAGGGATTTTAGCGTCTGTTTCTGCCATGATTTTGTTTTATCAACAGCAGTTGTTTGGTAGTTTTTATCTCAATCTCATCTATGTGATACAAGGTGGCATAGGTTTCTTTAATTGGAAATTTATACAAACCCAACATCAACCTAGGCAGAGTTTAAATCTTAAAAACCATGTCATGTTAGTATTTGCTCTCTTTGTTCTGACCTTTGGTTTGATGAAGCTTTT
Source organism: Bacteroidota bacterium (assembly GCA_030682255.1). GTDB lineage: Bacteria > Bacteroidota > Bacteroidia > NS11-12g > UBA955 > JABMMZ01. Next base: position 100,913 of record JAUXOK010000028.1, on the reverse strand, counting down.
TACGCTATTCAATTTTAATGAGTTTAAAACCATTGATGTTTTTTTAGCCATGATGTGCGTGCTAGCCACATTTTTAGAAATTAAAAAAGAAATTAGCACTTGGTATTATTGGATCATCGCTAATCTGTTGTATGGCTGTTATTATTTTTATGAAGCATTAATAGTATATGCCTTGCTATCTCTATTCCTATCTGTTTTTTCCTTTAAAGCTTTGTTTGTTTGGAAAAGGAAAATGGATGTTCTCTAAAAAAACAATCCCAATGCTAGTTTTAAACCAAATAGCACAAAAATAGCACCTGATATTTTATTGATGATGATAAAAAGAGAGGGTTTGATATATGGTTTGATTTTTGAAGCACCAAAAGAAATTCCAAATTCAACTAAAAAAATACTGCATAAACTGGCTGAAAAAAACACAATTTTATCGATTAAAACATAATCAAATCTAATGGTAAGCATTGAACTGATGGCTAACCAACTGAAGAAGTTAACTGGATTAAGTGCATTGATGAGAAATCCTTTAGACATCAAAAAAAATGCAGAATTATTTTTGTCTGTTATTTCATTCACTTCTTCTAATTTTGGATTGGATTTCAAGAACATCATAACGCCCATTATCATTAAAACCAGGCCTCCAATTACAGAGATGGCTAATTCATAGTTTTTTAAAAATACTGCAAAACCATGGCTTAAAAGCGAAAACGTGATAAAAATAATGTCGCTGATGATAACTCCTAAAGCAATGTAAACACCTGATTTGTAGCCGTAATTTAAACTATTTCTTATCAAAGCAAAAAACACAGTGCCTAACATTAAGCTCAACGCGATGCCTGTTAAAAAACCCTGCCCAAAACAAGATAGAAAATGCATAAAAATAAATTTAATAAATATAGTTCAAATAAGTTTTGCAAATTATAACTTTGCACTGAATAATCATGAGTACAAGGACAGAAAAATTTAACAGAGAAATGCAAAGGGAATTGGGGACAATTTTTCAAACTAAAACCAATGACTGGTTTGGCGGTGCATTGGTAACTGTAACCGAAGTGAGTTCAAGCCCTGATTTAAGCTACGTAAAAGCCTATTTGAGTATTTTAGGTGCAAAAGACCATGCTTTTATCATGAATATTGTTGAAACCAACAACAAATTGATAAGAAAAGAATTGGCAAATAAAATCAAAAATGCAGTGAGAATTATTCCTGAAATTCAGTTTTTTGAAGACAATAGTTTAGAAAAAGTTGAAAAATTCGAGAAAATATTTGACGACCTCAGAAAGGAAAGAGAATCTAGAGAAAATAAATAATTCATAAATAATGCCCTCCGAGTGTAATACTGATGTCTTTTCTCATACCATAGAAAAAAATTCTATGATGAGAAAGTATTACAATGTTTTCTCATCATATTTCTTACTTAAAAATATCATTATTAAGAGAGAATTGGCGCTATGTACTAAAAGAAAAAAAGGTGCTCAACATGTTATTTATCCAGGTTTTGGTATTGGTCAATTATTATCGTTGTTTTCAAATGAAGCCAAATACAATGTGCTTGCTATTGATAAGAATAATCATTTTGTCGCAAATTCTACTGCTTATTTTTACGAGGAAAATGTTAAAAATATTTATTGTAAAACTGATGACATTACCCAAATCAATTATCAAAATAATTTTGATTATGGTTTGTGTGTCAATTTGTTAAATTACATCGAAGATGATGTTTTGGCACTTAAAAACTTATACAAAAGTCTAAAACCATCAGGTGTGTTAATTATTTTTAATGCAAGTAATTATGCTGATTATAAAGATATTAAATTAGAAACAGGGATATATAAAGATCATAAATTCAGAAATGGATATAGCATGGATGAAATGAGAGATAAACTCAAAAAAGCTGGTTTTGCTAAAGTTAAAATCCGTTATGTATATGGTGTGCCCGGTATTATAAGCTGGAAAATTACAACTGGATTTCCCTCTTTATGGATTAAAAAAACTAAGTTTTTTTATTTTTTATTGCCATTCTATTCGCTTTTGTTGTTTCCTGCTGTTTTGCTTCTTAATTTTATTGAAATTGCAATTCCACACAAAAAAGGCAAGTGTATCATTGTTAAAGCTTTTAAATAATTGAATTTTCCAATCTTCATAGCTTTTAGATACTTATTTGCCAAAAAAAAGCAGAATGCAATAAATGTCATTTCATCTATAGCAGTTTTAGCTTTTACGGTTTGCACTGCTGCTTTAATCATAATTTTAAGTGCCATGAATGGTTTCGAAGAAATTATTTTTTCGATGTACAATAAGTTTAATCCAGATATTAAAATTTCTTTAAATGAAGGAAAGTTTTTTGAATACGATAAAATAAAAAATACTTTAGAAAATAACAAAGACATCCAATTGATTTCGCCTGTATTTGAAGACAATGCAGCTATCCGAAACTACGATTACCAAACTGTTTGTGTTGTAAAAGGTGTTGATTCTAATTATTTTGAAATCAATGGTTTGAAAGGACAAATTACACAAGGGGAGGCTTTGCTCAAAGAAAATGGTGTTGATTATATGGTTTTAGGTGCTGGTATAGATTTAAAAATCAATGCCAATGTTGGTGGTCCATTTAGTAAAGTGTCTTTAATTACTCCTAGAAGGGGTGACGTTAGTTTAACAGATGCTTCCTCTATCAGTCAAATGAATATTGAACCATCAGGGGTAATTGCTTTGGACGAATCTATCAATAATAAATACGTGTTTGTGCCCATTAAATTTGCACAAGAATTGTTTGAATCCGAAAATTTAGTATCATCTATCGAGGTTAAATTAAAAAATAACAAACAATCTAACAAGGTAATTGAAACTTTGAAATCGCAATTAGGTGATGGTTTTAAAATTCAAAATCGCATGGAGCAACAAGCTACATTATATAAGATGTTTAAAAGTGAGAAATGGGCGAGTTATGCTATTTTAACTTTTATTTTACTCATAGCTGCTTTTAATGCTTTAGGAAGTTTAACCATGTTGGTGATAGAAAAGAAACAAGATATTAAAACTTTAGCTGGACTCGGTTTAAGGCCTAGCCGCTTGAAATCTATTTTTTTTATGAATGGATTTTTGATTTCTGGATTTGGTGCTTTAATCGGATTATTTATTGGTATTGTATTGGTGATTCTTCAAAAAGAGTTCGGATTGATTAAAATGCAAGGCGCCATCATAGACAGTTATCCTGTTAAATTAAAGATTGAAGACATCATTTTGGTGCTTTCCACAGTTTTGATCTTGGGTGTTTTGATTGGCATTTATCCAGCTAGTAAATCTGTGAAGTATATGCAATCAAATGTTAACTAATGTCCTTTTTTTAACATTTATTTAACCTATTTTTGCCATCCAATTTGAATCAATTTCAACTCAATATCAATGCCATTGTTTCTGGACTGTATCATCAAGGTTTAAGACATGTCGTTATCTGTCCTGGTAGTCGAAATGCTCCGCTGATAATGGCATTTGCAAGGTTTGAAAAAATAAAATGCTATTCCATTCCAGACGAACGTTCGGCTGGATTTATCGCTTTGGGTATGGCAAAAGCCCTCAAAGAACCAGTTGCAGTGTTGTGCACCAGTGGCAGTGCTTTAGTGAATATTTATCCTGCTGTATTGGAAGCTTTTTACATGCAGGTGCCTTTGATTGTTATCAGTGCCGACCGACCTTTAAAATTTATTGACCGTTGGGATGGACAAACCATTCATCAACTTAATGTTTTTGGCGAACATGTTTTGGGTTCATTTCAAACCAACGATGATTTGGATTCATCTCATATTCAATCCACTTTTACTTTGGTGAACGATTTGTATCAATTGGCGAATGGTTTATTGAAAGGTCCTGTTCATCTGAATGCGCCCTTAAGGGAACCATTATATGAAGCCAAAAACGAAATTTTTATTTACCCAGAAGCACCTGTTAAAAAAACAGTTGAAAAGGAGGATTCTGAATGGGAAATTGGTTTTGATGGCGAACGTTTTTTTAATGAATATCCCAAAGTATTGATTTTACTTGGTGCTGACGATAATTTTGATGAGGCACCCAATTTGTTGGCAATTAGTAAATTGCCTTATGCTGTGGTTTGTTGCGATGTTATTTCTAATGTGCATGCCATGAATAGTTTTCAAAATTGGGATTTGATTTTTTCTAAAGCCAATATCGAAGAATTACATTTACTTTCTCCTGATTTGCTGATTACTTCTGGCAAAATGGTATTGAATAAATCTTTAAAGAAATTATTGCGAACCCATCCGCCTAAACAACATTGGCACATTGAAATATCCGGATACACTGCCGATCCATTTTTTTCCAATCCTCAAGTTTTAACCATCGAAAGAAAAACTTTTTTTGAGCAGTTTCTTAAGTTTTTACCTCAACATACTTCTGCTTATTATCAATTGTTTACTGATTTAAACGCCAAAATATCATTAAAGCCAATTGAACAAGATTTCAATGAAATATGGGCTATACAAATTGTTTTAAAACAGCTTCCTGAGGAGGCTGTTATTCATCTTGCCAACAGTATGACCATCAGAAATTTTGCCATGTTAATGTCTTCATTTAAGTCCAAATGGAAATTTTTTTCTAACAGAGGTGTGAGCGGAATTGATGGTTGCACTAGTACTGCTTTGGGCTATGCCATTCAGAATCAGGATTTGAATATTTTATTCACTGGCGACATTGCTTTTTTCTATGACATCAATGCCCTTTGGAACCATTATGTACCCAATAATTTTAAAATAGTGCTGATGAACAATCAAGGTGGTGGCATTTTTGATATGATTGATGGTTCGAGTGGACTCAAGGAATTGAATCCATTTATAAAAACGCCTCATCAAATGGATGCCCAACATTTGGCAACACATTTTAAAATTCTATACGATTGCGTGGAAAACGAAGTGCAATTAAATGAAAAACTCAATCATTTTTTAACAAGTAAACATTGTCATTTGTTAGAAATAAAAACCAATGACCAAATCAATCAAACAATTTTCAAACAATTAAAATCTAAATAAATATGACTAAAAGAGAATGGCAAACTATTAAAGTTTATGACGAAATACTTTTCGAGTATTTTGAAGGAATTGCAAAAATCACCATCAATCGTCCACGCTATCACAATGCTTTTACGCCTAAAACCAATATGGAAATGATAGAAGCAATGGACTATGCCAGAGAGCATCAAGACATTTCTTGTGTAGTTTTAACTGGTGCGGGCGACTTGGCTTTTTGTAGTGGTGGCGACCAAAATATCAAAACCCTAGGTGGATACAAAGATGAAGCAGGCATTCCAAGATTGAATGTGTTGGATTTGCAAAAAAGAATTCGTTCGCTTCCTAAACCTGTCATTGCTATGGTAAACGGTTATGCCATTGGTGGTGGACACGTTTTGCATGTGGTGTGTGATTTAAGTATTGCTAGCGAAAACGCACGTTTTGGACAAACAGGTCCCAAAGTAGGGAGTTTTGATGGTGGATTTGGCAGCAGTTATTTAGCCAGAATTGTTGGACAGAAAAAAGCCAGAGAAATTTGGTTTTTGTGTCGTCAATACACTGCCCAAGAAGCGTTTGACATGGGATTGGTAAACAAAGTAGTGCCCTTTGAAAGATTAGAAGATGAGGTTGTGGAATGGTGTCACGAGATGATGTTGAAAAGTCCGATGGCTTTGCGTATGATAAAATACGGATTGAACGCAGAATTGGATGGACAAGCAGGTATTCAAGAATTGGCAGGTAGTGCTACTTTGTTATATTACTTTACCGAGGAAGCCCAAGAAGGTAAAAACGCCTTTTTAGAAAAACGAAAACCTGATTTTACAAAGTATCCTAAGTTTCCATAAAGTTAAGTTTGTTTTCATTAAAAGGATATTATTATCAATATTCCTTGACGTATCTTAAGCTTATTTAAACAAATGTTGTGTATGTCTAAATAATGCTTTTTTTGTATTGTATGATTTATCTATTGTTTAATAATCAAACTCATCCATAACTTTTTTGTAAAACGCCAACCATAGTTTTGAAACATTTTGGTTATCATAATTTTCAATAGCCAATTGATAGCCATTTTCTGCAATTTCTTGTCTCAATGAAGGATTTTGAATCATTTCTATCACAGCATTTGCAAATGTTTCAGGATCATCTGCAATCATACAATCTTGTCTGTCAATCACATCAATGCCTTTTGCGCCAATACTTGTGCTAACGATAGCTTTCTTGGCAAATAGGCCTTCAATTGTTTTAATCCGAATGCCACTTCCACTCATCAAAGGCACAACTAAAATAGATTTGTCGGCTATAAATTCCTTTAAGTCTTTAACCTCGCCAATCACATGAAAGTTATCGGTTTGTAATAACTTAAATTTTTCAGCCATGTTTTTACCAGCCATATAAAATTGAGCATCAGGCACTTTTTGAATTACAAGTTTCCATACATTTTCTGCAAACCAAAGCATGGCTTGTTGGTTAGGCATCCATTCCATTGAACCGATGTGATAAACATATTTAGAATTTACTCGGCTTTCTTGTTGAACAAAATTGTTTTCTATTCCCGCAGGAATGGTAGTTAGTAAATTAATGTATTGATGTTCTTTTATGATTTTTTCATCGGTTTTAGCAATGGTAACAATGCCATCAAATAGATTTAAAAAATTGGTTTCAAAACGTTTGATTTGCTTGGCAAAATATCCAAAGAGAATTTTTTTGTGAATGGCTTTGGTGTTGGCTGCCAAGGTTTCCCAGATTTTATATTCGATGTTATGTTGTCTTAAAACAATAGGAGCATTTGAATTTTCTACAATTTTAAAAGCGTAATAAGCAACATACAAACCTTCAAAATGAATCAAATCAAACTGATGAGATTGAATATATTTGATTAAATCATTCTCAAAATTTAAGTCATAAAATCTTTCTAAATTATATGATTTGCCAGAAATTAAGCTTCTCAAAGCTGGCATCAGCTTAATATCTGTGTCTATATAAAACGTTTTGATATTTCTCAAAAAAGCAAACTGCTTTTTGATGGTGGCATCGTCTACAAAGTGTTTTTTAGTGTTGATAGAATAATAGTGTACCTCAACACCAGCTTCAGACAAACCTTTCAGCATATTATAAGTAGCAATAGCACCTCCATCATGAAGAGGGTAAGGAATGCGGCTGCCGATGATGAGGGTTTTCAAAATTAAATTAGAAATGCAAAAATTAAACCTAACAAAATCAATAAGTATAATAATGAAATTATAAATAAAATTATAATACTAATAGCTAATCCATATCCCCTATAAAGACCTCCCGATAATTTAATTTTTCTAAGTGAAACAAAGGCTAAAATTATACCGATTAATGATGATATAGATGCAATAAAACTTAATGGTGGAATTAATAAAAGGAAATAAGAACCGTAAAATAAAACCCCTGCCCAAATTGCATTTGGTTCAAATGGTCTATAACCATCGTTTTTAACTTGTTTTTTAACAATTGGATTTAACAATTTCTTTACTGAAATTTCGTCTTTTAAATCACGTATCTTACTTTTAAGGGATGTTTTATTGGGCTTATTTTCTAATAAAGGTCTGTTTAAAATTGGGGATTCAGAAAAGTTTTGTAACGTGTTTGTTTCAGGCTCATCAATATTAAATTCTTCACCAACAAAAATGACAGAATCCTTCTTTTCATTCGTCTGTGTTGGTTTTATTTTGTTTTTTAAAATTGTTTTTTTAGATTGATCTTCGTTTTTATTCTTAGAAAAAAGACGGGTTTCTAAATTTAATTTTAAGCCATTGCCATAACGAGCTTTGGTAATTACTCCACAGGAAGACAATAGAAATAATAAACTCAGAAATAATATTTTGTTTTTCATATATAGCAAATTCAAATGCAATTATAATGAATATCAAAATATTAATTGCAAAGAGAAAGAAACAAAAAATAAAATATTTAAAGAATATTTTGTATCTAATATAAAAAGTATTACTTTTGCAGTCCTATTTAAGAAAATGGCAAATCATAAATCATCCATAAAAAGAATTAGACAAACGGAAGTTAAGAACGAAAGAAACCGTTATCAACATAAAACTGCTCGTAACTTAATCAAAAAATTAAGAGTCACAAGTGATAAAACCGAAGCGTTATCAATTTATGCAGAGACAATCAGCAAAATTGATAAATTAGCTAAACGCAATATCATCCATAAAAATAAAGCAGCTAACTTAAAATCTAGCTTGTCATTACATGTTAATAGCTTAAATTAATAAAAAAAATACTCAATAAAATTGAGCCTCCGGAAACGGGGGCTTTTTTTATTGTAAAATTTGGTACATTTGCACTCAAATTTATAAAAAAGAATATGTCAGATATATTTGAAAAGGTAATCAAAAACATGGGACCATTAGGTGCTCATATTAAAGAAGCTCATGGTTATTTTACTTTCCCTAAACTAGAGGGAGAAATTGGACCCAAAATGGTTTTCAATGGTAAAGAAAAACTTAACTGGAGTTTGAATAACTATTTAGGATTGGCAAATCATCCTGAAGTTAGAAAAGCGGATGCAGATGCAGCAGCTCAATATGGCATGGCATATCCAATGGGTGCTCGTATGATGAGTGGAAATAGTAATCCACACGAACAATTAGAAAGAGAATTGGCTCAGTTTATGGGCAAAGAGGATAGTATTCTATTAAATTTTGGCTATCAAGGTGTTTTGTCTATCATAGACGCTATGGTTGATAGACATGATGTAATTGTATACGATGCTGAATCACATGCTTGTATCGTTGATGGTGTAAGATTGCACCAAGGACAAAGATTTGTATTTAAACACAATGATTTAGAAAGCTGTGAAAAACAATTGCAACGTGCTCAAAAATTAGTTGAAAAATCTGGTGGTGGTATATTTTTAATCACTGAAGGTGTTTTCGGAATGAGTGGCAATCAAGGTGATTTAAAAGGCATTGTAGCTTTAAAAGAAAAATACAGTTTCAGAATGTTTGTGGATGATGCACATGGTTTTGGAACTATGGGAAAAACAGGAGCTGGTACAGCAGAAGAGCAAGGTGTAACCGATCAAATCGATTTGATTTTTTCTACATTCGCTAAATCAATGGCTAGTATCGGTGCATTTGTAGCTGGTCCTAAAGTGATTTTAAACTTTTTGAGATATAATTTAAGATCCCAAATTTATGCTAAATCATTGCCTATGCCATTGGTGGTTGGTGCTTTAAAAAGATTGGATTTAATAAGAACTCAACCTCAATTAAAAGAAAAGCTTTGGGAAAACGTAAAAGCATTACAAAATGGTTTAAAAGAAGCTGGGTTTAATATTGGTACAACAACTACTCCTGTAACACCAGTTGTTTTAAATGGAACTGTTGCAGAAGCAACTCATTTAACCTTTGATTTAAGAGAAAATTTTGATATTTTCTGTTCTATTGTTACATATCCAGTTATTCCAAAAGGTTTGATTATCCTCAGATTAATACCAACAGCTGTTCATACTTTGGCTGATGTTGAAAGAACTATAACTGCCTTCAAACAAATTAAATCTAATTTGGAAAATGGCAAATATCAAAAAGAAGAATTAGTAAATGCAGCTTTAGGTCAGTAGTTATTTTTCATTAGATGAATAAAAGCTTTCGTAAGTTTTGGAGTGAATTTTTTAATTTCACCAAAGCAGAAAGAAACGCTTCTTTCGTTTTAATATTTCTTATTATTTTTATTGCTATTTCTCCCTATGTTTTTCAGTGGGTAGAAAAGCGTGAACCTACCAATTTCAACGATTTTGATAGAATCGCCAAGCAATTTGAAGAATCTTCTAAAAAAAATCAGTATAAAAAATACAATCCTACATTTTATGAGTCCAATGCAAATACTTCCATTAAAGAGGTTTTTGCATTCAATCCTAATTACATTTCTGAAGATGATTTATTAAGACTTGGATTTAGGAAATACATTGCCCAAAGAATCATTAAATACAGAAATGGTGGTGGAAAATTTAAGATTAAAAATGATTTAAAGAGAATTTATGGAATAGATACAGTATTAGTATCGAGCTTGTTACCTTACATCGATTTACCTGAAAAGTTTGAATTTAATCAGAAACCTCAACTGCAAAATGACAGAGTTGAAACCAAAAACATCGTAAAAGAACTGCAAGAACTAAATACATGCGATAGTATTGATTTGGTAAAAGTATTTGGAATAGGGCCAACTATGTCTAATCGTATTTTAAAGTTTCGAAATAGATTAGGAGGTTTTTACGATTTTGCTCAACTGAATGAAGTTTATAATTTGAAGCCAGAAGTTATTGAAGAGCTTAGAAAAAAGTTTGTAATCAAATCCGAACATATAAAACTGATAAAAATCAACAATGCAAGTTTCACGGATTTAATCAAACATCCTTATTTAACCAAGAATGAAGTCAATGTTTTGTTGAATTTTAGAAAACAACATGGCAACTATAACTCGATGGAAGATATTAGGAAAACTTTGGTTTTTGATGATAAGAAATTACAATTACTAAAAAACTATTTTGAATTTTAATTCGTTATAACATTTAATACAAAAAATAATCTATTTTTGCAAAAAGTATGAATTTCAATATTTCAGAGAGTCAGTTAATGATTAGGCAAATGTGTAAAGATTTTGCCGAAAAGTCCATCAAGCCCAAAATGATGGAATGGGACGAATCACAACATTTTCCAGTGGATTTATTCAAAGAAATGGGTCAATTAGGTTTAATGGGTATTTTAGTACCAGAAAAATACAATGGTTCAGGATTGGGATATTTTGAGTATGCAGATGCAATTGTTGAGATTGCAAAAGTATGCGGTTCAATAGGATTAAGTATGGCTGCTCATAATAGTTTGTGCACTGGGCATATTCTTGCTTTTGGTAACGAAGAACAAAAGCAAAAATGGTTGCCAAAACTAGCTACAGGGGAGTGGATTGGTGCTTGGGGTTTAACCGAAGCCAACACTGGTAGCGATGCCATGAGAATGAAGGTTACAGCCAAACAAGATGGTGAATATTGGGTTTTAAACGGAGCTAAAAATTGGATAACACATGGCATTACAGGTGATGTTGCTGTTGTTTTAGCTAGAACAGGTGAGTTGTTAGATTCACATGGTATTACTGCATTTGTTGTAGAAAGAGGCACACTAGGTTTTAAAGCTGGAAAGAAAGAGAATAAATTAGGTATGCGCGCGAGTGAAACTGCAGAAATGATTTTTGAAGATTGCAGAGTTCACGAAAGTCAAATATTAGGAAATGTGGGAGAAGGATTTATTCAAGCCATGAAAATATTAGATGGTGGCAGAATTTCTATTGCAGCATTATCACTAGGAATTGCTAAAGGCGCATACGAAGCATCTTTAAAATATTCAAAAGAAAGAGAACAATTTGGACAACCGATAGCAGAATTTCAAGCAATAGGATTTAAACTAGCAGATATGGCTACTCAAATCGAAGCATCAGAACTGCTCATTCAAGAAGCATGTCACTTAAAAAACAATGGTCAAAGCGTTACCAAAGTTTCAGCCATGGCAAAATATTATGCAAGTGAAGTTTGTGTAAGGGTATCAACAGATGCAATTCAGATTTTTGGCGGTTATGGTTATACAAAGGACTTTCCAGTAGAAAAGTTTTATAGAGACAGTAAACTTTGTACAATAGGAGAGGGAACTTCAGAAATTCAAAAATTAGTTATAGCCAGACAAGTTTTAAAATAACAATCTAGCGTTCGTTCAAGTTTTTTGGATATCTCAAATCAATTTTGAAACTTCAATTTATTTTGTTATTTATTTGCAGTTAAATGACAATGTGAAATAGAGCATCATAATCCCTTAATGTTTATAAACATGTTTTAATATTTTTAGAAATCAATATTTTTTATTTATTTTTTTACATATCTATAATATTGTTAAATTAATATTTTTTTAGATTATAAATATGAATTTTTGCATTATATTTGTACTTAGTAGTTAGTATAACTTTAAAAATTTCCATTATAAAATATCTCAACATTGCATTATTCATTTCTTAAATTAATTTAGGTGAAATAATGGGAATAAAGCTAATCAAAACAACATATAATTTTTAATGGAAAAACCAATCGATAAAGCTAAAATGCTTAAAAATAAATATATTCCTACCACTGATTTTTATAGTCAAATTATAGATAGTCTTCAGGATTACTCTATTTTTACATTGGATAAAGATTTAATAATCAACAGCTGGAGCTCTGGGTCAACTAGTATTTTTGGATATGAAACAGATGAAGTAATTGGTAAATCTTTTGATATCATATTTACTGAGGAAGATTTGAAGAGCGGTATACCTCAAAATGAAATTAATACAGCCTTAAAAGAAGGTAGAGCTACTGATAACAGATGGCATATTGCTAAAGATAACAGCTTGTTTTATGCCTATGGATTGGTATTTCCTTTAATAGGTTCAGAAAATGAAATGTTAGGTTATGTTAAAATTCTTAGAAATCTAACAGATAGGAAACATTCAGAGGATGCCATTAAAAAGTATGTTAAAGATTTAGAGGAACTCAATACGCATAAAGAAAGTGTTTTGGCGATTTTATCTCATGATTTAAGAAGTCCACTTACAGGAATAATTGCTACAACGAAGTATTTGAAAGAAAATTTTCATAAAATGGAATCAGAAACGATTCAAGAAATGCTGAATTTATTGCATAAATCCTCTATAGAAGAACTTGAAATGTTGGATTATTTGGTTGAATGGGCAAGGATAAAATATGCTTCTGATGCATTTCTTCCCACAAACAATCAACTAACTGAATATATAAATAAAGTTTTTGGTATGCTCAATGAAACGGCATCTATAAATACGGTTACGCTACATAATGAAATAACAGAAAATACAACTGTTTTTGCTGATACCAAAATGTTGATTTCTATCATTCAAAATATTGTTTCAAATGCTATATCACATTCAGAAAAAGGAGGAACAATTACAATATCTGCAGTAACCAAAGTAGATAAAATTATTATTAAAATTGAAGATACGGGCAAGGGCATGACTAATGAAATTATTCAAAAGTTATTTACTCCTCAGATAAACCAATTATCTGAAAGTAGGCAGAAAGATAAAGGGGCAGGGATTGGTCTTCTTTTAGTTAAAGGGTTTTTAGAAAAAAACAATGGTGAAATATGGGTTGAAAGTGTCATTGGAAAAGGGTCTTCGTTTTATTTTACTTTACCGATCAAAAAACCTATGCAATTAGATGAATTAGATGATGTTGTTTTTTGAGATTTATTTTACTCATAAATCATAATAAACTCTAATTCTTTGATTAACTTTCCATAGTATTTTTTCATGTTAGATTCAATTACAGACATACGTTTGTAATACTGACACATTTCAAAATATAGTACATCAAAAATTGTTGAACTTATAAATGGTACTTCTTTTTTAAATCCACTGATACACAAAGCGCCTGTCTGGTGAAGTAAGCTTTTAATTTGTGATTTAGAAATTTTGAGAGTTTCGCAGCTGCCAAGGTGTAAGATTTTGTTTTTCAGTTTACCTTCACACATTTCACCCAATTCATCTAAACTGAGTATGGTTTTAGGATTTAGTTTTAATCCATTTGGTACGCCATGAAATGCTAAATAAAAGATACTGAACTCTTCGTATTTTTTTGCTGTATATTGATTAATTCTGTTCAATAATTCTTCTTTGGTGCTAGCATGTCTGTGTATGTACCTGATTTTGTGAACATGAGCCGTTTCCATAAATTTTAGTGCATTTTCGATGGAATCCTTTTGCCTTAAATCGTGATGCCAATCTCCTTCAATGCAAAAAATTTGTTTGTCATAATGTAAAGATGTTTGCATTGTTATTATTAAGAAATTTATTTTGCAAAGTTAAAAAAACAAATTGTTATTTTGCTTTTTAAGTAATTTATACTATATTTGAGAAGTTAATAAGTTTTAACTCCTTGATAATTAATGCGTAAGCTTGTTTTAATATTGTTTTTGTTTCTTGTAGCCTTATCAAATAATGTAAAAGCTCAAGGCACAGCGGGCAAAGATTTTTGGGTTGCTTTTATGGCGCAGGATTGGGGTTGTTATTATAATTATTATTATTACAACAATGATACTGCTGAACTTTTTTTATCTTCTCAATTTGCTGCAGTTGTCTATATAGAGGCAAAAGGGCAAAATTTTTATGATACAATAACCCTTAGTCCAAATGAAACTTCAATGGTTAGATTACCTAGAGAAGTTGTATGCAGATACTCAGATACTGTTACCTTAAATGGCGTTCATGTTTATTCTGATACAACTATCAATGTTTATGCAGTCAATAGGTATTGGTATTCAAAAGGAGCAACTGTCGTTATTCCCTCTAGCTCAATTATACAATCTCCAGAATATATCATTACTACAAACCGGGATGCATATTCATGGGGATGGTCTTGTAATGGAAAAAACATACAATCACCCGAATTTACAATTGTCGGCATAGCGGATTCTTCTGTGATAGAAATTGTACCAACTGGTGCTTCCTCAAGAAATAGTTTAGCCAATGTTCCTTTTCAAATTACGCTCAAAAAGGGACAAACCTTTCAGTATATGACAACTGATAGAGATTTAACTGGTAGCTTTGTTAGATCAAAATATATTGAATCTAAATTTGCTGTGTTTGCTGGAAATAGGCAAACTTACACCAATAGAACAAATCAAAATGGTACTTCTTGCAACAGCAGTTGGGATCATACTTACGAACAATTAATTCCAACCGTAACTTGGGGTAAAAATTATACTTCATTACCTTATAGAAATAATACAAAAGGTTACACTTTAAAAATTGTTGCAGCTGAAAACAATACCATTATTAATATCAATGGAAACTATCATTCTACACTTAATCAATCAGGTTTTTTAACTTATGAAGTATACAATGAATCTGTTGTTAGAATATCTGGTTCAAATAGAATTTCAGTTGCTCAATTTGCTTTAGGAGGTTATTCTTGCCAAAATCATCCAACGAAATTATATATTGGAGACCCATCTCAATTACAATTATTTCCTGATGAACAATTTGGAAATAATGCTACTATCAACACTGTAAGTCAAGTGCCCTGGTGGTGGAATTCAAATTGGTATAATTGGTGGTGGCAACAAAATTCTCCTGAACATTATGTGAATGTTTTAACAAAAACAATCGATACATCTTATTTTACTTTTGATAATAAGAGAATTAAAGCTTCAGATTGGAAATCAAGTAATAATTTGCCTGATCACCATTATGCACAGATTCAAATGGATACAGGTAGTCATCATATGAATAGTCCAAAAGGATTTCTATCGTATGTATACGGTTATGGGTATTTTGATGGATATGCTTATGCTGCTGCTGCCAAGTTTGATCCAATTCAAAATAATTTTATTATAATAAACGCTCAATGTGTAAGAGATACCGTTAGCTTTCAAGCAATTTTAAATGATTCTTTTAATAATCATAAATGGACTATTCAAAGTAGACAAGGATTAGTTTATGGTACTAAAATTAAGCATAAGTTTGCCGACACTGGTTGGTATGAAGTGAAAATGTATTGTCAACACAAACGAACAAATCTATGGGACTCTGTAACAAAAGTGCTTTATGTAGCGGATACTAAAATTAAATCTTTATTAAAAACCAAAGATACATTGATTTGTGGAAAAGTTGATATGATAGAAATTTCAAAAGGATTTAATGTCGACAATGAATACAGATGGCAGGATAACTGGCCTGTATATTATAGAGCTATGAAATCTCCTGCAACTTATTGGCTTGAGGTTACAGAAAGAAATGGATGTACATTCAGAGATACGATGGTGGTTAGAAGTGGAATAAAACCTCAATCTAATTTTACCGTTTCTGATACTCAATTTTGTTTTAATTCTAATAAAAAAGTTTCATTCAATAATTTATCATCTTCTGTTGAAGATGTAGATTTTTACAGATGGAGTTATGATGGATTAGTTGATTCAATTTTCAAAAAAGATAGTGTTATTCAACATCAATTTAAAACAGCTAATTTGCATCCAATCATCTTGAGAACCTACACAAAAAAAGGTTGTTATCATGATACATTTATGATGTTAGATGTTCTTCATTCACCAAAAGCAGAATTTACATATACCAGAAAAGATACCTGTATTTCTACAAATAGAGTTGAATTAAAAAACCAAACTGTAATTAATACAAACTATCACCAAAGGTATAGATGGCGTTTTAGTGATGGTAACAATATCAGTAATAATAACCCAGCTCCAAGAGTTTATGCAGATACTGGAATTTTTTCTGTCCAATTGATTTATGATAATAACAATGGTTGTTCCGATACGATGAGGAAGTATATCCATATCAAACCATTGCCCAAACCGGATTTTAATTTTATCAATGGAACTTATTGCGAATTCGATTCGATTCAATTTAATAACGTAACCAATACACCATATGCACCATCAAGTTCTAAATGGCGTTTTGGCGATGGTACTACAAGTCTCTTAGAAAGTCCAAGAAAAGCATTTGTTGATAAAGGCAATCTTGAAATTAAATTAATTTCTACTTCATCTGTTGGATGTACAGATAGTATTTCTAAATCAATTTTCATTAATGGAACACCTCGAGTGAGTTTTGAAATCAATCAAGATACCCAATGTTTTAATCAACATAATTTTAATTTTACCAATCAAACCAATTTTAATAGCGCATTAATCTATGAATGGAATTTGGGTGATGCTACTTTTTCTAATGATAGTAATGTCATCAATAAAAAATATTTGAAAGATTCATTTTATCAAGTTCAATTAAAAGCAACAACGGGTGTAGGTTGTAATGCCTCTTCATCCCAAATGGTATATATTGGAGGTTATCCTATCGCTAATTATTTGATTGATATGCCAAAACAATGCTTGAGAGACAATGTTTTTAATTTTACACAAAATTCAAACATACAAAAAGGGAGCATTGTTGCATTTCAATGGCAACTAGGAGAGGGCGGAGATGTATTTGGTCCAAATGTCATTAATAAAAAATATAACATCGATGATACATTTAATGTCAGTTTAATTGTGCAATCTGATTTAGGTTGTTTGGATACAATTATAAAATCAATAGTTGTTTTTCCTCAACCCAATGCTTCTTTTAATGTTAATCAACTCAATCAATGCTTCAATGAACATTTGTTTCAATTAACAAATTCATCAATTGTAAGAAATGAAAACCTATTATTTAATTGGACTTTTGGTGATAATTCATCAGCTACTAACAAGGACATAACAAAAAAATATGCCCAACCTGGCTTATATGATATACGGCTAGAAGCCATAAGTGATAATGGTTGTAAAGATACGAGCTCAATTAAATCAGTCGTTGTTTATCATAATCCTGCAGCACAATTTAGTGTTAACAAAACTGAACAATGTTTTAAAAATCATAATTTTAATTTTACAAATCAAAGTACTATATCTGATGGATTTCTTCAAGGCTATCGTTGGATTATGGGAGATGTAAGTCAATTTACAACTCCAAATGTTACAAATCATATCTATGCCAATGAGGATACATTTAATGTTAAATTGATAGCAACCTCAAATAACAATTGTACAGATACTGTTCTAAAAATGGTTGTAACCTATGCTCAACCAAAACTTCAATTTGGTATTCAAAAAGATACACAGTGTTGGCAAAACAATGTGTTTGTTATTGAAAATAAAACGAATATTAAATATGGCGAATTGTTTAATACTTGGGATTTTGGTGATAACAGTTTTTCAAATAACTATCAACCAAATGAAAAAGTATACCCGAACGCTTCTGGCGCATATTTGGTAAAATATAAGGTTGTTTCAGACAATGGTTGTTCAGATTCTATGCAAAGAGTTGTTCATTTACTGGAAAGACCAATGGCTCGTTTTGAAGTCAATGATTCCATACAATGTTTTAATAAGCATTTGTTTAGTTTTATTAATCAAACGAGCTTCAGTGTCATGAATTCCTTGAGTTATTCATGGGATTATAAAAATGGCAATACTAGTTTTAATATAACACCAATAAATGCAACATATACAGAATCAAATATCTTTAATGTTAAATTATTAGTTTCGTCTACTTTGAACAATTGTTTTGATACTTTTGTTAAACCAATCATTGTGGCGCCAATGCCTGAATTGGCTTTTTCAATTAATAAAGATTCTCAATGTTTGAATAATAATTATTTTGAATATACCAATCAATCAGTCATTAAATTTGGCTCTATGTCTTTTGAATGGCAAGATAAAGATGGTATCGTTAATCAAGGTTTAAATGCAGATAAATCGTATGCAAATGAAACCTATCAAACTATGCAATTAATTGCAACCTCAAACTATGGATGTAAAGATTCATTGTCTCAAAATATTGGTTTTTATCCTACACCAGTTCCAAATTTCACAATCAACGATCCGATACAATGTCTCAATCAACATTCATTTGATTTTATAAATATTTCCAATAAGGTAAACAGTTTAACAACCTACAAATGGTTAATTTCTGATGGCTTTATTTCTAATGATAAAAATTTACTTAATAAAACATTCTTGGTTCATGATACTCAAATCATACAATTGAATGTAATATCAAGTAAAGGTTGTTCAGATTCACTTAAAAAGATTGTTTACATAGAAAAAGACATGAATTATTCATTGAACCCATTAAATGATGTTGGGCAATGTTTTAGAGGTAATAGTTTTGATTTAATTGCTTCTAATTCTAATTCTAAAGTAAAACAAGTTTCTAATCAATGGTTGATGGGAGATGGCAATTCATTTAATAATAGCATGACAGTGAATCATCAATACACCAAAGAGGAAGTCTACACAGTGATTTTTGAATCAATTTCTGAAAATGGCTGTAAGGATATTACTAATATTGAATTAGAAGTGTTTCATCATCCTGAAACAGATTTTGAAGTTGCTCCAGTTTGTTTTCCAGAACAAAGTAATTTTGTGAATTTATCTTCCATTAAAAAAGGAGCTATTACATCACAGGAGTGGTTTTTTGGCGATGGTAGAGGTTCATTGGGTATCAATCCACAAAATAGATATAAGGAGTTTGGTTTGTATGATATTAGATTGATCAATAAATCTGATAAGAACTGTTTAGATACTTTAATTAAAAATCAAATTGCTGCTGTTTACGAGAAACCGGCTGCTAGTTTTGATTTCACGAGATTAAAATCTATTAACAACGATGAATCAAGATTGCAATTTCAAAATAACTCTTCGCCAATAGCAATACAATTCAATTGGAAATTGAATCAAAATGATGTTAGTTCATTAAGAGAGCCTTTGATATTATTGGAAGATACGGGCAGATTTAATATTACCCTTGTATCAACAAGTTCAGAAGGTTGTTCTGATACTTCATCCAGAATTATTGGACCTATTTTCCCTGACTTTAATTTTTATTTACCTAATGCCTTTAGTCCAAATACAGATATTCATAATCCTGTTTACAAAGGTGTTGGAAGTAAATATACATTTAAATATAAAATGGAGATTTTTAACCGTTGGGGAGAAAAAGTGTTTGAAACTACAGATGTCAACCAAGGTTGGGATGGTACATACAAAGGCGTTCCATGCATGGAAGGTAATTACATATGTAGAGTTCAGGTGGCACCATTTAATGAGCCATTTAGAAGTTACGAACAAGTAGTTCAATTATTAAGATAAAAAAAGGTAGCCAAAAGCTACCTTTTAAATTTTTAAAAATAATTTTTATTTATCCATTTGAATGACATTGAAATCCACTTCAATATCGGTTTCGCCTAATAAAGCAGAACCATTTTTAATCCCATTGGATTGGTGTTTTAAGATTACTTTTAGTTTACCATCCAAATTATTCATAGTTTGCCATTTGCTTTCTATACCCAAAGGCAAATTGTTTTTATCTTTGTCTGTTATAGAAACTTTGATTTTTTGATTGCTAGATTCATAAACAAATAAATGTTCGTGAGCTTCTTCTTTTACTTCTTCTGTAATGTCTTCTGAAGGTGTTTTCGATTCATCAAGTAATGTTACTTTACAAAAATAAGTTCTGTTGCCATTCAATTTGATGGTGTCAAATTGAGTAGGTGGATTACCTCCTTCTCCATCTAAATCTTTGAAATAAGCGGTGTTGAAAACTCTGCCTGTTGCACTGTCTGTAAGCTCAACTTTTAAAGTTGTAATAAGTTCACCTTCATTGATCGGTTGATCAGCCGGTTTTGGGTCATCTGATTTGCATGCGTTGAAAGTAAATAACAATGCGCTGAATGATAAGAATAGGGCGGTTTTAATTTGGTTTGATTTCATTTTTTCTATTATTTTTAAGGTTAATGTTTAAAGGAATATTGAGCTTGGCAATAATATTATAGCCAGCTTCGTCTGTAAAATACCTCATTCTATTCAGGTATTCTCTATAAATCTGATTACTCAGGTTTTGAAATGTAATGTTGAAATTAACAGTTTGTTTTCTAAATTTAAATTCATAATTGAATTGAGCGCCAATTAGAAAAAAACCTTTTGGAGGAGCTTTTAAATCAGAATTAAGGACATATCTAAATTGCGTGAAAGTGTATTGAATATTTGGGACAAAAGTGATTTTGTTTTTTTGAAAACCCACACTCAACTTACTATTGATTGGTACAAATTGATTGAGGGGTTGATTAGATTCTAGGTTATTCCCAAATGCAATATTGGCTGTATTTTGAATGAAATAGTTTTTATTGAATTGGTATTTATAAAGATAATTGATGCCAAATATCTCTGCTCGATATTGCTCGAATCTAAATACAGGATATGCGCCTCTGATGGTTAAAACAGGTTCATTATCAGGCACTAAGTTAATGAAGTTAAAAATGTGTTTGTAGAATATCTCTGTTTCAAAAGTTGAACGATGTCCTTTATGTTGAAAATTTATGAGATTGTTGAAAGCTCTTTCTGGTTTTAAATTTGGATTGCCAATTTCGATAGAAGCCAGACCTTGATGAAGGCCATTAGAAAATAGTTCGTTGGGTGCCGGTGGTCGCCAACTGCTGTTGTGAGCTAGTGTTATACTGGAATGTTTACCGGTATTTTTCTTTATCTGAACATGGTAGGTGAAATTGTTGAATGTTCTTTCATCAACATTCAAAATGTTTAATTGCCATAAATATGTTTGAAGATGTTTGATGTCATACCTCAATCCTGATTCAAATTTAAACCCATTAAAATT
Source organism: Bacteroidota bacterium (assembly GCA_030682255.1). Classification (GTDB taxonomy): domain Bacteria; phylum Bacteroidota; class Bacteroidia; order NS11-12g; family UBA955; genus JABMMZ01. The sequence continues at coordinate 79,641 of JAUXOK010000028.1, read as the reverse complement.
AGATGAAGTGATAAAATAAGCAGCACCACCATTTTGAATAAATCCAGGAATAACAAATCTGCCTGCAAATGCATTTCTTTGATGAAGCGCAAATCCTCCAAATTTAAAATTTAAACGATGAAAGTCAGTTCTTGTCCAAAGCAAATCGGCCATTGTTGTTTTGATGTAGTAATCAAAAGAAGGGCTTTTAGATGCATTGCCTGATCGAATGATGTCATATTCTTGCCGGTTGTTGTTTTGATATGATAAAATGAGTTCTAAAGTGTTTTTTGAGTTGACGATATATTCATTTTTAAATTTTACTAAATCATGTGTAACCCATTGATAAGGGCGATTTATCCTATAGCTAAAGTCGGATTCAATTATTGGGCGATTGGTGTTAATTGCATTTTGTAAATCGGTTAAATTTCCAATGTGTGCACCTGTGAAAATGCCAATTTTATTTTTAAAATGACTGAAAAGCAATTCTGTTTTTAAACGTTTGATTTGATAGCCCAAATGAATCGCATAATTGGTTTCTATCTTGCCTGTATTGTCTAAAAAATAGTTTGGTGTTTTAATATTTCCAGACTCTGAAGCAGTTCCATAAAATCGCCAGTATAATGGGATTTTGTTAGAAATTTTATTGCCAAGAAATCCTGTAGTAGCGCCACCTCTGCCATTTCTGCTTAAAATATAATTTCTTTCTCCATTAATTATATTAGTTTTCTCTCTAAATATAGTATGTGGTTTTACGATAATAACACCTCCTATACCATCTGAAGCATATCTTAAAGCATCTGCACCTTTAATTAATTGAATTTCGTGAGCCCAATTGCCATCTATTTCGGGGGCATGATCCAGTCCCCAATTCTGACCTTCTTGCCTTATTTCATTATTGATAAGTATCACTCTGTTGCTATGTAATCCATTTACGACTGGTTTGGCTATCGTTGTTCCATTTCTAAGTAATTGCACACCAGATAGTTCGGTCATCATTTCAGAAATAGATTGTCCTTTTAAATTTTCTAATTGTTTTTTCCCAATTGAAGCAATTTCTTTTTTGGCTTCAACAGATATTTTAGCACCTTGTATGTCTATTTCAGTATGTTGAATATAGATGGTAATAAAAGTATCATGAAAGAATTTTATTTCTAAATGCAAATGTTCGCATTGAAGATGACTAACATGCAACTCGATACTATCATCACAAATGTTTTGCAGCATAAACTCTCCACGTTGATTGGTGAAAGTTGATTTTTTTAAATGGGTTATTTCTATGTGACAATGATTTAAAGGCATGCTATCATTGGTGTCTATCACTTTGCCTCTCAAAGTTTTAGTACATGGTTTTGTTTGTGCAGTTAGTTTTAAACCTAAAAAAAATAGGCATAACAAGAAAAGTACACTTTTTTTGAGTGATAAATGGATAGGTAAATATATTTTTCTTGATTTTTTTTCCATATACAAAAAGTCTCAGTTCTTTGATGAAAGAACCAATTAAAAGAGAAAGAATAAAATTCTTTGGGATTTAAGAGAAATTTGTAGTGGGAGGACCTCTATCAGAGGCATGAAACCTTATAGATTGAGGAAGTTTTGTATAAAATGGAAGCGTATATTGACTATATGCCTCATAAATTGAAAAATTTACATTGAAGGGCGTATCACATTTTTGTTTAAATATATGATCGCAAATACTGCACTCTTCATGATTTTCGTGTAATGATAATTCATCGTCTAGATGAATAAGGTGATTACATTCATGAAAAGATTGAATGGGTATAGTGTTTGAAATGCTAATGCATACAAACAAGATTAAAAATATATGATGGTAAATTAATCTCAAGAATTAACCTTTAGTCATTGCATCAGCAATTTCTCTGATTTCGTCTCTGTTATATTTATTATCACTTTTTAACCAAAGAGAAACTAAATAAATAAGATTCTCTTCAATTTCTTCGCTATCTTCTAAAGTTTGGTATTCCCAACCTTCGTTTGCTTCAAGATGTTCATAAACCAATCTAATAGAACGGGTAATTAAAGGATCTTCTTCTGCTTTAGCCATTTCTCTAAGAGATTGAAGTTTAGGAATAAGTGCATCAGCATCTACACTATTCTTTTCTATATCAGAGATGATTTCAGCTATCAATTCATTGGCTTTTAAACTTTTCATAAATTATGTTGCAAAATAACACATTATTTTTGATTCAAAGAACAATGATTTAGCTTTTTTATTAAAATATGAATATTTTCTTTTTGATAGTGCGATTAGTTTTTAACAAATTTTAAGTAATTTAGGTTTTCGTTTATATCTATTAAATGTATAAAATAAATGCCTTTTTGATTTTGTGAAAAATCGATTTGTATTTCTTCTGAAGTATTATTTACTATGGAACAATGAACCAATTTACCTAAATTATCATAAATTCGAATTTCTTTTATTGATTTATTTGATTTTATATTAATGAAATCTGAAGCAGGGTTTGGAAACACCTGAAACATGCTGTTAAAAGAAGTGTTGACGACAATATTACGTTCTCTTAGCAAAAACCATATTCGTTTATGCGCAAGATTGTTTTCTCTTGTTGTGTCCCCTTCTAAATTAAGAGAAGGTCTATTTTGGCATGCAGATTGGATTGTGAATATGCTATAATGATCACGTTCTATTGTTAAATGAGGCAAATTAAAGCTATGATGTATTGTGTCACCTGGTGCCATGATGTGTAGAATGGTATAAAATTGCCAGTTTGATAACAATAAGGAGTGGTTAACTATTGTTCTGAAATAAATGGTGTCTCCAATTAAAACAGTGTCTTTGCCATTGTTTTTTAATATAACTTTTACTTCATTAAGCTTGTTACTAATTAATTGTAAAGGTTTAATCATTTCTAAGATTGCCCAATCTATGTTTCTTTGCGCATTTAAATTTAAACAAAAAATAATTAAGTATAATGATAGTATTGTTTTTTTCATATAAATTTAGACAATTAGCAAAAAAAAACGCTGCAATAAATTGCAGCGTTTTTTAATATATAAATGTATTATTTAAAATTAATCGATAATAACTTTTGAAGTAAATACATTTTCAGAGTTAGATACTCTAACAATGTACATGCCTTTTTCTAAAGAAGAAACATCAACTTGTGAAGAGCTATTAGCATTCAAAGTTTCTGTCATTACAACTTTACCTGTTAAATCAACAATTTCAACTGTGTTTTTTGTGTTAGCATAAACAACGTTTAGGTTGATATTTAAAACATCTTTTGTTGGATTAGGGTAAACAGATAAAACATCGGTATTTAATGTATTTACATTAACTCCCCAACCTTGTGGTGCATACCAAATAACTGATTTAGTTTTGGTATTATTGGCTAAAGTTCCTGTTGCTTCTCTTGGTATACCAGTGTTAGGATTTCTATTGAACACTTCAGAAAAGAAGTTCAAAGTAATATTCGTAGATAGATTTGGTCTAATGCCAACTGTGTATGAACCTGATATATGAACGGTGTCTCCGGGATTAACCGTTCTGTTAATTCTTCTTAACGCAATGGTTTGTAAGCTAGGAATTGCAAAAACAGGATTTTGACCTAATATTCCAACGATTTGAATTCCAAAAGTATCAGTTGGTAAAACTGTATCTTGATCACTTATGTTCTTACATGCTATTTTATAATTAATAACTGTACTGTTAGAAGGATTATCAGTAACACCTGTAGTTCTTAATTCAGTAGGTAATAAAATTTCTTCGATAGTCCAATCGATGTCTCTTTGTGCAAAAATCAGAGTTGAACTCAGTGCTAATGCTAATGTAAGTAATGTTTTTTTCATTTTTATATAAATTAAATATTATAGCAAAATTAGTGATTTTTATCAATCCAACAAATTTTTTATTTCATTATCGTTAAGGTTATTCACACCTAATTCACTAATTTCTAGAATATCCTCTGATACACTGTGTTTTTTCTGTTGTAATTGAAGTATTTTTTCTTCGATGGTGTTTTTGGTTATAAACTTATAGACGAAAACAGGGCGCGTTTGTCCAATTCTATGTGTTCTGTCCATGGCTTGTCTTTCTACAGCTGGATTCCACCATGGATCAATTATCAACACATAATCAGCTGCAGTTAAGTTAAGACCCGAACCTCCGGATTTTAACTGAATTAAAAAAAGCTGAATTTTGTCATTACTTTGAAATTCTGTTACACTTTCTTGTCTCTTTTTTGAGGAAATACTACCATCTATATATAAGTACTCTAAATTCTCTTCTAATAAAAATTCTTCTACAATTTTTAAATGTTGAACAAACTGAGAAAATATCAACGCTTTGTGTCCACTTTCTACAATGTTTTGTATCATATACTTTAGCTCTTTGAATTTACCCGAACTATGTAAATATGTTTTATCGTATAATTTTGGATGATTGGCTATTTGTCTTAATCGTATCAAACCATTCAATACATTGAGCTTTTGTTTATTAAAATTATTGTCTCTTATTAAATTTAAAAGCTCGTTTCGATAGGCATTTTTATATTTTGTGTATATTTTTTCTTGTTCTGCTTCCATTTCACAGTAAATGGTTTTCTCGGTTTTTTCGGGTAGTTCTTTGGCTACTTGTTCTTTAGTTCGTCTTAATATAAATGGCTGAATGATATATCGGAGTTGATTAATTTTTTCTTTATTTTTATCTTTTTCTATGGCATCAACATAAATTCTTTGAAAGTCTTGAGAACTGCCTAATAATCCAGGATTTATAAAATTAAAAATACTCCACAAATCTGTAATGCTATTTTCTATTGGTGTTCCTGTCATCACAATTTTTTGTTTGCCCTTTAATTGAAAAATAGATTTGGTGGTTTGTGAACCAATATTTTTAATTGCTTGGGCTTCGTCTAAAATTATAAAATCAAAGTCTATTTTTTTCAGTAGATGGATATCATTTCTCATCGTTCCATATGTTGTTATGATGATATCTATTTGGTGGTTGAATAAATGGATATCTTTGGTTCTATTTGGTCCAGAATGAATGTGATAAGACAAATGGGTGTATTTTTCTATTTCATTTTTCCAATTATAAACCAAGGATGTTGGAACTATTACAAGTGAAGTTTTCTTAATTTTAGGTACAAGTAATTCATTCGAATTATTCTCGAATAAATTAAATTGAGGTTTATCAAATTGATTAATTTCAGGTGTTTGAATGAAATTCTCTTTAAAATATTGTAAAAAATTAAGTATTTGAACTGTTTTGCCAAGACCCATATCGTCTGCTAAGCAAGCACCAAAATATTGATTGTGCAAATTTCTTAACCAATGATATGATTTGATTTGGTAGTCTCTCAAAGTGGCATTGAATTTTTTTGGTAACACAAAATTTTCAACATTAGGAATTATAGTTTGATAGGTTTTGTTATCCAATTCATTTTCTAAGTTTTCTAAAACACCATAATGAAATTTCTTAAGCTTGATGTTATTATCATCTTCATAACTCAATTCCAATAACTGGCTATATTTAACAAACCACTCTTCAGGAATGATAGCAAAATTGCCGTCTGGTAGTAAAAATTCTTTAATGCCTTTGATAATATGATGCTTTAGTTTGATGAAAGGAATTTCATGTGTGCCAAATTTTACAAGGGCATTGATATCGAACCAATCCTGACGATCACTGATTTTTAGATTGATACTACTTTCTCCAATAAAAAACTTTCTGTCTAATTGAGATTGGTCTATTTTAAAACCACATTCTAAAAGATAATTTTTATTTTGATTCAGAATTTCAATGATATTTTGAGTAGGGTTTTTGGAAATAAAAAAAGCACCTTCTAAATTTTCAATACCTATTTTTTGTAAAGCATTAACTTTAGTGTTCTCCCAGTCTTTTGAACGACTAACCCTATTAAAAATATATTTGTCATTTTCCATGCTCAATGCCACAGAGACCATTTTAGCAGAATGATATGAAAATTGATAAGGACCATAATTGAAAAATAAACCCAAACATAATCTATTGTCTAAATAAACTGAAAGTTTTAAAAGGGGCGAGGCAATGTATTTTTCTGTTCTAATTTCAAATCCCTCAGCATAAACATCGTAATTCTCGATGAGTGGTTTTACAAATTTTTCATAATGAATGGGTTCACTCGCTTTCGGTATAGAAATGTATCTTTTCTTAAAAAATGGTAATAGTTTTTTGCCACTTAATGATTTGTTAAAACAAAACAATGAGTTTTCGTGAATCATCCAACAAGGTTCATTTATTACAATGTCAGCATTTTCTGAGTTGAATAGTATTTTTTGATTTTTAAACTTTATGGTCGCAAAATAATTAGTACCTTCATCATTTTTTCTGAAATGAAAAAGAATGGTTGCTTTTTCAGATTCGATGTTGATCTTTTTAAAACTGTAGTTTTTGTCTTTAGATAAAAATAAGGATTGATTTTGAAGAAGTTGAATGACTTGAATCATTCTTTTTTCTATAAAAGGTTTAATTTTTTTATCGAGTTCATCATCGTATATTTTTGTGAAAAAATCGTTTGCTTTTAACTCCTTTTTTAATGGATTAAACTTTTTTGCAATGTTATCAGGATCTATTTCATTGAGAATTTTTAAGATGTTTAATTGTTCAGGATTGATATTGAAATCTGATGCAGTTTTTAAATGAATTTTTTGAGATTGTAAACCAAATTCACCATTTTGCATAGTCTTAACAGCCACTAAATCAATTATAAACCCAAGTTGTGGATGTTTGGTTAAACTAAATATAGTTTGATATGGTTCTTTTGTATTAAGTCTTAAATTAGACATTTACTTGATTAAGAAATCTTACAAAAATAAGGAATTTATGATGAAGCCTTGCAATCGAAATAATTTAAAAATTTGTATTAAAATTAACCACTAAATGGAACTGATTTTAAATCCAAAAAATCAGAATTTAGATAATGGTATTTTGCCAATGATGCAATCATTGCTGCGTTGTCTGTGCAAAACTCAAAAGCAGGAATATGGGCATTTATTTGATGATTATTGGCTAAATACTGAAATTCTTTTCTTAATAATTGATTAGCACTTACGCCACCAGCTAATCCAATATCTTTGACTTGATATTTTAAAATTGCTTTTTCAAAAGTATTGATGAGCGTTTTAACAATGGTATATCTAATTGAAGCGGCAATATCGTTTAAATTGTTTTCAATAAATCTAACATCTAAAGAATTGTTTTTTTGAAGAAAATATAAAATTGAAGTTTTAAGTCCGCTGAAACTATATTGAAAATCATCTAATTTAGCAATAGGAAAAACAAATGCATTTGGATTTCCTTTTTCAGCTAATTTATCAATTAAGGGACCACCAGGATAGGGTAGACCCAACATTTTGGCCGCCTTATCAAATGCTTCGCCTGCAGCATCATCAATTGTAGTTCCAATGATTTCGTAATCTAAATAATTTTTCACCAAAATAATTTGAGTATGTCCGCCAGAAACTAATAAATTTAAAAAGGGAAATTTGGGCGTTTTATCTGATAAATAATGTGCAGCAATATGAGCTTTAAGATGGTTGATTCCAATTAAAGGGATGTTTAAACCCATAGACAAACCTTTCGCAAACTGACATCCAACTAATAGAGAGCCAACTAAACCAGGACCTTGAGTAAAAGCAATGGCATCAATTTCTTGTGTTGTAATGTTAGCATTTTGTAAGGCTTTTTGAAATACAGGAACAATGAATTGCAAATGAGCTCTACCAGCTAATTCAGGAATTACACCGCCATGTATTTCATGTATAGTTTGACTAGAAACAACATTGGCAAGTATTTTGTTATCTTTTAATATAGCAATAGCAGTATCATCACACGATGTTTCAATAGCAAGAATACAAGGATTGTCTTTTTTTAAGGGCATTGTGTGATTTGACTTTGTTATTTGTTGCTTAACTTTGCAAAGTTTGACTGCAAAAATATCTAAAATAGCGCGATTATTTATACTACTCTTATTATTTTCAATAGGTTTATTATATATAATTTTTAGAAGTTCGCCATTTCAAACTTGGATAGTCAATAAAGCTTGTAATTGGTTGTCTGACGAGGTAGGTGCTACAGTATCAATCTCTGGAGTTGATATAGATTTTTTTAAAACGGCAGTTTTTGAAAATGTTTTTGTCGAAGATTTAAACCATGACACTTTGTTTTATTTTGGTAAATTAAAAGTTGATTACCATTCTTACGATAAAATTAAACATATCATAAAGCTAAACTATATCAGTTTAGAAGATGGTAAAGTTTATCTTGGTCAACACAAAGGCAATGATTTTGCTAATTATCAATTTTTCATAGATTTTTTTGATAGTGGGCCAAGAGATCCCAACAAACCTAAAATAATTTGGACGATATACAGTGAAAACGTTCATCTTGATAACATGCGTTTTGATTATTTTGATAGAAATGAAGAAAGACCAGATTTTTTAGATTTTATTTATACGGATTTTAGTTTTAAGAAAATCAATGGAAATATTACAGATTTTTATTTAATTGATGATTCCTTGAATTTTAAAATTAATAAGCTTTCAACTATTGAAAACTGTGGACTTAGAGTTATAGATGTTCAAGCACATGCTAATATTCATGCTAAGGGAATTGAATTTAACAAGTTATTTTTAAAAACTCCAAAAAGTATTTTGAGAAATCAATTTTCAATGAAAACTCAGAATTGGAAATCTTATAATAATTTTAATGATTCGGTTTACATGAAGGGATTTCTGGATTCCTCTGTTATTCATTCCGATGATTTAGCTTATTTTAGCCATAATTTTAAAGAATATCATACTAGATTAATCGCATCTGGAGGTTTTGAAGGTTTCTTAACAAAGATAAAGGGAAAAAATACCAACTTGTCGTTATTTGAAAAAACAAATTTTAGAGGAGATTGGTCTATGACAGGTTTGCCCGATTTTGAAAATACGATTTTAGATTTTGATGTGAAATCATTAACCACTATTTATGAAGATATTAATGCAATTTCCATGTCGAAATTACCGGAAAATTTTAAATCTTTAGGAATCATTAATTACAAAGGACAATTTTCGGGTTTTTTTAATGATTTTATTACTTTTGGTCATATTAAAACAGAGCTAGGAGACTTTGATACAGATTTGAACTTAAAGTTTAAAAATGGATTAGACAACGGGTTATTTAAGGGGAAACTAATTAGTGATCATTTTAAATTACAAACATTTATACCATTTTCACCAGTAGATAATTTATCATTTAATTTAAATATTGTAGGGCAAGGTTTTTCTGAAGAATCTTTTGATTTTGAGATTGATGGAATAATAAACGAACTATTTTACAATCAAAAATCTTTTAAAAATATTGAAGCTACTGGCAAATTAAAAAAAGATTTTTACTCAGGAACTTTACTTGTCAAGGATCCTAATTTAGATTTTGCTTTCGATGGATTTTTTAAAACAGACAAAAAAGTTCCAGAAGGCAATTTTAATTTAGATGTTAAAGCGATTAATTTATTCTCACTTGGTTTAGATACAATCAACCACATCATAAAAGGCGATTTTGTTTTTAATTTTACTGGAAATTCTATTGATGATATGCTTGGTGTTGTTAGTGGTAATAATATCAGCATTAATCGTAACAATCATACAACAAAAATCCCTAATTTAATGCTTACATCTAATAATGACAAAGGACAAAAGGAAATTAGATTGTTGAGCGAGCCTATTGATATTTATCTTGATGGCGATTTTAAATTATCAAAGTTAAACGTTTCTATCATCAATTTTGCTCATCAATTATTGCCAGCATTTGTAAAAAAGCCTGATGGTATAATTCCTGATGAAGATTTTGAGTTTTTAATCAATATCAAACAACCGGATCAACTTTCTAGTTTATATTTACCTAAAGTGCAATTTACACCATTTAATGTCAATGGCTATTATCACTCTCTTAAAAATGAAATAAAAGTTGAAAGTACCAATAAAGCTATTAAAATTGGAAAATATGAGGTTTCAGATATTCAATTTAGTGCAATTAAAAATCAAGGTGAAACGCTTAATATCACGCTTTTATCCAATGGATTTACCGATTTTAATAATTTTTTGATTAATGATATCGACTTAAGAGCAAAAGTTGAGGAAAATAGAATTAATTTTAACCTAAATGCCAAAGATACTTCGTGGAAAATGGGATTAAATACTTCAGGTGAATTTAAATTCTTTAGGGACTCTGTATATCTTAATTTTGATAGCACATATTTTGCTTTAGATCAAGAGTTTTGGCAATTAGAAAATAAAGCATTTGTTTTATTTGAAAGTGATAAAATTCAATTTAATCAATTTGTATTTAAAAATCAAACTCAAAAAATTGAATTCAGTGGTGAGTTTGGTGAAATGGCAGTTAATGATATTCTTTTTAATTTAGATAATTTTGATGTTAAGAATATTAATTACTTCATTTTAGATAAATCAATTCCAAAATTCGCGGGTATTACCAATGGTAATATTCGATATGCTTCATCAAAAGATTCACCAGGATTTGTATCGGATTTATTAATCAAAACATTTGTTATGGGAGCAGATACTCTTGGCGATTTTTCTTTAGTAACAAGTAATAATAGTTTTAAAGAACCACAACGTCTCAAAATAAATGTGTTGAATGGATTGTTAGATTCTTTAAAAATTGAAGGTTTGATAGATTATCAAAGTAAAACAGATAATTTAAATTTATCGGTAATATTACCTAAAACACAATTAAGAGTATTTCAGCCATTTTTAAAAGGGATATTTAGTCAAATGGAAGGCATAGTATACACTAGAGATAGCCTTAAAGTTACTGGAACTTTTGATGGACCTGATATGGTAGGTGATATAATTGTAGAAAAGGCTTTTGCTGTAATAGATTATTTAAACGTTCCTATTAGCTTTTCAACAGTTATAAAATCAAAGAAAAACAAGTTTGAAATAGTGCCTTTTGAAGTATTTGATCTAAAAGGGAATAAGGGTCAAGTAGCTGGTAATGTATTGCATCAATCATTTAAAGAATATCAGTTGAATTTGAATATTAGAGATTTAAATAATTTTTTAATTCTAAATACCAAATCATTTCAAAATAGCTTGTATTATGGTCAAGCCTATATGTCTGGAAATGCAAGTATTAATGGACCTTTTGATAAATTAGACATTCGAATTGACGCTAAAACAATGCCAAATACATTCTTTTATTTACCAATAAGCGATGGTGAGGTTTCTGATTTGCCAAGTTTTGTTCATTTCAAAACTTTAAAAAAGAAAGTAAAGGGAGTTGAAGATGATTTTCCTTTAAATTCACTCGTTATTGATATAGAAGCAACATCAGATGCTCAAATAGAAATTATTTTTGATGAAACTTTAGGAGACAAAATAAAGGGTTCAGGCAATGGTAATCTTAAAATGGAAATGAATAGCAATGGTGATTTTAGTATGTTTGGAAGTTATAAAGTAACACAAGGGAAATACTTATTTACAGCTTTTGATATTTACAATAAACCGTTTTTTATCCGGCCAGGGGGAACAATAACATGGTATGGCGACCCCTTAGATGCTAAATTGGACATTGTGGCATTTAATTCAGAAAGAGCAAGTTCTCAACCTTTTCAATTGGCATTTAATCTAAATAATAATTTGCAAGGCAATACAGGAAATGTTATCATTACTGCAGAAAGTGAATTGTATTTAAAAGGTAATTTATTTTCTCCAGAAATTTCTTTTGGTTTGAATTTTCCAAGATTACAATACGAAGCGCCAGACGATTATGTTGCTCTACAATCAGTTATAGGTAGAATTAAAGCAGACAAAGACGAAGTAAGCAGGCAAGTGTTTAGTCTATTAATCATGAAACAATTTTTAACACCAACCTTTGCTGAGGCTAGTTTGGGTGTTAATAATGTAGGATCTCAAGCTTTATCTACAGCAGGTAGTGAACTTTTATCCGCCCAGTTGAGTAATTGGCTAAATAAAATAGATCCCAATTGGAGTGTCAATATCATTTATAAAAATGGAAATATCACATTGCCACTCGAATATGGTTTGATGTTAAGTAAACGCTTTTTAAATGATAAATTAACTTTTGATGGAAGTATAAGCAATTTAACTAATAGACCAAATATTAATTTAGAATATCGTGTCACTAAAAAAGGCAATATAAAAATTAAAGCTTATACTAGGTCTAATTTCAACCAAGTTAATACTACTTCACTAAACACACCTATAACTACAAATGGTGTTGGTATTGTATACACAAAAGAATTTAATCGCTTTTTTAACTTTAGAAAAAAGAAAAAAAAGAAAAATGAGATTGATTTAGATACTAATTCACCTCAATAATCATTCGATTGTTTTTTGATGTTCTTTGTTTTTTTTAGTAAATCGGTTAAAGATCATAAAAAATCCAACTATTACAATAGCTGTGATAACAATTTCTGAAATTATCAGAGTTGTTTTAAATTGAGAAACCGTAATGGCGTTTAGAGAGTCGTTCATATTAATTGGTGTCTTCGAAACTATCTTCTTTGGGATTTTTAACCGGAGTTCTTAATACTTTTATAAAGTAATAAATGGTCATAGACGAAACAATTGTCATTGCTGAAATCATCATAATCAAGGCTGAAGTATTCATAGTAAATTATTATTAAGTTTTTTTCTTTTTTTATTAGCTAGGTGAACCATAAAAACGATGAGTCCAAAAATTGCCAAAAGGAAAGGCCTTGAGATGTTTTTGAATTTCATATTCTTATAGTGATTATTTATAAATTGGTCTTTCTCGAATTTAGCATCAATAAACTCATCATGCATTTTTTGTTTTGCTCTGATATTAAATATAGCATTTTTTTGATCTTTATTCAAAGAATTGTTTTTCATGATTTCTGTTCCATGATAAATTAGATCGTCTGATATAGTATTTAAATCTGATGTTTTAATAATTTCTATTTCATTAGTCAATATACTTGGATTAAGTGCATAATTAATTTCAGCTTTGGCATCTGTATGATTAATTGTGCTCCAAATACTTGGCAAGCTGCCAATGAACACAACAAGCAAAATCAAAGGGGTGATATACTTAATAATAAATTTATAGGCAATAGGTACTTTGATATCCGCACTAAGATTAATTTCTTTCCAACCTTTATTGATACCAAATACCCATGAAAATAAGATAATTTCAATTAATGCAAAAATTACTAAAGAAACAGTTCCAGCCCAATAGTCGTATTCATCAAATACACCTTGATTGAAAAACAAAACAGTAGGTAATCCTAAGGCGAAAACAATCAGACCAAATGACCATGCCGCATTTTTTCTTTTCCAACCAAATTCATCTTCTAGAAAACCAATCCAAGGTGTACCCATAGCTAGAGAGGATGTTACCCCAGCAAAAAATAACAAACCAAACCACATAACTCCCGCTAAAACGCTTAAAACAGGTCCCCATTGTTGAAACAAATAAGGCAATGTTTTGAAACCTAAGCCTAAACCACCTGTTTTGGTCATTTCAACAACATTGTCAATACCTAAATATCCAATAGCAATTGGAATCAAAATAGAACTTCCTAATACAACTTCAACAAATTCATTCATCCAACCTGCTGATTGCGAGTTTAAAGCAATATCATCTTTTTCGTTAATGTAGGATGCGTAACAATGTATAGATCCCATCCCTAAAGACAATGTGAAAAATATTTGACCTGCTGCGGCTAACCAAACTTTAAAATTCCATATCGAACCAAAATCTGGTGTCCATAGATAATTAAGTCCCACAGTACCATCATTGATTGCGCCATTTACACCCTCTTCTAGTGTAAATCCTTTGATTGCTAATATAATACCAAAAAGTATCAATAAAGGCATGCCTATTTTGGCTGTTTTTTCAACACCTCCTTTTAATCCCTTGCTTAATATCCAAGTATTAAATAATAAACAAATGATCCAAAATATGATAGGTTCTATGGTTGTTAAAGAAACATAATTACCAAAAAATGATGCTATTTCTAATTGCGTTTTGCCATGAAAACTACCACTAATTGAATGCCATACATAACTTAAAGTCCAACTTTCGAGATAACAATAATATGCGGCTACTGCAATATTAGTAAAAATTCCAAATACACCAATATATTTCCAAAGTCTGCCTTTGTCCATACTATCTAGTATGAAAGGCGTTGAATGGTTTTTACTTTTTCCCCCAAATCGTCCCATTGCCCATTCAACATAGAGTAATGGAAGACCCATTAACAAGAAACATACTAAATATGGAAAAATAAACGCACCACCACCATTTTGAATAGCTTGAACAGGAAATCTTAAAAAATTACCAAGACCAACGGCATTTCCTGCCATGGCTAATATTAAACCAACTCTCGAGCCCCAAGATTCTTTATTTGACATACTCTTGCAATAATAAAGTGTTTTTGTTACAAATTAAAGAAAATCTGATTTATGATTTTTTGTTTGAATTGTGTTAAGATTTGTTAGAATAATATTTAACTAATTCATCTATAGGTTGTTTAATTATTTTGCCAACTTTGATTTGATTTTTTATACAAATATTTCTTAATTCTTTTTCAAAAACAGTTGAAATTGACCCAACAAAACTTACATTAATTGATTGGTAGTGTTCAAATCTTTTTATGGTGCAATCAATAAACTCCTGAAAAACTTTATTGATTAATTCCTCCATTATTGGATCTTCTTTATGTTCATTGATGAAATAGGAGAGTGAAGCTAAAAAAACATTTGGTGCACTTTTTTGATATACATTTTGAATAATTGATTCTCTATTTCCAAACTTCAATTCAAATTCTAATCTAATATCTTGGGGCAATAAATCATAAAAATAATATTTAAGTAATATTTTACCCAAATGGGTTCCACTTCCTTCGTCACCTAGAATATAACCGTTGCCAAAAACAAAAGTGTTTTTTTCAATACTTTTGCCATTCCATAAACATGCATTACTGCCAGTTCCAAGAATACATGAAATACCTATTTCATTGCCACAAGTAGCTATTGCACTTCCTTCTAAATCATGTTTAACTTCTATTTTAGCAATTTTGAATATTTTTTTTAAGCCTTCTATAACAATTTTTTTTTCATTGTCATTTGAGCATCCAGCGCCAAAGAAATAAATTTCTGTTGTACTATCTAAAATATTAGTATCGAAAGTACTTTTTAGATGCTCATAAATAAATTCAGTAGAATGAAAAGTTGGATTAAAGCCTATTGTTTTTAATCTTGTAGTTGTTTGGTTGCCTTGAATAATGGCCCAATCGCATTTTGTGCTACCAGAATCTGCAACAACAATCATAGGTTTGAATCATTAACTAAACACGCCATCCATTATAATTCCTGTGCTAGCGCTGTTAATACACATAACAGGCACTTTGCCACCGTGGTTTACAATTTGTTGCGCATAGCTGCCTAATAGAAACTCGTTGAACCCTTTTTCTTGTTGTGTCATGATAATGATTAAATCAGCTTCAATTTCATCAGCATAATTCAATGTGTCTTCAGCAAAACTATCTGGATATTTTTCGTCTTCAAGTCCTCTTACAATATATTGAACACCTCCTTTGTCTAATATATCTTGTGTTTGATTAACTACAGCATAAATTTTATTTCTATAATCTGAATCCGTAGAATTTTCAAAAATAACATGAATTGTACTATTGAATTTTTTAGCTAAATGAATCGCCCATTTTACTTTTTGTCTACTTTCTCTAGATAAATCTATTGGTAACACAATTTTTTCATAACCATGCTGACTAATAGATTTTTCTTTAACTACAATAACCGGTACTTTAGCATAATTTATTACACGACTAGAATTACTTCCAATAATTTGTTGAAGCCCACTAGCACCATTTGTGCCCATCATGATGCTATCAAAATTTTCATCTTCAGCTATATCATTAATTACTTTGTAGACTTTACCATATGCAATTCGTTTGTTGATTTTTACATTTGGATTTGAAGCTTTAGCTTTTTCTATCAATTTGTCAAGATTGGTGTTAATTCCTGTTTCTATCAAAGCCATTTTTTCATCATTGTTAAATAATCCAAAAAGACCACCATCGTCTTGGATATTGATTAATGTGATTTCATTTTGATAAACTTCAGCAATTTTTAATGCATGTCCTAACGCATTGTTTGCTACATCCGAAAAGTCTGTTGGAACTAGGATATTGTTGTTGTTGGTTCTTTCCATAAGAATATTATTGTTGATTGTTTTTTTGTGTAATTATGCCATGTTAGAATAGACGTTTTGTACATCGTCATCTTCTTCTAGTTTTTCAATTAGTTTTTCTACCAATTGTTTTTCCTCTTCATTTAATTGTACAAGTGATGTTGGTAATCGTTGCAATTCTGCACTAACAATATTTAACCCCTTGAATTCAAGTGCTTTTTGCATATTGCCAAAATTTTCAAAAGAAGCGGTTAGTACCATTTCATTGCCTTCTATTTCAATATCCTCCAAACCAGCATCTATAAGTTCAAATTCTAACTCTTCTGTATTAACATGATCGGTATTGATAATAAAAATACTTTTTCGTTCAAAGGCAAAATCTAAACTACCAGATTTGCTTAATTCTCCACCACCTCTGTTTAGATACATTCTGATATTAGCAACAGTTCTTGTTGGGTTGTCTGTTGCTGTTTCGATAATTAAACCTACACCTTTCATACACATAGCCTCATAGTTTACTTCTTCGTAGTTACTTGTGTCCTTGTTTGATGAGCGTTTAATGGCTGCCTCAATTCTGTCTTTTGGCATGTTTGCACTCTTGGCATTGGCAATAACAACCCTTAATTTTGCATTGGTGTCAGGATCTGGACCTGCTGCTTTTACAGCCATTGCAATTTCTTTTCCAAATTTGGTAAATGTCTTGGACATTTTATCAAATCGGGCAAACATGGTGTGCTTTCTTTTTTCAAATACTCTTCCCATTATGACATAATTTTTTTACCGCTGCAAAGGTATTTGTTTTTTTTGATTTAAAAATGTTTTATGAATTTAAATCTACTCTAGAAATTTGCATAGTTGGATGTTTTTCTAAAATACTTTTAATAAGTAAATCAAGGTGTTTGGTGTCGTCTACAAATAAGGCAATTGTACCTTCAAATGTCCCACTATTACTTTCGATTGTGATAGATTTCATATTTACGCCATGGTTTTTACTAATAATATCAGTTAAACTACTAACAATACCTACATCATCTATCCCAATTATTTTAATGCCTGCTATGAATTTTTTATCATCTTTAACTAAACTATCTTGCCATTGTGCCTTAATAACTCTGTAACCATAGTTGCTCATTAATGAAACAGCATTTGGACAATTTGTTCGATGTATTTTTACGCCTTCGCCTATTGTAATAAATCCAAAAATATCATCACCGGGAATTGGATTGCAACATTTTGATAAAGTGTAATCAAGGTCTTTATCTTCGCCTACAATAATTTCTTTTTTATTAGTTTTATTTGTAGAATTTTGTTTGACCAAGGAATCACTTTTTGTTATGGTCTTTATTTTATTGTTGACAATAAAATGAATATCAAGTTTGTCTTGTGATATCAATCCTTTTTGAATAGAATAAAATAAGTCTAAAGGACTATTAACTTTAAAATAGCGCAACACTTTTTGTATGTTATCATCATTAAATACAACTTTATCCTTACCGAATTTTTTCTTTAAAATTGCTTTACCTAAATCAGCAGCTTCTCTTTTACTTTCTCTTAAATAGTTTCTAACTCTTGCTATCGCTTTTCCAGTAACTAAATAATTGAGCCACTCTTCTTTTGGATATTGTTTTTCTGATGTTAATATTTCAACTTGGTCGCCATTGCTTAGTACATGGCTTATGGGTACTAATTTGTTGTTCAATTTTGCGCCTATACATTTATTGCCAACTTCAGTATGAATTTCAAATGCAAAATCTAAAGCAGTGGCTCCAACAGGTAGTTTTTTTAAATCACCTCCTGGGGTAAATACATATATTTCATCGTGAATTAATTGCAATTTAAAATCGTCAAGAAACTCTAACGCATTAGTTGAAGGATTGTCTAATACCTCTTTAATTCTACTCAACCATCCATCAACACCATCGGTTTTAGCCGATGCAACACCATCTTGATTATTCTTATATTTCCAATGTGCGGCATATCCCTTTTCGGCAATTTCATCCATTCTTTTGGTTCTAATTTGAACCTCTACCCATTTGCCATCTGAAGCCATCACGGTGGTATGCAAACTTTCATATCCATTGCTTTTAGGGGTTGTAATCCAATCTCTAGTTCTTTGTGGATTTGGTTTGTATATATCTGTAACAATAGAATAAGCAGTCCAACAGTCTGCTTTCTCTCTTTCTGGTTTAGAATCTATAATAATTCTAACAGCAAATAAATCATAAACTTGCTCAAATGCTATGCCTTGATTGTTCATTTTCTTTAAAATACTGTATATGCTTTTGGGTCTGCCTTTTATCTCATATGTAAGACCACTTTCATCTAAACTAGATTTTAAAGGTTCGATAAATTTTTTAATATACCTATCTCTAGCTGCTTTCTTTGCATTCAGTTTTAACCCAATTTCTTTGTAAGCTTCCTTTTGGGTATATTTGATTGCCAAATCTTCCAATTCTGTTTTTACATTGTACAAACCTAAGCGATGTGCAAGCGGAGCATATAAAAAAAGTGTTTCACTCGAAATCTTGAGTTGATTTTTACGACTCATACTTTCAAGTGTTCGCATGTTGTGCAATCTATCGCATAGTTTTACTAAGATAACTCTCACATCATCACTTAATGTCAGAAGCATTTTTCTGAAATTTTCAGCTTGCATGCTATCTGTATGGTCAAAAACATCTTGGATTTTTGTTAAACCTCCAACAATTTTTGCCACTTTGTCGCCAAATTTTCTTCTGATATCCTCGTTTGTATATTCACTATCCTCCACCACATCATGAATTAATGCACAAACGATTGAAGTTGTACCCAATCCAATTTCACTTGCTGCAATTTTTGCCACTGCTATAGGATGGTAAATGTATGGCTCGCCCGACTTTCTTCTCATGTCTTTATGAGCATCTAAAGCCAAGTCAAATGCGGACCTAATTTCCTTTTTTTGTTCATTTGTTAACTCATGTCTTATTGACCTTAACAATGATTTATAACGTTTTAGAATTTCCTTTCTTTCAATCTCTTCTCTGTCTAATATGGATATTTCTTTTTCGGCCATCAATGATTTAAAATAATGATTTAAAAATTTATAATTTAACCTTTCAAAATTACAAGAAAACAATCAATTTTTAAACTTTCATTTGGTTGCTTTTCTAATTTTTTTTACAATAAATATCAATCATTAGTTAAAGTAGATGGAATAAGTTTTAAATAAATGTGGTTTTAATAACTTTAATAAATAACTAAACAATATTTTCATAAAAGCTTAAAAAGTTATAGATTTGTTAAATTACAAAAATTTTGACAATATAAACAATGAAAAAAATAAATATCAATGAAAAGTTTCTGCAATTTGATGAATATTGGAATCCAAAAATAGTAGGTGAACTGAATCATCAACATGTAAAGATTGCAAAACTTAAAGGTGAGTTTATTTGGCATCAACATATTAATGAGGATGAAATGTTTTGGGTTATTAAAGGACAATTATTGATAGAATTAAGAAATGAAATAATTACTCTCAATGAAAATGAAATGATAATAATACCAAGAGGTGTTGAACATAAACCTGTAGCAAAGGAGGAGGTTTGGGTCATGTTGTTTGAGCCGACAACAACTTTAAACACTGGTAATCATAACAATCATTTAACTCAAAATAATTTAGAAAATATTTAGTTGAATTCAATTATAAATTTAATATCAAAATAACTCATTAACAAAAATACATGAAGCAAAAAACAAATCAAATTGTTGCCAAATTTAAAGAAGAGAAAACCAATTTGCATCCCCGTAGTCTTCATCGTATGGCTTATGATTTTGATAAACTAATTCAAAATATGCCTTCGCTAAAGACTTTTGTTGTTATTAATGATTATGAGCAACAAAGTATAGATTTTTTTAATCCTAACGCAGTTATCCAACTTAATAAAGCATTGCTTAAAACCTATTATCAAATAAATGAATGGTCAATGCCCGCAAATTATTTATGCCCTCCAATACCAGGAAGAGCTGATTATATTCATTATGTGGCAGATCTTTTGGCTGTTGATAATAATGGGAAGGTTCCAATTGGGGAACATGTAAAGTGTTTAGATATTGGCACAGGTGCTAATTGTATTTATCCTCTTCTTGCTCATCAAATATATGGTTGGTCCGTTGTAGGTTCAGATATTGATCCTTTAGCAATTAATTCAGCTAGAAAAATTGTAAATAACAATTTAAACTTAAAAGATTTTATAGCTATTAGAAAACAACCTCAAGTAAATTCTTACTTTAAAAACATCATTCAACCTAAAGAGTTTTTTGATGTAGTAGTTTGTAACCCACCTTTTCATTCATCTTTAAAAGAAGCTCAAGACGGAACAATTAGAAAACTCAGTCATTTAAAAAAGACCAAAATAACAACGCCTATTTTAAATTTTGGAGGAAAAAATCATGAACTTTGGTGCGAAGGAGGGGAAACGCAATTTGTTAAAAAAATGATTGAAGAAAGTGTCGCTTATAAATCTCAAGTTAATTGGTTTTCATGTCTGATTTCAAAAGAAAAAAACTTGAACTTTATATATCAAAATTTCAAAAAGTTAGAACCTATAGAATTTAAAACGATTGAAATGGGGCAAGGGAATAAAAAAAGCAGGATAGTTGCATGGTCTTTTACAAAAAGAAACAATAAATAATTTAAGCTATTCAAATTAGTTTATCTACCTTTGCAAATTCCTTTTGGAATTCCTTTTTTCATGAAACGTATTACAGACTACAGAAAGCTTTTTGGCATAGACAAAGACACCAATCTAAACGAATTAAAAACCATTTATCGCAACTTAATGAAAGAGTGGCATCCTGATAAATTTAATGACAATGATGAATTAAAACTTGAAGCAGAAGCAAAAAGTAAAACCATTATTGAAGCCTATCATTTTTTAGTCAGTTTATCTCCCGAAACTCATTTGAAAAATAAAGAAGAGTATCTAAATACCATTGCAACATCAAGCATCAAGGATTTTCATTACAAGGGGCAAATGCTTAAAATTATCTTTAATGATGGCAGTGAATATGAATATTTTGGTGTGCCAGTGAATATTTACAACAAACTTATCAATACGCCTACTCAAATGCGTTTTGCCAAACGACATATTTTTGATCATTTTTCATTTAGAAAAACGATTAACACAGCTGAAGTTTCGGCATAGATTAAAAAATTGAAATTTACAGTTAATCATGTAACATTATCATAGAATGTTATAAGGATTTTTTTTGTTTTTTTTTGTAAAATTGCATCGTTAAAAATGTTCTAAATGAACATGTTTTAAATAAGCATATGAGCAAAGTACTTTTAAAAGCAAATATCAACCAACATGTTTTAAGTTATCAAGATGTTGGAGACCCCCAAAATGACACTATTGTTTTTATTCACGGTTTTCCATTTGATCAATCCATATGGCAACAACAAATTGATTTTTTTAAGACCAAGTATAGAGTTATAACTTATGATATCAGAGGTCATGGTTCTTCAGAAAGTGGAAACAATACCTTTGGTTTAGATTTATTTGCAGATGATTTAATTGGATTGATGAATCATTTAGAAATTAAGCAAGCCATAGTTTGTGGATTGTCACTAGGGGGGTATATTTTATTAAATGCTATTGGGCGATTTCCAGAGAGATTTAAATCCATCATTTTAAATGATACAAAATGTGAAGAAGATACCATTTACCAAAAAATTAATCGACTAACAGCTATTAAAAACCTTAATTTATTGGGAATTGAACAATATGCCAGCCATAGTTTGACCTCATTATTTACTCAAAAAAATATTCAAAACAATTTTCATCAAGTAAATTTTATAAAAAACATCATTCTTCAAACTTCAATCAAAACAGTTGATAAAACACTTGTTGCAATGGCTGTTAGAAAAGATACTTGCAGTGAATTAGAACAAATTAAAGTGCCAACATTAATCATTGTTGGTAAAGAAGATGCACTTACCCCTATCAATGTTGCTCAGTCTATGAAAAACAGAATCAAAGATGCTCACTTGGCAATTATTGAAAATGCTGCTCACTTACCTAATTTAGAAAATGAAAGTGATTTTAATGCTGCTATTAATCATTTTTTAACTCAAATAAGTACCAATCATACAAACTCTACCATGATTAATCAAAAAATATTAGAACTTACCAATGAAATTAGAGATAAATATCCAGAACTACTTAAGTATCTTAACGAAATGCCTATTTCAATACCTAACAAAGAAAATCCTGAAGTGCATACTGATCAATTAAAAGCATACTACAATCAATTACTTGAAATACTTAATCAATATAAAGAAACCCATGAAAAGTAAAGATTATTATTTTGGAACATCTAATATTTGAACTTACGACTCAAGTTAAAAGTGAATTGATAGAAGAAATTTATATTCAATCATTTTGTATAGAAATGGTTGATGAGGATGATGAGTGTATGAGAGATTTTATGTATAAATGCCATTTTTAATCAAAAACCATATTGAACATAAATCTAACCAAACGAAAATTCCTTTATTAAAGTGATACCCAATCCTTCAAGAGATTGACCATCAAATGCTGCATGCCTTTTTTGAATATCGATTTCTATGCTGTTAGCTATTGGTAGTTTTAGTTTCAACTGATTAATGCAATGGTTGGCTATAACCTCTAAAATCATGTCACTTTGATTAAAACATAATTTAACTACATCAACGATATGGACATAATTCATGTAATTTTCACCATCAAATGGCGTATTGGAACAAACTTTCACATTCACCAGAAAATGATTATTTATAATTTTCTCGGCTTCATATAAGCCTATCGGGGCATATATTTCGATATTTTTGGCATAAACACAATATTGATAATGTTTCATTTGTAGGCTAATAATGTTTTCAGTAAATTTGCACACAAATCTATAAAAAATAACAGAATGGCAAATATTAATTTTCAAGAATTAAAAGACAGAAACTTTGGCAAAGACAGATATGTGCAACCGGATTTCTATAATATTGACGACCTATTAACGGAAGAACATATTCTTATTAGAAATTCTGTTAGAGAATGGGTTAAAAAAGAATTGTCACCTATTATTGAGGAATACGCTCAAAAAGCGGAATTCCCTCATCACATCATCAAAGGATTGGGCGAAATTGGCGCATTTGGTCCACAATTGCCTGCCAAATACGGTTGTGGAGGCATGGATTATATCACCTATGGTTTGATTATGCAAGAATTAGAAAGATGCGACAGTGGTATTCGTTCTACAGCTTCTGTTCAAGGTTCTTTGGTGATGTATCCAATTTATATGTTTGGAAGCGAAGAGCAAAAAATGAAATACCTTCCCAAATTGGCGAAAGGTGAATTAATGGGTTGTTTTGGATTAACAGAGCCTGACCATGGCAGTAACCCAGGTGGCATGACAACCAATATCAAAGACATGGGCGATCATTATTTGTTAAATGGCGCTAAAATGTGGATTAGCAATGCTCCTTTTGCAGACATAGCAGTGGTTTGGGCTAAAAACGAACAAGGAAAAGTGAGAGGTATCATTGTAGAAAGAGGCTATGAAGGTTTTTCAACACCAGAAACACATGGTAAATGGAGTTTGAGAGCCAGTGCAACCGGAGAATTGGTTTTCGACAATGTGAAAGTGCCTAAAGAAAATTTGTTGCCGAATGTTGAAGGATTAAAAGGTCCGTTAACTTGTTTGAATTCTGCAAGATATGGTATCAGTTGGGGTGCAGTAGGTGCTGCTATGGATTGTTATGATTCAGCTTTAAGATATTCAAAAGAAAGAATTCAATTTGGCAAACCAATTGCAGGTTTTCAATTGCAACAAAAAAAGTTGTCTGAAATGGTAACAGAAATTACCAAAGCGCAATTGCTTTGTTGGCGTTTAGGTAATTTAATGAACGATGAAAAAGCAACTCCTGCACAAATCAGTTTAGCAAAAAGAAACAATGTGCATATTGCTTTAGAAATAGCAAGAGAAGCCAGACAAATACATGGCGCAATGGGCATCACAGGCGAGTATCCTTTAATGAGACACATGATGAACCTAGAAAGTGTTATCACTTATGAGGGTACTCATGATGTTCATTTATTGATTTTAGGTATGGAAATAACTGGCGAAAACGCATTTGTTTAAAATTATAACATATTGTCTTTTCTTTTTTCTAAGTATCGGTATAGAAGCTAAAAAACTTTATACTGAAATACCAGCACTTGTTCATCTTCCCAGATCAGAGCAACAAGATACCAATGGCTTTAATTTAGTGGATCATTTGCCCAAATTATTTTATCAGGCCATCATCGAAAATAAATTAAAACTTTGGGATTCGCCCAAAAAGCAAATTGTAATATCTGGAAGTGCTTTGCAAAAAATTGAGTCTGATAACAATGTTTCTTTTTCTAAAGTTGAAAACTTGTTTTTCAATGAGCTTTGGACAAGCAGTAGAAGAAAAACTCAATTTGCTGTGATTGGTTTTTCTTTTCTTTCAGAATCAAAAAAAGGAAAAATATCTTTTGGTTATATCGATTTTAATGAAGCATTATTTTTATTAATTAACAATACTATTCCCACCAATGTTAACGGACCAGCATATTTAACCTATTTAGATGCAATTTATTCAAGAAAGTATTTTTTTAATTTGGTTCAATTTGGGTCAAATGATTTTAGTTCCAACAATCAAAATTCAATTAAAATCAAAAAGGATGCATTTAATTCAAAAAAGAAAATTACTGGATTGACTGTAATTAGAAATACTAAAATGGTAACGTATAATTTAGAAAAAAATCCTGGTGACATTAATGATCCAAGTTCTGGAATTAATAATGCGATAGAATACTTTTTAAATGCCAACAAAGAAATCATCTTTAATTATGGGGGTGATAAATACTTTAATTTTTCAAATAATATGTCTGATATTACAGTTACAAGAATAGAAATTACTGAATATTGGGAAAAGAAAAAAAATAATATTGAATACAAACCTATGCTGATTAAAATTTATGTCAATAATAAACCACTCAATTCAATTAGTTTTGATGAGTTTTTAAAATGGCAAATTTTATTTAATTTCAAAAATATTGAGGATATACTTAAGGAAAAGCAATTTCAATTCACACTTTATAAAATTAATAACGAAATGATTCCTTTTGATGAATCTAATTTATTTATCAAAGCTTTGAATGAGTATAAATGGAGTCAAGTTAGGAATTTTGTTAAATATTCAAAAGATTAAAAATAAATGTATAAAATTAAATTTGGAACAGATGGTTGGAGAGAAATTATTGCAGATAATTACACCATCGAAAATGTTAAACGCGTTGCAGAAGCTACCGCAAAATGGATTTTAAACAGCAGCAACAACCACACCTGTACAGTGGGATACGATTGTCGGTTTGGTGGTAAGATGTTTGCAGAGGCTACAGCATCAGTTTTAGCCCACAATGGTATTAAAGTATTTTTAAGCGACAGATTTTGTAGCACACCAATGATATCCTTAGCCAATACAAAATTAAATACTTTTGCAGGCATCATCATCACAGCAAGTCATAATCCACCTGCTTATAATGGTTATAAAATAAAAGCAAATTATGGTGGTCCGGTTGTGCCTTCTGAAATTGAAAAAGTGGAACAATTGATTGATTACAATTCTATGTCATCTACCCAAGCCATTGATTTTTATATCAATAATAAAAATGTTGAAATGGTGAATATCGAAAAAATATACTTGGATGAAGTGATTGCTAAGTTTGATATAACAAAACTCAAACAATATGAGCAAAACTTTGGATATGATGCCATGTTTGGTTCTGGTCAAAATGTTATCAAATCTTTACTGCCAAATGCCATGTTGATGAATTGCGAATACAATCCTGGCTTTAATGGCGTGGCTCCGGAACCTATTCTTAAAAATCTGAAACCATTTTCTGAAGCAATCAAAAACAATCCCAATATTTTGTGTGGACTAGCTACAGATGGAGATGCAGATAGGATAGGTTGGTTTGATAGTTCAGGTCGTTTTATTGATTCTCATCATTTGATTTTATTATTGATGCAGTATCTGGTAGAACACAAACAACTTAAAGGTAAAATCGTTAAAAGTTTCAGTGTTTCCTCAAAGATTGAAAAATTAGCCAAACATTTAGGTTTAGAAACCATTACCACAAAAATTGGTTTTAAATACATTTGCGAATTAATGATTACAGACGATGTGTTAATAGGTGCTGAAGAAAGTGGTGGTATTGCTGTAAAAGGTCATATTCCTGAAAGAGATGGCATTTGGATGGGATTGTTAATATTAGAATACATGGCTCTGAAAGGCAAAACAATCGAGGAATTAATCACGGATTTATATGCCATTATTGGTGAATTTGCTGTAGAAAGATATGATTTACACATCACTGAAACTCAAAAGCAAAATATCATTTCTGCTTGTAAAAATAATTTATACACTGAATTTGGGCCATACAAAATAGAACACACTGAGGATTTGGATGGCTATAAATACCATTTAGGCAATGAAGAATGGGTGATGATAAGACCAAGTGGAACAGAACCTGTTTTAAGAGTTTATGCTGAAAGTTCAAATTCTGAAAATGCTATAAAAATCCTTGAACATTGTAAAGCAACCATATTGGCTTAGTACAAACCTATTTAAACTGACCATTGTTATTGCGCTATTGTGGTCATTTAATTTATTGGCTCAATCCGACACCGTTGGTATTAATAATAAAAAAAGACAAAATCTTTGTTATGCTGTTGGGTTAGGTGGTAGTGCTGTTGTTCATGCTGGCTTGTATCAAATGTGGTATAAGGATTATCCAAGTTCTAGTTTCCATTTTATCAATGATAATAGACAATGGCTGCAAATGGATAAATTTGGTCATGCATACTCTGCTTATTATTTAAGCTATACCGGAATTGAAGCTGCACAATGGGCTGGAGTTTCCAAAAAAAATCAATGGAAATGGGGCTTATTTGGTTTGATTTTTCAAACACCAATTGAAGTATTTGATGGTTTTTCAGCAGGTTGGGGCGCTAGCACAGGTGATTTAATTGCTAATACTTTTGGCAGTGCTTTGTGTATAGGTCAACATGCTTTGTGGCAAGAACAAAAGTTTACCATGAAATTCTCTTATTCACCTAGTTCTTATAGAAAAGAAAGACCCAATGTTTTGGGAAACTCTTTTTTAACAGGATTATCTAAAGACTACAATGGACAAACCTATTGGTTGTGTTATTCGCCCTTAAAAAATACAAAAATTGATTTTTTAGGGCTTGGTTTAGGATATGGCGCTAATGGTTTACTAGGTGGAACTGAAAATAAATGGGAAGACCAAAATAAACAATTGGTTGATAGAACAGATGTGAAACGTTATAGGCAGTATTATTTATCGTTAGATTACAATTTAACAAAAATAAAAACCAACAATAAAACGCTCAAGAAAATATTGTTTGTTTTAAACTGTATCAAATTACCATCTCCTGCATTGGAGTTTAGTAACCAAAGATTCAAAGGTCATTTGTTAAAATTTTAGTTTTAAGCTTTTGCAAGTGTAAATGCAAATGTGGTTCCTTTGCCAATTGTACTTCTTACACTGATGGTTTGTTGGTGCGCCTCTATGATATGTTTTACAATAGATAAACCTAAGCCAGAACCACCGCTATTCCTAGATCTACTTTTGTCAATCCTATAAAAGCGCTCAAATAGCCTAGGTAAATGTTCAGGGTCAATGCCTTCACCATCATCACTTACTTCAACCAAAGCGTATGTATCCATATCATAATAACCTACTCGAACAGTGCCATTCTCTTTACCTCCATAATTGATAGAATTAGCAATTAAATTATTAAAAACTTGTCTGATTCTTTCTTTATCGGCATTAACAAATAAAGGTTCATCACAACCTTCTTTAATTTTTAACTTGATGAGTTTATCTGAAGCCAATTTATAATAGGTTTCAAAAATATCTTTGGTCAGCTCATTGATATCAAAATTCTTGATATTCATATTCAATGTGCCACTTTCTAACTTGCTAATATCCAACAAATCATTCACTAAATTATTTAATCTTTCAGCACTTGTTGCTGCTTTTTTTAGAAACTTAAACTTTACTTCTTCATCATCAATTGCGCCATCTAATAAGGTTTCTATATAACCTTGAATGTTAAAAATGGGTGTTTTTAATTCGTGAGATACATTGCCCAAAAATTCTTTACGGTACTGTTCTGTGGCAATCAGTTTGTTCATTTCCTTTTTTTGGTCAATTGCCCATTGTTTAACCTCTTCATTTACCTTATTGATAGGATCGATGTTATAATCGTCAATAAATTTTATTGGAGCGTTTTTTGAAGTTTTATGCGTATGAATGGTTTTATAGATGAGTTTAATTTTTCTATAAATAAAATACTCAAGTGTAAATAAAATGATGATGTAGGTTAACGACCCGAAAATAAATAAAGATAATAAAAAAGAAAGAAGCGTGGTTTTGAAAATCAATAAAAAAGCGGAAAAAATCACAACCAAAACTAAGGTTGTTAGAAGGGAAATGCGTTCAGGTGTTAATCTTCTTTTCACACTTCAAATTTATATCCAACCCCTTTAATGGTTTGAATATAGTTATCCTCTAGTTTTTCACGAATTTTTCGAATATGAACATCAATAGTTCTATCGACAACTAAGACATCATCACCCCAAATGGATTCTAATATTTGCTCACGAGTAAATACCTTTCCTGGTTTTGATGCTAATAATGATAATAATTCAAACTCCTTTTTCGGAAACTGTAGAACTTTACCTTTATATGTTACACTGAAACTTTCTCTATCGATTTTTAAATCTGTAAAATTCATAGCTACTGATTTGGGCGCATCTTGAGAATTTCTTCTTAAAATGGCTTTTAGTCTAGAAATTAATACTCTTGGTTTAATTGGCTTAATAATGTAATCATCTGCACCTGCTTCAAAACCTGCCAATTCACTAAATTCTTCTCCTCTAGCTGTTAAAAAAATTAGTGGCGTATTGATTAATTGAGGCATCGCTTTGATTTGTCTACATGCTTCGATGCCATCCATTTCGGGCATCATAACATCCATTAATATAATATCGGGTTTAATTTTCGATGCAATTTGTATCGCTTCTTTGCCGTTCATTGCTGCAACAACAGTAAAATTTTCCTTTTTAAGATTATAGCTCAATAACTCGATAATATCTATCTCGTCATCAACTATTAAGATTTTGTATGATAATTGTGAATTCATTTTAAATGATGGTTCAAAACAAGAACTTTAAACTGAACATATGGTTAATTTAAAATTATCAATTTGTTATGGAAACAATTCCTCAAGTTTTCTTTCAAGTTCTTCACCTCTTAAGTTTTTTGCAATCACATTGCCATTTTTATCTATTAAAACTGTGAATGGTATGCCAGTAACTTTGTATTGTTTTGCTGGCTCACAACTCCAATATTTTAAATCACTAACATGAAGCCAATTAAGTTTGTTTGAAGCTATTGCGCCATTCCATGATGCTGCATCTCTATCCAATGATACTGCATAAATTTCAAATCCTTTTGATTTATATAAATCGTAGATTCTTTTTAGATTTGGAAATTCAGCTCTGCATGGTCCGCACCAGCTTGCCCAAAAATCTATCAAAACAACTTTGCCTTTTAATGAAGATAATTTAAGATTTGTGCCGTTAGGTTGAGGTAAGTTTATATCAGGAACAGGTTCTCCTTCCGCTAAAAATTTAGTGCTTTCATACATTTCTTTCATGTCTTTATAGTAAGAACTTTGTGGCATTGTCAATTCCATTTTTTTCATCAAAGACTTAACATCTGCTACCTTTTTTTCTTCTATAAAATTCATCATGATAAAGTATGATTGAAGTGGACTGCCATTGTTTATCATTTCATCTAAAGCTAAAGTTAATTCTTTCTGCTTTATAGAATATTCAATCTGAGCAGATTGAATTATCATAGCATTCTCTTCCTTATAGATAGCTTGTTCTAATTGACCTAGTTCACCCGCCAATTTAGAATATTTTTTAATGAAATTGTATATTTCACTTGATTTTTCAATTTTTTCACCGGTCATTTCGTAATTTAAGCCAGGTTGATTAGCATCGATTTTAAGATTAAAAACAACACCATTTTCTATAATCAATGGGACAGCAGTTTGCTTATTGAATTGTAAATATACAATACATGATTCAATAGTTGTTCCTTTAAACGTAAAATTACCCTCACTATCAGTAGTTACAGAGTCTAATAACTCCATTTTTTGATAATTAAATTTGTTTAAAACCATCAAATGATTTTTTAAACCATTGAGTTTTCCATTGATAACGTAGTTAACTTTTGGTAAAGGTTTAACAGTTTTCTTGTTTGCTGTTGTCGTTTTTTTAACTGGTGGATTTGTAGGTTTATTTTGCCCAAACAAAGAAGTTGTTAAAAAAGTGATTAAAATGAGAAGAATCGATTTATTCATTACTATATAATTTTACAAAAATAAGGTTTTATTTAGACAAGAGTGCATTAATTTGTTCATTTAGTAGATGTAATTTGGGTTTATTTGGTTGCACAAGCAATCCTAAAACACCTGCTTTTAAAGCGGCATCAATATCTCTTTGATGATCTCCAATCATTATACAATGTGATGGATTGAGATGGTATTTAGCAATAGCTTTTTCTAACATTAAAGAATTTGGTTTTCTACACAAACAATTTCCAATAGTAGGGTGGTGTCTGCAGTAAAATATATCGTCAATAGTTGTGCCATTTTTAACACACTCATTAATAAGCACTTGATGGATTTCATTGAGGATTTTCTCGTCATATAACTTTTTGTCAATACCTCCCTGATTTGTTATTAAAATGACTTTGAATCCATTTTTATGTGCTAGTTTGATACAATCTATGGCGTCTGGTAATAAGTGGAAATCCTCTTTTTGAGTAACATAATCTCCCATTTCGCGGTTTATAACTCCATCTCTATCGAAAAAAACAGCTCTTTGCATCAATTCATTTTTTATGCTTCAAAATAAACATTAATTTGCAACCTTTTCTAATTAATATTTAAAATTGACTGATTTAATTGTTATCATACCAACTTACAATGAGATTGAAAACATAGAAAACATCATTCTAAAAGTGATGTCGCTTCAACCTGAATTTGATGTTTTGATAGTAGACGACAACTCTCCAGATGGCACTGCTAGCAAAGTAAAAAGTTTACAAACTAAATTTAACAACAGGCTTCATCTTTTGGAAAGACAAGTGAAAAATGGTTTGGGAACTGCCTATATTGCTGGTTTTAAATGGTGTTTGGAAAGACATTATCAATATATTTTTGAAATGGATGCTGATTTTTCTCATAATCCCGATGATTTGCCAAGGCTTTTAAAAGCTTCTAAAGACGAAAATGCGGGTTTGGTGATAGGCTCCCGTTATGTTACCGGAGTAAATGTAGTGAATTGGCCTATGAGTCGTGTAATTATGAGTTATTATGCAAGTGCTTATGTTAGATTGATTACTGGAATGTCCATTCGTGATTCAACTGCCGGTTTTGTTTGCTACACAAGAGAAACACTTCAAGCCATCGACCTCGATAAAATCAAATTTAAAGGCTATGCTTTTCAAATCGAAATGAAATTTAAAGTGTTTCTTAAAAAGATAAAAATTGTAGAAGTGCCCATTATTTTCACAGATAGAACATTAGGTACCTCCAAAATGAGTAAGAAGATTTTTAAAGAAGCTTTTTTTGGGGTAATAGAGTTAAAACTTAAAAGTATTTTCAATAAATGACCCACAACCAAGATATCAAAGCCTTAAGAAAAAACTACAGTTCGGCTCAGCTCAATGAAAATGGCGTAAACGAAAATCCAATAGTTCAATTCAGGAGTTGGTTTCATCAGGCTATGAAAGCTGAATTGCAAGAACCCAATGCTATGTGTTTAAGCACTTGCAATGATAATATTCCCGATAGCAGAATTGTATTGTTGAAATCTATAGAGGATGATGGTTTTGTGTTTTTTACCAATTATGGAAGTAACAAAGGGCAACAGATTGCCTCGAATCCCAATGTTAGCCTTAATTTTGTTTGGTTAGAATTAGAAAGACAAGTTAGAATTCAAGGCGTTGCCGAAAAAATCAGCCAAGCAGAAAGCGAAGCCTATTTTTATTCTCGTCCTTTTGAATCGCAAATTGGCGCTATTATAAGTGCTCAAAGTCAGTATCTTGAAAACAGAGAAATGCTAGAAATAGCTATGCAAAACGCTTTGGAAAAATACAAAACAGAAAAACCACAAATACCCGAACATTGGGGTGGATACATTGTTAAACCCCTCGCCATTGAATTTTGGCAAGGCAGAAGCAATCGCCTTCACGATAGACTGCAATATTATTTGCAAAATGGCATTTGGAATTTAAAACGACTTTATCCTTAAATTATGACTCAAAAAGCAATTATCATTATACCTTTTCTTTTGGTTTCTAATGAATTTGTTTTTTCACAAACTCAAAATAAATTAGACAATATCAATCCATCCAAAAAAAATATTAAATTTGAAACACAATATATTGATTACAGAATTAGTAATAAAATCCATTTATATACGATAGAACATAAAGGGAAATTGGATACTTTTAAGATTGATACATCATTTTATGAAAATAAAGGTATACAATCTATAAGTAATCACAGATACATATATGGAGAAATAGTTTATGATGGTATATACAGATCATATTACCCAAATGGGCAAAAAAGGCTCATTATTGAAATGAGCATCAACGAGATTGTTGCCCAAAAATCTTATGGCTACGATGGCAAAGACACAGCAGATGTGAAATTTTTAATTTATCCGAGCCTTTTAGGTGATGATGAGTATTTTCAGGAATTTATAGATGATTTTCTAGTTTATCCTAAAAGTGCTTTTGAAAATAAAATTCAAGGTGTTGTACTTGTGAAATTTACAGTTGAAATTGATGGAAGCGTAACAAATGTTCATGTTTTAAATACAGATAATGAATTATTGAATAAAGACGCATTAGATGTAATTAAACTTACTAGTGGGAAATGGAAGCCAGGTTTAATTTTAGGTGAAATTAAAAGTATTGCATCTACAATTCCCATTAAATTTTCTATAGAATAAATTTATATCCTTTAAAAGATGCACGAAGAAAACAAAAAACAAATCGTAGACACTTGGATCATTGACCCTGTTAAACAATTCGTTAATAATAGCACTACCAGTGGTATTGTTTTATTTTCTTCCGCATTATTGGCATTGATACTTGCCAATTCACCAATAAAAGAAAGCTACCACCATTTTTGGGAATATCATTTTATAATAGGTTTCGACCAACATGTAATTTCTAAGAGTTTACACCATTGGATAAACGATGGTTTAATGGCAGTTTTTTTCTTTGTTGTTGGTTTAGAACTGAAGAGAGAAATCATTGCTGGAGAACTCAGTAATCCTAAAAATGCTATTTTGCCTATTGCAGGTGCTATTGGCGGTATGGTTTTT
The DNA here is from genome assembly GCA_030682255.1 of Bacteroidota bacterium. GTDB lineage: Bacteria > Bacteroidota > Bacteroidia > NS11-12g > UBA955 > JABMMZ01. The sequence continues at coordinate 45,892 of JAUXOK010000028.1, read as the reverse complement.
CCAGCGTTAATTTTTTTGATATTTAACCCAAGTGGAGAAGCAAGTAATGGTTGGGGAATTCCTATGGCTACCGACATTGCTTTTGCATTAGGTGTTTTGTATTTATTGGGAAATAGGGTGCCCCTTTCAGTTAAAATTTTTCTTACAGCTTTAGCTATTGCAGATGATATTGGTGCTGTTTTGGTGATTGCGTTTTTTTATACATCCAATATTGATTTTATGAGCTTGATGCTTGGCGGTGTTTTTATGACCGTTCTTATTACAGCAAACATGATAGGTGTTCGAAATACTTTATTTTATGGTATTGTAGGAATTGGTGGATTATGGTTAGCTTTTTTATTATCGGGTGTTCACGCAACTATTGCAGCTGTTTTAGCCGCATTTACTATTCCAGCAAATGCTAAAATTACAGAATCCACTTTTAATAGAAAAGCAGAAAAATTGCTATTAAAGTTTAAAAATTTAATTCCCAACAACAAAACTACTGTCACTAATGACCAACTCCATGTTTTAGAAGACATGAAATCATTATCCATTAAGGCTTTAACACCCTTGCAAAGATTAGAACATAAAATTCATCCAGTAGTTGCTTTTATCATCATGCCAATTTTTGCACTAGCAAACAGTGGTGTAACATTTGGAAACGATATTATGACTCAACTTATCAGCCCAATAACTATCGGTATTTTTTTTAGTTTATTGCTTGGTAAATTATTGGGAATTACAGGAATGGTTTATTTGTGTTTGAAGTTGAAATTAGCTGTTCTGCCTTCAGATATTACGTTTAAACATATCATTGGTATTGCATGTTTGGGAGCGATTGGTTTTACGATGTCTTTATTTATATCAGAACTCGCCTTTAAAGACCCCGTTTTAATTGCTCATGCTAAGATTGGTGTTTTATCTGCTTCTATCGTAGCCAGTTTCTTGGGATATTATTTGGTTAAAAAATCGATTAAAATTTCTAAACCCTTAACTTAGATATACCTATTCTTTTTTCAATAAATAATTATTTATAGTTTTCAATAATTTAAATAATTGTTATAAAATAATGTTGATACTTAGTTTTTTATTAAAGCAATAAACCGCTTAATTTTGCAACAAAATGGAATTAGCAACTTTAGAACAAGCTCAACAATTGGGATTACGTCCCGAGGAATTCGAAAAAATCAAAGAAATATTGGGTCGCACACCAAATTTTACAGAATTAAGTATATATTCTGTTATGTGGAGTGAGCATTGCTCTTATAAAAACTCAATTGTTTGGTTAAAAACCTTACCCAAAGAAGGACCTGCAATGTTAGCAAAAGCTGGTGAAGAAAACGCTGGTTTGGTTGATATTGGCGATGGTTTAGCTGTTTGTTTTAAAATTGAATCACATAATCATCCATCGGCTATTGAGCCTTATCAAGGTGCGGCAACTGGTGTTGGTGGAATTAATCGAGATATTTTCTCTATGGGTGCTCGTCCAATTGCTCAACTTAATTCATTGCGTTTTGGTAATATCAATACCGATAGAACCAAATGGTTGTTAAAAGGTGTTGTAAAAGGTATTGGCGATTATGGCAATGCTTTTGGTATTCCTACGGTTGGTGGTGAGGTTTACTTTGATGATTGTTATGAAACTAATATCTTGGTAAATGCCATGAGTGTTGGTATAGCTAAAGTTGGTACTACTATTTCTGCCATTGCAGAAGGTATTGGTAATCCCGTTTATATTTTTGGTTCTACAACAGGAAAAGACGGAATTCACGGGGCGGCATTTGCAAGTAAAGATATTTCTGAAGACAGTATCAATGATTTGCCAAGTGTTCAGGTTGGTGACCCATTTTGGGAAAAGTTGATTTTGGAAGCCAGTATGGAGTTAATTGATACCGGAGCTATTATTGGTATGCAAGATATGGGAGCAGCAGGTATTACTTGCAGCACAAGCGAGATGTCTGCAAAGAGTGGTACAGGGATGATTGTTCATTTAGATAAAGTTCCTACCCGACAAGTGAATATGAAAGGATGGGAAATATTGTTGTCTGAAAGTCAAGAGCGTATGTTGGTGGTTTTAGAAAAAGGAAAAGAACATTTAGCAGAAGCCATTTTCAAAAAATGGGAATTAACTTATGCTCAAATAGGAGAGGTGACAAATACAGGACGTGTACAATATTATTATAATGGTGAATTAGAAGCTGATATTCCAGGCGAAAGCTTGGTTTTAGGTGGAGGCGCGCCTATTTATCACAGAGAATGGGAAACACCTAAATATTTTGAAAAAATTAAGCAATATGCATTTGACACAATTGCAGAACCACAAGATTATAAAGCTGTTGCAGAATATTTAATGCAATTACCAAATATTGCATCCAAAAGATGGGTGTTTAATCAATACGATAGCATGGTTGGCACAGTGAATCAAAGCACTAATAAACCAAGTGATGCTTCTGTAGTTAAAATCAAAGGCACCAATCGTTCATTGGCATTAACCGTTGATTGTAACAGCCGTTATGTCTATGCCGATCCAGAAACTGGTTGCGCCATTGCCGTTGCAGAAGCAGCTAGAAACATAGTTTGTACAGGTGGAAAACCGAGTGGAGTAACCAACTGTTTGAATTTTGGTAATCCTTATGACAAAGAGGTTTATTATCAATTTAAACACAGTATTGATGGCATGCGCAAAGCTTGTTTAAAATTTGAAACACCTGTAACTGGAGGAAACGTAAGTTTTTATAATCAAAGTTCTGATGGCGTTGCTGTATATCCAACACCAACTATTGGTATGGTTGGCATCATAGAAGATTCAAAACACCATACCGGTTCTGCATTTGTTGAAGAAGGAGACTTGATTTTTTTAATTGGAAAATCACAAAACGATATTTCAAGCAGTCAATATTTAGCTAAATACCACAAAGTAGAGTATTCTCCTGCACCTTATTTTAATTTAGATGAAGAAAAACAATTGCATGACGCCTTATATGAAGCCATTATTATCGGATTAATTCAATCTGCACATGATGTTAGCGAGGGTGGTATTTTTGTAACGCTTGCAGAATCTGCTATGCAATCAGGTTTAGGGTTTGATGTAAAATCAGATTCAAACTATAGAAAAGACGCTTATTTATTTGGTGAAGCACAAGGTAGGGTAGTTGTTTCGGTTCGTTCATCATCAAGAGTGGCTTTGGAAAATCATTTTGAAGGTATGGGTGTTGCCATACAATTTATTGGAAATGTAAAAGGACAATCAGCTGTGATAGATGGTTTTGATTATGGTTCTATCAAACATTTTGAAGATTTGTATAATAACGCCATTGCTAAAATTATTACAGTATAATTTTACTTAAAATCTAACTGGTCTTTTTATGGAATTCTTTGGCTTCATTCCATAGTTTATCCATTTTTTCAAGTCCCATTTGTTCTAGTTTTTCTCCACTTTCTAAGGCCTTTTTTTCTATGTATTCAAAGCGTTTTTTAAATTTAATATTTGTTTTTTCTAAAGCATCGTCAGGATTTATATTTATAAATCTTGCATAATTAATTAACGAAAACAATAAATCGCCAAATTCTTCTTCTTGGTCTTTTTCAGTTATAGCTTCATTAAATTCTTGCAGTTCTTCGTTTACTTTATCCCAAACTTGTTCTTTGTTGGGCCAATCAAAACCAACTTGTGCTGCTTTATCTTGCATGCGATATGCTTTTACAATACTTGAGAGTGTTTTAGGTACTCCAGATAAAACAGACTTGGTTTCATTGCCTTTTTCTTTGAGTTTTATTTGTTCCCAGTTTTGTTTCACTTCATTTGAGTTTGCAACCTCCACATTGCCATAAATGTGAGGGTGTCTTCTTATCAGTTTTTCACTTAGTGAATTGATAACATCTTGAATATTAAATAAATTAGTTTCTGAAGCAATTTTAGCATAAAAAACAATGTGAAGTAATACGTCACCTAATTCTTTTTTAATTTCGTTTGGGTCATTATTTAAAATAGCTTCATTCAATTCATAAACCTCTTCAATGGTCAAATGTCTAATGGATGCAATTGTTTGTTCACGATCCCAAGGACATTTCTCCCTAAGCTCGTCCATGATAGTTAATAAATTATCGAAAGCCTCTTTGGCGTTATTCATTTTTCAAAATTACAAATTAAATTGATGAATGACTGATATTATATTTTTAGTGATTGTTATAATTATGTAAAATTTTATATAAAAAAAGTAATAAAAAGTTGATTTATTCATAATAATAAATATATTTGCTGCATAAATATTATATAAAATGAAAAAAGTAAATTTACTATTAGTATCATTCGTTTTACTATCTGTTGTATTTTCAGGTTGTAAAAAAGAAAAAGAAGGAGTAGCACCTACAGGACCTGAAAAAGCACCAACTAGTTATTCTCAAAAAGTTGTTTTGGAATATTTCTCAGGTGCTTGGTGTACGTTTTGTCCAGACGGCATTGTATATTCTGATAAAGTTCAAAATGCAGTAGGAAGCAATAATTTTATTAATTATGTAATCCATAGCAATGATAAAATGTCATTTGATAAAGGTAACACTTTAATTAATTTATTTAAACCAGCTTATCCAACAGGTATGGTTAATAGAGTTGATGGTAAAGCAGCCAATAGAACAACTTGGGAAGCAACAGCAAATATTGTTAAAACCCAAACTGCAAAATGTGGTTTCAAAATTGATGCATCTCAAAAAGAAGGAGATAAGTATAAAGTTAATGTAACTTTAGGTATTGGTGCAATTGATTTGCCTGCAACTCAAGGTAAATATTTTATCACTGTAGTTGCTGTTGCAAAAGAATTGTCAGGAACAGGTACAGGTTGGGATCAAGTAAATTATTATAATACTCAAAATGGTCATCCGTTTTATCAAAAAGGAAATCCAATTGTAGGTTACAAACACAAAAATGTTGCTTTCGATATTTTAACTAGTGCAACTGGTGATGCAATACCAACTGAAAATCTTGTAGCTGGTAAATTGTCTAACTATGAGTTTACATTAGATTTAAAAGGACAACCTGCTTCAAATATGGAAGTTGTTGCTATTATTTCTGAATTCCATGATGATATTTCTAAAACTGGCATCGAAGCTTCATACGTTTTGAATGGCGCTAAAGTTAATGTTGGTGATAAAAAAGGTTTTGAATAACTAATATTAAAAATTTTATAAAAAAGCCCCAATTGGGGCTTTTTTTATGGCTAATTAATTTTGATCTTCGTAAGGATTGTCATTGTCGCTTATTTCATGTCCCATGTCTCGCCATAAATACCCATTGTCAATTTTAGTATATGGCGGTAAATTGTTTGCATAGAGTTTTCCGGTTCCCAAACCAGAATGATGAAGGGTGTTTTTAGAAGCTGCATATTGAGCAATAGCATTTAAACCAATATTGCCTTCTAAGGCAGAGGTGAGCCACCATCCAATGTTGTGTTTCTCAGCTTGCGAAATCCATAAATCAGATTGAACAAAACCACCTAACAAATTAGGTTTTAATACAATGTATTGCGGTTTAATTTCGTTTAACAACAACTCAATGTCTTTCTCGTCAAATGTACCAATTAATTCTTCGTCTAATGCAATAGGAATAGGAGAGGTTTGACAAAGTTCTTTCATAGCTTGCCATTGTCCTTTTTGGATAGGTTGTTCGATGCTATGAATGTTAAAATGTGATAAAGTTTTAATTTTATCTAATGCATCTTCGGGTTTAAATGCACCGTTAGCATCTAAACGAATAATGATGTTTTTCCCCATAGGATGATTGCGGACAATTGATAGTAATTCACATTCTTTCTCGAAATCGATAGCCCCAATTTTAAATTTCAAGCAATCAAATCCTAATTCAAGTTTCTCTAGGGTCTCTTTTTTCATTTCATTAAATTGATTCATCCAAATCAATCCATTGATAGCTAAACCTTGTTTGCCTATGGCGTAAAAATTTTTATATATAATTCGTTTACCACCATTTTTAAGATCGAGTAAAGCTGTTTCTAAACCAAATTTAATGGATGGAAATTCTTTAAAATTGAATTTGTTAATGTTTTTGCCTAGGTTGATATTGTTAACTAAGGTATTTAGTTTTTTTTCATAATCTTTTCTATCATCAATGCTTAAATTTTTTAGTGGCGCACATTCACCTAAGCCAACAATATCAGGTTTTTGACTGTTCCATATTTTAAGAATCCAAATTTCTCTATCTTCAAATGCGCCTCTACTTGTAGTAGCCGGTTTTTTGAATTTTAAAATATGTTTTGATATAGTAGCAGAAAGACCCATTTATAAAAAATAGCTTATTGAAAAACTGTATATTATTACAATCAAAAGAGTGCTCAAAGATAGTTTTTTAAGTTGTTGATTAAATTGTTGTCTATTGGTACATTTTTTTAATTGAATAAAGTGAGATATTAGTAATATCGAAATTAAAATCAAAATAATGTAAAAAGTCCAATGATTAATATTCATTCCATAGAAGCCAAACATGACAACACTTTGAAACAATAATATGAAATGATATCTCAAAGCCCAAGTTTTACCAATCATAACAGGTATCGTGATTTTACCTTTTTCTTGATCAGTTTCAATGTCTCTGATGTTGTTGATATTTAATACACCCACACTCAATAATCCAATTGCTATTGCAATAAACCAAACAGAAGAACCGATAGTTTGCGTTTGTAGGAAATAGGACCCTATAACACTGAAAATACCAAAAAAAATAAACACAGATAAATCGCCTAAACCTATATATCCATAAGGTCTTTTACCTGAAGTGTAAAAATATGCAGCCAAAATACCCAACAAACCCAAACTTAATAATATAAAAAAGGACATATTAATAGTTTGAATACCTAACATAAGTAATATTACACCTGAAATAAGCGAAAAAACAGCTGTTAAATAAACTGCAAACTTCATTTGTTTAACTGTTATTTGTCCTGTTGTTAGAAGTCTGTCTGTTCTTTCTATAGTATCTGCACCATTCGTAAAATCGCCATAATCATTAGCAAAATTGCTTAGGATTTGAAGCAAAATTGCTGTAGTTAAACAAAGTGAAAGTATTAAAATATTGAGTAAACCTGTTTCTATATAGGCTATAGTATTACCAGCCAAAGCACCTGCAATGGCTAAAGGCAATGTCTTTAACCTCATGGCATGTATCCAGTTTTTTACAGACAAGGTGTTCTCCCTCCATCTACCACAACATTGGTGCCTGTGATATAAGCTGCAAAATCTGAACATAAAAATGTAGCAGCATAAGCAGGTTCCTCTGGTTTGCCAAATCTTTTCATGGGAATTTCGGCAAGCATTTCTTGTTTTACTGTTTCTAGTTCAACGGAGGTTTTATTGGCTTTGTTTGAAATAATTGTTGAAAGTCTCTCAGTTTCAGTAGCGCCAGGTAAAATGTTATTCACTGTAATTTGATAAGGCGCTAATTCATTTGCCAAGGTTTTAGACCAATTGCCAACGGCTCCTCTAATCGTATTGCTGACACCTAAATTATGCAAAGGCACTTTAACCGAAGTTGATATGATATTGATGATTCTGCCAAAATGCTGTTTCATCATGTGAGGAATAACTGCTTGAACCAATAGTTGATTATTGATTAAATGAGAACTAAAGGCAGCAATAAATTCCTCTATATTGGCATCCATTGCCTTGCCAGCCGGAGGACCGCCAGTGTTGTTTATTAAAATATCGATGGGTAAATCTTTTAATTGTTGAGAAGCCGCTTTCACAGATTCATTGTTTGAAAAATCAGCAATCAGATAACTGTGCTTTTGATTTTTACTAGTATTTAGTTCATCAATCGTAGATTTTAATTTATCCTCGTTTCTTGCCAATAAAACAATGTTTGCACCTGCATTTGCCAATTGTATGGCGATGGCTTTGCCAATGCCTTGAGTGCTACCACAAACTAAAGCCGTTTTGTTACTTAAATCAATATTCACAGGGCAAAGGTAAGTTTAAATAAAAACATACACAAAATTGCATTGAGCTATGAATCTATCATTTAAAATATTCTCAAATTGCGTTCTCGCTAAAATATTTATATTTGCATTGAGTTGACTATGAAAATAACCTTATTCAAGAGAAAAAAGACTTCATCAATGTATTATTGAATAGTATGAAACAAAAATATATAGATATACTAGGTATAATTATTTTTGGATATGCTGCTTTAGCAACAATTAATAAATTAGAAAGATACGGTTGGATGTTTGTAAATAAAAAAATAAAAATAAATGCAGAAATATTAAGTTTTAATAACCAAGAGGGAGGAGGCTATGAATGGTCGCTAATTACAATAAAATATTATTATAACTCAAAAGAATACAAGCCAAGTGCTTTTACTGTTGAAGGTCACCTAACAAATGATCAAAGCCATATCATTGCTTTCATTAATAAAAATAATCCCATTCAAGTTTGTACTAAAAATAACTTAGGTGGTTTTTTCCTAATGTTTTTTTTTCAATTTTCTCTTTAACAATGGTTTTTTATAGCCTCAATAAGAATGATTCTTTTTTAAAACGATTTTTTATAGTTTACGGAGTTAAATTAATAAGAAAGATAAAAGTAATACTAACATGAATATTTGTTTTCCCGCTCTCGCTCGCATCTTGCGAGTGAGCGAGTAAACCGCCTCTGGCGTAATCAATAAATGTATATTGATTTTTCAAAAATGAATATATTTGTAGCAGGATTTTTATTTGATAAAAATTAGTAAAACGACAACTTTTATATGAGTGAATATAGAAAAACGAGTGCAAATGATTTGTATTTTTTTCCAGTGGTTGGTGTGAAGCAAAGCTAGAGAGATTGCCATCAAAGCGCATTAAACGCCTCACCCGCTCTCGCTCGCATCTTGCGAGTGAGTGAGTAAACCGCCTCTGGCGTTTTTCCAGTGGTGTTAAGCAAAGCTAGAAAGATTACCATCAAGCACCTTAAACGCCTCACCCTCTTATCCCTCTCCATTCCGCAAGCTTGCGGAAGCGAGGGACGATAATTTTCGTACCTCCATTAGTTTTGCCTTTTTCTCAAAAATAGTCTCATCGAAAAATTTATAATTAGGGCTTGCTGAAAAACCATAACAACATGATAGTCAATCACAAAAGCTCATTTTTGGAATTTCAAGTGCAAGGAGATTTGCATAAAACCCCAAAAAACCGTGCATCTACTTATGGTTTTAGCTTCGCTCCTACTTCGAGGTCTTTTTTTTCATTGCCAAAAAAAGAAACAAAAAAAGCTAGCACCATATTAAATTTAGACTTCTTACTTGATTTTTCAGACCACTGCGGGTGATTTCAGCAAGTCCACTTGCTGAACTTCCCTTGTGGTTTCCCTGAAAAATCTTCATTTCAAAGTCAAATTTAATAAAGGTGCGGTTGGCTCCGAATTATTTTTTTGTAAATTAAAGATTCAACAGTAGCCGTGCGGCTGGGGTCCAGCAAATGCGTGAAATTTCCATTTTGGAGATGATTGTGTCTAGCCGTGCAGCTCCAAAATGAGAAATTTTTATTTGGTGGTGCCTTTTTGTTTCTTTTTGGCACCAAAAAGAAAATAAAAATTTATTGTTTAGGAGTTGACTTTTTCAGCAGACCCTAATTAACTACGAAAACTGTTCCCCTCTCCTTGGGAGAGGGGCTAGGGGTGAGGTCTCAACAGGGTAACACCTCATCCTCCTGTCCTTCTCACTTCCGCAAGCTTGCGGAAGAGAAGGTTGATTGTTTTCATGCCTTTCATTAGTTTGTTATAAAAAAGTTTTAGCAGTGATGAACTTCATTTGAGTGGCGAGAAGCATTGTTTGAGCAATGATGGTCTTCTTTTGAGCGATGATGGACTTCATTTGAGCGGTGAAAATTATCATTTGAGCAATGATGAATTTCATTTGAGCGGTGAAAGCTATCGTTGTAGCAGTAATGGCCTTTATTGCCCTTTGATTGGTCGCCACTTCAAGGAGCTTAGCTTCAGATCAACCCAAAAATTATTGATTAATCATTAAAACTGAAGATAAAACCCTTTTATTCATTATTGATTTGTACATCAGCGAAAATTCTTTCCCAAAATTTTGGTTCAAATACAATGATATCATCTGCTGTATATGCAATATTGTCTGCTCCAGAATACAAATGAATGATATTCTCGAAATTGAAGCCAATAGAAGATGTAACAGTATGGGTTTCTCCCGGCATAGGTTCTTTTAAAATCCATGGTGAATACCTTGCACTACGTACATGAATAGATTGATTAGGACCAAAATTTGGCTGAGGTCCTGCACCATACTCAATAAAAGTAGTGTCTGTTCTACCAAAGTAAAAATACATATCCTGCACATTAAATAACTTAAGAGAGGGAACAACCTGGTTCAATGGGAACTGATTGGTTCTGAGTATACTTCCAAATTGCTTACCATAGTCTGTATGATTTTTAAACTGGGTTAGCTGAATGGTATCATAAGCTGCAGGTAATTTTATATTCAACTTAAATCCCATTTGTATAAATAACAAATTGAAGGTCACATCCGTTTCTTTATAAAAACTACCAGTGCCATCCGCATTGGTATAAACATTTCCTGTAAGTTTGGGTATTAATGAAACAGTAGTATCGCGCTTAAAATCAACTAGAATTCCATCCGATGGGGTATTAACTTCAGGACCAAGCAAAGCAATGGTGCTGCCGCTGTTTAATACTTCATCAAAGTACTTTATGTGGAATAATTTACCCATAAAACTGTCAGGGGTTATTTTAGTAATTAACTTGCCAAACTCAGTGTATTCTAAATCAGCCCCACCGAGTAACATCCTTTCAGCAGGTTTTTCAAGATTTGAAGTTCTTAATTTTTGATTGACACTTCTATTTTTGTCTTTTTTGCACGAAACAGTTGCAATAATTAACAATGAAAATATTATTAATATATAAGGCCTAGTCATAATTATGTATATTCGTTTAAATTAATTAAAGTATGAAACACTCCAACAAAGCTAGTATATTCCAATAAGTTTTTGGTAGTAAGTTTTTTTCCACTGGTATGTCTGAAGCCAAGTCTTGTTTGGGAGCGACTCTTTATCGACTCATCTTACCTTAACTCTCTCTAAGCTGAGCCTAGAAAAAATGACAATGATTTTCGTGTTTCGTCATTCCGAACACAGAGAAGAAACTCCATGTCTAGAATACATCAACCAATTGGGTGAATTTTATTTCACTTTAATTCTACAATTCAAATTTAGGATTGTGTAATAACTGTATTTGTTATAAAATGTAATTTTACACTTTAAAAAAACAATCAAATAATAATAACATTATGTCAAATCATATTCTTAAAATAGTGTCAACTAATCATGTAACTCATGATGTTTTGCGAATTGTAACAAATAAACCCAAAGGGTTAAATTTTATTCCTGGTCAAGCAGCCAATATTGCAATCAATAAAAATGGATGGAAAAAAGAAGAAAGGCCCTTTACCTTTTCTAACCTGCCAAGTAATGATTTTTTAGAATTTACAATCAAAATTTATACAGAACCGGATAGTGTAACAAACGAATTAAATGAATTAAAAAAGGATGATGAATTAGTTTTGCATGATGTTTTTGGAGCGATTGCATACAAGGGTGAAGGTGTTTTCATAGCAGGTGGAGCGGGTGTAACACCTTTTATTTCTATTTTTAGAGATTTGAAAGCCAAAAACGAAATTGGAAAAAACATGCTTTTGTTTGCTAATAAAACTAAAGCAGATATTATTCTTGAAAAAGAATTTAGAGAACTGCTTGGTGATGCATTTATAAATATTTTATCTGAAGAAAAATCAGAAATATACCATTACGGAAAGGTTACAGAGGCTTTTTTAAAAGACAATGTGAAGGATTTTAATCAACGTTTTTATATATGCGGTCCACCACCTATGATTGAGGAAGTTGAAAAGCATTTATCTAAACTAGGAGTTAAAGAGAGTCAAATAACAAAAGAAATTCTATAAAATATACAATATGATTGATAATAATAAAGGCTTTAATTTAAGAATCACTCTGAATGATTTTGAATTATCATATGACGACATAGGAGAGGGAATGGTTCCCATTATTTTTTTACATGGCTATCCATTCGATAAAAACATGTGGCAAGGACAGCTTGATTTTTTAAAAGAGTCTTTTCGATTAATTGCATGCGATATTAGAGGCTTCGGTCAATCTAAAGATGAGGTTTCGCCTCTAAGCATCGATAAATTTGCAAATGACTTGTTGTTGTTTATGGATAAATTGAGTATTGAAAAAGCAATTATTTGCGGGCTTTCTATGGGTGGGTTTATTGCTTTAAATGCTATTAAAAGGTTTCCTGATCGATTTGTTTCTTTGGTTTTATGTGATACACAATGTATTGCAGATAGTTCTGAGGTAAAAGCAAAACGCTATCAAATTATTAAGGAAATAGACATTGATGGAGCTGAAAAATTTAACGAAGGTTTTATTAAAAGTGTGTTTTGTAAGGATTCATTTGAAAATAAAACGGAATTAGTTGACCAATTGAGAAATGTTGTGTTTGCAAATTCTGAACATATTATAAAACAAGGTTTAGTAGCTCTAGCCGAACGTTTTGAAACTTGTTCTAGCTTGAATGAAATTAGTATTCCAACATTAATTATTTGTGGGAGAGAAGACGAGGTAACACCACTTGCACAATCTGAAATGATGAATGCTTCAATTGATTTAGCAAAACTTCGTGTGATAGAAAATGCAGGTCATGTTTCTAATCTTGAACAACCAGAAATATTCAACAAACACTTACTCAATTTTCTGAAAACATTAACATGCCTCAATTTCGATAAAGTTAATGGTGATAAAAGGATGGCTTAACTAAGTAAATTAGACAATATATCGATTTAAAAATTGATAAAAATTAAAATGCTTTTAAATTGATTAATTGATTATGATGAGATTTATTTTATTTTATTTTGTTTTACAGTGTTTTTTTATATTTTTGCACCCTTTTTTACCCTAAATATACACCAATGAAATTATCTAAGTTTACTTTCGAATTACCTAAAGAATTAATAGCCCAAGACCCTCCTAAAAACAGAGATGAATCTAAGTTAATGGTAATTGATAGAGCAACTGGTAAAATTCAACACAAAAAATTTAAAGATTTACTTGATATCCTTGATGAAGGAGATTTAATATTGTTGAATAATACCAAAGTTTTTCCAGCAAGAATGTATGGCAACAAGGAAAAAACAGGTGCACAGATTGAAGTATTTCTTCTTAGAGAATTGAATGCTGAGTTTAAATTATGGGATGTTTTGGTAGATCCAGCAAGAAAAATAAGAGTTGGTAATAAATTGTATTTTGGCGATGATGAACTTGTAGCAGAGGTTGTTGATAATACAACTAGCAGAGGCCGAACAATAAGATTTTTGTTTGATGGAGACAAAGAAGAATTTAATAAAATAGTTAGAAAAATTGGAGAAACTCCTATTCCAAAATATATTGAAAGACCCGTTAAACCAGAAGATGAAGAAAGATATCAAACAACATACGCAAGTGTCGAAGGAGCTGTAGCGCCTCCAACTGCAGGATTACACTTCACAAGAGAACTTTTAATGCGTTTGGATATTAAAGGTGTAAACATCGCAAATATTACGCTTCATCAAGGTTTAGGAACTTTTAGAAATGTTGAAGTAGAAGACTTAAGTAAGCATAAGATGGATTCTGAAAACTATATCATTTCTGAAGAAACCGCAAAATTGGTAAACGAGACTAAGAAAAACAATAAAAGAGTCGTTGCCATTGGTTCTGGTGTTATGAGAGCTATTGAATCTTCAGTATCTTCTTCATCAACCCTTAATCCTAGCGAAGGTTGGACCGATAAATTTATTGCACCTCCATATGATTTTAGTATTGCTAACGCATTTATTACTAATTTTCATGCACCTGAAAGTACTTTGATGATTTTAGCTACTTCATTTGGCGACTACGATTTAATTATAAAAGCATACGAAGAAGCTATCAAAAAGAAATACAATTTCTTGTGTTATGGTGATGCTATGTTGATTTTATAGAAAAATAATTTGTGATTTGTCACAAGCAAATTTTAATTTCAAATCATTTTCAATTGTTAATCCCAAAAAGGGTTTAAAGGTTACAACTGATGCATGTTTGCTTGGGGCTGTTGCCAATTATACTAATCCAAAAAGTATAATAGATATTGGTTGTGGTTCTGGCGTTATTGCATTAATGTTGGCACAAAAGTATCCCTTAGCAGAAGTTACAGCTATTGATATTGATGAAAATGCTATAGAAAATGCTAGGATAAATATTGATAATTCTAAATTTTCTAATCACTTTAATCTGATAATTGGGGATTTTTTGAGTTATAATTTCATCCATAAAAGCGATTTATTGGTTTGTAATCCACCATACTTTAGTAATCATTTGCAAAATCAAAATTCAGATAAAAGAATTGCTATCCACAATCTAAGTTTGGATTTTGATTTATTGATTCAAAAAGTTGTGACTTTGATGCATCAGAAATCTTGTTTTTGGGTTATATTACCACCATATGAAATGCAATGTTTTATAAAAAAAGCCAATTCTAATTCTTTGAATATACAAAGTATATTAACCATTTTTAATCAAGGGAATAAACATTTTAGGGATATTGTTTGTTTCAAATTAGAAAATAATCAAAGTTTCGAAACCAATCAACTTTTAATGTTTGACAATCAAAATAAAATGACATACGAGTACCATCAATTAATGTTTCCTTACTATTTAGATAAATAAATATTGAATTTGCCCAAATTTTCTCATTGTAATATTTTCACAGTTGAAATTTTTCATCAACAAAATGAAGTTTATCAAACATGGAAAAATGTATTGCCAGAAGGTCATTATCTCTTAAGTTCTGAATATCATGTTTTAGAAAATAGTTTATTAGATGGTTTTAGATATTATTATGTAAACATTTATGATAAAAACAAACAACTGATTGCCTTATTTTATTTTCAATTAATTGCCTTAAAATCAGAGAACTTTAAAACTAAAAGTTGTGTTGAAACTTCGATGCTTAAGTTTATGATGGGTTTTAAAAACAATCATTTAATGGTATGTGGCAATGTATTTAAAGTCAATCAGCCTGGATATTTTTTCATCAATCAAGCGGATACGTCTCATTTAACGGATTTGATTTTAAAAATTAAGAAACAAATTTCTAATAAATACAGGATATTAGGAATATTACTCAAAGATTGTTCCAATCATATCAATGTTCAGTTTTATACTTGCAATGCTTTTGTTCCATTTAACGAAGATATAACAATGATGCTTAACATCAAACCTAAATGGCAAACTATAGGTGATTATTGTGAAAGTTTAAAAAGGAAGTATAAACAAAGATTTCAGAAAGTTAAAAATAGTGCATCAAGTTTAAATATTAGAGAATTAAATAGCACAGAAATAGAAGCAAATAAAATTGAGCTAGAAAAATTATACACCAATGTATTAGACAAACAAAGTTTCACTTTAGGGAAAATTAATGCGAACTATTTTGTTGAAATGAAAAAGCATTTAGCTGACAATTTCAAGATTTTCGCTTATTTTAAAGAAAATGAAATTATAGCTTTTAGTTCACATATTCAATATCCAAAAGAAAATGAGATGGAAATACATTACATTGGAATTAATTATCTATATAATCAAGAATATCAATTGTATTTTAATATTCTGTGTGATGGTGTAAAATTAGCTATAGAAAATCGTTTTGATAGATTAGAATTAGGCAGAACAGCCAAAGATGCAAAAGCCAATTTGGGAGCAATTCCATTATTTAATCATAATTACATTTGGCTTAAATCTAGGTTTTTAAGAAGTATGCTAAGAATTGTAATCAATCAACAGTCTAAAAATGAAGACAAAGATTGGTTAAATAGACAACCATTTAAGATGATTGATTCATCAGTTGATAAGGCGGTAAATATTCAATAAACTCATGTTTTTGTTCTTTTGGGTCGTATTTGAGATAAACATGTTGTATGCCATTTGTTATAAAAGTGTATTTAGCTTTTAATGTTTTTTGATAAACACCAGCTTGAGACATGGTTTTTGAAGTGATATTAATTTGAGGAGCTTTACATTCAATTAAAAGTAAAATTTCACCACTAGAATCAAAGGTTACAATGTCAAATCTTTTTTTTAATCCATTATATTCAAGCGACTTTTCTACAGCAATTAAACCAATGGGAACATCTAGCTCATGAATAAGAAAATGAATAACATGTTGCCTAACCCATTCCTCTGGAGTTACAAGAAAATATTTTTTCCTGATAATGTCGAAAATTCGTGCATTACCATTCAGTATTTTTATCGTAAAATTGTAATCTCTAAAATTTAGTTTCAACACTGCGAATTTAAAAATATTAATGGCAAATAAAACCATCATAGCCTTTGAGCAATTAAAAAAGAAAATTTTGAGTAAAGAATATTCGCCAATATATTTTTTACACGGTGAAGAAAGTTATTTCATTGATGAATTAAGCGACCTTTTAGAAAGCACGGTATTAACCCCAGAACAAAAAGGTTTTAATCTAAATATTTCTTATGGTAAGGATATTTCCCCGCTCGAAATTAAAATGACTTGCAGACGATTTCCAATGGGAAGTCAATATCAATTAATCATGGTCAAAGAAGCTCAAAATATCAAGAATTGGGATGATATGAATGATTATTTTGAAAAGCCAAATGAACATACAATCTTAGTTATTTGTAACAGAAGTAAGATTGATTTGAGAACCAAAATGGCCAAAACGCTTGCTAAATTTGATATGTTTGCTGCTGATCAGCTTCGCGATTATGAAATTACTGCTTGGATAAATGATTATATAAAATCTAAAAATAAATCAATTGATCCAAAAGCTACAGAGATTATTGGACAGTTTGTAGGCACAAATCTTCAAAAGCTAAAATCAGAAATAGATAAAATGTTGCAAAATATTCCAAAAGATGTAAACATGATAAACATTCATCATGTAGAGCATAACATTGGAATCAGTAAAGAGTATAATATATTTGAACTTCAGAATGCATTAGGATCTAAAAATTACAACAAATCAATTCAAATAACCAATTATTTTTTAGAAAACATTAAACCAGGAGATGCTATTGGGTATCTTTATGGATTATTGAATTACTTTAAAAAAATGTATTTATGTCATGATGTTAAGAATAAATCTCCCAAAGAAATCTCAATGATTATTGGAGTCAATGAATTTTTTGTGAAAGATTATTTGTTGGCTTGTAGAAATTATTCTAAAGACGATATCGAAATGATTTTAGGTTACATGAAGTTTTATGACTTAGCCATGAAGGGGGTTGATAATGCATCCAATTCACAAGGTGAATTATTCAGAGAATTGGTAGTTAAAATATTTAAAATCAACGATGTAAAAAAACTTTTTAGAATAAATTAATTTGAGTATTATTGATATGCTCAATCATGATTTTGGCATTTAACTCATCATCTTTTAAACTGTGGATGCTTTGTTTAGCTTCAGTATAATTTAAATCAGATGAAATCCATATTTCTTCTTCACCTTTAGGTATAATAAAAGGCATTCTTTTTTTAGTATTATGGATTTTTTCCATTAAGGGGTTAGCTTTTTGTGTAATAATTGCAAAAGTTTTAATTTCTTGGTGATTTTGATTAATGAATCGATGAAAAACCACGCCAATATTTAATATAATTTGATTGGAATGGGAAATGAGGTGTTTAATTTTTTGTTTGCCAATATGTTGCCATTCATAAAAGCCATTTATCGGCAAAATACCTCTTTGAATATCTATATAATCTTTAAAACTTGATTTATTTAATAGCGTTTCTTCTCTTGCATTCAACGTGTTGATGGCAAAATTATGAGTATGTTCTGCCCAATTTGGAATCAAACCCCAATTAAAGGGTTCAATAACAAAATTTGTTTGATGTATCAAAATAGGTAATTCAGGTTTGTCAAAACCAGATGTCATATCTTCTACAGGGTATTTAAAATCTTTTATATCAGGATTCAAGGATTTAAATTGCTTTTTTAAATCTTCTTTTTTGATTTTAACATGAACATAAAAACACATAAATTAATTGCAAAAATCTCTTTTTTCTTTAATTATTTATTAAAAAAACATTATTTTTACCGAATATTTTATAATTGTCATGAATAAAAAAATACTTATTTTATCACTATTAGTCCCGTTTTGGGCCTACTCTCAGAAATCAGTTACATCAAAATTAAATGGTAATAGCCAACAAATTTCTGAAGAAACTACTGTTTCTAAAACAACTGTTTCTAAAGATTTCAAGATTGACTCAACGATTAAAACTAATCCAAAACCAATCAACAATCAATTTCAAAATTTCAAAAGAAACGCAAGTTCCTATAGTTTTGTTGATATGGGAACAACCTTCTACGATTTGCAAACCAATGCTAGTATGGGAAATAGAATTAATTTATTGCCAGGAGGCAAAGTTTCTGTAGCATGGACAACAGCATCTGATCAATCTTTTACAAGCCGTGGTACAGGATATAACCATTACAATGGCTCTACTTGGTTTACACCAGTTAATCCAACTCCAAGATTAGAAAACACAAGATTAGGTTGGCCTTCAATAGGTTTAAATGGCAATAAAGAATGGGTAATGGCACACAGTGCTGCAGATGGTGGTTTTGTTTTATCATACAATGCTGGAATAGGAAGTCAAACTTGGTCTAGTAGTTCACTTGTTTTAAGTCAACCACAAAAAAGACCAATTTGGGGAAGAATTATGAACAGTGGTGATATTTTTCATTGCATAGCCAGTTATGCAGATTCATCTTTGCCAGGTGAACCAAGAGCACCATATATCAATGGTGTTTATGCGCCTTTAACATACAGCCGTTCTTTAGATGGTGGTGTTACTTGGGATAAAATTCATACTGTTTTTGATGGTTATGATAGCACAAGAATTATTTCAGGTGGTGGAGATATTTATGCCATAGATGTAAGAGATTCAATTGTTGCGATTGTTACTGGTAGATTATTACATGATGTATCTGTATTTAAATCTACAGATAATGGTAATACATTTACAAAAATGCTTGCCGATTCATTTAAATATGCGCCTTATAATGCTAAAAAATTGATGACTGATACGCCTTTTGTATGCGATGGCTCTTTAGATGTTTTGATTGATAATAATGGTAATGTTCATGCCTTTTGGGGTGTATCAAGAGTGTTTGATGATGATACGACTAATGAACTTTATTCATTTTTCCCTGGCACATCTTTATTAGGGTATTGGAATGAAGTAAATAAAATATCTACTTTTATTGCTGGTGGTTCTCAGTTTGATAGAAATGGTAATGGAACTTACGAGTTTTCTGCAGGTAATACACAATCGTTAGATGCAACAGGTAGAATACCTCAAGCATTAAAAAATGCTGGTATAAGCGGTGTGGCAAGATTAGGCAATACAGGTGTTATACACATGCCATCTGCAGGAATTGATGCAGCTGGAAATATTTATGTTTCTTTTTCAGCTCCTTTAGAGCAAGATGTTGACGTAAACAATATTAACTTAAGAGATATTATGTTAGTTCATTCTACTGATGGAGGTAATACTTGGTCTACTCCTCAAGATATTACTCAAAAACAAGGTCAAGAAGAAGAATTTGCATCAGTAGCAAGAAAAGTTGATGATTTTGTTCACATAGTTTTTCAAATGGATGATTATGCTGGTACAAACTTGCAAAGCAATGATGCTGCTGATAACAACCACCCTGTAGCTCAAAATAAAATCATGTATGTTGCTGTACCAACTGCTAAAATATTAGATGGTTCAATTGGTCAACTTTGGGATGGTGTAAACGTTAAAAATGTTAATGCAAACAAAGAAGTATTTATTGTTTCTCAAAACCAACCAAATCCATTTAGCTCATTGTCTGAGGTGATTATTTGGTTAAACGAAGAAACTAACCTAACAGTAGAAATCACTAATATCAATGGTCAAGTTATTAAAACTAACAACCTAGGACAAATGAATGCCGGAAATCATTCTTTAACTTTAGATGCTAACGGATTAAGTGCTGGAATCTATTTTTATACAATTAAAACTGCTACTCATTCTGTAACCAGAAAAATGAGTGTGAATTAATTATTGATTTTAAATATTTAAGCCCTTGAATTTTTCAGGGGCTTTTTTTTTGATTCAACCCAAATAGTTCATTAGGATTTAGTTGTGAGATGGTTTTATCCAATAAAACAAGGTGCTTTGGAGAGGAGTCATAGCAGTAAGCTATGCTGACGAGCCATTTATCTTGAAGTGCCTTGTTTTGAAGGAGAAAATTATAGGAATAGAAATCCTAATGAATTTTTTGGGTTTATATATTAAAAAAAAATAGTAGGTTTGAAACGATGTTAAAGAATTTCTTCATTTGCTTATTATTTTGTACTTCTTTTATTAAAATCAATGCTCAGCAAGGTTTTAGATTTGGACCAAATGCTTTTGTAATTTCATCCAGAGTTTCCATACAAGACTCATTACCTGATAATTTTAACTTTAGATTTAAATCAGGTTTTGGTTTCGGTGTTACATTTCAGTATGGTTTTGAATCAGGTATTTCTTTATCTACTGGAGCTAATTTTGTATCAAAAGGATATAGGGTTTTTAATGATACCAATAGAAATGGGGATGTCTTAAAACAACAAATTACAAACATTGAAATACCATTAAACTTAACTTTTATTATTAAACATAATAGCTCTTCAGATATCAGAGGTGTTGTTGGGATGAATTACAACACAGTGCTCTCAAAAAAAGATAGAATGATTGAGAATAAAAATAAATCATTTATAATAAAAGAGAGTTTTAAACAAGAAGCATATCCCATGGTTAATTTAGGTGTAGAAGTGGCTAAACTTAATAAAATAGGTAATGCCATGGTATTTGGTTTGTACTATAGGCATTCATTTAGTTCACATACTTTATTAGATATCTCTAGAGGTGAACAATCACCTTCATATTTTCAACTAGGCTATCGTGGTTCATATATTGGAATAGGATTTTCTTATTTGTTTAATTCCAAAAACTTAAAGAAAAATGAAGAATTCTTTTATTAATTTCTTTTTTATCTATACGAATTAACATATAAACCTTCGTTTTTGTCATTTTATATTTGTAAAAAATTAACATTGAATTAACATCTAAGTTAGTTACTTTTGCATTTCAATTACTACCTAACTGATTTAGATATACAAAATGAAAGATAAATATATAGATTTAATAGAACAAACTTTTGACTTTCCGGTTGATGAATTCGCATTAAATGATGACAAAGAATTAACATATCACAACATACCTTTGATGGATATTGTGGCACAATATGGTACTCCGCTTAAGTTTACTTACCTGCCAAAAATATCTGATAATATTAAAAAAGCTAGAACTTGGTTTAATGTTGCTATGGCAAAAGTAGATTACAAAGCCAAGTATCATTATTGTTATTGCACCAAGAGTTCCCATTTCAGCCATGTGTTAGAAGAGGTTTTGAAAAACGAAGTTCATCTAGAAACATCATCAGCATTTGATATCAATTTGATACAATCATTGTATGAACAAGGTTTGTTCAGTAAAGAGAAATACATCGTATGTAATGGATTTAAATTACAAAACTATATTGATAACATTGCTATGTTAATTAATGATGGTTTTAAAAATGTAATTCCTGTTATAGATAACATCAGAGAAGTAGATTTACTTTCAGAAGCAGTTAATGATGAGTTTTCATGTGGTATAAGAATAGCAGCTGAAGAAGAACCTAAGTTTCCTTTTTATACTTCTAGATTAGGTATTGGATATAAAGACATTGTTCCGTTTTATAAAAGTAAAATAAAACCAAATGCTAAAATGAAGCTAAAAATGCTTCACTTTTTTATCAATACAGGTATCGAAGATGATGCTTATTATTGGAATGAATTACACAAATGTTTAAACGTATATTGTGAATTAAAAAAGATTTGTCCTGATTTAGATAGTTTAAATATTGGTGGCGGTTTTCCTATCAAAAACTCATTGAAATTTAATTTTGATTACGAGTACATGGCATCTGAAATCGTTGCTCAAGTTAAAATGGTTTGCGATAGTCATGCTGTGCCAGAACCTGATATCTTTACAGAATTTGGTTCATTTACAGTAGGAGAGAGTGGAGGCGCAATTTTTAAAGTTGAATATCAAAAAGTGCAAAATGACAGAGAGAAATGGAATATGATTGACAGTAGTTTTATGACTACTCTGCCTGATTCATGGGCAATCAATAAAAAGTTTATCATGTTTCCTCTCAATAATTGGGATAAAACTTACGAAAGAGTCTTATTAGGTGGTATAACTTGCGATAGTGATGATTATTACAACAGTGAGCAACATTCAAATGCCATCTATTTGCCAGTGTTCGACCCTGAAGATCATTTATATCTTGGATATTTTCATACAGGTGCCTATCAAGAAAGTTTAGCTGGTTTTGGTGGTATTCAGCATTGCCTAACTCCTGCTCCCAAACATATCATTATATCTCTTGATGAAAATGGCGACTACAATACACGCTTGTTCTCTAAAGAACAAACGTATAAAAGTATGTTGAAAACATTAGGTTATTAAGCCTGACCAGTCATTCCACCAAAGTTGATGGGAAAGCCAGTATTTCCACCGCCTGCTTCTATATCTACTTCACCAAAGTTTTCTTCAAATTTGTGCATATTATCACCTAAGGCAAACAACAATCTTTTAGCATGTTGAGGTGTCATAATAATTCTGCTTTTAACTTTTCCTTTAGGAATGCCAGGTAGTATTCTAACAAAATCGATGATAAATTCAGATTGACTGTGTGTAATTATGGCTAAATTACTATATGAACCTTCTGCTATTTCTTCTGATAATTCGATGTCGATGGGTTGATCTATTTGACCTTCTTTTTTACTCATGATAATATTTTAGAGTTCAAACTTACAAAAAATAATATTACAAGCAATTCCTTTTCTGCCTAAATTTGTATAATGAAACAAATTTTATTTTCAATCTTATTATTTTTAGCAATTTCTTGTTCTCAAACACCTGAAAATGGTGCATTTGGAGAAGCTTTTGAAAAATCTAACCCCACCGAATTGAAAACTGCCTTAAAAGCTTTTAACGAAGGCAAAGACACCACTTATGAAATTGAAGGCAAAATTGAGAATGTTTGCTCTCATTCTGGCTGTTGGATGACTTTTAAAAATGATAGTTCGGAATTTTACATCAATACCAACGAAAAATTTATCTTACCTAAAAAAAGTAAAGGCAAAAAAGCCATCGCCAAGGGTGTATTTGTTAAAGATGAAGAAGGTGAAATATCCTTCGAACCAAGTGGCGTTATTATCGAATAGTATTTAATGGGGTTTAACTTATAGTCAGTATGATAAAAAAGTATTCGATAGTTGGATTATTCATTTTTTTTATTGCTATTGAAGGAAATTCCCAAGCTTTAGATTGTTATAAATTTAAAGAAGGTACTTTTTTTTACCCAACTATTCCTAATGGTTTAAGTGTAAGAAAAAACAACATACAAAAAAGTTATACCAATGGTAAGTTAACCATGATATGGAAAGTTAAGTGGATAAGCGATTGTCAATACAAAATGGTTTGCAAAAAAGTTTTAGTAAAACCTTTTTCAATTAAAAAAGGCGACCAAATTATTGCAACTATCATTTCTACAGATGGCAATTGTTATACAACTTCAGTTATTTATTTCAACAAAGAAAACCCCAAAGGCATAGATTATCCCAATACTGAAATGTGTATTAAAAAGGATTGATGGAAAACAAAGAACATATCTTAGATGATTTATTAGGTCTTATGGCAGATGATTCTAGAATGATGGAAGTCAGAAAGCTAAAGAAAGAATATATAGAAGCTGATAAAGCAGGCAGATTAATCCTAAGAAAAAACCACCCTAGTGAGATTACAATATTTAATGATTTAGATCAATTTTTGGTTAATTGTTAATTGAGGAAATTGTTTTAAACCGCATATTAAATACAGAATCGAATCTTTGAAATATATTAATTACAATTTAAAGGGGGGTGCCAAATATAGGATTTTGGTTGTGAATTGGTTTCGTTTCGTATCTTTGACATATTAATTACAATTATAAGCACTTTAAACCCTTCGTTTATATGGTTGTGAATTGGTTTCGTTTCGTATCTTTGACATATTAATTACAATAATGACATTCAACGAAGTAACGATACTCCGTTGTGAATTGGTTTCGTTTCGTATCTTTGACATATTAATTACAATTGTTTTCATAATTTATAAATAAGATTAATTGTTGTGAATTGGTTTCGTTTCGTATCTTTGACATATTAATTACAATATAAAAATTTTCCGTTTCTTCGGGTGTTGGGTTGTGAATTGGTTTCGTTTCGTATCTTTGACATATTAATTACAATATCAACTAAAGCAACTCTACAAAATAATGGTTGTGAATTGGTTTCGTTTCGTATCTTTGACATATTAATTACAATAACTTCTCCTATTTTATTAATAGTTTCTTCGTTGTGAATTGGTTTCGTTTCGTATCTTTGACATATTAATTACAATTTTGCCGATTGCTTTAAGTGATTTGTTGCTGTTGTGAATTGGTTTCGTTTCGTATCTTTGACATATTAATTACAATCTTATTGAAAAATTCTGCATTCTCCCCATAGTTGTGAATTGGTTTCGTTTCGTATCTTTGACATATTAATTACAATTAGTCCCATTGATAATAAATTGTTCTCCATGTTGTGAATTGGTTTCGTTTCGTATCTTTGACATATTAATTACAATTTTGGCTTATCTTGTACCTCTTGTTCCCTTGTTGTGAATTGGTTTCGTTTCGTATCTTTGACATATTAATTACAATTAAAAGCCATTATTTCACATTAAAAAATTTGTTGTGAATTGGTTTCGTTTCGTATCTTTGACATATTAATTACAATTAATTGCAGTCGTTTGAATTAAATCTATAGGTTGTGAATTGGTTTCGTTTCGTATCTTTGACATATTAATTACAATTCATTACAACACTGCCCAGCGGTTGTGGTGGTTGTGAATTGGTTTCGTTTCGTATCTTTGACATATTAATTACAATAGCGCAAAAAAAAACCGCTAAAGGATAAGCGTTGTGAATTGGTTTCGTTTCGTATCTTTGACATATTAATTACAATGTTTCTCCTTCTGTTAGGCTTTCGGCTGTGGTTGTGAATTGGTTTCGTTTCGTATCTTTGACATATTAATTACAATAGGTGTTAAATTATCTTGAATCCTTACTATGTTGTGAATTGGTTTCGTTTCGTATCTTTGACATATTAATTACAATCCATTTTGCTACTTGGTGTGCTTGGTGTGTGTTGTGAATTGGTTTCGTTTCGTATCTTTGACATATTAATTACAATAACACTCACTTTTCTATTACATTTCTATTAGTTGTGAATTGGTTTCGTTTCGTATCTTTGACATATTAATTACAATAATGGTGTGTCGAAAATCAAACAAAGCGTTGTTGTGAATTGGTTTCGTTTCGTATCTTTGACATATTAATTACAATAGTCGAGCTTTATCCATATTTGAGTCAGCTGTTGTGAATTGGTTTCGTTTCGTATCTTTGACATATTAATTACAATTAAAGAAAATCCTCAATGATGAATCCTAGGTTGTGAATTGGTTTCGTTTCGTATCTTTGACATATTAATTACAATTTTGTAAAGTGTTTGGTTAGTGTTTAAATAGTTGTGAATTGGTTTCGTTTCGTATCTTTGACATATTAATTACAATATTTCAACAAGTAACAAAAGCGCAAGCTATGTTGTGAATTGGTTTCGTTTCGTATCTTTGACATATTAATTACAATAGCCGAACCAATTAAAAGCATCAATTTTATGTTGTGAATTGGTTTCGTTTCGTATCTTTGACATATTAATTACAATGATGCAACTAGCCACCAACGATGGCTTAAGGTTGTGAATTGGTTTCGTTTCGTATCTTTGACATATTAATTACAATAGGTGCAAATTCTATCCAAACAATCAATACGTTGTGAATTGGTTTCGTTTCGTATCTTTGACATATTAATTACAATATGGAATACAAAAGATACAAGCATTAGATAGTTGTGAATTGGTTTCGTTTCGTATCTTTGACATATTAATTACAATTTCAGGAAATAAAGGTTGTTCTATTATAGTGTTGTGAATTGGTTTCGTTTCGTATCTTTGACATATTAATTACAATCTTGGTTTTGTTTTTCTTGTCTTTTTCGGTGTTGTGAATTGGTTTCGTTTCGTATCTTTGACATATTAATTACAATCGTTACCTACTGATACTGCGTGTCCGCTCAGTTGTGAATTGGTTTCGTTTCGTATCTTTGACATATTAATTACAATATAGTTAATTACATTTATAACATCTTGTTTGTTGTGAATTGGTTTCGTTTCGTATCTTTGACATATTAATTACAATAGAAAGCTTTGACGAACTAGAAATACCAAGGTTGTGAATTGGTTTCGTTTCGTATCTTTGACATATTAATTACAATTTCAAATGGCTGACAATATCCGGTAGTTAGTTGTGAATTGGTTTCGTTTCGTATCTTTGACATATTAATTACAATAATGGTTCGTTATCAAGTAAGTCCCCGTTGTTGTGAATTGGTTTCGTTTCGTATCTTTGACATATTAATTACAATTTTAAATCTTCTTTTACCAGGCTGTAATTAGTTGTGAATTGGTTTCGTTTCGTATCTTTGACATATTAATTACAATCACTTTTGCCATCCTTTTTATGTTCAAGTTGTTGTGAATTGGTTTCGTTTCGTATCTTTGACATATTAATTACAATATTTAAAGGTAAAAGCATAATTATTGGTGCGTTGTGAATTGGTTTCGTTTCGTATCTTTGACATATTAATTACAATTGCATAAGGATTATTTGTCATCCCTTCACCGTTGTGAATTGGTTTCGTTTCGTATCTTTGACATATTAATTACAATAACAATCACAATCAATACACGTTTTTCTGTGTTGTGAATTGGTTTCGTTTCGTATCTTTGACATATTAATTACAATGTTTTCATTTATTATTAAAGTTTCGTTGCTGTTGTGAATTGGTTTCGTTTCGTATCTTTGACATATTAATTACAATTTATATGGGTGAATATGATGCTTATGTTTAGTTGTGAATTGGTTTCGTTTCGTATCTTTGACATATTAATTACAATCATTAAATTGGTTATTGCATCCCCTATTAAGTTGTGAATTGGTTTCGTTTCGTATCTTTGACATATTAATTACAATTGTTCAATAGCTGATTGCATCTTCTCTCTGTTGTGAATTGGTTTCGTTTCGTATCTTTGACATATTAATTACAATAGTGGTTGAATATCTGTGTTAAGCTCTATAGTTGTGAATTGGTTTCGTTTCGTATCTTTGACATATTAATTACAATAATGCACTTGAAGTTTTCAAGGCAAATCTGGTTGTGAATTGGTTTCGTTTCGTATCTTTGACATATTAATTACAATCATGTTCTTATCTTTTGAGAAGTGATATTCGTTGTGAATTGGTTTCGTTTCGTATCTTTGACATATTAATTACAATATACCCTGTGTCAAAGCGTTGCTATTATTGAATTTAGGTGTTTTTAATGTCAAAAAAAATTGAACAAAAAAGTCGAGTAAACATTTGGTTTGCTCGACTTTTTTGTTTTAAAAAATATTATTCTAATTAGATTATTTATTCCCCAATTTTACTAATTTGACCTAAATGATTAATTCTTACCTTAATTGGTTTTATATTTATAAATGCTCCTACACTTTTAAATAAGTAATATCGATTACTTTCTTTTGCTCCTTCTGTTTTCTTTAAGTCAGAATTTTTAGTTTCTAAATGGTGTCTAAACCAATAATTGTTTTCAGATACACTCCAAACTAAATACAAATGTTTACTTATTAAAGAATGATTATTTTCATTTAATGCTTTTTCAGCATCATCTTTATTTAAACCCAATATATACATTTCGTTTTGCTGTAAACTATATGCTAATTCTAAATTATCATGCGGTAATTTTTGTAAAAAAGTTTGTGGTAGTTCTTTTATGCCAATGGTTGACCAAACTTGGTTAGTGTTATTGATTACAATTGGAAGTTTGTATTTTTTTCTTTCAATGGCATGCCAAAAAGTACATGAGTGTTGTATATAATTTTCTTTTTTGTCTTTATAGATAGCAATATGATGATTATTGCCTGGTTTCACAAATCCAATCTCTTTGCCATTTTCATCTTTCTTAACTGGTTCAACATTATCTAACTTAACGAAAAGTCTTACAGTTTTAATTTCAATTTTCTTTTCTAAGTTGAAATACAAAGGTTCTTTATAAGCTATTTTTTCATTACCTCCATGTTGTTCTAATCTTTCTTTTACTAATTTTTTAACCTTTTCATCTATTATGTATTGAACATCATTGGTTTTTATACTTAATAAAGGATATTTAAGAACAACCTCCTCTTTCCAACAATCTGCTTTTTCAAGTGTAGTTTTCTTATCATCGTCTAAATAAATAGGTTCTTTTTTTAGCGATTCAATTGCTGTTTTAATATCTCCATGTTCTACAATTCTTTTTAAAACGAGTGCTTTAATATCTTTATTGATGATTTTTTCGGTGTTTTCGAATATATATTTAATTGACTTGTCTTTATCTACAACTTTATTTTTGCCATATACACTTTGTTCGTGTAATGCACCTCTAGGCACAATAATATCTTTTTGAACTATTTGTTTTTTGCCATTTACTTTTGCTTTTCTTACACCTGAAGTAGCTACTTTTTTGCCAGCTTTGAAAGAAACTAAAATTTTGTCTGTTTCTTGTTCTACATATTTTGTTGTAAATGCTTTAGGCTTATTTTCAATTAAATACTTATCAAGTAAAGATAGTTTTTCATTGTATTCTATTTTTGCTTCGTTTATCTCTCTATTCATTTCATCTTTTACATCACTATTGCTTAGAGTATTGATACGTTGTATAAATCCTTGTTTAGTGCAAGAAATTACAAGTGCGTCTATTGCATGATGGCGGTGGTCATCTCTTTTTGTCCAACCTTTTATTGCTTCTTTTTTATGTAAACGTTTGCCATGCTCACTTGTCCATTCAATCATTTCTGTTTGCCCTAAATCTCTAAATTTGGGTAATTGTAAATTCATTAAAGCATCATCCCAACCCCAAAGTTTTCTTAATTTAGCTGTTACATTGCCTTCTGTACTATGTACATTATGACAAATTTTTAACAATGTTTCTTTTGCTTTCTTGGCAATGTAGGCAGTTTCTCTTAATTGTCTATCAATAAAACTTTCCCAAAGTTGAATATCGGCTGGCGTTTCTTTCTTTTTTGCTTTTCTTTCTTGGTATTCAATATATGATACTTTTAAGCGTTGAACTTTGCCATATCCCAATATACCTTTTTTATACCATTCATCTATTCGTAGCAAATATTCATTTAAAGCTTGTTCTCCCTTTGAAGCAACATAATCATAGGCAGTAGTCATTAATTTATCTGAATTACATTTTCTGTGAACCAATACTTTATTGGTTTGTGAATCGTCAAATAATATAGCTTTTGGAACAATATGGTCAACATCAAAAGCATCGCCTGTTAATGCTTCACTCAAATTGAATGATTGACCACAATATAGGCATTGATTACATACAGTTGCCTCTTTTAGTTTTTTTAACTCTGCTTTTCCTGATCTGATGTTTATTACAGACCTACTTGGAAAAATGAGTTTATATTTTTCAATATAACGCTTTGTTGCCTTAATGCCATGTTCAGCTAATCTATTTTCAATTTCTTTGTTGATTGCTTTGTTGGCTTCGTTGTTGCTTGTGGTGTTATTTCTTTCGTCTTTGCTTTGTTTTAATTCTCTGGCTAGTTCAACTCTTATTTCAAAAGGTTTTCCATATGTATCAATAATGACATTAACAACATTTACCATTTGATTTAATATTTTTTCAACAACAGGCTGTCTTAAACTATTTTTAGCAAATAATTCTAATTTAGAATCTAAAAACCTTTCTTTGTTTTCATCTTTTGTTAAACTTTTGCTATGATTGTAGCCGGCTAAACTACAAGCTTGTGAATATCCATAACCTTTCATTAAATACGGTAAGATTTTTCTCATTGCTTTTGTGCTTTTATTACCATAAGCTTGTTTGTTAAAATCGATTTTTGCCAATTGTTCAGCTTCTATTTCATTTAAAGTATTAAACTTTTTCAATAATGCATTTTTACATTCTTCTACATCTTTAATTGAATAAATGGTATGCCATAATTTATATAATGGTTCTTTTTCTATGTTTTTATCCACTTCTTCTGCTTCTATTTCATCTAAAACCTCTCCAGTCTGTTTATCAATTAATTCTGCACTCTTATTACACGAAACAATATTTAAGTTAAATTTTAAAAGACTTTTATCAGTAATTATTTTGTCAATTTCAGAATAAGTGATGTTTCCCTGAAGCCCTTTGCTAATTTGGCGGTTTGGATAAACGTCTTTCTCATTTAACCCGATTAATCCAATTAGTTCTTTATATGTTATTTGATGATGAACACTTAAAAACTTTGCAATGGATTTTCTTTCTTCCAAAGATAAATCGTAATCTCTCCATTTGTATTTAGAACCATCATTGTTTTTAACTTTAAATGTAATATTATTAACCATTTCCCAAATTTTACAAATCTGAAAAATAGGTGATGTTTTTGGTGAAACTCTAGGTCCAATAAATGAGATTTTTTCAATTTCTTTTATTTTATCAAAAACTTTAGTTTCACATCCTTCCAACTCACAAATATTTATTAGTCCCTTTTGTGATTTTAAATTTCTTTGATAAAAAATGATTTCATTTTTAAGTTGATTAATTACATTTTCAGTTAAGAAAGGATGTTTGTTCTTTTGAATATTGATGATAGTTTCAAATTCAGAAATATATGCCTCTCTTGGCAAAATTTGGTCTTTTATTCTATAATTTTGGTCATTTAATTTAGAGTAGAAATATTCACCAATTGTTTTATTTTCGTTTTTGATTTTGTCATATCTATTTAAAACTTCTTGCACATAATCAGTTTGTTTTTTATCAGCATTTGCTTCGCTTCTTGCCGATTTATAGCCTCTTTTTTGATTAAACATAAATAAAATACGTCCCAACTGTTCTTTGCTAATTTCTTCGTTTGGATTTGCGGCATTTGCCCTTAACTTCCATAAATCCATTTTTGGCAGTTGCATTAAATCATCTGTAATTTTAATATCTAATTGATTAAACAGTTCTTTTAATTCTTTTTTTCTTAATTGTTTTCTATCATAACCTTTTCGTTGTGTTCTAGCAGTTGTTCTGTTTTGATTTGTACTTATAGCTTGCCCTTTTTCAAACTCATTCTTTTGGTCACTATTTAAAGGTATAATTCTAGAACCCATTGCAACTATTTTAATAGGAATTCCTTTGTTATCAATTTCAATTAATGCCCACCCGATACTATTGGTTCCTAAATCTAGTCCTAAAATTGTCTTTTTCATAGTTTTTAAATATTAGTTTGCAATTAAATAAAAAAAAATTACATTTGCAATAACGAAACCAATTCACAATAAGGATTATTCCGTTGTGAAAACATTTAGTAAGCCTCTCCGCTCAAGTGGGAGGCATTTTTTTTGTTATTATTTTTCAAAAATCAAAATCCAAGTTCAATGATCCTATATCACCCTGTTGATGGATGTTAAAAAAATAGTCGTAGCTACCAAAAAAGTTTATAACATCCATTTTGTTGAGGAGCGTGGGTTTTTCGGAGAAAAAACTGTTGTATGACGAAAACTTCCAATCCGACATGCTTTTTGTAAAACCGTGATGTACAGGATTGGCGTGTATGTAGCGTATTAAGTTGATGAAATAGGCGTTGTCGCCAACTTCTTTTTGTTTAAAATTTTTAAGAAATAACGAACCCCTGCGGTTATACATCTTATTATAAGCTTGCGTATAAGAGCTAAATAAGTTCGCAAACTGTTTAGATAGAAAATTCGAAATTACCTTATCGTTTAACGCGTTAAACTTTTCCAAAGTTCCAAACTTTGGAAAAGTTTTTAAATATTCGAAAATCTCCGCTTCGGATTTAATTTTAACTAGAAAATGAAAATGGTTTGGCATCAAACAGTAGGCGTATGTATCTGCTACTGGGGAGATATGGTGTTGATATTTTCTTAAAAAGAAATAATGATTTTCATCGTTTCTAAAAAGTATATCATCACCGTTGGCATGGTTGTAGATATGATAATATTTTGAAGGTTCAAGCATTTTTAGTACTTACAAATCAAACCATAATAATTCATTTTTCAAAACATCTGCAATTGCTGAACAGGGTTTTCGGGTTCTTTTATCTTCTGCCCAAAAAATATTTCCATATCACCAAATTGTTTGTCGGTGATACACATGATGCCGATATGCCCTTTTTCGGGGAGGAGTTTTTTTACACGTTTAATGTGTACTTCGGCATTTTCTCGGCTTGGGCAGTGTCTTAAATAAATACTAAACTGAAACATGGTGAAACCATCGGCTAAAATTTCTTTTCGAAACTTGCCTGCAATTTTTCGCTCTAATTTGGTTTCCGTTGGGAGGTCAAAAAATACTAATACCCACATAATTCTGTATGCATTGAAACGTTCGGTTTTGTTTGTCATGTTGTTGCATCATTAAGACAGTTTTGGATATATAATTTTTAATTGAACACCTTCAAAACATTTGTTCAAACTGGCTGTGGTTCTTTGCATGGCAATCATCAAAGGGCTACTTTCTCTGTTGATGATAACGTCCATCGTTGGTATGGCCAATAGTTTGGCTTTGGTTTCTTTGTCTAATTCTTCAGGTATAGCTTTTTCGTAAAATAAGGTTGCAACTATTTGATCGATAAAGGGGCGATAAGGCTCCATGATGTCATCAGCCAAACAGTATGCATTGTATTTATTGCGATGGTGTATGCCTAATGTGGGAAGTAAACCGCTGCCCACCAAACATCTAGCAGTAATGGCTCTTAAAATGGCGTAACCATAATTCAAAACATGATTTGGCGTATCACCTTCTCGGTCTCTTTTAAAATCATTTTCTATTCCAAACAAATGTTTCCAATAATGTGCAGCAGCTCTGCCTTCCATATTTTCGGGGTCGCCACTTCTAATTTGTTTACTCATTTGCAGTAGAAGATCGGGATCACCTTGATTAAATTGTTTTAAAACAAAAGCTTGGTTTTTAAGTTTCTGTTCGATGGTTTGCGCCCACAATTGTTTTTTTAATGGTAACGAAGCATCAATTTGTTGTCTGAATCTTTCTGCTTGCAGGGTATTGCCATCTAAGTTTAATAAAAGACCTGTAGGGTGGTGGGTGTCGTTGCAGGTAATAAAAGCTACATTGTTGTTCAGTAGTTTGGCTATTAAAGCCTGAGAAATAGTAATTTGTTGATGGTCGAGAATCACAATACCAATATCCTCTATGGGTATAGAAGCACTTCTGTCTGTCTCATTCAGGCCGCTTTTGTTTTCGGGTAAAGTAACAATTAATTGTTCATTTTGGGTTCTCAGATAAGCTGGATTTCCAAAGTAAAGGGTGCGTTTTATCATAGGTTTAATTTTGTTAAAATGTTAAAATATCAAAAACTAAACCAAAGTAAAATCAATACTTTATTTCATTACCTTTGATTTGGTCTGAAGTGAGGGTATGATTTGAGACAATCAATTAATCATTGTTATGAAGAAAATCGAATGATTTTTTGGAGCAAACCGAATGCGCCCCAAGACCGGAGGCTACCCTGCAAGGGGAGGTGCGAAACGAAGTGAAGTACGGAGCGATAGCGAACCCGAAGGGCGAGGCCAAGGCGCCCAAATTAAATTACTATCAACCTCTGTGTCTTTCTAATAATATCATCATCATCAATCCAAGCATGATTCTGTCGTCATCTTCTGTGTTCATCTCCCCAACTTTGGTAACTTCAAAACTTTTTCCTAGAAATGAAGGTAGTTTTTTTAGACGCACAATTGGATCCGTATTTATATTCGTAACTAAATATGATGGGTTAAAAAAGTAACCTGTAAAAATCCCTAAAATTGGTATTTCTCCAAGCATAGAATCAAAAATTCTGGTCCAAGCACTTTCTTCGTTTAACTTATATTTTATTTGTTGTCCATCATCTACAATGTCATATTTAACCTTCCAAGCAGATTTCCATCCTTTTCTTAGAATTTTGCCAAAATCTTTTTCTTGTTCATCATAAAAGGTATACGCAGCAGAAAAATCAAGCCACTTATCAGCTTTGATTCTATAAATTACTTTGGCTTTGGTTTCATCCTCATAAATTAAAATGTCTTCTTTGAATTTAAACATTTTTTGGTGCACAAATGCGATGGTTCTGCCATTGGCATCTTTGGCTACAAAATCATTTGCCAAAGTTGAAACTTTGAATTTAAAGGTTACTGGAAACTGAATGTCTTGCATAATATTATTTTTAAAAAGGGTTGCAATATAATACCATTTAGAATGATACAATAGTCCAAAATATTTTGAGTTAATTATTAAATCAGATTGGTATAAAATCAATACTTCAATAAATCATTCAAAGTAGTAATGATTTGTTTAACTGAATCTACGGGTATAGTCCCGATTTTTTCTACAAGTCTTTTTTTATCAATGCTTCTTACGTGAAAAGTAAGTGCCTCTGATTGAAGCTTTAATCCATTTTTGCTATTGGGTTCTAATATGATATTGCCTTTATAGTTTTTTATCTTTGTGGTCAATGGACAGCAGATGATAACAGGTGCATGCGTGTTTAATAAATTTCCACTGATTATTACTACAGGTCGAAACCCAGATTGCTCACTTCCTTTTACAGGAGCCAAATCAACATACCAAATTTCACCTTGTTTCACTTGTCTGATATTTGATTTAAATATTCAACCATGCCTTCTTCTGCAATTTTTATAATATCATCGTCATCATTCATTTGTTTGAATGATTGAATATATTCGGCTTTGTGAATTTGCTCAATGTATATTCTTAAAGCTTTCTCAATGATTTTATTCTTTGGAAGTGCCAATTGTTTGGAAATATGATTGAGTTTCTCGAACAACTCCTCAGGCAATGTACTTGTAAATGTTGTCATTTGTATTTATATAATGCAAATATAATTCATATTTATATATGAAACTAAAAACATTACATATCATTTTTATATTGATTTTCAGAAAGTTGTAAAAAGTGAACATTCCGTTGCTCAACGGAACAACCATTAAAACTTAACCTCCCACATTTATCATGCGGAAAACCCTTACACCATTAACCATTAACCCTTAACCAATAACCCTTAACCAATAACCTATAACCAATAACCCTTAACCCTTAACCCTTAACCAATAACCCTTAACCAATAACCAATTACCATTAACCAATAACCAATAACCATTAACCCTTAACCAATAACCAATAACCCTTAACCAATAACCATTAACCATTAACCAATCCCTATCCCCTGATTTCTAAACCAAGTCAATTGTCTTTTGGCGTAGTTTCTCGTGTGTTGTTTTATTTTTTCAATAACTTCGGTTTTTGAAATTAAATTTTCAAAATAGGGCCACCATTCTGAATAGCCAACTGTTTTGAGAGCGTTGAGTTCTCTGTGTTTATATAACGAGCGAGCTTCTGCTTCCAAGCCATTTGCAATCATGTCATCCACTCTCTTGTTGATTCTTTGATACAAAAGGTCTCTTTCGGGTTGAATAAAGATTTTTTCAATCTCAAAAGGAGTTTCAAAATGGGGTAGGGGTACTTTCTCAATTGTAGGACTTTGCCTTATCTCAATAGCCCTGATAATTCTTTGTGGATTTTTACTTTTAATCAGTGATTCTGAAAGCCATTCTCTGTTTTTTTCAATTAAGGTGTCTATACCTTCTTTATCAATAATGGTTTGGAGTTCTTGCCTGAGCTTTTCATTTTTAGGTGGCAAATTGTCTATGCCATTAAAAAGTGAGTTGATGTATAAACCGGTGCCACCACAAATAATGATGTGTTGATTGGTTTTAAACAATTGATTGATTAAATGTCTAGCTTCTACAACGTATTGTCCGACATTATAATCCTCAAAAATGGAAACATGATTGATGAAATAGTGAGTTGCCATTGCCAATTGTGCCTCGTTTGGTTTAGCAACAGCAATGTTCAATTCCTTATAAATCTGTCTAGAGTCTGCTGATAAAATGGGGGCGTTCAGTTCTTTGGCCAATTCAATGGCTTTATCTGTTTTGCCAGATGCAGTTGGACCAATTACCAACCAAATTTTTTTATTTGAGGATAACATAAAAGGATATTGTAAAGATATCTTTTAGGTTGAAATAAGCTTGATGTATATCTATTATTTGAAGTTTGGCGCAACAACTAGTTCTTTGCCACCATGTGAGTAATCATAAAATCCTCTGCCTGATTTAATGCCTAAATCACCAGATGTAACCATGTTAATCAACAACGGACTTGGTGCATATTTAGGATTACCTAAACCATCGTTTAAAACATTCATGATAGCCAAACAAACATCTAAACCAATGAAATCTGCCAATTGAAGCGGACCCATAGGATGTGCCATACCTAATTTCATAACGGTGTCTATTTCTTCAACACCAGCTACACCTTCGTTTAAAGTGATGATTGCTTCATTTATCATGGGCATTAAAATTCTATTGGCAACAAACCCAGGATAGTCGTTTACAAGGGTAGGGGTTTTACCAATGTTTTTGCTCAAAGTCATGATAGTTTCGGTAACTTCTTTAGAGGTTTTATAACCATTGATAACTTCAACTAATTTCATGACAGGTACAGGATTCATAAAATGCATACCAATCACTTTGTCGGGTCTATTCGTTTGAGCAGCAATTTTAGTAATGCTGATTGATGAAGTATTAGAAGATAAAATACAATGAGATGGTGCATTAGCATCTATATCTTTAAAAAGTTGTAATTTAATATTGATATTTTCAGTAGCTGCTTCGATGACTAAATCAGCATTGCCTACGCCAGTTTTTAAATCGGTAGTAGTGTTAATATTGGCTAAAGTTTCTGTTTTTTGTTCAGCTGTGATAACTTGTTTACCAACTTGTCTTTCCAGATTATTGCTAATTTTTTCGAGCGCTTTTTGTAACGCTACTTCGTTGATGTCGATCAATTGAACTTTAAAACCATTCATTGCAAACACATGCGCAATGCCATTTCCCATAGTTCCGCAACCTATTACAGATATATTTTTCATGTTAAATTTAAAGTTGCGAAATTAGACAATTTTACTAATTATTTTAGGCAAAATTATTTGATAACTTGAAACTTTGAAGTAAATGATTTTTGGTCTTTGGTTTTGAATTGAATGATGTAAAAACCTGAATTTAATAATTCAGTGTCAATAGATAAAACAGTGGATTGAGTATTTAATATAACATCAAACGATTGTCCCAATGTATTGATAAGATATAAGCTATTTAAATCATCGGGATTAATATTAAACTCTATTTTATTTGATGTAGGGTTTGGATAGCCATTAATTTGAATTGATTTAGAAATATCTTTGATATTGATGTTATGTGAATATTTGAAATCGGGTGTTAAATACATGATGCCCCCTCGGTTGATGGATACTAATATTTCAGGCACTGTGTCGCCATCTAAATCAGCCAAACACGGTGAAATAAAACTACCAAAATCCAATTGATGATTGATTTGCCCTTGAAACAATTTTTGATAAACAAAACTATCGATGTTTTTAAAGGTTGAGTTAGGTGCAGTGCCATCAATTTCATAAAGCCTCAAAGTACCTAAAGAGTTGCCTACAATTAATTCTAGTTTGCCGTCTCCATTTAAATCAGCAATACGGGGTTTGGAGTGTACATATTTTTCAAAAACAGGATAATATCCTATTACAGCAAAAGTATCATCGTAAATATATTGAAAACCTATAGAATCAATCGGTTTAACATTTCCAAAACGATTGGTTACTATCATAAAATCAGGATTTGTTAAAGTGCCTGAGTTTCTATAGTATGAAATCATGCTGTCGTTTCTGCCAATTACTAAATCTAATAAACCATCTTTATTGATATCTGCCACAGCTGGAGCACTGTATGAACCAATATCGATATTAAAACCAGGAAAAGTGGTGTTTGAAAATGTAAATGTAGGAGATAGGGTGCTGTTAGTATTAGAGGTGTTTTTATAATACATGATTTCACCTTTTTCGTTTCCACAAACCAAATCTAATTTGCCATCATTGTCCATATCGGCTATTTCAATTGTTAAATTAATGATTCTTTCAGTTCTTAGATTGCCGAAATCTTGATTTTTTAATATAAATTTTGGGGATTTTGATGTGCCAATATTTTCATACAAATATATTCTATCAGCTGTATCTTTGGATATTAGTTTATCTCCATTTGTAGCACAAATCAAATCTAAATCGCCATCTTTATCCCAATCGGCAGCGGCCCAACTGCTTCTATTGCCATTATCTATAAAATCATTTGTAAATAAAACTTCTTGTTGAGCCCAAATAGGAAAATTATCAGCACCAGTGTTTTTGAACCATTTGATTTGTTGCATTTCTTTAGTGATATAGAGATTGTTTACTGAATTAGGGGCATAAATCATATCTCTGATTCCATCATTGTCGATGTCTAAAAAGTATCCTGCTGGATATATTGCTACTGAAGCCCTGTTATTGGCATTAACAAATAAAGTATCGGCTACAAAAAAAGAATCATAGCCTCTTGAATTTAAAGTTTTAGCATTTTTAATTAATGTCATGTGGCTACAACCTTCATTTCCTAAAAGTAAATCTATATCCCCATCATTGTCAGCATCGTAAAGTGTAATAGAAGAACCAGCAGTGTGTCTAGATAAATCATAATTTCTGTTTGAATTTGCTCTGCATTCATTAAATAAATAGCCATTACAATCAAAATCCAAAAAATATCCCCAACATAAATCTACCTGAAAAAAACGCATGCTGTCTGAAGGTAAGCCTTTTTCAACTTGAGCATTTAAATACAATTGAATAGCGCCACCAACATTAGAATAACTCATGATGTCTAAATCGCCATCGCCATCTATGTCATAAATGCCAGGTAAATGAATAGAGGGAGTAGATAAGGAATTGAATTCAATAAAGGAGCCTTTAGGAAACATATTTCTATATTGAAGCTGTTCTGTTAAAACAAATGCAGGTCTGCCAGAAACGGTGTAAGAAATATTTTTATATACAATATAACCTTGGTCTCCAATGGTAAAAATATCCTCATAACCATCGTTGTTATAATCTCTCATCAGCATCCAACCGAAAGGCCTCATTTTTGGAAAATAGCTTGCATATCTATTGTCTAATTTATAATTAATTTCCCCAAAATTGCCTTTATTAATATACGTGGAAATGCTGCCATCTAATTTGTCATAAATAACAATATCTTTTTTTCCGTCTCCATCTAGATCGCAAGTGCTAAACTGAGGACAATGATATCCGCCAGAAGTTGCTTTATTTAGGGGATTAAGATTTTGGTCAACAAAATTTAAACTATCTAATAATTTATATTTAATAGATTGTCCATTAATTGAACCAAAAAAAGCAAAGATTACAATAAATAAATAATTTTTAACAGGCATTTTTTTTTATAATTTAACAAATTTAAATATAAGACACAAGTTTTCCAAATTTGTTGCATGTTAAAAGTTATTTTTTTTATAAACAAATGTCAATCTTATATTTGAACCAAATTATATGAGTCCAATCAATCAATTATACGAAATTTTTAAACAATGTAATCAAAGGATATTTACCGATACAAGAAAATTGGAAGCTGGAGCTATTTTTTTTGCATTAAAGGGAGAAAATTTCAATGGCAATCTTTTTGCAAAACAAGCTATTGAAAGTGGTGCATCTTATGCAATCGTAGATGAATTGATAGAAGAGAACGAACGATTTATAATGGTAGATGATGTTTTAACAACTTTACAAAAATTAGCAAACCATCACAGAAAAGTTTTAAAAACAAAAATCATTGCAATAGGAGGGAGTAACGGCAAAACTACCACCAAGGAGTTACTGAATTTAGTTTTATCAAAGAAATATAAGACCTATTCAACAGTGGGTAATTTTAATAATCATATTGGTGTTCCATTAACATTATTGAAACTTCAATCAGACCATGAATTAGCCATTATTGAATTTGGGGCAAATAAAGCAGGCGATATTCAGGAGTTATGTGATATTGCATTACCCGAATTTGGTTTAATAACCAATATAGGCAAAGAGCATTTAGAAGGTTTTGGCAGCATAGAAGGTGTTGCAAAAGCAGAAAGTGAATTGTTCGATTTTTTAATCAAAAACAATGGGATATCTTTTGTAAATAGAGATGATATTTGGTTAGAAAACATGAGTAAACGCATGCGTGATTTTAGAACTTATACAACAGAAAATTCCGAAATACAAGATTTAGAAACAGTGCCTCAAATAGCATTTAGATACAAAGGTGTGTTATTTGAATCTTGTTTACCTGGCAGACATAATTTACAAAACATCATGGCAGCAATATGCATTGGTGAATATTTTGAGGTAACGTTAGATGATATGGCTTCAGCAATCCATGCGTATTCGCCACAAAATAACCGTTCGCAATTTATACAAACAAGCCATGGTAATCAAATATTGTTAGATGCCTACAATGCAAATCCAAGCAGTGTCGAAGTGGCTTTAAATACATTTGATGAAATGAAGCACGATACAAAGTTGGTTGTACTTGGTGATATGTTTGAGTTGGGTAAACACGAGTTAGAAGAACATCAGTATATTTTAGACTTATGTGCTAATAAATTTAATTTTCAAGAAGTTGTATTAGTGGGTAAAGCATTTGCAAGATGCCAAAATACAAATCCTAGAATAAAGATTTTTGAAAATAAACCAGATGCATTGGTTTATTTCAAAGAAAAAAGGTACCAAAAATTAAAAGTGTTGTTAAAGGGCTCTAGAGGAATGAAAATGGAAGATTTTAAAGATTGTTTTTAATCTTCATAATCATCAGTAGGTTTATCCTTACTGAATTGATCTTCATCATCGTCATCAGAAGATATTTCGTCTTTCTCTTCTCCGCTAAAATCAAATTCTTCAACTTCTAGATCATCAAACATTTGTTTGAGTTGAGAAGATACCTTAATTAAAAAGATGGTATCATCTGTTTCCACTCTTACAGCAGAGATAAGTTCCCCTTTAGCATTAGGGAATTTGATGATGTCTTTGTCGTAACCATATGGGTATAATTCGCCTAACATATTTAAGATGTTTTCGGGAACATTACTGTAATCAACTATTCTTCTTTTTTTGTCCATTGAGTGATGAAATGATGTTGCAAAAATATAGGAACGTTTTATATGTTGAAACTTTTTTTTATTTTTTTTTTAGCCCTTATTTCTAAATGTTTTTTGAACTATTAAATATATTAAAATTTGAATGATTGTATCTTTCAAAAAAAATGATTTTGAAATGAATTATTAAATTAACTAAATGGCTTAAGTAATTCAAATTGTTGGAATATTAAAACATGTTAAAAAATTTGACCTAGTTGATTAATACCAGAGTTTGAATTATTGACAATGAAAATATAAAAAATTGAAATCAATATACAACTGTATTACATCAAATATTGTATGTGTATTGTATATCAATTGTATCATTTCACAGGCTATGTTTTTAAACTACAAAGATTAAGTGTTAAATACACTTGTATAAAATACTACTCATTTTGATGTTTTGTGGATAAAATAAGCTTATTAGCTTGCTTTTAGTATAAAAAAGTGGGTAAAAACTAAGTTTTTTTACCCAAAAATTAAATAAAAAAATGTTATCAACAGATTTTATTAGACTGAAAATCAATTTATTATATTAATTAACATAAAATTAATACCAAAATATTTTTATTTAATAAGTTTTTTATACTAGTTTTGCCGAAACAAAATTTCACAAATTATGAAAAGTTTAAATTTTACAAAACAGTTTCAAAACAGCTTATTAGGTAAGCTCTTCTTTTTAGGTCTTTTAATGACCTCTTCAATTTTAAGTGCACAGGTTTTCAATGTAAACTTCGCCCCACTTAATTTCTCAGCAAACAATCAATCACTTATTCCTGGAACTGGAACTTTAAATACTGCTGGTTCTCAAGTTTTGTATACCAATGTAATTACAGTTGATGGTCAAGTAATGGATTGTATTGTAACAAATATGGATGGTACTTCAGGATCTTCTGAAGTTTTTGATCAAAATTGGAGTAGTTCAAGCGCAACTCGTGCTTCAGGAATAGATAGCATGTTTTCTCCAGCTTTAACTGTTACAACTCCTCAAGGAACTGGCTCTTCAGCATACAAAAGATTTAAATTTGAATTTGTAACTAAATTTGGTTCAAGCTCTACTTATAGTCCAGTAACATTAGATAATGTTGTTTTGAATATTTATGATATTGATAGAGAAGGTTCTGGAAATTTGAGAAATAGTGTCAAAATCTCTAAAGGAAATTACAATTCATTTGAGACATTTTCAACTTCAACTGCATACAACAATACAGATCCTAATTTTTTAAGTTTTTATTCAAGTGTCGCCACTGGTAATACCAATACAACATATGCAGGTATAGTTAATAATGATTATAGATATAGATTTACTTTTTCTAATTTAATAAGTTTTGAAATAAGTTTAGGTGCCGAAAGAACAGCAAACAATGGGCCAACAACAGATAATTTAAAATTCTTCTTAGCTTTTTCTAAAGGTACTGCATTTATTGATCCTCCAATTCTTGCAAATATTGTTGTTGATTTAAATACAAACGATCCATCTGTTAATAATACAGTAGAGATAACTAACAACAATGCTTACAATTTTACAGTTGGAAGTCA
Organism: Bacteroidota bacterium; assembly: GCA_030682255.1. GTDB lineage: Bacteria > Bacteroidota > Bacteroidia > NS11-12g > UBA955 > JABMMZ01. The sequence continues at coordinate 2,838 of JAUXOK010000028.1, read as the reverse complement.
AAATATTACGCTTTCAGATCCTCAAAATCTTACTTCAAGAATAAACGGTATCAATGTAACTTACAATACTGCTGATATTATTAATAACAATTCTGAGTCTTTAATTATCAATGGCGGTAATTTAAATATTAACTTGAGCAACCCAAATAACTCTACTTGTACTTTAAACTCTATAATATATACATTGAATGTTTCTCTCAATAGTGGTTCTAACACTTTAAGATTTACGGCTAATAACGGAACAGATACTATGACAAGAGTGCAAGCTGAAACCCTTTTGGATGCTATGCAATATAAAAATTCATCAATTCAAGGTACTGGTGAAATAGGTTACAGAAATTTCACTGTGATTGCCACAGGAACTTATATTTCAGGAGGAATAACTTATGCATTGCTTAGTCCACCTGCTATTTTTATTGCCAACATCACTGTACCGCTTCCAGTAAAAATCGCCCGTTTTGTTGGTAAAGCTGTTGCTCAAACCAATGTTTTAGAATGGGATGTAACAGAAGAATTTAATTTTAGTCACTATGAAATATACCGTTCAGGTAATGGTGCAGAATATTTCCCATTAGGTAAAATATATGCTACTGGCGATTTCAATGGTTTCAAAAAATATGCTTTCGTAGACAACAATCCATTGGCTAGCATTAATTACTACAAACTAAAACTGGTAGACAACGATGGCAACGCTACTTGGAGTAACTCAATCTTTGTAAACAGAAACATCATTCTAACCAATCAGGTTACATTATTTCCTAATCCTTCTCATGCAGTAATCAATGTTAATCTATTAGATATCGAATTAAACAGTTATACTGTAACTGTGCAAGATTTACAAGGTAAAGTTGTATTAACTCAAGTAGTAAACGATTATCAAACAAACAATTTATCTTTAGATATCAGAGGATTAGACCATGGTGTATACATCTTAAAGATTTCTGATGAAAACGGTTTGGTAAGTGTAAATAGATTTTCAAAAAATTAATCATTAAATCTCAAATTAATAAACCCTAATTTATATAATATATAAATGAAAACAAGAATCATGATTTCAGCCCTTGCAGTACTTGCATTGTTTGGCTGTGAAAAAAAAGAAGTATTAAACCCTTCAAACAATTTATCTACAGAAGCTAGAACTTCTGCTACATCTACTCACTTCTCAGCGGATCTTTTATCTGACAACGAACCATTTAATGATGCAAATCTAGACATCACTGGCTATGCGTGGGAGTGGAAAATTGTAAGAAATGCTGGCACAACAGCATTGAGTCATTTCAATTTTATTGATGGCATTTTATGTGCTGCTGATGAACAAGCTGGTACTCTAAGAGATCACATTGTAGGAGCTTATTACAGTCAAGACAACGGAACCACTTGGACCAATGTAACTGTTAGTTGGGGTATTGATGGATCAACAAATGGTATATGTTATACTGGTGAAGTATTCAAAATCAATTTTGGTGGTGATAACCTATTGGTTAGATTAGTTATGGATCAAGAATATGAAGTAGGTGTTCAATATGCTTTGTTTAAAAGAGGAAAAGGCAACAAACAAAATGCTTCACAATTTCCAGAATGTGGTATCATTGAATTTGCTGCTCCAGGATGTCCAGTAGTAGATAATGAATGCTGGCAAGATGAAACAGCTTGGGCTACTGGTTCAAGATACATAAATCCAGGCAATTGGGCTACATACACAGCAAATGCTGATTTAACAAATGGTGTAACTATATATGCTGGTCAAACTATCGATATCGGAACTGCTAAATTGGTTAATGGTAAAATCGAAATTTCATTAACTGGTGGATGGGAATTACAAGAAGGTGATGAAACCGTTAAAATTCAAGGTTACGATGCTGCTCCTTCAGGAAATCCAGCTCCAGGAAATTTCACAACATATAAAGGTACGAGCTTGTCTCCATCTGTAGATTCTTATAATTTCTATGGTATCCATTTGGATGTAAGAAAATCTAAAAATTGTGTTAACTAATTAAATTATTTTTCATTTTTCTGAAAAAGAGTATCATTCATTTGATACTCTTTTTTTTATTTCATGATGGTTGAGATATTGTATTTTGTTATTTTGAGTGATTTATCTCAAAAAATGAATACATTTTTATGAGTGTTTTATGCATTTTTATAAAAACATGACGTTTTTGAGCGTTTTTTTGTAGGTTGATGCACTCATATTTAGGCAAAAAAAGTACTATTTTTTGGTTTGTAAAAAATTTTTCTGCTTGAAAATCAATATTTTAAGAAGATTTTTACGTCTTTTTTTATTTTTTTATTTTTTTTTAGGTATTTGATACTATGTTTGCACTACTAAATTATTAAATCAAATTATATGAAAAATTCATTTACATCTCTACAAACTAAAACCGCATTTTTAAATCTAATTGCATTAGGTGTATCATTATGTTTATCTCTCAACATAAAATCTCAATCTAACGTTTGTTGGACAACTCAAGCAGGTAATATCGGAAATTCTGCAATTTTTTCTTGTAGTTCTAATACTACGCTTTTAAATGCGGACACCCTTATTATTAAACACAGTGTAACAATTGGATCATCCAATAATCAAGTTGTTAATTACGCTTCAGCTGATTTTAGTATTATATCTTTAGAAAATAATGCGACATTATCACCTTTTGGTTCTAACAATATTTTAAGATTGCCACCATTTGCAGAAATAAAGGATCAAGTTAAATAGTTGTGGGGTAAGCATATATTTTAGCAAGTCTAAAAAGGAATAAATTAATATCTCTGACACCTCTGTGTTGTGCTCTAAATGCTTTTATCTTAGCATTAAATGATTCAGCCGATGCGTTGGTGCTT